>JAZLJG010000278.1:0-11309 GCA_045617745.1 Lachnospiraceae bacterium | reverse complement strand
TTTTAACGCATAAAAAAATCAGAAACCCGCATAAATGCTGGATTTCTGACCTCTTCACAAAGAGCGCGAGACGGGGATCGAACCCGCGGCCCCCACCTTGGCAAGGTGGTGCTCCACCGCTGAGCCACTCGCGCATTTATTCTGTTGCGTGTCGCAACAAAACATATATTACATTAATGACCTCCTTTTGTCAATAAAATATTGAAGAAAAAAGCATTTTTAATAATCCGTTGCCTAAAGGGGACTAGAGTACTATAATAATATGTGAATATAGGCTTATCAGGAGGTAGTTGCGATGAAGATGTATGACAGCAATCTCTCATCTTTATTCAGCTCTTTGAATAACCAAAATTCAATAAATTACAGCGATTATGCCCTCATTAAAAAGGGCTCTTATCAGCAACTCATGAAGGCGTACTATTCCGAGGATGTAAATGCCACAAGTGGCTCATCCAAGGTTTATACACCTAAGCCTTCGGTAAGAGATGTTGTTACTGGAAAGGCCCAGAGTACTGCTAAGAAAGCTCCTGTTACAGATGATACCGGATTTACTCAGTTAAAGACAGATGCTAAGGCACTTAAGGATACCGCAGATAAACTGGCGTCCGAAGAAATGTGGCAGCCTGTACAGGGCAAAATCGATACCGATAAGGTTGCAAGCGCTGTAAAGGACTTTGTAAACAATTACAATACTGCACTTGAACAGGCCGCAAAGGTTAACTCGAAGCCTGTTTCACAGACAGTTAACTGGATGACCAGCCTTACAGGTACCATGTCCAAGACTCTTGCCAAGGCAGGTATTACCGTAGGCGTTGATAATAAGCTTTCTTTGAACGAAGATGCTTTGAAGAATGCCAGCATGACAACGGTTAAGTCTTTGTTTGAAGGCAAATTCTCTTATGGCAGTCAGATAGGAGAGAAGGCTGAGAGCCTTTCAAAGGCTTCCGTAATGAGTACCGGCCTTTACAACAGCTACGGCCAGGCACAGAGTACTCTCTCCAGTATGTTCAACTTCGGAATTTAAAATATGCATAAGTAAAGCCCGGATTTCCGGGCTTTTTATTTTGCGTTTATATAATTGACGAAGTAGAAAGGCTAGTCAGATATACCCAAATGTTTTCAGAATAAACAGCCAGAGCGTCATGGTAAAGGACATAAAAAGAGTCGTGGTCATGACGGCAGAAGAGGAGATGCTTCCTTTGTGCCCCATGTTCTTGGCCATAATGAAGCTGGAGCTGGTGGTGGCACTTCCGAGCATAATAAGGGCAGCCACAAGCTTTTCGTCTCTGAAGCCCAGGAAAACCGCAAGGGGCAGAAATAAAATGCAGAACAAAAACAGTTTATTGAAGACTACAAGAAGGAGAGGCTTTAGCTTCTCCTTTATGTTTTTGAATTCAAAGCTTGCTCCCAACGAGATAAGTGCGAGAGGAGAAGCCACATTGGCAAGGTAAGTAACGGATTTGACGAATATAACAGGCTGGGGAAGCTTCAGTACTGACCATAATAGTCCTGCAATTATCGAAAGGATAATAGGGTTTGTGACAAGGGATTTAAGGGTCTTTTTAAATAAGGCCTTTCCGGATACACCCTGGTTTTCAGGAGAGGTCAAAGAAAGCACAAGAACAGCCACAATGTTATAGATGGGTACAGAAGCCACTATCATAAGTGCCACCATTGCCACACTGTCGTAAATGTTGGTCATGAAGGCTATTCCGAGGGTGGCAGCGGCGCTTCTGTAGGAAGCCTGGATGATTTCGCCCCGGTCTTCCTTTGCCCTGTCGGTCAAAGAGAGAAGACCGGCGATAACAATGCTCACCACCGTAGTCACAGCACAGAACAAAACGAATGTATTGTCCCACATAGCCACAAAGTCCTGCTTTGCAAGATCCATAAATAAAAGAGCCGGAAGGAAAAGCCTGAAAACCAGCTTGTTTAAAACCTCCGTAGGCTTTTCGATAAGCCAGTTGATTCTCTTCAAAATATATCCAACCACCATAATGATAAAAATCGGCATGGTGGCATTTAAACTGAAAATTAGGTTTGAAAGCATATATGAAATCCTTTTTATAAGAAGTTTTTTCTTTTTACATAATAACAGAAAAGGACCATATTGTGGTATATTAGTATACAAATGCAGGAGGTGTTTTATGAGGGATTTTACAAGACTTGATAATTTGCTTGAAAGATTTGTACAACAGGGCACAAACCCCGGATGTGCGGTTGCCATTATGCAGGGCGATGAGATGATTTATCACAAAGAAGCCGGTTTTGCAAATATAGAAGAAGGCAAAAAGGTGGACGTTCACAGCATGTTCAGCCAGGCTTCCACCACAAAGCTTTTTACATACGCTATTTTGGGAATGTTATACGAGGAAGGTAAATTCCTCTTTAGCGATCCCTTGTCCGATTACCTTCCCGAATGGAAGAATACAAAGAAATTCATTACACTTCCCAATGGAGCTATAGACACTGCTCCACTGGAGAAGCCTATTACAATAAGAGATGCAGTTGCCATGATGTGCGGTCTTCCTTATTGCATGGTTCCCGCCATTAATCCCACAACACCTACACTTGCAGCCATGAGCAAACAGATGGAGGAACTTTTAAAGAAGGGTCCCACCACAATTCAGGAAGAAGTGCGCGCCATGTCTGAGGTTCCCGTAATGTTTGAACCCGGTTCCCACTGGCAGTACGGCTTCGGCTCCGAAATTACCGGTGTTTTGGTGGAAACTTTCGAAGGAAAGCCATTAAGAGAGGTATTCAAAGAACGCCTTATAGACCCTTTGGAACTTGAGGATGCTGATACTCTTGCTCGTCCCTGGAACAAGGATCGTATAGTAACAAATTATGCTAAAAAAGGTCCCGGACAGTTTGAAGCTACAAAGGGCTTTTCCGCAACAGATCCGGATACAGTTCCCGCAGGCGCGCGTCCGAACCTTCTTATAAGTGCCCACGACTTTGCGGTATTTATGCAGATGCTGGCAAACGGCGGAACTTACAAGGGAAAGAAGTTTTTGGGAGCAGGTACGGTTTCCATGCTTCATGAAAACCAGTTGGGACCTGTTCAGATGAAGGATTTTGAAAATGATTATCTTGCAGGCTATGGTTACGGCCTTGGTTTCAGAACACTTCTTACACAGAAGTTTGGTCACAACGGCCACCTCGGCGACTTTGGATGGACCGGTGGAACGGGAATCTGGGTTGAAGCTGACCCGGTTGAGAAGTTCTCTGTTGCGTACATGCACAACATGATGCCCAATGAAGAACTTTATCACCATCACAGAGTTCGTGCGGTAGTAAACGGTATAATGCTGTAACCTTTCCTATGCTCTATACCGATGCAGATTATGTGGCATCCAACGCGTGCTATGAGAAGCTTGGATATGTATTGTGGGGCACACTTTGCACAATAGCATAGTATCAATGACTATTTCGTTTCAAACCATTCTATAGCACGTTTCGGCCAGCCTTCCATGCACATTCCGCAGCCATCGGCAAAGCCGTGTCCGCCTGTGGGACCGACCAGTTCGTCTTCATTTGCCACAAAAATGGCAGTTTTTGGAAAGAATTCACCTCTGTTGGCAATTTCATAGAGCCTTTCCAAACCATAGCCCACATCTTTCCAGCCAATCTTTTCACCTATTTCCCCGGTAGTCCGGGTGTAAAATTCTTCCAAAGACAAATCACGTTTGCTGATGGCGTCTTTTCCGAGTCCTTTGATAATAGGATTTTCAAGTAATTCTTTTAATGTTTTTGTTTTCTGTATATGACATGTGATATCTCAACCAATATTGTGGTGTTCTTTAGGGCTCATTGCAGTGTTCCCTGTACAATTTTTTATAACGCTCATTCTTTTCTTCCCATGAGGTTAGTTCTTTGGGCTTTTTGGGGGCTTTGCCGGTAGTTTCGCCTTTTATCCGGCTCCAATCTGCCTGAATATAGGAGTCCAGAAGAAATATAAACTCTTCACGGGCTTTTTCCAAATCCTTTGCGGTTGCGGTGCCCTTTAAGTAACAGAGGGATATATTGGTCAGCTCTTTGGCACGAAGACACAATTTCATATCTTCTTTGTTGGAAAAAGTAAAAAGAAGCCTGAATTCAGTCTCTGCCTTGATAATTTCTCTGGTGTGTTCTGACGATTCTTCGGCTTTTATCGTTTGCAGGAAAGCTATGTCAGTGACGGTCAAAAGAAAAGCACCTGCATTTTGAATTTTTTCCCGTTCATTTATTCTGGTCTGGGTAATTGTGGTATTAATCATAGCCCTTCGCTGCAGGATATTGTTAACACATAAGCCTACGATTCCAAGAAGCAGCGTAACTGCTACAGTAATATAATCAACCATCTGAAATTCTCCTTTTTACTATCCGTAAATTTTGTTTTGCTCAAAGAATCACGCTTTAACTCATAGAATCTGTAAAGCTGTTCCAACTTATCGTTTATATCCTTGTACATTTATCTCCCGTGGATGAATAGGAACACTTTTCAATCATTTTGAGCAAAAGGCCTTTTTTCCGATCAGCACGCAGCCGGAGACTCCGAAAACTTTCATCTGCGGGTATTTTTTGTAGTCTATGTATGGTGTTGCGCAATGGGGACAGCAGAAGGAATTGTAGTATCGGAAGGTCTTTCCTTCGGCTTCGTAGGACCATGTGTCCTTGTCAATTTTGTATTCCCGGATTTCACAGCAATCCACACCGTCATCCGAATAGGCTACGTCGCTCTGGGCATTATAAAAAGCGTATCCATGGAAAGAAAAAGACTTGCCACAGATCCTCGCCTTCTTCTGTTTCAAGACAGTACTCAACGGTTTTTTCATCGTCCTCAAAGAGAGCAATTACCGGTGTTTTTTCAGTCAGTGGAATAATTCCGTTTACGATACATTGTTCTTCTGAAAAGTTTTGCTCCTTCCACTTAAAAAACATCCTTGAATCGAAGTGTATACCACTTTCGTCAAACCGGATGGGGGATAATTCATCAAATGTGTTCATTGTTAGCTCCTTTCGCTTGGCTGTTCCTTCCTTATTTTCCCATTCTTTGGTATAAGTTGCAATGCAAAAAAAGATAAAGTGCGGGAGAAAAGATGAATCATGTGTCCCTTGGCGGTTTGATTCCTTGTTTCGATTGGAATGAAAAAAGAGATATCCATCGGGATACCTCTTTTTTATTCAAAACCGAAACGGGAATTGATCTATTCTACTCTTTTCCAAATATATGCAAGAATGGATTTTGGTTGAACAGTAGTTGAATTGCCGTATATTGGATTTGATAAACTTGCACTAAAACTTATTTTTTGTCGATTAAGCCAAGGGTTAGAATCTCCATTATCTATTTTTGCTGAAGATGATGTTCCCGAATAACTGGAGGTCAAGGAACCTCCTGTGGCATCTATAACGCTTCCTTCCCATTTACTTCTTTGTATTTCAAAATAACCTTCAATATTTGGTAAACCGGCATCCTTTTTTGTGCCGATTAGATCGGGAGTGACAGTCGCTTCAACAAAATATCCTTCCTCAATCTTTACCCAGGTACCGTTCCAACCTTCTGTATTATTCGGATCAAAATTTTTATCATAAGAAGTATACTGTGAACCTACAGGATACATGACATTGAAGAATGCTTCAAACAGGTCATCAACTTCACTTTTTGAATAGGTATCTGTAATATTTGCTTTCGTATCATTTAGCGCTTTTCCCTGTTTAGCACTTAATGCTTTAGTGTTGTCATCTGTAGTCAGATTATCTGCTATATCGATGGATGAAATACTGTCCGTAATAATGGAACCATCACTATTAACTTTTAAATATTTGCCGGCATTGGTTGTTCCTAGATTATTATTCAGTTTACCGTTTAGTCCATCAAATACTGATTTAGCAGTTGGCAATTGAGAGTCGGTAGAAGCTGATGAAACTGAATCAGTCACTACGTCGCTTTGAAAATTGCTGATTGTAAGATTAGTGGTGCTTGATCCGTTGCTTCCGCTTTCACCTTTATCGCCTTTTGCTCCCTGTGCACCTTGTTCACCTTTATCGCCCTTTACGCCTTGCGCACCTTGCTCGCCTCTATCGCCTTTTTCGCCCTGTTCACCTTTTTCGCCCTTTTCGCCTTGAACTCTTCCAACGTTAATTTTGCTGCCGTCGGACATAATTAAAATAAGGTCGCCATTTTCAATAACGGCAGTTGACAATGATACCGCTATAGGGGCTTCTTTTGGCTCATTTGGAGTAGCCTTACTAAGGCTATTAATTGTTGCGGTTATACTATTGTCTTTCTCTGCTATATTATTGCCGCTAAGAAACATGAATCCATTAGTATCACAGCCTGTAAGAGTAAATATCATTAAAAATGTTAATAAAACAGTTAATAGTTTCTTTCGCATACTACAAACCTCCCGGATAAGCCATTATAGCATTTCATGCATTCAAGGATTATTAATACGAAACCTCTCTCACCAAGTTCAAATAACAAGCCTATCCAATGTTTTTTCTTTCCCCTTATTATTATATAACTGTTGGAACAAACAGCCCGGAGATTTGCAAATTTACTTATGCCTGCTTTTAATCTGGATTTGACTCATGTTCTTTTTGCATCCACTGCTCAGGCAGCAGCATCCGGAGCATCTTTAGGCGATACGATGACCTTCAGATTCCGGATTGACGTCAACCGCCAATTGTAAGATATGGCTTGAAACAACAAATGGAAGCGATAATCTTGTATATGCGAAAATGATGTCCTCTCCCGGGTCGCAGCCTCAGGGAGACTATCTTGATCCTTTGTACAAAATGTTCGAAGAAGCAATAAAAACCGGAAGTGAGGATGCGATTTACTGGGACAAAGGCGATGCTATTCCGAATTTATATCGAATATTCACTGAATTACGAATCAAAATAAAAGCGGTAGGTCTTCTGTGATTGAAGACTTACCGCTCCTTTTTTGCGAGCGCGAGACGGGGATCGAAGTCGGACAAACCCGGAAAAACCCAGTAAAATCAAGGAGGAAAGCACTCTATCCTCGGGTTGTCCCCAAAACTGTCCCCAAAATGATGGGGACAACGCTGATTTTTGCTCATGAAAATCCGCAGAAAATCAAGCATCACGCATCATGCAGATGCCGAAGAATATAAAGAATAATTAAAAACATGATTATGAAATAATTTCCGCTCCCACAGTATATGACCATGTTCCGTCAGCATTTTTCTGAGCAGTGCACTGACCAAAGAAATAAGCTCCTAAACCACTACGCCATTTGTGTGCATCAAACGCTGTTAGTTCCGGAACCGAATCGCCTTCCTTTATGGCAGGAAGATTCCATACAGCGTCTTCATTTGTTTCTATTGAGAAAAACAATCCATCTTCCCAGTAAAGGTTATCCTTATCAATATAACCCTGTTCACAAAGTTCTTCCCATGTTCCTGCTATGTACGGAAGATTATGCCTCGAAGCAAAATCACTCATCACGGATTCTTTTTCTTCCACAGTCAAGTGAGTAAGCCCGGAAAGATCAATGCCAATCTGAGAAATTCCGCCATTCAAGCCTGAGTCAACATTCCATAAGTCTTCTAATACTTTAAGGTATAATTCACAGACATCGGTCCGAATATTTGTGGTAGCGTTTATGGGTTCGCCAACATCACCAACACTGCTATTAGGCGTTTCATTTGGCACAACTGTGCTTACAGCCTCATTGTCAACTGTTTCGGCACGGGCTTCACTATACACCAACGTAACCACCTTCTCGTAATCATCACTATGAGTCCGATAGTAGCGTTCTTCACCATTATACGATACTTTTGCCAGCTTGGGCTTTTTGTATATTGTTATCCGATAGTCACTCTCTATGCATATCTCTACAGAGCTTGAGGATGGCAGACTGTTAAAAGGTGAACGTCTGGTTTTCCACGATGCAAGGTCAAGATATTTAGCAAATTCATTGCCATTGACATATCCTAAGCATATCTTTCCATCCTCGTTTTTTCCGGTAACGGGATAATATATAGCATCTACATCTGTCATATCCGCAAGCGTTGATATAGCGTTTTCATAATTTAGAAATGACAAATCAGGTTCATTGTCTTTGGGGTTAGTCATAAAACATACACCAACAACAATGCAAGACACTACAGCAACGGCAATAATCCAAAATGCCGGCTTTTTATAGTTCAACACAGACTTAACTCTTTCCTTCACACCCACTTCACCGAATGCAAGTGGACAGGCTGCAATTCTCTTTCTTGGGAAACTGCAATTAAGAATAGCCTGTGAGTATGCTGCTTTGGCGTCATTATCCATATCGCGGATAACCTTCTCGTCACAAGCCATTTCTATGTCACGGCATAAAAGAATATACGCAAGCCAGCAGAGAGGATTGAACCAGTATACTGTCAACAGCAGGTATCCGAAAGGCTTCCACCAGTGATCATGTCGCTTGATATGGGCAGCTTCGTGAGTCAGAACATTTTCCAACGTTTCGCCAACTAAAGAAGAAGGCAAATAAACAATAGGTTTAATAATACCGAGGATGAACGGAGATTGAATGTCATCGCAGATACGGACATCGTCCCTAAAGGGAACCGACGCCTGAACACTGTTCTTCAATTTGCGGTAGCTTATGGCCGAATAGATGATCATAACAGCCATTCCGATAATCCAAACACAGGCAATAATGTTTATATTTGATCTGAGGACCGGTCCACTACTGACGTCCTGCAGTATCGTATTATTGCCGGGTTGGCCGTCAATCGCCTTAAATCCGGTATGAATTTGCCAGTTATATGGATTGTTGGAAATATTCGTATCACTGTTATAAATCGCTTCAACCGGATATGTGTCTGCACTGGGAACTAAGCTTAGCGAGCTTTCTATTACCACCGGGCATAAAAGGCGTATTGCAACCAATATCCAAAGCGCGCAGCTAATCCACTTCGGAGCTTTCTTCAATACTATTCGCAGCAATATTACTGCAGCAATCAGCCAGGAGGCTGCAATACTCATATTTACTATTTTCAGGAAAACAGAACCCATATTCATTTGCCCTCCTTAAATGTATCAATCATCCTTTGAATCTCCTCAGCTTCTTTTGCGGTAAGGTTCTTATGCGATATGAAAGACGCAATAAAGGCGGGAAGCGAACCGTCAAAGGATTCCTCAATAATCTGTTCCGTTTTCGAAGAATAGAAATCTTCACGCGAAATCACGGAAGATACAATTCCGTTCTCATTCTTAAGAAGTCCTTTCTCGCAGAGCTTGCGAAGGACTGTATAGGTAGTCGGCTTTTTCCAGTTAAGTTCCTTCTCGCATATCTTTACAAGCTCTCCGGAGCCTACGGGTTCATTGGCCCAGACAATATCTGCAAAACGCTCCTGTACGATTCCAAGTTCTAAATCCATTATTGAAGAATTCCTTTCATTTTTTTGGTTTATTGCGATAAACTCTAATTGTTAGTTTACTCGAATAAACCAATTTGTCAATACTCTGATAGAATGAATGCAAATGCTTATTAGAGATGCATACATGAAAAATCATTTATAATGTTATAAGAAATAACCGTTCATTTTATCAATTTTGAATTGTAAATGTACAGAATTTATCATATAATGAGACTTGAACAAACACCCAAATGAATTTGGGCCAAATGCATTTGGGTACAGTGAGAGGTGAATGGTATGCGTGAATTCAGAGGGCGCAAGGTCGAATTAAATAGCTTAAAGAAAAAATTTGATACAGATGAGTTTCAAATGGTCGTACTGTATGGTCGAAGACGTATAGGGAAAACGGAATTGATGAATGAATTCATGCACAGGCAAAATTGTAAATGTGTTTCATTCACGGCTTCTGAACAAAGTGAAAATGAATTGTTATCAATAATGACAGAAACAGTTCTGACTGAATTGGCCCCCGATATGAATGGAATAGTGGAATTCCCAAACTTTGAAAAGTTATTCGAGTTTATTGGGAATAAGGCAGCTGATGAAAGAATAGTATTTTTTATTGATGAATACCCTTATTTAGCGAAGCAGTGTACATCTATTCAGTCTGTGCTTCAGAAAGTGATTGATAATAATTGGAAGAAGACTAAATTGTTCTTTTGCCTATGCGGTTCATTAATTGCGTTTATGAAAGATGAGATATTGGCGGAAGCTGCACCGCTTCATGGAAGGGCAACGCTGGAACTTAAATTACAGCCATTTAATTATAGAGACACTGCAGAATTTGTTCAAAAATATAGTTTTGAAGAAAAAGCTATAGTATATGGATTAACGAATGGTGTGGCGAAATACATAGAACAGTTCGATGATACTAAAACACTTGAGCAGAATATTATTGACGAATATTTTGCATTTGGAGGGTATTTTACCGAAGAACAGGTAAAGACCATTGTAAGTAGTGAAAGACAGAATCCTGCACTATATAGTTCAATTGTATCGGCTATAGCAACAGGGCATACAAGAAATAATGAGATATCCGGTTGTGTGGGGATGGATGATATATCGTATCCTCTTAAGATGTTGCAAAAGGCGGAGATCATTGAGAAACGAATTGCCAACAAGCCGTATTATGTATTGAATGATAGTATGCTGATATTCTGGTATAAATATGTTAATAGGGCCGTAAGTCTGATAAATGTCGGAAAAGGTGAAAAATATTATTATAGTTCTGTAGCAGATAAGCTTCATGATTTCATGGGTAATGTATTTGAAAAAATGTGTAAGGAGTTTCTCCTTATGAAAGTTGGCGAGAATGATTTCCCGATTATTACAGAAATAGACAATTTTCAGAAAACCATTGTTGACGAAAACGGCAAACAGAAGCAGATTGAGGCCGATATTATCGGTAAGACCGGAAAAGATATATTAGTCATAGGAGAATGTAAATTTATGAATGAGAAAATTGACAAAGAAATATTCGATAGTTTTCTGGAAAAAGCACATTATATAAAGGGAAAGAATCCTCTTTTGTGCATGTTTTCACTCAGAGGTTATACAGATTATGTTAAAGAGAACGCAGATGGAGTTATGTTATTAACAATTGAGAATCTGTACTCATAGAAGGATTACTAATCAAAACTTAAGCGGTAGGGCTTCTCTCACTCATGGAAGACTTACCGCTCTTTTTATACTATCTTTCCGTCATTTATGACCGCTGTCCCCAAACTGTCCCCAATTGTCCCCAATTTTTAACGCATAAAAAAATCAGAAACCCGCATAAATGCTGGATTTCTGACCTCTTCACAAAGAGCGCGAGACGGGGATCGAACCCGCGGCCCCCACCTTGGCAAGGTGGTGCTCCACCGCTGAGCCACTCGCGCATTTATT
>JAZLJG010000277.1:0-1190 GCA_045617745.1 Lachnospiraceae bacterium | reverse complement strand
CCGTCATCAATCAAAAGCTTCGCTATTGCAGGGTTTTTATACCCTGCGTCCATTACTATCGTTGAAACATCTGTATCTTTTATCTTGTCATATAAACCTTTAAATGTTCTGCTGTCGTGTTCATTTCCTCTGTTAACGGTAAAATCAAGAATCCATCCGTTCTTGTCACAGGCTGTTTCTATGG
Organism: Lachnospiraceae bacterium; assembly: GCA_045617745.1. GTDB lineage: Bacteria > Bacillota > Clostridia > Lachnospirales > Lachnospiraceae > UBA1258. The sequence goes on along the minus strand of JAZLJG010000277.1, from coordinate 1,006 downwards.
CATAGGCAAAAACATTCTTATGCTCGCCCTTATGGAACCATCCGCTTTCAGGGTCCGTGGTGCTGTATTTAACTGTTTTATCATCAAGCGGAACATCATCCGTATAATCTTCAAACTTGTCCGAAGAACCGCCGCCCGGCTTATGGTCATCATCATCTTTATCTTTTAGCGGCTTCTTTCCATGCGCCTCGCGGTCGGAATCTATCTCTTTTCTGAGCATCTTTTCATAGAAGAGCGCTTCTTCGTGAGCTATGCGTTTCTGCATCTTTTTGTTGTTGGCTCTGGCTTTGACGTGCGTGGCATCTACAAATATTTCCGAGGGATCAACAAGCCTGAATCGATAGCACTCTTCAAGGATGTGCTGGAAAATCTGTTCAAACAGATCGGTATCTTTAAATCTTCTGGTATAGTTTTTCCCGAAGGTCGTAAAGTGAGGCACGTCATCATACAATTCAAGGCCGAGAAACCAGCGGTACGCCATGTTTACCTCTATTTCCTTTATTGTCTGGCGCATACTCTTTATTCCGTACAGATATTGAATCAGCGGAATCTTTATAAGTGTAACCGGGTCGAGACTGGGGCGTCCCATGTCAGGAGAATATTTATCCTCAACAAGTTCATATATATTTCCCGTCTTTCTGCGAAAGACACCAATGCGTCATGAAACAGGTGCACTGGCCTTCGCTATCTAATCTATCTTCCTTCTGATATTATCTTGTTATAAGACTGACACACTACAAAACACGTGGAGGTGAGTGGCGGGGCTGTATAGCGGCGACCTCGTATTTTTATATGTTGTCGGTCATCCGTTAAGGCATCAATGAGTGGCGCATTACAGTAGCCCGTAAACTTATCTCTTCCGAAGTCGTCTCGATCTCGCCGGATGACCAGTCACTGTCAGTTTTATAACTATAAATCTCAGGAGGTTATTTTATTGTCGTTTAAAATCTTAAAGTTTAATTGCTGTGGACTCGATGTCCACAAAACATGGATCTATGCCTGCATT
>JAZLJG010000276.1:0-4238 GCA_045617745.1 Lachnospiraceae bacterium | reverse complement strand
AATCAAGAAGTGGTAATGCTGCAGAAAAACTTTTGGCTATGATTACTACAACCTGTACAGTAACTCGACGTAATCAGCCAAAAATGGAACTGCCACTGGATGAAGTAGTACCTGGTGATATTATTCATTTAAGCTCAGGAGACATGATTCCATGCGATGTTCGTATTCTTGAAGCAAAGGATTTTTTTGTAAGCGAATCTAGTTTGACAGGTGAAAGTGAAGGCGTTGAAAAAACTTGTGAAAAATCAGATGAAAAAGCACAACTTACAGATTACAAAAACCTTGCCTTTATGGGATCGTCTGTAATTTCAGGAAGTGCAGTTGCCGTAGCGGTTACAACCGGGGACACTACTCTTTTTGGAACAATGGCAAAAAACATCAGCGAAGAAAGCGTGGAAACAAGTTTTTCAAAAGGCGTTAATTCTGTCAGCTGGGTTTTAATCCGCTTTATGTTTGTAATGGTTCCTGTAGTTTTCGTAATCAATGGAATCACAAAAGGCGACTGGCTTCAGGCCTTTTTGTTTGCCATTTCAATTGCAGTAGGACTTACTCCAGAAATGCTTCCTATGATTGTAACAACCTGTCTTGCAAAAGGTGCTGTTTCAATGAGCAAGAAAAAGACCATCGTAAAGAATCTGAACTCAATTCAGAACTTTGGTGCAATCGATATCTTGTGCACAGACAAAACAGGAACTTTAACTCAGGACAAGGTAATTCTTGAATATCACTGGAATACTGACGGAAGTGAAGACACCCGCATCCTCCGTCACGCATATTTGAACAGCTATTTCCAGACCGGCTACAAAAATGTAATGGACCTTGCAATCATCCACAAAACTGAAGAAGAAGAAAACAGCAATCCTGAACTTCTGGACTTAAGCGAAAACTATGAAAAGGTAGATGAAATTCCATTCGACTTTACCCGCCGCCGACTTTCTGTTGTAGTAAAAGATCGCAGCGGAAAAACTCAGATGGTAACAAAAGGTGCCGTGGAAGAAATGCTTGCGGTTTGTTCTTTTGTAGAGATGGACGGTGAAGTTCGTGCCATTGATGATGAAGTAAAACAGCGCATCTTAAAAACTGTAGATGATTTCAACAATGACGGATTCCGTGTACTTGCCCTTGCTCATAAAACTAATCCTTCACCAGTTGGAAAATTCAGCGTGGAAGATGAAAAGGATATGGTTTTGCTGGGCTACCTTGCATTTCTGGATCCTCCAAAGGAATCTACCGCAGAAGCAATCCGTGCACTTAAAAATCATGGAGTTGAAACAAAGATTCTTACAGGCGACAACGAAAAAGTTACCCGCACAATCTGCCGGCAGGTTGGATTAAAAGTAAGCAACATGGTGCTTGGAAGTGAAATTGAAAACATGAATGATGAAGAACTTTCCCGCATTGTGGAAAAAACTCAGGTTTTTGCAAAGCTTACTCCAGATCAGAAAGCTCGTGTTGTAACCTGTCTTCGTCAGAACGGACACACAGTCGGTTTTATGGGAGACGGAATCAACGATGCACAGGCAATGAAAGTTAGCGATGTTGGAATCTCTGTAGACAGTGCAGTTGATATTGCAAAGGAAAGTGCAGACATCATTCTTCTTGAAAAAGATCTGATGGTTCTGGAAGAAGGAATTGTAGAAGGCCGCAAGACTTATGCAAATATGATTAAGTACATCAAAATGACCGCAAGCTCAAACTTCGGAAACATGTTCAGTGTACTTGCTGCTTCGGCTTTGCTTCCATTCCTTCCAATGATGAGCGTACATCTCATCTTCCTGAACCTGATTTACGACCTTAGCTGTACAGCCATCCCTTGGGATAATGTTGATGAAGAATTCCTTGCCATTCCTCGCAAATGGGATGCAGGCAGCGTTGGTAACTTTATGATTTGGATTGGACCAACAAGTTCAATTTTCGATTTTACAACTTACATTTTCATGTACTTTGTATTCTGCCCATTGTTTGTAAGCAACGGAGTTTTGTTCAACAATCTTGCAAATCACTTTGCCGGAGCCGAACTTGAAATGATGCAGTTCAAATACGCCGCAATGTTCCAGGCAGGATGGTTCATTGAATCAATGTGGAGCCAGACTCTGGTAATTCACATGATTAGAACCCCTAAGCTACCATTTATCCAGAGCCGTGCAAGTTTGCCTTTGACCTTGCTTACCTTTACAGGAATTGCAGTGCTTACAATCATTCCGTTTACACCATTTGGTGCAATGCTTGGATTTGTGGCTCTCCCTGCAAGTTACTTTGCATATCTGATTCCATGTATTTTGCTCTACATGGCACTGGCAACAAGTTTGAAGAAAGCCTATGTAAGACACTTTGGAGAGTTGTTGTAAAAAAGGCACGGTGGTTGAGCAAAAAGAGCGGTGGTTGAGGCTCTCGAAACCACCACAAGGAGAACAAAATGAACTTAACACAATTTTACATAAACACATTTGGTACAACAGAACTTTGGGGACTGAATCTGGGTTTTTATTTTACAATGCTGGCAGTTCTTATAATTGTAGTAATTGAAAATGTAGTTTTCTGGAGTATGAAGAAAAAAGTAGTTACCACAGACGATTTCCTTTTTGCCCTTAGAAATGATGCAGAGTTGGAAACAATCGAAAAGCTGTATGAAAGTTCTTCTGAAAAATTCATGCTTCTTAAAAACGCAGATTTCTATCTTGAAGAAGCACTTCGCAGTCAGACCCATGATGAAGTTATCCGCTTTCTGTACCGCAATTTTGAATTCTCAGAAAATGTAGCAGATGACCGTAAGTACATGTTGCTGGCACTGGAAAATTCAAATCCAGATATTACAAGACTGTATCTGGATAATTGTGGAGATAAATAGAATCTGATTTTTCTGGCCGTTCCCCCAAGTGTCTACGCCACTTGGGGTCGCAGTATTCCGGACTCGGCTCTCGCCTCGGTGCTGCGCACCTGCCTGCGGCAGCCCTCCATGTTGCTAACGGGTAAGGAACTTCTGAAATTCTATTCGTAAACGAATTAATAAATATTTATGTAAAACCATTAAATTTTTATTATCTTTACTGTATGAAGATAGAAATTAAACCTTATGATGACTCATTTGTAGCAGTCAGTTTTCCAGAAGGCTTTAATACAGACCTTCTGAATTCGGTTCGTAAGATTCCAAAAAGAATCTGGAATAATGACGAAAAGATATGGCTTGTTCCAAATACTCAGGAAACACTGGATCAATTGAAGATGAATGTGTACAACACGGGACTTTTTAATGTGAATGACGAAATTCCTGATGAAGAACAAATACCACTCTTGCCTGAAGATTTAACAAGGCGTATGCTTGAAATCCTGAAAGCCAAAAACTACAGTCAGAAAACCTGTGAAGTATATAAAAAATGGGTTGAGGCTTTTCTCTTAAAATACAATCACAGGAATAATCTTGGACAGAAAGAAATCAATGATTTTCTGACAGAACTTGCAGTAAAGAAACATGTAAGTCCTTCCACTCAGAATCAGGCACTGGCTTCCCTGCTATTCTATTTTAGATTCGTGAAAAACGAAAATCCTGTAGAACTTGCTTCTGTAATCCACGCAAAGAAAAAGGAAAGAATCCCCGTAGTTTTCAGCAGGCAGGAAGTAGTTTCGGTTATCAATAATCTGATAGGAAGCAAAAAGCTGGCCGCAGAATTGATGTACGGAACAGGAATGCGGCTTAATGAAGTGCTGGTTTTAAGAATCCTTGACGTGAATTTTGACATGAATGAAATCATAGTCCGCCACGGTAAAGGAGACAAAGACAGACATGTAATGCTTCCACAAAAGCTTGTTCCAAAAATCAAAGAACAGATAGAAGCTGTCAGAAAAATTCATCAGAAGGATCTGGAAGACGGCTGGGGAAAAGTTGCAATGCCAAATCAGCTGGATAAAAAATATCCGACGGCGGCCAAAGAGTTTAAATGGCAATGGCTGTTCCCTCAGGCAAACAGATGGAAAAACAAAGAAACAGGAGAAGAAGGCCGCTGGCATTTGGATGAATCCTTGCTGCAGAAAGCCGTAAAAAAGGCAGTTCTTGAATCCGGAATAAATAAGAACGCCAGTTGTCACACCTTCCGACATTCCTTTGCAACACATCTTCTTGAAAACGGCTACGACATTAGAACCGTTCAGGAACTGCTTGGTCATTCAGATATCCGCACGACAATGATCTACACCCATGTTTTGAATAAAGGTGCCGGCGGAGTTATAAGTCCGTTGGACAG
>JAZLJG010000275.1:0-1039 GCA_045617745.1 Lachnospiraceae bacterium | reverse complement strand
TTGATGTCACGATCACAAAGAATCCGTATCTTTCTGCAAGTTCCTCTATCTTCTTTTCGTCCCTCTTGTATGATTTCAGATATCCATACTCATCAAACTTAAGCCTGAACAGTTTCTTATATGCCAGAAGTTCTTCTTCCTTTCTGAGTTTTCCGTCTGTCTTCTTTTCAAGCTGTTTCTCTTTTTCAATGACTGAATCAAGAAATCTGTTGCGTTCCTCGCCTGCTCTTACGTTGTCATAATAGATGTGGAAATATCTTACCGCAGGACTGTCACCTATCGTCCCCTCCTTCGTCATACCGTAGACTTCATGTTCCGGAAGATAATACTTCGGTTTCGTCATTAGCGGCAGCATTGCTTCCTTGATCTTATCCTTTACGAGCTTCGAATCCGTCTTTATCATCATGAGGAATTCATATCCGTTCTTGTCAAAGTAGGTTATGTTCCTCTGACTGAAATATCCTCTATCCAGGATAAGACCGATATGCGTATAGCCGTATTTCCTGGCCTTATCCACCATCCATCTGCACTGGCTGTTGTCTATGATGCTTCCCGGGTACAGTTCATAGAAAAGAGGTGTCGCGTCCTTATGATCTATTGCGTAGCTTATGTTTACCTGCTCCAGTTCATCGTTATCCTTTGCATGGCCGTACTCTCCGAATTCTATCCCTTCTGCTCTGGTGTTCATGTTGGTAGAGTCATAGCTTATATATATGCTGCCCTTATCGGGACGGATATCATTCCATCCGTTAAGGAACCTGTCGATCTCCCTTACACGTATCTTTTCTTTCAGGAAGCCGCTTACCTGTGTATCGTCATAATTCTTCTGAGATGTTGTAAGATGTTCCCACTCATACCCGGGGAAATGCTGCATAGTGCTGGTCTCGTTAATTATCATGTAACTTATCAGATCTTTTATGAGCCTCGAATCCTGATCTCCATGTATATCCGAAAGAAGCTTGCTTATCTTCTCATCTTCCAGGATCCTGTTTATGAGCATAGGAGTTCCTATCTTTAAGCAGTCGCTCTTTTCCGGCAG
>JAZLJG010000274.1:0-15353 GCA_045617745.1 Lachnospiraceae bacterium | reverse complement strand
AGCAAGAATAAAGGAAGAATGGGGATTGGAGATGGCCTGAATACAGGCAATAATCCTTTCGAAAGAAAGAAAAATCGATTATATTGGCAAAAAAGGCGGCGGAAGCTCTGCTTCCGCCACTACTTTGTCTTCAGTCTGAAGGGTGTTGCTTTCGCAACACCCTTTATTTATGAATTTTGATAGAATACTAATATTTCGCTTGGAAAAAGCCAATTATTAGTGCAGAAAAGCATTTTTGGGAATTCCCGACTAATAAAAAGTGAATAAGAAGAATAATATTAGTGTTTTGAGAGTGTTTTTTGGAAATAGTACTAATATTCCGAAGTATTTCTAATGAGTATTAGTATCAAGAGTGAAAGACCCATCATAAATACTAAGAAATCAGAAAGAAAAGAGATATTATTAGTTTGAAAAGTTTTTAAAGCTCAAAACGTACTAATATTATGGCCGGAATATAGAAAAAATTAGTTTCGGCCTATTACTAAACCTAGATTTTATAGTTATGTAAACTAAAACTGTCTGCCGAAATGGTAACGAACAACAAATTGAGCAGGGAAGGCAGCTCCTTGTGGCACATTTTCCCTTCCGGAACAAGACTGGCAACAAAACACAAAGTTTATGGTGCTGTTTGTTGTAATATTCACATCAAACGATAAGTAAAAACCACAAAACAGGAGATTGCACTTACCTTTTGTTGCTTTTGATCCGGAAATCAGGATGTATATACAACAAATATTGAATTCTGAAAGAAAACTTGTTGTCAACGATCTGCGTTCGAAGCAATTCATGCCACAAAACCGGAGGTTATAACCATGTTTTGTTGCCGGGACCCGGTAAAAGGGAAGGAACCTGTCCCTTTTTCGCCAAAAGGCGAATAGGAACCCGTCCCCGATTCGCCGGTTTAATGAAATCTTAATTTTTTGGAGGGGTAAATCTATATAATGTGGGGAGATAATGAAAGGGTAACAAGGAAACCTGTAGCAAACAGAGGGGTGTTAATATGAAGATTACTAGAATTGTTAGTTGCCTGGTAGTATTATTTCTTATGATTACATTAGCATTTTAATTTCTCCGAGACATAAATAAAAAAGCCGCGAAAGGGTCGAAGCCAAGGGCCCTTTCGCGGCTTTTTTTATTCTTTGCCGTTCCAGCAATATGTGCAGAGCTTGCATTTGTCTATTCCGACGGCATCAAGCATGTCGTCGAGACGGTTGAAGGCAAGAGTCGTGAAGTTTAGCTCTTTACGGATTTCTTCGACCATGTTTGCGTAGCGCTTTGAATCGGGATCAGCGTATTCATCAAGAACTTCAGGGGATACGTCATCGGTTCCCTCAAACTTTGCAATCATACGTCTTGTAATCAGATCCATTTCCGAAGAGGAGCGGGAGAAGTTTAAGTACTTGCAGCCGTAGAGAAGCGGAGGGCATGCGGGACGGATGTGAACTTCCTTGGCTCCCGAGGAATACAGGAATTCGGTTGTTTCACCAAGCTGTGTTCCGCGGACAATGGAGTCATCTATGAGAAGAAGCTTTTTATCGCGAATCAGATCTTCAACTGCAAGAAGCTTCATCTTAGCAATAAGGTTTCGCTGGCTCTGAATGGTAGGCATAAATGAACGGGGCCAGGTGGGAGTGTATTTAATGAAGGGGCGGGAGTAGGGAATCTTAGATTCGTTGGCGTAGCCTATTGCATGGGCAAGTCCGGAATCGGGTACGCCTGCCACTACGTCGGGCTTCACGTTATCACGTTTCGCCATTTTTTCACCGCAGATGTAACGCATCTTTTCTACGCTTATTCCTTCGTAGGAACTGGAAGGGTAACCATAGTATATCCAAAGAAAGGTACACATCTTCATCTTTTCTCCGGCTTTCATCAATGTGGTGCAGGAGTCGGGAGTTATGATGGAGATTTCTCCGGGTCCGAGTTCTTTGTAGTCTGTATATCCGAGATTTTTGTATGCGAAATTTTCGAAGGAAGCACAGAATGCGCCGTCCTTTTTACCGATGACCACGGGTGTACGTCCCATTTTATCTCTGGCACAGTAAATACCCTTGGGGGTTAATAAAAGAAGTGACAGGGAACCGTCTACGGATTCTAAAGCGTAATTGATTCCGTCCACAAGATTTTCTTTTGAGTTAATAAGAGCAGCCACAAGCTCTGTGGCATTTATTTCACCGCCGCTCATCTCAAGAAAATGTGAGTGGCCGTTTTCGAAGATGCGGGTTGCCAGATCTTCAATGTTATTAATCTTTCCTACGGTGGTAAGAGTGAATGTACCGTGGTGGGAACGTACTATAAGGGGCTGGGGCTCGTAGTCGGAAATACAGCCGATGCCGTATGCTCCATGCATTTGTTGAATCTCTTTGTCGAACTTTGTTCGAAAAGGTGAGTTCTCAATGCTGTGGATAGCACGATTGAATCCTTCCTCCCTGTCATAAACACACATACCTGCACGGCGTGTGCCTAAGTGGGAATGATAATCAGTACCAAAAAACAGATCAAATACGCAGTCTTCCTTTGAAGCTACTCCAAAAAATCCGCCCATGACGTTCTCCTTATGAAGATTTGATTACCCAATACCCTTAAAACGTAACACAAATTATCAGACCAGTCCACGGGAAAAAGCAAGTTGAATATCGATTTGTTAAGTTTTATGGAAATTTGCAAAGTACGATGTATTTTACTGTGAGAATATGCTAAAATCTTTTTTATGAAAAAGAACATTCTTGCCAAAATCTTAACTTCATCAATTGTTGCAGGCCTTCTTTTTACTTCTGCCTGCGGGAAAGCTCCTACGGTATATTATGATGCGGGCTTTGCCTATCTTGCGAACAATCAGCCGGAGGAGGCTTTGCAAAGCTTCCTTACCTCTGTTGAAACAGAGGCCGAGACAAAGGATGCCCTTCGCGGCCTTGGCATAGCATATATTGCCTGCGGTCGTTACGACGAAGGAGCGGACGCTTTGGTACGCGCCCTTGAAAAGTCCAACGGAACAATTCATGAGGTGGATTACGATATAAACGACTACCTTGCCTACGCTTATGAAATGGGCGGCCGTTACAGTGAAGCGGTTGACGTCTACACAGCACTCATTACCATTCATCCGAAGGAAATCGAAGACTACTACAGAAGAGCCCTCTGTTACCTAAAGATGGGAGAAATGACAAAGGCGGAAGAGGATTTTGTAACCGTTACCGCGAAAAGTCCCGATGATTACGACCTTCACATACAGATATATTTCGCCATCAAAAACGCAGGTTTTGAAACGGAAGCGGATTCCTACCTGAAAGCCATTTTGGATGACGGCAAAAGAAAAATATCCGACTATGACAGAGGCCGGATGTACTACTACCTTCCCGATTACTCCAATGCCAGGGTATATCTGGAAAAGGCAAAGGATCTTTCAAAACCGGATACGATTCTGATGCTTGGAAAGACCTATGAAGCCATAAGTGATTATTCCTACGCCGCAAGCCTTTATGCAGAGTATCTTGATGCAAAGGGCAATAATGCTGCGGTATACAACCAGCTTGGGGTATGCAGATGGAAGATAGGAGACTACGAAGGCGCTCTCGCAGCTTTTTCCTTCGGCCTGAAGCTTGAAGATCCGGAATGGCAGAAAGAACTTCTTTTCAACGAAGCCGTTACCTACGAATATATGGAGGATTTCGAAACCGCCCGTACGAAAATGGAAGAATATGTTTCGAACTATCCTAAGGATGAAAGAGCCGTTCATGAGCTGACATTCTTAAAAACCCGATAGGAGTACGTTTTTCGGGCTTTGTTAAAAATTGAACATATCAAAAAAGAGAAAACACAATATATTGGGGTTACATAACAATGTTATTCCGATATTTTGTGTTTTTTTAATTGACTTTTAATACCCTGTTTGATACACTTTTGGTACGGGGTTTTAGGTATTATCAAAAGAGGGAGAGTACCAAAATGTATCAGGTAATTAAAAGAGACGGAACCACATCAGACTTTACATTAACTAAAATCAGCGATGCTATCATGAAGGCATTTGTAGCTACGGAAATGGAGTATTCCAATGACGTAATCGACCTTCTTGCATTAAGAGTAACCGCAGATTTCCAGTCTAAAGTTAAGGATGGGGCTATCCATGTAGAAGACGTTCAGGACAGCGTTGAAAAAGTGCTTGAGCAGGCCGGATATTCGGATGTTGCAAAAGCATACATTCTTTATCGTAAGCAGCACGAAAAAATGCGTGAGATGAAATCCACCATTCTTGACTATAAGGATGTGGTAAACAGCTACGTTAAGGTTGAGGACTGGAGAGTTAAGGAGAACTCTACAGTTACATATTCCGTAGGCGGACTTATCTTAAGCAACTCAGGTGCAGTAACGGCAAATTACTGGCTTTCCGAGATTTACGACGAAGAAATCGCAGAAGCTCACAGAAACGCTGATATTCATATACACGATCTTTCCATGCTCACAGGCTATTGTGCAGGATGGTCATTAAAACAACTCATTACAGAAGGTCTTGGCGGTATTCCCGGGAAAATCACTTCCGCACCCGCTAAGCACTTATCCGTTCTTTGCAACCAGATGGTTAACTTCTTAGGCATCATGCAGAATGAATGGGCAGGCGCACAGGCATTCTCTTCTTTTGATACTTATCTTGCACCTTTCGTTAAAATCGACAACCTTACATATCCCGAGGTTAAGAAGTGTATCGAAGCCTTTATTTACGGCGTAAATACTCCTTCCAGATGGGGAACACAGGCTCCTTTCTCAAACATTACCCTTGACTGGACAGTTCCCAATGACCTGGCAGAACTTCCCGCAATTGTAGGCGGAAAGCCTCAGGCATTTAAGTATAAAGACTGTAAAAAAGAAATGGATATGATTAACAAAGCCTTTATCGAGACAATGGTAGAAGGCGATGCAAATGGCAGAGGATTCCAGTATCCCATCCCCACATATTCCATTACAAGAGACTTTGACTGGTCCGAAACAGAGAACAACAAGCTTTTGTTCGAAATGACTTCAAAGTATGGCACACCTTATTTCTCTAACTATATCAATTCCGATATGGAGCCTTCGGACGTTCGTTCCATGTGCTGCCGTTTAAGACTTGATCTTAGAGAACTTCGTAAGAAAACAGGAGGATTCTTCGGTTCAGGCGAATCCACAGGTTCTGTTGGTGTTGTAACCATCAACATGCCCCGTATTGCATATCTTTCCGCTAACAAGGACGATTTCTTCAAACGTCTTAACAGATTAATGGATATTTCCGCACGTTCACTTAAGATTAAGCGTGGAGTTATTACAAAACTTTTAGATGAGGGATTGTACCCCTATACAAAGCGCTACCTTGGTTCTTTTGACAACCATTTCTCCACAATCGGACTTATCGGTATGAACGAAGTAGGCCTTAACGCTAACTGGTTAAGAGCCGACATGACAGACGAAAGAACACAGGAATTCACCAAAGAAGTACTTAACCACATGCGTAACCGTCTTTCCGATTACCAGCAGCAGTACGGTGACCTCTATAACCTTGAGGCTACTCCCGCTGAAAGTACTACTTACAGACTTGCAAAACACGACAAGAAGAGATGGCCCGCCATCAAGACAGCAGGTAAGGCCGGTGATACTCCTTACTACACCAACTCTTCACATCTTCCTGTTGACTTCTCATCAGATATTTTTGATGCACTTGACATTCAGGATGAATTACAGACACTTTACACATCAGGTACAGTATTCCATGCATTCTTAGGTGAGAAGCTTCCCGACTGGAAGGCAGCTGCAAACCTTATTAGAACAATTGCTGAAAACTACAAGTTACCTTACTATACTCTTTCACCTACTTACTCTATCTGTAAAAACCACGGATACCTTGCAGGCGAAAAGCATGTTTGTCCTTTCTGCGGCGAAACAACCGAAGTATACAGCCGTATTACAGGCTACTACAGACCCGTTCAGAACTGGAATGACGGTAAGGCTCAGGAATACAAGAACCGTGTTGTATATGATGTGGAAAATTCATCACTCAAGAGACCTGTTGCCAAGGTGGTAACAATTCCTTCAGACGCAAAGGAGGCCGTAAGTGTAGAAGAACCTGCCAACATCAAGTATCTTTTCACCACAAAGACCTGCCCCAACTGCAAGCTTGCAAAGGAAATGCTCCAGGGAGTTGACTACATCTTAGTGGATGCGGAGGAGAACAAAGAACTTGTTGAACGCTACCGTATCATGCAGGCACCTACACTGGTGGTAGTTAACGAGGGTGAGTTCAAAAAATACGTAAACGCTTCGAATATTAAAAAATATGTTGAAAATGAAGTGGGAGTTACAGTATAAATAAAAAGGGAGGTTGTGAAAACAACCTCTCTTTTTATAAAGCATAAAGGAGAATGGACATGATAAACAGACTGGTGGAAAGCATTAAGAAAACAAATGCTCCGATTGTGGTAGGCCTTGACCCTACACTTAAACTGATGCCCGAATATATTAAGGCAAAGAATTTTAAGGAGTACGGAGCAAACCTTTTGGGAGCTTCAAAAGCGATTGTAGAGTACAATAAGGGCATTGTGGATGCCATAAAGGATCTTGTTCCCTGCGTAAAACCCCAGATAGCCATGTACGAGCAGTTTGGCGTAGAAGGAGTAATCGCCTTCAAGGAAACAGTGGACTATTGTAAAAAGAACGGCCTTATAGTTTTAGGGGACATCAAAAGAGGCGATATCGGTTCCACCAGCGAAGCATACGCTGTAGGCCATCTTTCCGGTGTTGAAATAGAAGGCGTTAAGTACGAAGGCTTCGGAGAGGACTTTGCAACCGTAAATCCCTATCTTGGAATTGACGGCATCAAACCTTTTATGGATGTATGTAAAAAAGAGAAAAAGGGTATCTTTGTTCTTGTGAAAACATCAAATCCCAGTTCGGGAGAATTTCAGGACAGAATCATAGACGGAAAGCCTTTATATGAGCAGGTGGCTTTAAAGGTTAACGAATGGGGCAAAGACCTTATGGGTGATGAATACAGCTATGTGGGAGCAGTTGTGGGTGCTACTTATCCTGAGATGGGAAAGGCCATGAGAAAGGTAATGCCCAAGGCCTACATCCTGGTGCCCGGATACGGTGCACAGGGCGGAACCGCTGACGGTTTGAGACCTTTCTTCAACGAAGACGGGCTTGGAGCCATCGTTAATTCCTCCAGAGGAATCATCGCCGCATATCAGCAGGAAAAGTACAAATCCTTTGGTGAAGAAGGTTACGCGGATGCAGCAAGACAGGCTGTTATCGACATGCGTGAAGATATAAACAGAATATTCTAGGAGAATGGTGGACATGGAACAGTACAAAAAAGAGTTTATTGAGTTTATGGTGGAATCGGACGTATTGAAGTTTGGTGATTTCACTTTGAAAAGCGGCCGCAAGAGCCCTTTCTTTATGAATGCGGGAGCGTATATTACAGGCTCACAGTTAGGAAAACTTGGTGAATACTACGCTAAGGCCATTCACGACAAATACGGTGATGATTTTGATGTTTTGTTCGGACCTGCATATAAGGGTATTCCCCTTTCCGTTGCAACGGTAATTGCTTATTCAAAGCTTTACGGCAAGGAAATCCGTTACTGCTCAAACCGTAAAGAAGAAAAGGATCACGGTGATGTGGGCATTCTTCTTGGCTCAAAGCTTAAGGACGGAGACAGGGTTGTTATTATCGAGGATGTTACCACTTCCGGTAAATCCATTGAGGAAACATTCCCTATTATTACTTCCCAGGCAGATATTAAGATTGTGGGCCTTATGGTTTCACTTAACAGAATGGAAAGAGGCAAAGGAACAAAGTGCGCTCTTGACGAAATAAAAGAGACCTACGGTTTTGAAACTTCCGCCATTGTTTCCATGGCTGAGGTAAGAGAACATCTTGAGAACCGTGAAGTGAAGGGCAGAGTAGTGATTAACAGTGAAATTGCAGCCGCTATTGACGCATATTACAAGGAATATGGTGCTAACTAATTAAAATTTTACCAATATTCCTAATTGCCCTTAAAATAATTTAAAGATAAAATATTTATTGTCATGAATAAAAGAAAACGTAAAATCATATATTCCAACAAGGAACACACTAAAAAAGGTATCTTTTCAACGGTTCTTGCCGCCCTTTCTTTTATCTTTCTTATTCTTATGATTATTATTTCCTACTTAAGAAGAGGAGAAATAGGAGGATCCTTTGGAGCGACGGCTGTTCTTTGTACGGTTTTTTCCGCTGTGGGCATTATTCTGGGTGCCATGGGAAAGTCGGAGAAGGAGAAGTTTTATCTTTTTTCCTATGTGGGAATTATATGGAACGTTGTTGATTTGTTGATTGTAAGTTCCATATTATATGCGGGTATTTAACCCGAAGGAGAGTATTATGCCTACAGTATCAATTGTAATGGGTAGTGATTCAGATATGCCTGTAATGGCTAAGGCAGCAGACATTCTGGAAGAGTTTGGAATTTCCTATGAAATGACTATTATTTCGGCTCACAGAGAGCCCGACACCTTTTTCGAATATGCCAAAACGGCAGAAGAACGGGGAATTAAAGTAATCATCGCAGGCGCAGGTATGGCAGCCCATCTTCCGGGCATGTGCGCAGCTATTTTCCCCATGCCCGTTATCGGCATTCCCATGCACACCACAAGTCTTGGCGGCAGGGATTCCCTCTATTCAATCGTACAGATGCCAAGCGGTATTCCGGTTGCAACCGTTGCTATTAACGGCGGACAGAATGCCGGTCTTCTTGCTGTAAAAATACTTGCTACATCAGATGCTGAACTTCTTAAGAAACTTAAGGAGTACACTGTTTCCATGAAGGAAGCTGTTGAAGCAAAGGATAAAAAGCTAAAGGAATGCGGTTATAAAAATTATAATAAATAAGGAGAATCAACATGGGACTTGATTACAAGAACGCCGGGGTAGACATTGAGGCAGGTTACAAATCCGTTGAACTTATGAAGGCTGCAGTAAAGAGCACCTTCCGTCCGGAGGTTTTGGGTGGTATCGGAGGTTTTTCCGGTGCATTTTCTTTGGACAGCATTAAAGATATGGAGGAGCCTGTTTTGCTTTCAGGTACCGATGGATGCGGTACAAAGGTAAAACTTGCATTCTTACTTGATAAGCACGATACAATCGGTATTGATGCGGTTGCCATGTGCGTTAACGACGTTGCCTGCGCAGGCGGCGAACCCTTGTTTTTCCTTGACTATATAGCATGCGGTAAAAACTATCCCGAAAAGATTGCCACAATTGTAGGCGGTGTTGCAGAAGGCTGCAGACAGTCCGGATGTGCTCTTGTAGGTGGTGAAACCGCTGAACATCCCGGCCTTATGCCTGAGGATGAATACGACATCGCAGGTTTTTCCGTAGGTGTTGTTGATAAAAAGGACCTTATTACCGGTGAAAGCATTCTTCCCGGTGATGTACTTATCGGAATGGCTTCCACAGGAGTTCATTCAAACGGCTTTTCACTTGTAAGAAAGGTTTTTGAAATGACAAAAGAAAACCTTAATACATATTACGAGGAACTTGGAAAGACTCTTGGTGAGGCTTTGATTGAGCCCACAAGAATCTATGTAAAAGCTTTAAAGAGCGTTAAGGAATACGGTGTAACCGTTAAAGGCTGCAGCCATATTACAGGCGGCGGTTTTTACGAAAATATTCCCAGAATGCTTCCCGACGGAATCGTGGCTGAAATCGACAAGAAGAGCTATGAAGTTCCCACTATTTTCAAAATGCTTCAGAAGGCAGGAGACATTTCGGAAGAAATGATGTATAACACCTTCAACATGGGAATCGGAATGGTTCTTTGTGTTGACAAGGACGATGTTACGGATACAATGGCAGCCATTCGCGCTGCAGGCGATACACCTTACATTATCGGAAGAACAATTTCCGGCACAAAGGGAGTAGTTTTAAATGACTAGAATATGCGTATGTGTGTCCGGTGGCGGCACAAATCTTCAGGCTATATTCGATGCAATTGATGCAGGAAAGATTACCGACTGCGAAATTGTAAGAGTCATAAGCAATAATCCCGGAGCCTTTGCGTTGGAGAGAGCCCGAAACAAAGATGTTGAGGCTGTATGCATATCTCCGAAGTCCTTTGAGGACAGAGCCGATTTTAACAAGGCACTTTTGGAGGGAATAAAAGAATGCAGACCCGACTTAGTGGTTCTGGCGGGATTTTTGGTAAATGTTCCCGTGGAAGTAATCAGGGAATTTAAGAATCGTATAATAAATATTCATCCTTCCTTAATACCTTCTTTTTGCGGAAAGGGGTATTATGGACTTAAGGTTCACGAAGCCGTCCTCCAAAGAGGAGTGAAGGTTACGGGCGCCACTGTGCACTTTGTGGACGAGGGTATTGATACAGGCAGAATTATTATCCAGAAGGCGGTATATGTTGAAGAGGGAGATACTCCCGAAATTCTTCAAAGAAGGGTTATGGAGCAGGCAGAGTGGCATATTCTTCCTGACACCATTTCACGTATTACCAAAGGGGAAATAAAGTTAGGAGAATAATCATGAAGGTTCTTATCGTAGGCGGCGGCGGAAGAGAGCATGCCATTGCTGTAAGCGTTGCCAAGTCAAAAAGAGTGTCTAAAATCTATGCGGCTCCCGGAAATGCCGGTATTGCGGCTTTGGCGGAGTGCGTTCCCATCGGAGTAATGGAATTTGATAAAATCGCCGATTTTGCGGTTGAAAAGGCAATTGACCTTGTTATTGTGGGCCCGGACGATCCTTTGGTAGGCGGTATTGTGGATGTATTGGAAGCCCGCGGAATCAGGGCATTCGGTCCCCGCAAGAATGCAGCCGTTCTTGAAGGCAGCAAGGCTTTTTCAAAGGACCTTATGAAAAAATACAATATTCCCACGGCAGCTTACGAGAATTTTGATAATGCCGAAGATGCCCTGGAGTATTTAAAGACCGCTAAAATGCCGATAGTTTTAAAGGCTGACGGTCTTGCTCTCGGAAAGGGAGTATTGATCTGCAACACCAGAGAAGAAGCCTTCGAAGGTGTTAAGGAAATCATGACAGATAAAAAGTTCGGAAGTGCGGGAAACAAGCTGGTTGTTGAAGAGTTTCTTACCGGACGTGAGGTTTCCGTTCTTTCTTTTGTGGACGGAAAGACCATAAAGACAATGGCTTCAGCACAGGACCATAAGCGTGCCAAGGACAACGACGAAGGCCTTAACACAGGCGGTATGGGAAACTTTTCACCTACTCCTTTCTATACAGAAGAGGTTGATAAGTTCTGTAAGGAAAACATTTACCAAAGAACAGTAGATGCCATGAAGTCAGAGGGACGTGAGTTTAAGGGAGTTATCTTCTTTGGCCTTATGCTTACGCCTGACGGACCCAGAGTTTTGGAATTTAACGCACGTTTCGGAGATCCTGAAACTCAGGTAGTGTTAACTCGAATGGAAAGTGATATTATAGATGTTATGGAGAGCTGTATTGACGGCAAACTTTCCGATGTGGATTTGAAGTTTGCGGATAACGCGGCAGTTTGCGTTGTTCTGGCCAGTGACGGCTATCCTGTTTCATACAAAAAAGGCTATGAAATTTCCGGCCTTGAGGCATTTGAAGGTAAGGAAGATTATTTCTGCTTCCATGCAGGTACAAAGTTTGACGAAAACGGTAAAGTTGTTACAAACGGCGGACGTGTTCTGGGAGTTACGGCTACTGCGAAGACTCTTAAAGAAGCCAGGGCAAAGGCTTATGAGGCTACAAAGTGGGTATCCTACGAGAACAAATATATGAGGACGGATATAGCTAAGGCAGTTGAAGAGGCATAAATGGAGAAGAAAGTTAACTTAGAGGGGTTGCTTAGAGACGATGGATATGAGATTCCGATCAGATGCTCTAAGTGCGGCAAAATGCTTAAGTATGTGGGCGTGGGCGAATATGAATGTGAAGCCTGCGGATATACTGAGTATGATGCTTACGGCCTTGTAAGAGGCTATTTGGAAAAAAATCCGGGAGCAAACGCAGTTCAGGTTGAAAAAGCTACCGGTGTATCACAGAAAATCATTTCGGTCCTTGTAAAGCAGGGAAAGATTGAAGTGAAATCCCGTGGTGCGTTTTTTAAGGGAGGTTCGGATGAATAGAGTATTGAGTAATGTTTTGAAATTTGTAACACTTACAGCAAGTGTTGTTGTGCTGTTTTTTGTGTTGTCTATGGATGCGTTTGCTGACGGAAAGGTTACCGTTACGGTTGATGGTGGCGTAAATATTCGTGCCAATGCAAGCGCTTCCGGAAATCCTGTAGGCAGTGCCATGAAAAATGAGACACTTGAGGTTATCGGTACTGAAACCGATTCTTCAGGCTATACATGGTATAAAGTAAGAGTTGATGCCAACACCGTAGGCTATGTAAGAGGTGACCTTGTTACAGCGGAAGGCGTTTCCACTTCGAGCACTCCTGCCAAGACCGAGACACCTGCTGTTGTTGATACAGAGCCTACAGTTCCCACTGAAAGTGAGCCTGTTTCCGGTACTGTTACAGGTGATGTTCGTGTGCGTGAAGGCGCTTCCACCAATCATAAGCAGGTAACTATTGCAAAAGCTAAGACTGTAGTTACCGTTGTAGGATATGCAACCGGAAAAGATGGCAAACAGTGGTATCAGGTTGTTTACTATGAAAGTGACGGCTCTGAAGTAAACGGTTATATCCGCTCCGATTTTATTAAACTGGACGGAGAACTTATGGAAAAGATTCCTGAGCCCGAACCTGAACCCGAACCCGAGCCTGAACCGGAGCCGGAGCCTGAACCCGAGCCGGTTTATAAGGATTACGCAGCGGTTTATGAGGAAGGTCAGGGAACCTGGTATTTAAAGAATTTCCTGGAAGGAACACAGTATCCGATAGAAGATTTGTATTCCGCCATTGAAAACGCCGACGCAAAGCAGAAAGAGTTTGACCAGAAACTTAAAAAGAAAAATATAACAATCGTTGCACTCATTTTCCTTCTGGTTGTCCTTTTGGGCGGCGGTGCATATGCATTTTTCACTGTTCGCCGCTGGTACAGGGGTGATGAGGACGAAGACGAAGCACCTGCTCGTACAAAAAACCGTGATTTGGGAAGACAGGAGAATTATGGATATTCTTCCGGAAGAGCTCCTGCTCAGAAAACACAGCCCCAGAGAACATCCGGTTCAAATGTGAGAGCTCAGACCGTAGGTGCAACCGAAAGACCTCGAAGAACCGAAGCTTTCGAGACTTCAGAACCGCAGCAGGCACCTGCTCCCAAGACAATTCCCGGAGGCGGAATAAGGCTTCCCGACGGACGTATCCAGATGCCCGACGGAACTATAAGAAAGGCAGTTGTGGCCGTAAGACTTGCTGACGGCTCCATCAAATATCCCGACGGAACCATTAAAAGACCCGACGGTACCATTATTCCTCCCGAAAAGGCACAGGGAATGGTACAACAGCCTCAGGAACAGCCCCGTTACAACGCGGCAAACCGTGAGCCCCATGTAGGTGCTTCCTCACAGGAAACCTACCAGGTTCCTTATCACAGAACCAGCGAAGCGGTTCCGGACGATGATATGGAATACGGATTCCTTGATATGGATAAAGACGAATAAGTTTATTTCAGGGCATCGCCGGCGCGGTGCCCTGTTTGTTCCATTGGGGACGGGGGAAACTGTCATCAGGGAGTGTCCCTTCTGTCAACAAGGGGCCCGGTGTATAATGTGTTTTCTTGGTCTACTCCCGCAAAGAACAATTACGAGTCACTGCGGCCGGGCCCCTTGCGGCTTTTCGGAGCAAGCCGTCTGCGGGGCCACGTTACCACTCGGCTCTTGTGACGCCAAGTTTTGTCGTTTTTTATTGCTCCCGTACGACCCTGCGAAAATACACATCATGCAACGGCCCCGGTGTTGACGGAAGGGACACTCCTTGATGACACTTTCCCCCGTCACCTTTGGCCCGTCTTCTTTGGCAAAAGGCAATAATAAATGGGGGAAGAGTTGTATTTATTGCCACATTAATAGTGCATTTTAGAAAAGGGCAATAATATGTGAAAGAATGACCGAAATTATGGTAAAAAACAGGGAATCTGTTAGAAAATGGGCAATAATATGCTGGAAAAGGGCCTGGATTATTGCCACGAGAGCAGGAATCCGCTGAAATGGACCATAATCCAGGCATGCCCGGCTATAATTATTGCCAAATCCTATGACGACAAAAAAAGAAGGCAATAATTCCAGCGAGCGAGCTGAAAATTATTGCCAGATAGGTTTACATAACACTCAAGAGGGGCTAGTTCGCAAGCACAAATCCCCATTCCATCCAAATCCAGCGGTTTTCGGAACCGTCAGGTGAGTGAAGGTAGAGGAATTTTTCGTCGCAACGCCAGGAATCCACCAGGGGACCTATGTCTGAGGCCATCCACAGGGGACGGATCTCTGAGTTTTCGGTTTTGTATATGTAGATGTGTTGTGTCCATACTTGGGGGTCTTCTTCCCAGAAGGGGACGCTGTCGTAGCGCCCTATTCGCCAGCAAAGAACCACAAGTTCGTCCTTACCGTCTCTGTCCACGTCCATTATTAAGGCATCCTGAATCTTGTACTTTCCTGAGTCCAGAGACCATACTTCGTCTGAATCGGTAAAAGCCTGTATTTTCTTACTGCCGACCTTTACACTGTAAGTATTCTCAGAAGTTTCCCAGGTGAGGGCAGTCTTTTCCCAGTTAATCCAGCGGGGAAGAATTTTCCCGCTGTGTTCAAGAAAAAGAACAGAGCCCACAACAAGCGAAGCAACCGGTATGAATGATATAATAATCGTAAAAATGTTTTTCCTTTTCATATGTCTAAAGTATAGCATAAGGTGATAGAATAAAAGAAGTTAATATATTTGGAGGATTCAATGGAAGAATTTATCAAAGAACTTACAATGGAAGCACAGGTAGACCGTCGGCCCATGGGAAAATATCCCAGACCTTCCATGGTAAGAGATTCATATATGTGTTTAAACGGAAAGTGGGATGACGGAGTAACCGTTCCGTTCCCTTTGGAGTCCAAACTTTCCGGCTTTCAGGGAGAAGATACTTCCCACTATGTTTATCACAGAAGGTTCTGCATCGAAGAGGAATTTATGAAGGACATTGTGCTTCTTCATTTCGGAGCGGTGGACCAGGTCTGTGATGTGAGAATTGATAACGCCACAGTCTGTCATCACGAAGGAGGATATCTTCCTTTTGAGATAGATATTACAGATTACGTGGAAATAGGGAAAATGCAGGAATTGACCGTAGAAGTCAACGATAATCTGGACCACTTTTACCCTTACGGAAAGCAAAAGAAAAATCGCGGAGGTATG
>JAZLJG010000273.1:0-2650 GCA_045617745.1 Lachnospiraceae bacterium | reverse complement strand
TACAGAAGAAGCAGTTTTATACTGTCCTATGTACAGTAAGAGTCAAAGTGCTCTTGCATCTGCAGGAATACTCAGTAAATTCGCGGGAATCCTGGTACATGATCATGAAACGGTAATGTATCATTTCGGTACCGGGCACAGTGAGTGCAATGCTCATATATTGCGGTATCTTAAGAAAAACACAGAAGAGACGGGGAACAAATGGAGCAAAGATATGGCTTCATTCCTTACAGGCATCAATAATGCCAAAAAAGCAGCTGTTGCAGCGGGTAAGACCGGCTTTTCTGATGAAGAATACGGCAGATACAGCAACAGATACGATGAGATCCTTGCCGAGGGCCGAAAACAGAAAGGCAATACAAGGGGTAAAATAGCATACAGAGAAGAGACCGCTTTGATTAATCGGATGGAAAAATACAAAGATGCCCATCTGATGTTTGCAAAGAACTTCGAGGTTGATTTTACAAATAATCTTTCGGAACGGGATCTTCGAATATGCAAGAACCGGGATAAGATGTCCGGCGGTTTCCGGGATCGATCCGGTCATGAAATGCATTGCAAGATCTTAAGCGTACTTAGAACTTGCAAACGACAGAATCTGGATATTCTGGATTCAATAACAGCGATATATAATGGGCGGCCAGTGTTGCAGTAATACTGGCTCGATTGGCCGTCCTTAAATGGACGGCTTATTTTTACAGGCTGAACCAATGTCATTAAGTTAAGCTCATGGTTAGATTTTCTCACAAGGGTCTAACCAAAAATTCTCATATTTTTAGATAATTTCACTTGACAAATATAGCAAAATCTGCGGCCGCCTTGACACAGTTTTAAGGTTTAGATGTGTCAAGGCGGCCCTTGTTTATAAGTGTCTGTTGTTTCAGACGAAACTATAAACAAGGAGCTGATTGCCATGGCACAATCGAATGTTAAAACACTTTTATCTGCCGCGATTTCTTCTGTCGCTAATAAAATCGGTGACTATGCTGTAACCCCTGGTCGAGATTTCACGAGAAATCGTTGCCTTCCACCTGAAATGCTTCTGTCTTTTCTTCTTACAGAAGGATCATCTTCCACCAAGAATGAGCTGTTTGATTTCTATGGCTCATCCCAAAAAGTCTCCGGTTCCGCTTTGAATCAGCAAAGGGACAAGCTGAAGCACGAGGCTTTATACGCAGTCTTATCTGAATTCAATCGTTCTTTGCCAACTTCAGACAATAAATATCACTATATTGCAGCTGATGGATCCACCGCCACCTATTTCAGCACTCCGGAATTCTCCGATGACGTTTATTACTACTCCCCAGGTCCTTCGGTGAAAGGCGCTTATAGCATGCATGTTAATGCTTTCTACGATCTGTTTTCTCACTGTTACACAGATGTTGTGATTCAGCCTGTTCATCAGAAAGACGAATACAAGGCTTTTTGCACTATTGTAGACCGTCATCCTGCCACAAATAATGCTAAAAATGTATTCATGGGTGATCGGGGATACTGTTCTTACAATAATATGGCTCATGTGATTGAATCCGGTCAGTACTTCCTATTTCGCGCAAAAGACGTTTCTTCTAAGGGCATTGTCAGTGGTTTCGGCATTTCTCCTGACAAACCTTATGATGGCTGGGTCTCTACAACATTAACACGTACTCATAACAGGAATGTGTTTAATGCTGATACCTGCCGTTATATCTGTAAAGACATATCCTTTGATTATATTGAGCAAGACTCAATCCAGACTTATCCTATCTCTTTTAGAATCGTAAGGTTCAAAATTGCAGATTCGTCTTATGAATGTATTCTGACAAATCTTCTCGAGGATGAGTTCCCACCTGACAAAATTAAAGAACTCTACAATTTGCGCTGGGGAATCGAATCTTCTTTCCGGCAGCTGAAGTATACCGTCGGAATGTCTAATTTCCATTCTTATAAGCCCGAATTCATTAAACAGGAGATTCTCGCAAGAATTATTCTATATAATGCAACGGAAGCCATTATTCAAAGTGTAGCAGTACAACATAGAAAAATTACTAAGCACGGATATAAAGTCAATTTCGCATTCGCTGTCCATATATGCAGAATCTTCCTTCGCTGCACCACAAAGGAAGATTCCATGGATGTTTTGACTATTATCTCGAAAGAACTTGTACCTATTCGTGACGATCGAAAATACCCACGATTGCAAACTGCGCATTTCCGACGACCCAGATACTTCATCTATCGCGCTTCATAAATAGTCTTAACAACATAGAATATACCATTTTTTTCGGCAGATGAAAATCTGCCTATTTGTCGTGCCTGAATTTTTTTATTCTTGCTTTGCTTGTACGTTTCTCCCTTAAATGCCGTTTCAAATGCCTTGTATGCCCGTACTGCGAAATATTTCTGGTGTTAACTTAATGACATTGGTTCAGCCTTGACGGGACATAGCACCATGTCTATAAAAATTTTTTCTCGTCAAAGTTAACGAATTTGCTTTGTTGTTAATGAGCATCATACAGATACCGATGTAGAAAACATGCTTTATCATCGAAACACCGTAAAGAAAACAATCATGGAAATGATGACATTCAACAAAATGACCTTTATGGTGTTGAAAACCACCTGAAATTCTGCCATTGTCAGAGAACATTTTTCTCTGAAGCGCCGGACT
>JAZLJG010000272.1:0-18020 GCA_045617745.1 Lachnospiraceae bacterium | reverse complement strand
CTCGATTATTATCTTCCCCCACTCTCTTTCCTTCGAAAACAGCGTGCTGACAAGTATTCCGGCGCACCATACCATCGCATTAATCAAAATGGCGAACTCCTCTTTTTCTCCCATTCGAACCAATAAAATACATATAAATGTCTGCATGAAAACTCTCTGTGGAATCTCCATAGCAGCCGCCTCTGCACACTTTATGCCAAGCGGGACATCACTTTTCTGACTACGCCTTGCCAAAAGAACAATCCCACAGGAAACCGCAACCGTCGCAAACCCTATCAGCCAAAGTCGTAAATCCGCCAGCGTCCCAAATTCAAAGGGCGCTTCCCTCGTCAAAATTCCCATCACAACCGCAAGCACAAGGCCCGCAAGTGGCATGCAGAACCCCTGAAGCAGGAAGTGTTTTCGCTTATAGCATATATTCTGAAGCAGTACGCACAGCCCAAATATGGCTCCGCACACTGCAAACCCTATCAAAAACGTGAGAAAGTATTTCATTTCTGCTCCTTCAAAATATCAAAATCAAATCCCATCTTCACCACCAGGCCGCCCAAAGAAAACTCGTACTGTTCTTTGGTCAAAGCTCCGGTCGAAAAGAAAGTATCCATCAGTTGCTTCTGCTTAAAGAAAAGCGCCCTTTTCTCCTCGCCCGGCTCCTCCCAGACGCTTCCCGCATCGATGTGATTCCACGTAAGGTATTCGTCGTAAGCCTCAACAGTCTTTACTTCCCCGGTGTCGCTCTCCAGCTCCACCAAAACCTTCAGCCTTGCACCCGGCTGCCGTTCCTCGCAGCCGAAATCGGCTTCGTAAATGTTCTTTATCTTCCACATAGCATTCGTATTGTCCTATATCAAGCAATTAATTTTTTACTCCTGCCTCGGCCTTCCGCACTCACCGCAGAATTTCCCCGTATTTCCCTGCTTCCCGCAGGCGCAATTCCAGGGGGCAATATCCGTTTTTTGCTCCACATTTGCTGAAGGAGCTGTCTGGTTTGTCATAGAAAAGAACGCTTCCATGGATAATCCGTTTGACCCGTCATATATAAATTCAGGGTTCATGGAAGTGACTACTCTTTCGTTGCAGGACTTATAAAGACGGGTTTTATAATCTTTGTCCAAAAGACCTGCGTACTCTGACGGAACATAGGTCGCAATTACGATAAGTCCGCGACCGTCCAATTCCATAGTCATTCGGGAGAGGAAAGGAATTTCCCTGTCTCCGACACTTTCCACATGACAAATAAAATCAGCTGAAGAAGAATTTCCATTCGAAAGCCTCAGTTCGCAGCTTTCGCAGTCCCTTACAAGATGAGTGGATTCCCTCAGTTCAAATTCCTCCGTTCTGTCTTCCGTGAAATTACCCTTTCTTGAAGGAACAGGAAATGTAACCTTATTCCCCTCAATCTTTATTTCTCCATTCAGTGGATTCCGGTCATCAAGTAAGACCCAGGTTCTTTGTAAGTCTATCATTGCTACCTCTTTTCAAAGCAATTATCTGGCATAGTACATAGCCTGTGCGTTAAACATCTTCGCATACAGGCCGTTTTCTTTTTTCACGAGGGTTGCATGGGTACCGTATTCGGCCACAACACCGTCGGAAAATACTGCAATCTTGTCGCAGAACTGGCAGGAGGAAAGTCGGTGGGAAATATAAACCGCCGTCTTGCCGCCCACAAGTTCTTCGAATTTCTTGTAAATCTCGTACTCAGCAATGGGGTCCAAAGCAGCCGTAGGCTCGTCCAGAATAACAATTGGCGAGTTTTTGTAGAGGGCTCGTCCGATGGCAAGCTTCTGCTGCTCTCCTCCGGAGGGCTCGATTCCGGTTTTGTCGTAGTGCTTAAAGACGTAGGTTTCGGCGCCCTTTTCGTAGCCCTTTATTTTGTCGGTAAGTCCGATCTTTTCAAATATTTCCGTAAGCTTACTGTCCGTTTCACCCGCCATCTCATCAGACTTGTCCAAAGAATCATTCAATATAATGTTTTCCTTAAAGGTAAAGGCAAACAGTTTAAAGTCCTGGAATACCGGAGCAAACTCCTGCATGTAGGAATTGTAGTCGTACTCCCTAATATCCGTACCGTCCATAAGAATGGAACCGGAAGTAGGGTCATAGAGTCTGCAAAGAAGCTTTACAAATGTAGTCTTTCCGGCACCGTTCAAACCTACTATGGAAAGATGCTCTCCGCTTTTAATCTTTAAGTTAACACCCTTCAAAACCTTTACGTCAGAACCCGGATAAGCAAACTCCACATCCTTAAACTCGAAAACATGAGGCCCGTGGGTAACGGGCTTTGTTCCTTTGTGAATAGCTTCAGGGTAGTCCATAAGCTTTACGTACTCGTAGGCGTAGTTTGTACGCTTAACAATGTTCTGGGCATTGAAAACAAGGGAACGCATATTTCCGTAAAGTTCACCGGCCGCAGTGAAAAGCTGGGTAGTAACACCAAGGGTAATCTTTCCCAGTATGGCAAGCGCACCTACATAAATGTAGGTTCCGAAGTCTCGCACCACGTCACAAAGGTCCATAAGAAGTGAGGGCACCAGCTGTCTGTCCGCCATATCATACCAGGCGTCTGTCATCTGACCGCAGTAGTAATCGTAGTTATCAAGAAGCATATCCTTTGCTTTGTAAAGACGGATATCTTTGCCGTATCGAAAGTCCACAATCTGCCATCCCAGGTAGCTGAATACTCTGTTAACCTTTGACATGCTCTTGTAGTCTTCCTGCTCCACCTTGTTGTTCTTGTTATTAAGAATTCCCGTAACAAACAAAACGCCGAAAATCAAAATCAGCAGCCAAGGTGCATTTATAAGCACAATCGTGGAAATACCCAAAAGGGTAATCACATTCTGGATTACCGTAAACAGTGATTCCACTATTCCGTTAAGTCCGCCGGAGTACCAGTCCATTCCGTTTCTGGCAAGCTCTATCTGGTCCAGAGCTTTCTTGTCCTCCGTAACCTGGAAATCAAGCTCCATAACCCTTAAGGACGCCTGCTCCCTGTAATATACGTTAAACTTCTCGGCGTAACGCTGGATAAGGTTGTCCATACAGGTATTCACATATCCAAAGCCCATGTTGCCAAGCATCAGAATCGCCGTATAAAGCACTATCTTCTCTATATTTCTGCTGCCTACCAGTTCATCCACTATCATAGGCAAAAGAATAAGTCCAAAGAAAGGAAGCGCAGACTGTGCTATTAACTTTACAAACCGTATTACAAAGTACATCTTGTACTTTTTCCAGGCACTGGGAAGGAAATACTTATAAACCTTTACTGCTGTGGAAGGTTCACGTTTCTGCCCCTTGACCCTTTTCTTCTTAACGGTTTCTTCTCCGGAGTCCAAAAAAATGTTTTTCTTACTGCTCATCGTTTTCTGCCTCCTCCCCGTTCTCTTTTTCATCTTCGCCCTTTTCTTCGTAGTAGCGGGCCTGTAGCTCAAACATCTTTGCGTACTCGCCGTTCTTTTCCATAAGGGCATCATGAGTTCCGTACTCTACCAGGCGGCCGTCCATAAACATTGCCACGTGGTCGCAGAACCTTGTGGAGGAAAGTCTGTGTGAAATATACAAGGCAGACTTTTCGCCGATAAGGGCGTCGAAGTTTTTATACAGTTCGTATTCCGCGATTGCATCAAGCGCGGCGGTAGGTTCATCAAGAACAATAATGGGAGCGTTCTTGTAAAGGGCTCTTGCCAAAGCAAGCTTCTGCTTTTCGCCTCCCGAGAAATCCACTCCATCGTCGTAGATAATCTTCAAAAGCTGGGTTTCCACTCCATCGGGAAGGCTGTCAACCTTGGCCTGCATGCCGCTCTTAACAAGTGAATCGTAAGCACGTTCCTTGTCGGTTTTCTCGCCGGGAAGCATGGAAACGTTCTCCGCGAGAGGGAACGCGAATATTTCCACGTTCTGGAAAACCGGAGCAAACAGGTTAAAATAGTCGTTTTTGTTGTACTCTTTTACATTGAGACCATTCAAAAGAATCTCGCCTTCAGTAGCCGAGTACAATCTCAAAAGAAGCTTTATGAAGGTAGTCTTTCCTGCACCGTTCAAGCCTACAACAGCAAGCTTCTCTCCCCAGTCAAACCTTATGGAAAGGTCCTTAAGAGCGTAGTCCTCTGCGCCCTCATACCTGTAATATACGTTTTTAAATTCAAAGGATATTTCACCCTTTTCAAATCTCTTTTGAGCCTCTGCAAACCTTGCAGTGTCTTTCACTACAACTTCTGAAGCTACAGGCTTATTTGCTTTTTTGCGCTTTTCCTGTCTGTCTTCTTTGGCTTCCTCATAGAGCTTATAACCCTTATCTGCTTTCTCAATACGGTAGCCTTCAACGTCTCCTCCGTCGAAATCTATGAAGGTTCTGAAATCATCCACCTGCATTGAGTTTCTCTCGATTCCGCCAAGCTGGTTTAGAAAGCTTGTAAGGGCATTGGAAAATGCTCCGCAAAGGGAGATGTAAAGAGTAAAGTTACCGATTGTAAGGGGATCTGTAGGCGCAAGAACAGCTTTTATAAGTACAAAGTACATGAATGCGCCCTGAATCATACCTGTAATAGTGCAAACGTTGGAATGCTGCCACCATACGTGGCGGCCTTTTATGTAGAGCTTTAACCAGACAAGAAATGACTCGTGCTGCTTATCGTGGAGCCATTCCTTCATGTTGAAAAGCCTTATATCCTTCGCAAAATCAAAGTCCTGGGTACAGCGCTCCATGTAGTTTTGCTGTCTCCAGTAAGGAGGCATCTCATCCCAGACGTTTTTCTTGTCAAAAATGATGGCACGTCTGTAGGAGATGAAGTTGATGATGCAAATAAAAATAAGGGCAATTATAAGACGCCAGTCCAGAACCATAATCATGGCGAAGCTGACTACCATGGTTACGACAACTCTTGAAAGATTATCCACATCGTGCATCAGGCCTTCCACGCCTTCGTTGTTTCCTCCGGTGGCCTGTGATGCCTTCATGGCCATATCAAGAATGTGAGGCTGCTCGAGAGTCTCATAGTTCATGGAAAGAGCTTTGTCGATTCTTTTGTGTATCAGTTTAAACCGGACTTCCACATATCCGGGCCAGTTTCTGTTAAATGTGAATGTGTTGGTTATTCTTAAGACAATGTCGGTTATTACAATAAGTATAACCACTTTAATAAGGGCATTGAGGCTTTTATCCCCCACTGCCTGCTGTCTTTGAACTATATCAACCACAAACTTTGTAAAGAATCCCCATATGTACTGCATGCAAGGCTGGGTAACGGAACCTATGGCCATGTACAGCACTACAACCCTTTTGTATTTCCAAATGGCACTCATAACAAACTTTATGTTTTTCAGAATACCGTACTTTGTATGGGGAGTTTTAAGTTTTCCGTTTTCGTCCTTTTCACCGTTTAAAACGGTAGCCCCTTTCTTGGGCTTTTTAGCCTTCTCCCGCTTTTTCATATCCTCTGACATCTATACACCCCTTCATATATGTCCCTAGCTGACATATCATTTTATATTCAGAATATCCGCCTCAATACCCAATGTCAACCGCTGGGGCGGACATAAAAATTGCCGGATTTTCCTTGGGATTGTCCGTACACAAAAAAAACCTACACTCATCCTTTTTGTGGCACTTTTTTCGATTATCAAGCCAACCCGACAACAGGATTAGCTCTTTACTATTCAATTTGTTGTATTTGAGATATATACAGACATTAGAAAGCAACAAATGCCAAAGGAAGCAAGGCAATTTGTTGTCGACCATTCTAAAAAGGACTCATATGTACCACAAATCAAAGGAAAAACACTTCTTTTGTGGTATCTGCATCAAAAAACGACTCTTCTTCCAGATACATGCAATGGCTACTCAAACAATTCCGCCAGCATTTTTTCCGGAGCTTCCAAGAATCTTTTGGTAATGGCATAGTGCTCTGTTTCTTTGTACGAAACACTTCTGATTCCTTCTTCAGAAAGCTCCATTACCTCTGCGCCCGGAAAGGCCATAAGAATGGGAGAATGGGTAGCAATAATGAACTGGGAATTCTTATCAACCAACCGCTTCATATTGCACATCAGCCGCAAAAGCCTTGCAGGTGACAAGGCAGCCTCCGGCTCGTCGAGAATATATAAGCCGTCTCCTCCGAACCTGTTTTCCACAACACTAAGAAAGCTTTCGCCGTGGCTTTGCTCGTGAAGCGACTTGCCCCCATAGGAAAGCCTTAACGGAGCCCCACAAGGTTCTTTGTCGAGTCTGTCGATGTAACTGGCTGCATTATACATGCTTTCAGCCCGCAGGAAGAATCCGTCCATAGGACGCAATATCCCCCTGCTCACTGTCAGGTAGTTATATAGCCCTGAATGGGAGTCGTTTGTAGAGAAACTGAAGTTTCGGGTCCCGCCCTCGGGATTGAATCCCAACGCAACCGCTATCGCTTCTATAAGCGTCGATTTGCCGACTCCATTCTCTCCCACCAGAAACGTAACCTTGGAATTCAAAGTCAGCTCTTCCCGGTCCATAATGTTCTTTACCGCCGGCAAGTCCTTATAATAACAGTCCTCTTCAATCGGTTTTATTCGTATCCCTTTTACATACAAATTTGAAAACAAATGATTTTCCTCCGCAAACAGGCTCTAAGAACGTTTACTCCTCAACCTTGCACACAATCCCATTACTCAAAACATAATTCACAACACCCACTGCCGTGTCTCCGATCTTGTCGTACAGTCTTCCTGCACTGAAGCAGTCACCAATGACTGTCTTGGGGGAGTTTGCCACGTAACCGATTGTGCCAAGGCCTTCCAAGGTAACCTTGATGGCCTCTTTATCATATTCGTTGTCAGGTTCCTTAATAAGCGTCACTTTCATGTCAGGCTTAATGAAGTCTGATCCGTGTCTGTAATTCGTTCCTGTAATTGTAAAATACATCTCTTTTTCCTCCTTTGTGATTAATCTATCACCACCCATGAGATGTATTTTATATGGTTGCCAGTCCAATTGTTTGGTCTCATAGCAATCTCTTCATAGCATTTCCTCGACTATTCAATAGTACTCTGACGTGATTCCTCACAATTTTAGTATGATTAGTCAAAAATGTGAGGAGCAAAGGCCCTTCTCCTCACAATTTGCCTTGTGGATGCATCTTTTGTGAGGAAAACACGCCAATTCACTCACAACCAAGCACATTCCAGCCATTTTTGTGAGGAGTTCGTCTATTGCTCCTCACAAAATCCTCTTGTTCTTGGCAAATTGTGAGGATATGCCCCAGTCGCCTGCACAATAATTCAAATAACAAGTTTCTCTTGCCAATCTAACTCGCAAGCATATAATCAATTATCTCATCAGTTAATTTTGAAACCTTCATAACCACACTCTCTTTTGGCAGGAAAACCCTACAAAGTTTTTACAAACTCCCCGCCTTCAAACACGATATCCTTCCCCTCCTCATCCTTGCAAAACGACAGTTCCTCTGTTCCCACAAGTTCGAAACCCAGGCTTTCAAGAAGCCCTACGGAGGGAAGGTTCTTGATGGCGGTTCCTGCGAAAATCCTTCCCGCACCAAGCTCCTTCATGTAGTTAAGGATTGCGGTGAGGCTTTCTTTGGCATAGCCCTTGCCTTGCTTTTCACTTAGAAAGCCGTAACCGATTTCGTAGCCCTCTTCCCGGATGTTCAGAGAGGTAAAGCCTATCACTTTCCCCTCAAGGCAGGTGACAAAGAACATGTGCTCCACACCATTACGGGTTGCATCTGCCCATCTGGCAATTCTGACTTTCACGTCTTCCGGGTCAGTGTTTTTCGCATTATCGTAGATTACGTACTCGGAATTGTTGAAGTCAATCCATATTTTCCTAATAACCGGCCAATCCGATTCCTCGATTGGCCGGATAGTTAATCTTTCTGTATTTATTATCATATTTCTACTTCCTCTCAACTTCTCGCCCGCTTTTCGCATACTCTGTTTCGATAATTACCATTTCTGCCGCATTTCCTTTGTTCGGTGCTCTAATAGTTAATTTATTATACCAATATACCTCCGCAGGAATACATCAATAATTGCGATTTTATCGCTCAAAAAAACAGGGAACAGATTATTCCATCCCCCGCTTTCACATTATTTAGCGACAATATATTCCATTTTATCTTCTGTTGAAAGAATATCCAGCAATCTGAATACCGGCCCCGTCGGATGTGTTCTGCCACCCTCCCAGGCTTCCACCGTTTTAACCGAAACACCCATATATGATGCAAAAACGTTTTGAGTCATTCCTGCCTTCATACGAACATCTCTTATTTCTTTCCCGTCGTATTCTTTCACCGGCAAAATCATATATGTCTTTTCTCTCGCCCTTCCGGAACCTTTCTCGTATGCAATGGCCTCCTCGAGACCCTCTTTTAAGTCATCAAACAATGAGTTCATAAACTTCCCCCTCTGTTTTTCGCGGCTTCTTCCCTCAGTGCTTTAACTAATCTTTTCAGCACATTCTTCTCTTCATCAGTCAGATTTTCCTGCTCTTTTTTCTTAAACGCAGTAATTAAATACACTACTTCATATTCCGCAAAATCCGTATAACATACTCTGACGCTTCCCCGCTTTCCCCTTCCTTTCAACGGAAATCTCACTTTGCGAATCCCACCCGTTCCTTCCATAACAGGTCCGGATTCCGGATCTTTAAGAAGAATAATCTGCAATTCCCTCAGCTCCTCTTCTCCAAGGCCAATTTCCCTCCATCTTTTGGAAAAAAGGGGTACTTCAATAAACGTTCTTGTCATTCAGTTGTGTTATGTTCTCTCCCGATGGTGCTTTAATAATATACCCTATTTTATAGGGTGTCAACTGTTAGATTAGTATTCTAGCCATTCCCTGCCTTCCCTGCCTTCTGCCTTCACATCATCATCTCCAATACGCCACTGTCTCAAACAGCGACCCTTCCTTCATTTCCACAAGAGTTTCACCTACAAGCGTTTCCTGTTTTTCGCCTACCTGAATAATAAGAAAATGCTTTGCCAAAAGCTTGTCGCCTAAACGAATCTGATTCATGGGATCATATCCGCAAATCATTCCGGGCGCTTCGGTTCTGGTGCGCTCCCCGGACATGAACTTTTCGATTAAAGCCTTTTTATTCTCCAAAGTATCTGCAATCTTCCTATTCACGGAACTCTCTTTTCCGGCCACTTCGTCACCCAGAAGACGCATCAAAGTACCTGTATAATAAGCATTTTTTCTAATGTCCAAAAGAAGATCTCCTCTTCTTACAATGTCCTGATAATCCTTGAGAACCTTCTCATATTTCTCTTGAGACAGCTGCTTAAGTGCCAGCATCTTACAGCTTTCAGCCACGCCTTCCCATTTCTCAATAAGTAACTCCTGGTCCATAAATTCGCCAATCTGCTTCTTTCGAAGTTCTCTACTGGAATTCACAGCATGGTACAAATCAGCCCTCTTCTCGGGCGAAGCATCAAACGCGTCTGCTATCATGACGTTCTCCTGCTGCTTCACGATATAATTTACCGTATCCTCGGGGTACATTAAAAGTTTCATATCGCTGGGTGCCTCGCCGTTCATGTTCTGCTCTTTCTGAAAAGCGTGGAACATTTCATGCACTATGTTCGAAGTAAAAATATCAATGTCCACAGTATTGATGTCCTCCTGCACATTCCAGATGGCCATGTGCTTTCCTTCAAACTCTATTGCCGTATTGCCAAAGAACCCTTTCTGCTCTATCTCCCTGTCCGAAAGCCACACTGTTTTGTCATCGTAGAGTGCAAAAGGAAATCTGTGAAATCCCGGGTAAACTGCCTCAAAATCTATGTCATCAAGTCTCTTACTGATTCTGTTATAAAAATCTCTCATGTAGTAACCTCCTTATGAATTGGTTTATAAGCCCATAATACAATTGCGGGATTTTCAAAACAATTTGAAAATCCGGCAGTTTTTCAACCCTGTATTTCATTAAACAATTTCCTGACGGCTTCCTCTTTCCCCGTCAGAATGATTCTTAAATGTGTCTCAGTCCTGTCAAGGCGCATCGAAACACCTTCTTCGCTCTGTGAAAGACTGCAAAGCTTCTCTATGAAAGCCGTCATGTCCTTTTCATCCACCACTCTGTCTATCACAAGACAAGCCGAATCAGTGCTTTTCTTTTCATCCGCGATAAAATCAAGCACAGGCATGTTGTTCTTGGTCCTAATGGCAGCCTTCACATATGGATTCGACAACATATCCGTAAAATCCTTAATGCTAAAGACCCACTTGCCGTCTTCTTTTGCCGCCTTTATCTGGCCGTCTTTCAGGTAATTGCGTATGGTTCTCGTGGTTAGTCCGCTCATAAGCGATATTTCATCAATCGAATACTTGTCCTTCATAAAATGGCTCCCAATCTTTTCAAAGAGATTTACTCTATAGCTTATACCCCGTCTCCATATCAACCAGATTTTCCACCGGTTCTCCGTTTAAAATGTGGCCTATATTTCTGACTGCAATGTCAACTATTCGGTCGTGGGTCTGCTTCAGATGGTACCCACCAGACACATGGGGCGTAATAAGTACACCCGGCGTATGCCACAAAGGGTGATCCGCCGGCAAAGGCTCCGGATCGGTAACATCAAGGCCTGCACCTGCAATAATGCCTTCTTTGACTGCCTGCAAAAGTGCGTCTGTGTCCACCGCAGTTCCTCTGCCCACATTTATAAAATATGCGCCCTTCTTCATGGCACCGAAAACTTCCTGGTTAAAAACCTTGTAGGTTTCAGCTGTTCCGGGAAGCGAAGCAGCTACAATATCCGCATCCTTAAGGGCTTCCTTTAATTCATCCATCCTGTACATCTTATCGATATACGAAGGCTTCTCGGATTTGCGCCTCTTTATGGCGGACACATGGCTTCCGAGAGCAGACATTCTCTTGGCAAACTCACTCCCTATATCTCCAAGGCCTACCACTAAAGTCTTTGAGTCATAAATCGAAGGAACATTTCCCGCATCAGTCCACTTTCCTTCTTTCATATTTTCATTATATGTATTCAGCCTCTTCATAAGCATCAGAAGCATTCCCAGCATATGCTCCGAAATGGCAAGGCCATATGCGCCCGTGGCATTGGCAAGCACTGCGTTTTCAGGCATTACCCCGGGAACCGTGTACCCGTCGGTTCCCGCAGAGTTAAGCTGCAAAAGCTTCAGCTTCCTGCTTCCCTTTACGTAAGACGGCTGCACATTTCCGATAATAATGTCTGCTTCTTTTGCCGTCTTCTCATCCACACCCGAGGGGTCAGTAAAAATAAACTCCGCCTCCGGCGCAGCTTCTCGAAGCCTGTCCTTGTGATAATCTTCGGTTGGCATAACTACAAGTATTTTCATCCCTTTTTCTCCCCTCGTATGATGGTCCTTTTCTATTATACTACCACACTCCTCACAACAGTGCCCAAAGAACAAAAAACTGTGAGGAGCCAGCCTCATGTTCCTCACAATTCTACTCTCAATACTTCAATTTGTGAGGAGGCATCCATATGCTCCTCACAATTCCTGCCTTAAAACGTCCAATTGTGAGGATTTACCCTCGCATTCCTCACAATTCTACTCACTAAGCTTCAATTTGTGAGGAGACGTCCTTAAGTTCCTCACAATTCCTGCCTTAAAACGTCCAATTGTGAGGATTTACCCTCGCATTCCTCACAACTCCACTTTCAATACTTCAAATTATGAGGAACAAGGCTTCGAACAGTGCGGAAGCCCTTGACGCAGTAGAAGAACTCAAGGGTGCGACCAAAAACGTAGCAGCTACTTATACCTTTAATATTACTGTTTATGACAAAGAAGGGAATGAAATCGAACCCGAGCGAGGCTGTTATTTTACGCATCAAATATTCTAATTTATTTCACTCTTCACCGCCACATACTTCCCAATCATCTCCACCATTTTCTCCTCTGCCCCCACGCTTCGAAGTTTCGCCTCAAAGTCACTTGCGAACATGCTTATCAGGTAGTCTACTCTTTCAGGGTAGTCTACTGATGACAACTCTTCCAATATTTTGCAAAGGTCCATTGCTGTGGAAACTTTTTCCTGAAGGGACTTCGTCTTGTCGTACCAGATTTCTTTGGACTTTTTATTAAGGGCCAAAGAAGCCAAATCGCAGATGTTTTTGTTCAGAAGTGCCGAAAATTCTTCGCTGGTTTTGACAAAGAGTTGTTCCGATTTCTGCTCTGCAGTCTGGAACCAACCGGGCAGGTTGTCACGATAAAGAGCCAATGCTTCTTCTGTTCTTTTGCATGCATGAAGGATTTTACCTTTCAAGACTATAGCATCATTGCGAATATATGTGTCACGGCAACCTTCCAGAATGCGCTCACAGATTCTGGATAGTTCGTCTTTGTTCTCCAGAATAACAGCCGTGTCATTGTCTGCATATCCGCCTATCAAATCCCACATATACAATTCCATAATGCGATAGTCACCAGGGTAGCGCTTGTATGCTTCTGACGATATTCTAAGGCACTCTGAATTATTGTATGCCTCGGCCTCTTTAGAATGCTTCTTGATGATTTCCTGTATTTCGCATTCTATACAACCTTCGTTGTACCCTAAAAGCTCATCAACGGATATTCTGAAGAAATAAGCCAGCTGAGGAAGTAACGATATATCGGGAAGAGTCTCTCCACGTTCCCACTTGCTT
The DNA here is from genome assembly GCA_045617745.1 of Lachnospiraceae bacterium. Lineage (GTDB taxonomy): Bacteria > Bacillota > Clostridia > Lachnospirales > Lachnospiraceae > UBA1258. Next base: position 5,379 of record JAZLJG010000272.1, on the reverse strand, counting down.
ACCGCAGCCGCAGAAACATCAAAGGCCTCCGCCAACTGTTCCTGGGTAAATCCACGTCTGGCACGATAATTTCTGATATTCTCACCAATAGTAATATTCATTATGATTCTCCTTTGATTAATTCCGTCGACGTTAAACACAGTATATTCGAAAAAAACAGTAAAAAGAAGAACCCATTACTATATTTAAAATAAACCGCCGGTTAATTTTCTTAACCGGCGCTCATGAATCCATTCACTCTTTAGTTTCCAAATCCTACATTGACCCTACTCATCTTCCTCTATCATTTCCACCAACCTGTCAAATATCTCCCCTGACTGCCAGTGCGAGTATTAAAAGTTTTGCTGAGTTTTTCATAATGTTTCCTCCGGTGTCGTCAAAGACCAGATTCTTAAAATACCCATTCATAACAAAACAGGCTCGCCTTGATTATATCAAAACCTCCGATTCATCAATAGCCAAAAGAACTATTCCAGATAATTGGCCGTCTTGGCCTGTTCCCATTCTTTGAGATAGCCCTTAACCTCAGGAATGTCGTAACCCGCGAAGTACCTGCGGTCCACCAGAACCAGGGATGAGAACCAGTCAAGTTTCTTCTGGTAAGCGTATTTATTCAGCACTATGATATCTTTCATAATGGCGTAGAGATAGTCTGCCGGATTGCTGTCGGAGTAGGCAAGCTTCTGCGTAAGCTCCAACTCAAAGCTTGTGGAGTTGCAGGTAGAGAAGAAGCATTCATAGAATCTGCTCACATCTCTTGAATACTGCCACACCTCGTCCACATCTGTGGCTATGGTGTTTATCTTAATCAGATTATCAATGTTGGCGTAGTTCGAGTTCTCACTCTGAAGGTATGAGGAGAACTTTTTCAAAAACTCAAAGGCCTGGGCAAGCTCAGGTTCTTTGACATCTTCCTCGGTAAGCTCTGAAAGGGTCTTTTTCTTCTCGATGTAGATAAAACGGTGAATCTCCAGCATAAAGTAGAAGGTCAGCACATAGAAGCAGTTAATCGTCTCCAGCTGGTCGTTGATTTTGCGAATCTTCTGAGTTCTGGGAAGCTCCACCACAAAGAAGTCGATAAGCATTGTCGTGAACACCGAAAGTGCTATGTTAAAAAGAATATCTCTCGTATCAACCGCAGCACCCTTTGTTAAAAACAACAACAGGAAAATAATCAAAAAGATTACAAATCTGGAAGCTATCCTTTTCATCATTTTGTACCTCCTGTCATTTCTGCGAAAACTGCTGCCGCATCAGTAAGCTGCTCGTATTTTTGACACGCGTCCAGGTACGCATTACGACGCTTCAAAAACTTCCTCTGAAGTGATTTTCGCGAAAAACGGGTGGTGAATTCATTAGGTGTAGTACACCATTCCATCTTCCTTTTCCAGCCGGTGGCACAGTATTCACCGCAAACCTTTTTATATGTGTTCAAAAACACCTCCGGGCCGGTTAACTTTCTGGCATAAAGAAGGTACTTGATGGCCTCGTCGATGTCACTCTTCTCCTCAAAAAGCGAATGATTAAAGTACGCAAATGACTGTAACATAAGGCAGTCCTGGGAGTAATTCATAAGCAGCGCATACTGCAGAATCACTATCGCAGAGCGGTTTCCGGTCTGCGGGTACAATCGCCACTGCTTTATAGCAAGATCACGGTAATAATCGTATTTCTCATTCATTTAGCGGGTTCCTCCACTATATCATCCTAATGATACAGTTATTGTATCATTGCAATGATATAGTATCAACTCACCCTCCCCTACTGCGCTATGGTATACAGCGAGTAGAAATATCCCTTTCTTTCCATAAGCTCGGCAAAAGAACCTTCCTCGGCAATCCTGCCGTCCTTCATAGCCACGATTTTGTCGAAACGTGAAAGAATTGCTTCCTCCAGGGCGTGGGTTACTACTATCTTGGTTTTTCCGGATAGATTCAGAATAGCATTGGTTACGTGGAAAGCAGTTTCTTTGTCTAACGCTGCAGTGGCCTCGTCCACCAGAAGCACATCGTTTTCCAGAAGAAGGCTTCTGGCAATGGAGATTCGCTGGCGTTCGCCTCCGGAAAGGTTTGCTCCGCCTTCGCCGCAGGTGTAGTCCTCGCCCTTGTCTTTTATAAGTGCTGCAAGGCCGGCCCTTTCGATGGCGGAATCTATCTTTTCCTTCGAAAAATCCTTAAACATCGTGATGTTGTCTCTGATAGTGCTGTTGAACACGAACACATCCTGCTCTATAAGTGACAGATTGTCATACAAAGAACCTGTCATGATGTCGCGTACTTCCTCACCTGAAACCTTTATCGAACCGCTGTAATTGTCGTATGAACTCATAAGAAGCTTGAGGATGGTGGATTTACCGCTTCCTGAGCCACCCACCAAAGCATAGGATTTGCCGTTTTCGAACCCCAGATTAATATGGTGAAGGACTTCTTTGTCCTCCTCATAGGCAAATGATACGTCTTTAAGTTCTATATCGTTTGAAGCATCAGGAGCAATCGTAAGCTTTCCGCCCTCGTCAATCTGCCCGAGATTGTCAGCCATTTTCTTTATCAAAGCCTTGGATGCGGCTATCCCTGCAATCATGGCGGGCATTGAGCTGATGGGTGATATCAGGTAATTCATAAGGTTAACAAACAGAAGCAGTGTACCTGCGGTAACATTTCCTGTTTTGATGGCGATAAGAGCACCTATCAAAAAGAGTCCGAACTGTGTACCTGCTCCTGACAATGCACCAAGGGAGCTTATGAAAGTCTTCAGAATGGATTTTTTGCATTTAACCTTCTCAAGTTGTTCTGTGGATTCGTCAACAGTACGTCTTACTTCGCTCTCTGCCTTGAAGCACTTGACTACAGAAAAGCCACGAAGAATTTCTGTGATGCTTGCCACAAAATTAGTGTTTTTCTCGGAGGTTTCCTTTTCCAAACGTGTCAAAGATTGTCCTGTAGCAAGAGAAACAATAACCGGAATGAACAAAAGTCCGATGGTAATCAGTGTAAGCACAGGGCTTGCAAACAACATAAGTGCCAGTGCTCCCAAAAACAGGAAAATCTGGGAAATCAATCCGATGATACCGGAAAGATAACCATTCTCGATGGCAGTGGCATCGTTAGTAAGTGCTGAAATGTATGTGGCGCTCGACTCACCCTTGAATGCGAAGATGTCCTTTTCGGTGATAAGCTCCATAACCCTCTTCTTGTAATTAATCATGGCGTTTTTTATGAACTTTCCGTTGAAAACGCCGAAGAGTGTTCCTGTGATAAGCACTCCCAGAAGCACCGACAGGGTTTGAAGAGCCACTGTTTTGAGGGCATCGATTCCCTGTCCCTGGGCAATGACGTCCGTTATATCCATTAAGAGTTTTGAGATCAGAAGCGAGAAGGCATCTGATGCAAGTCCGAATACAGCCAGCAAAACAAATCTCAAAGTGTTTTTCCTGAAAAATTCTTTAGTTAAGTCATGTGTTTTCATATTCTTTCCTTATTTCCTTCCATATATTCGCTGCCGTTTCGTTGCCATTTGAAAGTATCTGATTTTCCACCGACTCCATTGCATTGAGCCCTATTTGGTCGTATACCGCTGCTGTTGATGGAAGCTCGTTCATCAGCAACACGTTTTCCACTCCATGAGTAGGGTTTAAGTCGAAGCTTACAGCACTCTCATATGCCTTTCTGTAATAGTTTCGTCCGGCCTCAAGCTTACCCTGGGATATCATGCAATCCCCTGCGGCTGCATGGAACAGCGCATTAAGCTTTGTCAAAAATGTAGGTTTGGAAGAATCTATTGTAGCGGCCTTTGTAAATGAATCAAAGAAAGAACACAGCTTTTCGGCCTCATCATATCGCTTTGTATATACATAAGCATTGGCGAATCCGGAAATGACCTGTACAAACTTGTTAAAAATATGAGAGCTCGCACTTGCCAGATACTCTATTCCCTTGGGATAATCCCCCTTCTTCAGGACATATAACATGCCAAGCATATCATCATTGATTCCGGCGATGTTATTTGACTTAAGAACTTCAATGGCTTCATCAATCTTCTCCTGCTGGATAAGACAATAGGCAATATCATTCTGGATATCGGGTTCGCTGAATTCGTTCAAAGTATCCTGGGAAAGAAGGGTAATCGATTTGTGGAAAAGTTCGATGGCTCTGTCGTAGTGATCTCCGCATCCCGCAAGATCCGAAAGCATAAACACCGAAGCTGCGCAATGAACGATTTTTAAATTGTTCGGGAATTTTAACAAAGCATCATTCACCAGGTCGATTGCTTCCGCAATGTTTAAATCCTTTTTGTAAATGCCTACCTGATTAATAATCTGCTCCGGGCTCTCTGTTCCCATGTCATACCCTATCAAAGCATCAACCGAGATATTGAACACTTTGGCCATAGCCACTAAGCACGAAAGCTCCGGCTCTGAGGCGCCCCTCTCCCACTTGGATATTACGCCAAGGCTCACGTTAAGCCTCTCCGCCAGCTCCTCCTGGGTCATGTTGTTCTGTTTTCTCAGGTTTCTAAGATTGGATGCGATTTTGATTTCCATATCAGTGTCCTTTCTGTTTACAAAGCCATTATATAGTGACATTATACACCGGAACAGACATGAATTTAACAATTTGTGGATTACATATTCTACATTCCGTAGAATTTGCCTGCATGCCATGAAGAGGGCCGGTTTGTTTCTTTGTCTTTGGGTCTATACCGAAATTTCGCCATTTCAGACCCACAAAAACCACCCCAAAAGTCACATTTTCCCGTTTTTTGGATGGGTTTGGGTCTGAAGAAGATAGATTCACGATTCTGACCCAGGAATTAATCAATTCTGTGGGTCATTTTCGTAAAAAGAAAGCTCCTGACCCAAATCAACCAATCCGGGCCACCAAAACCCCAAAAAACACAAAAAAATTGGGTCTAGGAAGCTTCTTTTCTCTTCCTAGACCCAACACACACACTAATTCAATTCAAACCGCCCGCAAAAAAGCAGACCCGCATGCCATTTCCCTATTTTCTTCCGTACTTAGGGTACTTTTTGTAGAATTTTTCTTTGTCCTCATACATTCTCGCATCGGCAATCTTCACAAGATCGTCAAAAGCAAGCTCCGGATGCTCTGAATGCTCCACATAACCCACGGAAATTGCTACAGGGTAAGGATGCACACCCTTAAAGTTTTTGGAGCCGTCATGAATCTTCTTCACACTCGTCTTGGGATCAATAAAGCCCTCAACCTCAATTGCTATGACCTCATCGCCGCCGGCCCTGTAGACCTTACCATTGTCCCCGAAGGCCTCACGCATAATCTTGGCAGCCTCAGACAAAAGAACATTTCCTTCGCTGTGTCCATAGTGGTCATTTACGTACTTCAGGGCATTAACATCCAGCAT
>JAZLJG010000271.1:0-1412 GCA_045617745.1 Lachnospiraceae bacterium | reverse complement strand
CTTGCTCACTGTCTACGCTTCGCAATAACCATTACTGATTATCACGCAAGACTCGCTACTGTTGGTTGGTTAGACCTTAAACAGACAGGATTTGCACCTGTTAGGTTAATTGCCCTTGGCTGGGCGCACAACTGGGATTTGTCACATTGGTGAAGCAATCCACATGTATCCTAAAACTATAATGCTGATTGCTACAACAATCAATATACCGATACTTATCGCCTTTTTCTTTTTGGCAAATGCAAGAACAGCAAGCACCCTTTGTAAATGATACCATCGAAATGTAGAAAAGTTCCGACATGGAAATGTAGGAATTTATGCATTTTCGATGGTTGTTTTTTTCTTTTATAATGATGTCATCTTATTCCGGAGGTACCCCGCATGCGAGACGACATCAAAGACACCATCGCATTTTTAGCGAAGGAGGATTTATCATTGTTTAACAAAGCAGAACTAGCCAGGCGCTATGACTGCGATCCAAGAACCATTGACAGGTATCTAAAAATTCAATCTGGAGAACTTATTCCAAAACCCAGTTCCAGGGTCTATCATTCCAAACTTGATGAATATAAATCCATCATAATAAACAAGGTTGATGTATATGGCTGTACTGCCATGGCTGTATATAAGTTTATTCGCCAAAAAGGTTATGAAGGAAAGTACAGCATTGTGGCAGACTTTGTCAGACACCATAAAGATACCGAAACCAAGAAAGCGACTATCCGCTTTGAAACTAATCCCGGGCTTCAGGCACAGGTCGACTGGAAAGAGGATATGACTCTTATAAACAGGCAAGGTCAACCATTTAAGATAAACATCTTCTTGATGGTAATGGGATTTTCAAGGAAGAAGTTCATAATGATTACTTCAGACAGAAGCCAGGAAGTCCTATTCAAATGTATGGTTTCAGCCTTTAGGTTCTATGGTGGCCTTCCACATGAAATACTCTTCGATAACATGAAGACCGTTGTTGACCACGCCAAGAGTTCTTTTGCTCAAACGGTGTTTAATGACAGGTTTGAGGCTTTTGCCAAAGATATGGGATTTACACCTATAGCCTGCAGACCATACAGGCCACAGACAAAAGGTAAAGCCGAAGCTCTTGCAAAACTGATGGACAGACTGAAAGTTTATAATGAGGAGTTCGATACCTGGGATGACTTAATAGCCATATCAACTGAATTCCTAAAAGACATAAATCAGGAAGTATCACAAGGATGTGATGAGATTCCTGATATACTTTTTCAAAAAGAAAAAGAGTATCTTCTTCCTCTTCCTCATATGGAACTGTTACAAAGTTACATCTCCCGCCAAGAAGAAAAAACTTATCCTGTAAACAGAGAATCCATGATTAAGTATGAAGGTCGAAAATACTCCGTGCCTACTCGTTACATAGGCGAAAGAATGACCGT
>JAZLJG010000270.1:0-14635 GCA_045617745.1 Lachnospiraceae bacterium | reverse complement strand
ACCGGATTTGTGCTTCTTCTTCCTACCAGAAATAAACCCAATGTTGTCGCTGAGTTTGCTCCGCAGAAGAAGATTTACGATACGATGAAGGAGTCGGCTTTATGGGGTTCAAAGATTGGAATTGATACTGTCGGCGATTTGAATGATATGATTTGCCGCGGTTCTCTTTCGGATATAGTTCTTGTTCAGGAAGCTATTATGGAGGCCAGAATTGCCGAGATAGCAAAGGATATAGTAGATAAGGGCGGAAAGAAATTCATTATGATAGCAGGTCCGTCATCATCCGGAAAGACTACATTCTCACACAGAATGTCTATCCAGTTAAGAGCACTCGGACTTAATCCTCATCCTATAGCACTTGATAATTACTTCAAGAACAGAGAAGATACACCGAAGGATGAAAACGGTAATTATGATTTTGAGTGTCTTGAAGCAATTGATGTTGAAGGCTTTAACCAGGATATGACAGCACTTCTTGCAGGTGAGACGGTAGAGATTCCTACATTCAATTTCAAAACCGGATCACGTGAGTACAAGGGTGATTACAAGAGACTCGATGAAGATGATGTACTTGTAATAGAGGGTATCCACGGATTGAATGAGAAGATGTCTTATTCACTTCCGGCTGAGAGTAAATATAAGATTTATATAAGTGCACTTACAGCACTTAATGTAGATGAACATAACAGAATCAGAACTACAGACCTTAGATTGATTAGACGTATGGTTCGTGATTACAGATCAAGAGGAACAAGTGCAAAGGGTACTCTGGCAATGTGGGATTCTGTAAGACGTGGAGAAGAGAAATACATATTCCCATTCCAGGAAAGTGCGGATGCGATTTTCAACTCTGCTTTGATATACGAGCTTTCAGTGCTTAAACAGTTTGCTGAGCCGCTTTTGTTCGGAATCAAAAAAGGTGAGCCCGAATATCAGGAAGCAAAGAGGCTTTTGAAGTTCCTCGATTATTTCCTGGGTGTTACAAGCGAGGGAATTCCGAACAATTCACTTCTGCGTGAATTTGTCGGTGGTTCGGTATTTAATGTATAAATGAATTAATTATGAGTGGGCCGGACAATCGCTGCTTCCGAGGAAGGAGAGGAAAGTCCGGGCTGCGCAGGGCAGGATGCCGGATAACGTCCGGTGGAGGGGACTCCCAGGCCAGTGCAACAGAAATAAACCGCCCATTTTATGGGTAAGGGTGGAAAGGCGGTGTAAGAGACCACCGTACATCCGGTAACGGATGCAGCCATGTAAACCCCATCCGAAGCAAGACCAAGAATGCCTTTTGGCAGGAAAACCATAGCTTTGCCCGAGCTGTTTTCCGGTAGGTCGCTTGAGACTGATGGTAACATCAGTACTAGAAAGATGATCACCCACGACATAACCCGGCTTATCGTCTTACTCACATTTGTTAATATTAAGGATTATGGGTAAAAAAAGATTTGTTTCTTTTCTTCTTTTTCTTTCTTTGGCACTTTTTCCTGCCGGTTGCGGCAAAAACGATACGCCTTCAAAGTTAAGTGAAGAAGATTTACTGCATGAACTTGTTTTGCCGACGGTTATGATAACGGTCGGCGAATTTCATGCAAGCGGAGTAATAATCGATAAATCCGAAGAAGAAATAGTGATTGCTTCGGTGGCCCACCTTCTTGAAGGCTATGACCAGGGAATCGTTACCTTCAGCGATATGCATGTGGGCTTCGGAAATGTTTTCTACTGTAATGAAAAGGACGATATATGTCTTTTGAAAATCCCCCGAGCGGATTTTGATGAAAGCTACTATGAAACATTGAAATGCGCAACCATTGATTTGAAGGCATATGAGGATTTGAAAAGGGATGATACGCTGATAATAGCAGGGTCTGCAATATCCGGCGTTAACAGTGTGTTTAAAGGTACATTCAAGGCAAAGGATTATTATGTGCCGGAATTTGACCAGTACCTGATTTATATGTACTGTGACATCTTCGAGGGTATGAGCGGTTCTGCTGTTTATACGGAGGATGGTTATTTAATAGGATTGCTCGCCGGAGGCTCAGACGCCGCCGAGGCTGTCTGCATCCCGGTTACGGATGTGGTAGATAGATGGAAAAATGGAGGTATGTAAAATGACAAAGATTGACATTGTATCCGGATTCTTAGGAGCCGGAAAAACAACTTTGATTAAAAAGCTGTTATCCGAAGCACTTAACGGAACAAAGGTAGTGCTTATTGAAAATGAATTTGGTGAGATTGGTGTTGACGGCGGATTCTTAAAGGATGCCGGAATCGAAATCCGTGAGATGAATTCAGGCTGTATCTGCTGCTCACTTGTAGGTGACTTCACCACATCACTTGAAGAAGTAATTGAAAAATATGCTCCCGAAAGAGTACTTATAGAGCCCTCGGGCGTAGGCAAGCTTTCCGACGTACAGAGAGCGGTTTTGAAGGCTTCCGAAGCCGCAGGCGTTGAGCCCGGTTCTTCCGTAGCGGTTGTAGACGCTTCCAAGTGCAAGATTTACATGAAGAACTTCGGTGAATTCTTTATTGATCAGATAGAGCATGCGGGAACCATTATTTTAAGCCGTACCCAGAACATGTCTGAAGAAAAGCTTGAAGCGGTTGTGGCAATGATAAGAGAGCACAATAAGGATGCCAAAATCGTTACCACTCCCTGGGATGAGCTTACCGGCGCTTATATTTTAGAGACATTTGAAGCAGTAACTTCTTTTGAGGAAGAGCTTCTTGAAGAATTTAAGCATGAGCACGAGCACGATGATGACGACGAGGAGTGCGAGTGTCACCACCACCACCATCACGATGACGACGATGATGACGATGATGACGATGAACACGGGCATCATCATCACCATCACCACGACCACGATCATGAACACGAGCATCATCATGACCATGACCACGAACACCACCATCACGAACACGGTGAGGAGTGTACCTGCGGATGTCATGACCACGACCATCATCACCACCATCATGCAGATGAAGTATTTACAAGCATTGGCATGGAAACTGCGAAGAAGTTTACAAAGGATGAGGTTACTGCATTTCTGGAGGCACTTGAGGACGATTCCAAGTACGGTTATGTATTAAGGGCAAAGGGTATGGTTCCTTCGGAAGGCTCCGAATGGGTATACTTTGACTACACACCCGGTGAACTTAATGTACGCGGAGGTTCAGCTGAGTACACGGGAAAGATTTGCGTAATCGGCTCTGAGCTTAAAGAAGATGCCATCAAGGAGTTAATTCTTAAGTAGGTGAATTATGAAATCAGTATTTGTTATAAACGGATTTTTGGACAGCGGTAAAACACAGTTTATAAGCTACACACTTGCCCAGCCCTATTTTCGCACAAAGGGTACCACCCTTTTACTGGTCTGCGAAGAGGGTGAGGAGGAGTATGACCCTGTTCTTTTGAAGGCTACCAATACCATCATGGTAGTGGCTGAGGATGAGTCTGAAGTGACTCCCGATGCGCTTATGGAGCTTGACAAGAAGTACAAGCCCTCAAGAATCATTGTGGAATATAACGGAATGTGGAACTACAAAAACTTCAAACTTCCTTTTTTGTGGAAACTGGAGCAGCAGATTACCACCATCGACGCTTCAAGCTTTGAACTTTACTATCAGAACATGAGGTCTTTACTGGCTGAAATGATCAGAAAGTCAGAGCTTATCATCTTCAACAGATGTGACAATATAGCAGACAAACTCCCGGGATTCAAAAGAAACGTTAAGGCGTTAAACCAGGGAGCGGAAATAGTTTTTGAGGACAAGGACGGAGAGGTAAACGCTACTCTTGAAGAGGAGCTTCCTTACGATGTTTCAAAGGATACCATAGAGCTCACTGATGAGACTTACGGGGTATGGTATCTGGATGCTTTGGACAATCTTGACAGATATATCGGTAAAACGGTTACGTTTACCGCAAGTACGCTTGTACCCGGCAATTTTGCAAAGGGATATTTTGTGCCCGGACGTGCCATTATGACATGTTGCGCCGAGGATATCCAGTTTCTCGGGTTTGCCTGCAAGTATGACGGACCTGTTAAGGACCATAGCTGGGTAAAGGTTTCAGCGGTAGTGGGAAGGGAATATTTTGAAGGCTATCAGGGAGAAGGCCCGATGCTTAAGGCAGTAAAGGTTGAGCCTTGCAAGGCTCCCAAGCAGGAGGTTCTTTCTTTCGTATAAAGGAGAGAAGATGATACCTTATACACCATTGCAGCTTTTGTTTTTCTTTTTCATCTATTGTTTTATAGGCTGGATTATTGAATCCACATGGGTTTCTTTGCACAAAGGACACTTTGTAAACAGAGGATTTTTAAGAGGCCCCTTTATACCCATATACGGGTTTGGTGCCATGACTCTTTTGCTGGTGGGAACACCTCTTTTGAAATGGCCGGTGGCGGTCTTTTTCGGAGGGCTTTTGGCGTGCAGTATTCTGGAGTATGTAACCGGAGCTTTGATGGAAGCAGTATTCAAGGTCCGTTACTGGGACTATTCAGACAAACCCTTTAATATTAACGGTCACGTATGTCTTTTTACAAGCGTCTGCTGGGGCATACTGGCTGTGGTGGAGGATTATTTCCTTCACAAACCCATCGAAGCCCTCAGTGAGTACCTTACACTTAAGGAACTTACCCTTATAGTGGCAGTGGTGGGTGTATGCTTTGCGGTGGACGTTGCATTGTCCTTCAAGGCAGCCTTTGACCTTCGTGCCATCATTATCAGGGTTGAGAAGGCCAAAGAAGAACTTCGCATTATGCAAAAGCGCCTGGATGTTTATCTTGCATTTGCTAATGCTGAAAGAGAAGAGTTTATCGAGGATACCAAGGATAAAATCGAGGACATTTTCGATTCACTGGAAGACCGGTTTACCGAAATCAAAGAGCGTATTTCTGATGCGCCCGGAGAGTTTTCGGAAAATGCCAGGGAAGAATTTGATGAGCTTCGTGAAAAGTTTGCAGCACTTAGAAGCAACCGCTTCGGCCTTTCGAATTTTAAAGGCTTCTACAGACGCGGTATTTTCTTGGGAAACCCTACTCTGGTTTCCAAAAAGTTCAGGGATACGGTTGAATCCATTAAGAACTTTGTAATTGACAAAAAGGATAAATAGTAACATTGGAGGTACAAGTGGGGAACAAAAAGTATCGCTATCTGTTTCCGATAGTCCATATAATTGCATCATTTTTTTATGAAAGACTGATTCTGGATTTTTCTTTGGATTACTCGGTGGTTCTTTCCATTCCCATGGGAGGAGTCAGCGACAGGTTTGAGATGCTTCTTACCTACGGTATTTCTAAGCTGGTTGCATGTATTTTTATAGTTTATCTTTGGAAACTGATTTTCTTTATTAAGGACGACGGCCTCAAAAGCGGGTATTTGAAGGGCTTTCTGGCAATTTTTGCTGTCGGACTTGTTATTTGTGTATTTAATTATCCCGGTGGTCTGGCCAAGACCTTCGATAATCTTATAACTTATTCCTATGCGGTTAAGCTTGCGCCGGAATACTGGCATTCCATGTACTCAAGCGTTATATACATAGCCTGTATGATGGTGGCTCCGTTTGGAATTTCCATAAGCATTTTTCAGTGGCTCGGTTTCGTATGTGCCATGGGCTATCTTTATTACAGACTGAAGAACAATGATTCTTTTTCGGACAAAAGAAAATGGCTCATTTTCCTTCTTTTTCTTATTCCCGATACGTTTTTAGTGGTAAGCGATGCTTACAGAACAGAGCAGTACACGGTTTTGTGTGTTTTTTACATGTCACTTGTGGCTATGGATATTGTGGAAAAGAAAAAAAGACCTGCCCATGAACTTATCTGCCTTGCCATACTCAGCGGATTTATAGGTGTCTGGAGAAGCGAAGGGGCGGTGCTTGGTGTTCTTGGGTTTATGGCGTTGGTTATTTTTGTTTACAGGCTTCCTTTAAAGAAGGCTGTTTCATATATCCTTCTTGTTGTTGTCTGCTATGTTACCATCGGTATTCCCCAAAAGCTTGGAAATACGAAGTATTACGGGAAGGATTATTCATTTATCAATTCATTTCCCTCACTTCACAATATAGTTAACAGTGAAAAAAGGAACCTTACTTACGATGGAGCAGAAGAGGATCTTCAGGCTATTGGGAAGGTTGTGCCCTTCGACATGCTGGCCTGCTACGGAATGGAAGGCTACAGAAACTATAACTATGCCTGCGGAAGAGATGACGTAAACCAGTCCATGGCTTCAAAAGAGGTCAGTGAAGCATATACAAAAGCCTTTTACAGATTGGTGCTTCATAATCCCGGAATATATGCCAAGAATCAGCTGTACTTTTTAATGCAGGCTGTTAAACTCATAGATTTCCCTTATTTGGAAAGGGACATTTATCCTGTGTATAAGGAATATCCGCCCTATGAGGTAAAGGGATGGGATATTGGAAGAAAGCTCCTTATGGACAGGGCAGGAGAATGGAATGACTTGCCTGTAAGACAGAAGGTTAGCGCTTTCTTTAGTAAAGTACGAGAGACTTATGCGAAGATATGGGACAGCCTGTATATTTCCACTGCGCTTTTTGTGCTGGCGGCTCTTTTTGAAATTTATTTGTTTTTTAAAGAATTTATAGGATATTTTAAAAAGAAAACTGATACATTAGGATTTGCAGCATTTGCTTTTATCCTTCTGGGACAGGCACTGGCAATTATTCTTGTGATGCCTGCGGGAGTAACAGCGTATTTTCACGGATTTTTTTACAGCACCTTTATTCTGGAACTTGTATATATTATAAACGGAAAAAGAATTGAGAAATAATTATGACAGTAGCACTTGTATTGATAACATGGAATGAGCTGGAAGGCTGTAAGCACGATATTCCGCTTATTGACAGAACAAAATTTGATGAGATTTTCTGTATTGACGGCGGAAGTACCGACGGAACTGTGGAATATCTTAACGAACAGGGAATCACTGTTTACAAGCAGAGCGCCAAAGGCCTTAATCAGGCATGCAAAGACGGCTGCGATCATTGTACCTGTGATGCATTTGTATTTTTCCATCCGAAGGGAACAATTCCCGTGGAAGATACTTATAAATTCAGGGATTTCTATGAAAAGGGTTACCAGTTTGTGGTAGGCTCCAGAATGATGAAGGGAGCACACAATGAGGAAGACGATAAGTTCTTTAAACCAAGAAAATGGTTTGTAATGGGACTTGGACTCCTTGCGAAGGTTCTCTTTAAACGTGAGGGAAATACTGTGTGGGATACTCTTCACGGTTTCAGAGGAATGACCAAAGAAGCCTTTGAAGCATGCGATATTACCGATATGAGTCCTTCCATAGATATAGAAATGGTTTGCAGAAGCTATAAGCTTAAACTTAAAAGAATTGAGTTTCCTACCACAGAAAGCCCCAGAATTGCAGGGGAAACTCATTTTAAGGCATTTGCTACCGGCAAAAAACTTTTGAAATATATGTGGTTTGAAGTTAAGAGGGGAAAAGCCTGATGGAGAAAGTGAAATATCTTATTCTTGGTGCAGGTCCTGCAGGACTTACACTTGGAAATCTTTTAAAAAGAAGCGGTTGCGAGGATTTTCTGGTACTGGAACGTGAAGCAGTGCCCGGAGGTCTTTGCAGAAGCATAGACGTGGACGGTTCACCTCTTGATATCGGTGGAGGACACTTCCTTGATGTAAGAAGGCCTAAGGTAAATGAGTTTCTTTTTTCCTTTATGCCTGAAAGCGAATGGGACAGATATGTAAGGGATTCAAGAATCGATATGGAAACCTACGAAGTAGGACATCCTTTCGAAGCAAATATCTGGCAGATGCCCCAGGATGAGCAGGTTAAGTTTTTAAAATCCATAGCTGTTGCAGGCTGCAACCTGGGAACGGAAAAGCCTGTAAAATTTGTGGACTGGATAAGGTGGAAACTTGGCGACAAAGTGGCAGAGGACTACATGCTTCCTTACAACAGTAAAATGTTCGGAGGAGAGCTTGACAGCCTCGGAACCTACTGGCTTGATAAGCTTCCCAATGTTTCTTTTGAGGATACTTTATACAGCTGCCTTAACAGAAAGCCCTATGGTACCCAGCCCGGACATGCTGAGTTTTTCTACCCTAAGAAATACGGCTACGGGGAGCTTTTCGAGCGTATGGGCAAGGCCCTTGGAGAAAAGCTTCTTTTGAATAAAAAGGTTATAAAGCTTGATGTTAAAAACAGAAGAGTGACCACTTCCGATGACTGTGTTTATGAGGCAGAGAAGATTATTACCACTATTCCCTGGGAAGCTTTTGAAGATATTACAGAGTGCGATGCTGATGTGAAGGCCTCTGTTAAAAAGCTTAAACATACAGGCACAGAGATTAAGTATATCAAGGGAAAGCTTGATACGAAGGCCCAGTGGATATATGTTCCTTCACCGGAAAAGTCATACCACAGAATTTTGGTAAGACACAATTTCTGTCCGGATTCCGACGGCTACTGGCTGGAAACCAATCTTAACAGAACAGACGACAGTATTAAGGGTGAGGCATTTGTAAACGAATATACCTATCCTTTGAATACAATAGATAAACCGGAAATAATAAAGAAGCTTTTGACATATATGGCTTCGAACAATATTATCGGGCTCGGCCGCTGGGGCGAGCACGAGCACTACAACTCAGACAAGACCGTGGAACGGGCAATGGAAGTTTTTGAAACCCTTAAATAGGTTGAAAGGATTATTCTATGTGGGAGTGTAAATACGCAAGAGAAACTGTAGATTACAGACTTACGTTTTTGAGACTTTTAAAGAAAATATGGCTTTTGCCGTTAAGTGCTGTTTTGGGAGCTTTGCTTATCGGAAGCATTTATTATATGTCCCGTTTGTGCTTTGGAAACGGCAGAACATATCAGACAGAAACTTTGTTTTATATTAAGTATCTTGGATCGAATGAATCCGAAGAATATCTTTATATAAACCAGTATACCTGGGGAGAAATACTTACCACGGATTTCTTTGTGGACAGTATTATCGCCGATACTAACGGTGAGTTTACAAAAGAAGAGATTCTGGACTCCACATATGCGGGAGTGGAATCCGATGTAAGATACCTTTACACCAGATGTACCACTAGAAGTCCCGAAAGGTCAGAGCTTCTTGACAAGGCCCTTGAAAAGGCAGTTGTGGCATACGGAGTAAATCAGAAGGAATTTTACGAGATAACCCCTGTTAGAAAGGAAACAAAGGATGTTTCCAATATACGCCTTGGGACTGCATGCATTCTTGGTGCTTCTGTAGGATTGTTAATCTGCATAGTAATCTGGCTTGTAAGCGCAATAACAGATACCTCCGTATATCTTCCTTCCACACTTGAAAGAAGATATAAAAGAAGAGCCCTCGGCGCACCTTCAATGCCCGAGTTTGCAGTAAACTGTAAGCTTTTGCTTTCTGAAAAGCCCGGTGTATGGGTTGTTCCCGGAGACGGTGAAACCTCCATTGAAGGGCTTGAACTTTCCGTAAATTATCTGCCTTGCGATAATCCTATAGCAAAGCCTGAAACCGCAGGCCTTCTTAAGGATGCAAGCTGCGTTATTGTGGCTGTAAGGGCAGGCGCACATAACGGAAAGCGTCTTGAAAGAACTCTTGAGGAGCTTACAAGACTTGGAGCAATAGTATCGGCCTTTGTACTTGTGGATGAAGATAAGAAACTTATAGAACGCTACTACAGAAAATAGGTAAAAGAATGGTTCTTTATATTTGTATATCCGTATTGGTGATTGGTATGGGTTGGTTTGTTAACAGCTCATACAACAAAAAGAATATAGAAAACCCCGGGACTGCAGAACTTTCCAGGCAGCAGCTTTTGAACCGTGTGCTTCTTTTGGCGATTTTCCTTGTTTTGTTCGCGGTTTCTGCATTAAGAATCGGAATAGGAAACGATTACTGGGAGTACAGATACAGGTTTCTTGATATCGGAAGGGCAGATATGCCTGTTCCATACGAAATCGGGTTCAAAGCGGTTGTTATTCTTACGCAGAAGCTTTTCGGATGGGACAACTACCGGACTACCTTTGCGGTATTTTCTTTTTTGACGGTTGCATTTTTTATAAAAGGCATATATGACAGTGCAGACTGGTTTTTCTATTCGTTTTTCCTGTTTATGTGCAACGGCTTCTATTTTATGAGCTTTTCCAATGTCCGTTACTACTTTGCCTTTGCAATTGTTGTTTTTGCGATTCAGTATGTATGGAAAGAGAGGCCTTTACCCTTTATCTTTTGGATATGTATTGCGGCACTTTTTCACAAAACGGTTCTTTTGGTTATTCCGGTATACCTGGTTGCATATTATTGGAAGTGGACTAAGAAGAATGTCTGGCTGATTCCTGTGGCCTGCCTGGGTCTGTTTTTTGGAAGGATTCCCATAAGGTGGGTTTTGTTCAAATTCTATCCCTATTATGAGGGAGACCTTTTGTACGATGTCAGCACTGTGTCCTGGGCAAATATTGCAAAGTGCCTGGCGATTCTTGTGTTTTGTCTGATTTTTTACAAGGACAGTATCAAGGGAAACAAAAAGGCGGAAATGCTTTTTAACCTTAACCTTTTTGCGTTGATTATTTATTGCTTCGGAACCTATATTCCGCAGATTTCAAGAGTATGCTATTACATGGTTTTGGGCCACATGTTCCTGATTCCTATGGTGCTGATGGGTATTAAGGACAGGAAGAAGCGGGTGATTTTCACGTCACTGGTTTCTTTGGCTTATGTGGGATACTTTCTGGTGTTTTTAAAGAGCGGATATAATCCGAATACGATGTTTTTGCCTTATCTTACGTGGCTGTTTACGTAGTGGGTGTTTAGCCGTGGCTTTTGACCACGGCTTTTTTGTGTCTTTGGGTCTATAGAGTTATTATTGAGTAAAAGACCCAAAAATTCAGAGAATTTCGGCGATTTTGATGGTCTGATGAGGGCATTTGGGTCTTTGAGGGTATTTTGTTATTTTGGACCCAGGAAAACACGGAAATGGTGGGTCGCAAAAAAACTTTTTTGCCCGATAGACCCAAAATGGTAAAAAAACCACGGAAAAGGTTCGAAAACAGTTCTAATTTTGGGTCAAAGAACAAGTTTTTTTGCATAAGACCCAAAAGGTGATTATTTAAAGAATAATAGAAGCCTTCGGATTGAAAATCAGACGAAAAGCGTCATGAGAACCCGCAAAGCAAAACTTATGAAAAGGATTTTCAAAAATCGGTAATTTGCCAACAATAAGAAGCGTTTATGATAGTGGATATGTTATAATTTTTGGGAGGGGATTTCACATGAATAAGTTTGAACAAAGGTGTAACGAGCATCTTATGGTGCATGGTGTGATTTTTTCCGTAAAAACGGCAAATGTAAACTGACATGTTACATTATGCACATGATGATTTCTATGAAAAAGAGTCCGACGGTTATAGAATGAAGCCATCAAACGGAAGGAGATTTTCAAGAATGAATGAACTTGGAAACAAAATAGCAGAGAAAAGAAAAAATATAGGAATGACTCAGACAGAGTTTGCTGATGAGATGTGCGTAACAAGACAGACCGTAAGCCGTTGGGAGGCGGGAACAGTTCTTCCCGATATTGAAAAGATTGTGGACATAGCTTCCATTTTAGGCGTAAGCACTGACTACCTTCTTAAGGACGGAGTTTCAGAGGATACTCCGGTAACAGTAAGAAAAATCGGTAAGCTTCTTAAGAATGTACAGGGAAAGAAAGTGAAGTTCTCTTTCTGTGACGGAGAGGCGGACATTGATCTTTATAATGCGGAGTGCAGGGTTCTTGAATTCGAAGGAAACTGGATGAAGATTTCGGCAGATACCAGAAAGGGACATATTGAAAAACTTGTTCCCATGTCTTCTGTTCTTTCTTTGGAAATTATAAAGGAGGCTGAATAGTATGGAATCTGTAAGTTTTTGTTTTGCCATTTTTGGCTTTATAGCTTTTTGCAGCGTGTGTTCTTTAACAAGAAGAGTTGTAAAACTTGAAAAGCAGCTTTCAAAAGTGGAGGGTACTTCTTTTTATGAAGAAAGAAAGAACCTTTTGGAAGTAATTGACGCATACATAGGTAAAACCGTGAAAATTGTAATGCGGGAAGAAGAACCCGACGCGGACATTATGAATTACGGTAATACAAAATATGGTAAGAACGTGATTATTGATGCGGACGAAGACTGGATACTTGTGGAGATTACCGACAAAAGGGGCACAAAGGAAAAACTCTTACGAATCAGTTCTGTTAAAAGTATTACTGAGGTGATTTAACAATCAGGAAGGGGAATGAGAATGAAAGCAATATTAACCAGTTCACAGGGCGGTTCCGTTAAGGAGAACGGCAAACGTTATCCTGCTCCGCTTTTTACCTATAATGGCCTTACGGACAGAATAAAGGAGAGTTGGGTAGAAAACGCAAGAGTGCTTATAATAAGCGCTTCTCCCGATGATTATGAAAGAAACGACGGCATTTTATACTGCTTAAGGGAAGCTTATCCCATGAGCGGCCTCAGCATTTCTTCAATGGAAATATGCGACAGAAGAAATGAAGAAATTGCTGAGAAAATACCTGAAATGGACGTGCTTCTTTTGTCCGGTGGCCATGTGCCCACGGAAAATGAGTTCTTTAAGAAACTGGGCCTTAAGGAGAAACTAAAGGACTGGAACGGACTTATTGTTGCCTGGAGCGCAGGCTCCATGAACTGTGCGGATATTGTGTACGCAGGACCCGAAGAAGAGGGCGAAGCAGTTGACCCTGATTTCAAACGATGGATTACGGGTCTGGGGATTACCAAAATCAATATTCTGCCTCATTTTCAGGATCTTAGGGATGAGTGGCTGGACGGAATGAGGCTTATTGAGGACATTACCTTTGCTGACAGCTACGGCCACGAGATTATTGCTATAAATGACGGCTCCTTCATTACTGTTATGGATGGGGTGGAGACTCTCTATGGTGAAGCGTACAGAATCCTGGATGGTAAGATGGAACAGATTTGTAAGCATGGAGAGTCGGTGGTTTTGAAACCGAAAAAATAAGTTTTTGTGTAAAGAACGTTTATAGGTAAGTGAGGCATATATTTTCTTTGGCCTTTAACGTAGACTGATTAATGGAAGGAGGCGAAATCATGAAGTATAGAATTGATCCTGACTTGTTCAAAGAACATGTTTCAATTCTTGAAAAAGCCATTAAAAATGACCCTGATATGCCTCCCATCATAGTTCACTATGTGGATGGCGGATTTGAACTTTGCGACGGTAACACAAGACACAAGGCCTATGAAAACCTTGGAATTGATAAGGTTAACGCGATTGTGTGGATTACCGAGGAATCCGAGTACGAGGAGTTCATGGAAAAGTACGGTGATTACGTTAAGGACTGCGAAGTGGTGAGAAGATAGGAGCAATGTCGTTTGCCGAAAAAAGTTATATAAATGGCTTATTAAGCGGAGAGATTACAAGTGATAATCTCTCCGTTTTTATGTATAATGGGGGTGTTGATATTTATATGGCGGGGGTGAGGTAATGGATGAGTTTAAAAATGGTATAGAGAGCGTTCTTCCTGAAAAAATCAAATTATATACGGACAAAGAGCCTCTTGAATTAATAACAAGACACCATGAAAGCGGAGATCTGGTTTACAAGGCAGGAGAGAAATATATTTTAAAGGTATCCGAGAAAAGGGACAGACTTCGCAGGGAATACGACGTGAACCAATTTCTGGAGGGAAAGCTTCCTACGTCGGTGAATGTGGCATATGAAAGTACTGAGGAAGCGGATTTTTATCTTAAAACCAGTGTGCCGGGAACACCCATATCATACGAGGAATATCTTTCGAACCCCATGCGGGCGGTGGATCTTTTGGTGCAGGCTCTAAATATGGTGCACAGCTTGGATACCACCGGATGTACCCTTAAAAACTATGATTCACAGGAGTTTATCTGTTTTGTACAGGGGGATTTCTGCCTTCCCAACATTCTTGCAACAGGTGACAAAGTTACAGGGATTATAGATACCGAAGCAGGGGGACTCGGGGACCCCTGGGTGGATTACGCCTGGGCCATCTGGTCGCTGGAGTATAACACCGGGTCAAAGGAATATACGCCATATTTGTTGGAAAAACTGGGCATAGAGTTTGATGCAGAGAAGTTTGAGAAGTACACAAGGTAGGGGTACGGATAGAAAAGGAGTATTTGAAATGAGCATTTTGATTAAGGATACTACAAGAGAAGAACGTGAAAGAATAGTGGCAGAGTCACTTGGAAACATTAACGGGTCCTGCGACGGCTGCGCTAGCGGCCTTGCGGAGATGTACCAGGATTATATAGACGGAAAGCGGGAAATAAGCGAGATAAACAGGGAGTTTCGGGCCCATTACGAGTCCGGAGTCGACGGGCCCGAAAGGGGTGCTTGCGAGTTTTTTTGAGATTTGGCAATAATTCTATTACTGAAGCGTTGAATTATGGTACAAATTGAGATTTTTCTCGGAAAACAGGCAATAATTGTACGGGAAGATAGGTGAAATTATTGCCGATAGACCGGGCCAGGGTGGAAAATGGACCATAATTTGGTGTTGAATGTTTTATATTATTGCCTAATTTCGAAACGCAGTTTTTTGTGGGCAATAGTTTTGCTTA
>JAZLJG010000269.1:0-20644 GCA_045617745.1 Lachnospiraceae bacterium | reverse complement strand
AATACCCACGAGCCTTCGATGCCACGCACTCGTGGGTTATTTACTTTAGCAATATTTCTTTAATGCTTCAGCCTTATCGGTCTTCTCCCACGGAACATCGATGTCCGTGCGGCCGAAGTGACCATACGAAGAAGTCTGCTTGTAGATAGGTCTGCGAAGGTCAAGCATCTTAATGATTCCGGCAGGGCGCAAATCAAAGTTTTCACGTACTACGTCAACAAGCTTTTCGTCGGAAAGTTTACCGGTACCGAAAGTATCAATCATAATGGAGGTAGGCTGTGCTACGCCGATTGCATAAGAAAGCTGAATTTCACATTTATCTGCAAGGCCTGCTGCTACAATGTTCTTGGCAACGTAACGTGCAGCATAAGCAGCGCTACGGTCAACCTTTGTGCAATCCTTACCGGAAAATGCTCCGCCGCCCTGACCTGCATATCCGCCATAGGTATCTACAATAATCTTACGACCTGTCAGGCCGGCATCACCATGAGGTCCGCCTATTACAAATCGTCCGGTCGGGTTAATGAAAAACTTTGTATTCTTATCTACCATATCCTTGGGAAGAATAGGCTCGAATACGTATTTCTTTATATCTTCATGAATCTGTTCCTGGGTAACATCGGGATCGTGCTGGGTAGAGCAAACAACCGCCTCAAGTCTGAAGGGCTTGCCGTTCTCATCGTACTCAACGGATACCTGTGTTTTCCCGTCGGGTCTTAAGTATTTAAGTGTTCCGTCCTTACGAACCTTGGTGAGCTGAAGTGCAAGCTTATGAGCCAAAGAAATAGGATAAGGCATAAGTTCGGGAGTCTCGTTTGTAGCATATCCGAACATCATACCCTGGTCGCCGGCTCCTGTATCAAGGTTGTCCTTAAGGGAACCCTTCTTAGCTTCCAAAGCTTTATCAACGCCCATTGCAATATCAGATGACTGCTCATCGATAGCAACAAAAACAGCGCATGTATTACCGTCAAAGCCGTACTCGGACTTGGTATATCCGATTTCCTTAACGGTTTCTCTTACGATTGACTGAATGTCAACATATGCATTAGTGGTAATTTCACCTGTTACAAGAACAAATCCTGTGCAGGCAGTAGTTTCACAAGCCACACGGCTCATGGGGTCCTTGGCCATGCAGGCATCAAGGATGGCGTCCGAAATGGCATCGCAGACTTTGTCGGGATGTCCTTCGGTTACCGATTCAGATGTAAATAATCTTTTCTCCATAAAAAATCCTTTCTCTTCGGATTAGAAGGCAAATAAAAAATCCACTCATTATCATATAACAAGTGGATTAAAATATAGTTCGCTATTCTAATCCTCTTATTGTTCGATTTTGACGCACCATTGCGTCACTCGCTCAGGTTGGCACCTTCCTAATGGGGTTGCCGTGGCTTCACAGATCCTATGTATCTCCACCACTCTGAATAAGAGTCACTCACAATTTACGCTAAGTGGGAGTATATGTCAAGATTTATTGATAATTTAATCCAAACAAAGTATAATGTATTTATTAGTTGGGATTAACTTGGAGAGAAATTATGAAGAGGCTCAGTACCACAGACCTGACCCCGGGTATGGTTACCGCTGAAGACGTGTACAATTACACCAATCAGCTGATTATTCCCCGCGGAGCCATTCTTACAGACAAAGCAATTACAAAACTGGAGTTTTACTCCATCATAAATGTACGTGTTGAGGATGAGATTTCCAAAGAATATCTTGAAAATCCCGAGCTTCCCGAAGATGTTTCATACTCGGAACGTATCAAAAAGAGTCCTGAATTTATTGAATTCAAGGCCCGCTTCGACAGGGAGGTTCCTAAGTTCCAGAATCTTCTTGATTCGGTTGCCCTAAACAAGCGTCCTTTGGACCTTGACGACCTTTTGGGCTTTACCATGAATCTTCTTCATTCAGATAACGGATTTTTGAGCGTATTCGATATGCTTCACAACATGCGTCAATACGATGACATGACCTATGTCCACTCCATAAACGTGGCCCTTATGTGTAACGTATTCGCAAGATGGCTTCGAATGACGGAAGAAGAAACAAAGCTTGCCACCCTGTGCGGCCTTCTCCACGACATAGGTAAGGTTGCTGTTCCCGAGGATATTATTAAAAAGCCCGGTAAACTTACCGAAGGCGAATATACAATTGTTAAAAAGCATACCCTTGAAGGCTACAATGCCTTAAAAGTACAGAATGTTCCCGAAAGCATCATGAACGCGGCACTTATGCATCATGAACGCTGTGACGGAAGCGGCTATCCTTTTGGTATCAAGAACTCCAAGATTGATTCCTTTGCCAAAATGGTTGCCATAGTGGATGTTTACGATGCCATGACCAGTGCACGTATCTACAGAGGACCCATGTGTCCTTTCAAGGTAGTGGACATTTTCGAAAGCGAAGGTCTTCAGAAGTACGATACCCGTTTCATTATGACATTCCTTGAGAACATCGTTAACACTTATATGCTCCACAGAGTAAAGCTTAACGACGGCCGCGTGGGAGATGTGGTTTTCATCAATCGTTCAAGCCTTGCAAATCCTACCATCAAATGCGGTAACGAGTTTATCGATCTTTCCGCAGAACCTAACCTTTTTATCGAAGCTATTATCTAAAGAATATAACAAGAAAACCCCTTGCAAAACGCAAGGGGTTTTCTTTCTCTATACTATACCTTCTCAGCCGACCCTCATTCGGAAACGCTGAAGATCATGCTCTGATTCAATAACTTCAATTTGTGCGCCGAGAGCTCTTAACTTCTCAGGGAAGTCCTCATAGCCTCTTTCCACAAAATGAATGTCATCAATAACAGTTACTCCCTCTGCGGTAAGTCCTGCCACCACAAGGGCTGCGCCGGCTCTTAAGTCGGGAGCCGTAACTGCTCCGCCCGTATATCTTGAAACACCTTCCACAATAGCGGTATTACCTTCTACGCGGATATTGGCGCCAAGTCTTACAAGCTCGTCCACATATCTTAATCTGTTTTCAAAAATGGTTTCTGTTACAATGCTGGTTCCTTCGGCAAGCCCAAGAAGGGTTACTATCTGAGGCTGCATATCCGTAGGAAATCCGGGATAGGGAGATGTCTTTACCTGTGTATGGAAGAAAGGCTTTGCACAGACAACTCTCACTGCATCGTCGAATTCCTCAATCTCACATCCGATTTCAAGAAGCTTTGATGAAATGGATTCAAGATGCTTGGGAATTACATTTTTAATCAATACGTCACCCTTTGTGGCAGCTGCTGCCATCATAAAGGTTCCGGCTTCAATCTGGTCGGGAATAATGGAATAGTGGGCTCCGTGAAGCTTTTCTACACCTTTGATACGGATTACATCGGTACCTGCACCCTTTACGGATGCTCCCATGCTGTTTAAGAAGTTTGCCACGTCTACCACGTGAGGTTCTTTTGCAGCATTCTCTATATATGTCTGGCCTTCTGCAAGGCAAGCGGCAAGCATAATGTTTATGGTAGCTCCTACGGAAACGTTATCCATAAAGATATGGCTTCCTTCGAGCTTTTCGGCTTTACATACCATGCACGCATGGTCTATGTCCGCCTCAGCACCGAGTGCTCTGAAGCCCTTAAGATGAAGGTCCACAGGTCTTGAACCTATGCTGCATCCTCCGGGAAGAATAACTTCAGCGTTTTTATATTTTCCTAAAAGTGCTCCCACAAAATAGTAGGAACCACGTATCTTACTTAATGCATCGAATGTAAGGGTCGAGGTGTAAATAGTGGAACCGCAGATGCGGATCGTATGACGGTTAATCTTTTCTACATGTGCGCCCAAAGCATCAAGTGCTTCAAGCATTACATCTATATCCGAAAGGTCCGGCACATTTTCGATTTCCACCGGTTCATCAGACATTATGGCTGCTGCCAGAATACCCAGCGCAGCGTTTTTAGCACCGCCGATTTCTACCTCACCGACAAGGGGCGAACCGCCCTTGACTGCGTACTGTCTCATAATCTATTCCCATCCTGAAATAAGGATTTCTTTCATAACAACCTATATTTTATAACACAAATGTCATTAATTGTCAAAATACCCCACGACTAGTAAGAAATATAGTTAAGCGGGTTGACGGCCTTTCCCCCGATACGCATCTCAAAGTGCAGATGAGGACCGGTAGATACACCTGTATTACCGGACAACGCTATCTTATCGCCCTGTGATACATACTGTCCTGCGGATACAAGAATCTTACTTAAGTGAGCGTATCTTGTCTCTCTTCCGTCAGGATGGACAATGAAAACAACGTTACCGTAGGAAGCCTTCCATCCTGCCCATGTTACCTTACCGCCGCAGGAAGCAACAACCGATGTACCTACGGGAGTAGCCCAGTCAATAGCACCGTGGTTCGTGGACATACCCTTGATGGTAGCGGTTCTTGTTCCGAATCCGCTGGTAAGTCGTCCGCCTGAAATAGGCTTAATGTATGTGGGAGGAATCTTGGTTCCCTTCTCAACAATCTTCGGAATGGCTTCAGCAACGATTTCTTCTCTAATGACCTCGGAAGATACCTCTTTGCTGTTCAAATAAGTAATCTTTTCAATAGCTTTATGGTAACCGGATGAAGGATCCTGAAGGGTAACCTCAGTAGTGGTGTACCAGTCGTCATTGTATACGTACTGAACGGGTGCTTCGTATGTTCCTTCGTAGTATCTTGTTTCCTCACGAATAACTGAAAGTTCCGGTTCCGGAACAGTTACGGTAAGTTCATCGCCTACACGGATAACGGATCGTTCGTTGGTTAAGTTTTCATTTAAATCTATAATCTGGTCAATGGTAATACCGGTCTTGGCTGAAATAAGTGAAAGGCTGTCTCCCTGCACTACCACATAAGTTGTTTTCTGTTCTTTGTCCTTCGTAACTTCGTCTATGGCATCGGGAAGAGTGGAAATCTGGCTTGAAGGAAGGTATGACTCCACCACTTCAACGTTATTGGCAAAAGAAATACTGGAGATACCGTACTCATAATCCTCAAAAGAAAACTCTTTCTCGGGAGCTGCATTTTCTATTACGTTGTCAAAATCCTGATAGAAGCCGTCACTGTCAAGATAATTCGAAGCAACTGTAGCGGTCTCAACAGGAGCTTCCGTTTCGTTCTTCTCAATTGTAGGTACAAGAATGGGAAGCTTTCTCTCTACTCCGGCCTGAAGATTTACGGAAAAGAGACCCGGGTCCGCGAAACGGTTGATGGATGCTTCCAAAAGCTCCACAACATCGTGTGAAGAAGAAAGGTTTACCATGTAGTCATCTATCTTTACCGTGTAAGAATGCTTCATGGTTTCCTTAACCGATGACCTGTATTCGTCCTTTATTTTAGCGAGAATTTCCTTCTCGTCATTTGTTTCTCCCACAAGAACTTCGGAGCCTACCACGCGGCTGTCAGCCTCGATAAGAACCACGTCCGCGTAATCGCCGACTACTTCTCTTCTGGCTTCCGAAAACAGTCTGTCAGCTGTGGCTTCATCCTCCACGCGTCCCATTTCTTTGTCGTTTATATATATGGTATAAATGTTGTTTCCAACACTTTTTATGGGCTTAATTGTGGGTATAAAAAGAGCGCTTAAGGCTATAGCAATAAGCCCTACGCGCAAATAGGCAACTTTACACTTTTTATGATATCTGGATAATAATACCATTTTCCAAACCCTATATATATGTATACCGAGTGAACTCGAGAAAATTCGTCCTTCTTAGAAGATACTCTGACATTTTACCAAGAAACTGACTAATTGTAAAGTCATGGCAGGTATGGTATAGTGTATACAGTACATATGTTCGAGGCGGATTTTGGATAAAATATTCTTTCACATTGACGTAAATTCAGCGTTTCTTAGCTGGACAGCCGTCGACAGGCTCTCCAAGGGAGACCCAATCGATTTAAGGGAAGTTCCTTCCATCATCGGTGGCGACACTGAAAGTCGCCATGGAATTGTCACGGCCAAATCCATCCCTGCCAAAAAGTACGGTATCGAAACCGCCGAGCCTGTGGTAAGCGCCATGCGCAAATGTCCCGGGCTCATCATGGTTCCCCCGGACTTTAAGCTCTACTCCCGTATGAGTCATCTCTTTATCGATTATCTTCACACCCTTACAGATGATATAGAACAGGCCAGCATAGACGAATGCTACATGGAGTTTACTCCTATAGCCCACATGTATGAATCTCCCGTTGCTTGTGCGGACATGATACGTCATGAAATATTCACCCGTTTCGGTTTCACCGTAAACGTAGGCATTTCCGACAAAAAGGTTCTTGCCAAAATGGCTTCCGACTTTACGAAGCCCGACAGGACCCACACTCTCTATACATCCGAGATAAAGAAGAAGATGTGGCCGCTTCCTGTAAGGGACCTGTTTTTGTGCGGCAAATCCGCCGCTGCCACTCTCAACAAGCTTGGTATAAATACTATAGGGGAACTGGCGAACACAGATCCCGAGATTCTCACTTCCCATTTAAAAAGCCACGGAATTACTCTTTGGGAGTTTGCCAACGGAATCGATAACTCGGGCATAGTAACGGAGCCCGGCGAAGCCAAAGGAATCGGTAACTCCACCACCGCACCCCATGATGTTACCGACAGAAGCGTAGCCGGCGACATTTTATATACTCTCTGCGAGTCCGTTTCCAAGCGTCTGCATGACGCAGGCTTTCTCTCCATGCAGATTACTGTCGAAATAAAATACACCGACTTTAAATCCTTCTCTCACCAGATGGGAGTGGATTCACCCATAGAAACCGTAAAGGCCCTCCACGACGTATCCATGAAGCTTTTCGACCATCTGTGGAACGGTGAGCCCATACGTCTTTTGGGAGTCAGGGCCACTAAGCTTGTCAAGCCCGACGAACCGTACCAGCTAAGCCTCTTCTCCGAAGGCTTTCTTGACGACAATCCAAGAGACAACCCCAGAGATAAAAAGCTTGAAGAAGCCATGCGGAAAATCCGTGACAGATTCGGCAAAGACAGCATTAAAAAAGGACTTCACTGATATTAATCGTGAAGTCCTTATATTATTTTTTCTTCTGTACCGAGTATCCGAACTTTCCTACGCACTCGCCAAGGGTGTAGTACTTTCCATGGGAATATGTTATGGGGTTCGCATCCTCGAAATGGAATGTGTTTTTCTCATCCATGTATTTGTCGTCCACATGAACTGCCACCACTTCACCGTAAAAGATTGTGTGGCTTCCAAGGTCCTCATACTTGGTAACCTTACATTCTATATTCACAGGACTTTCTTTAATCATATCCGCATCTATTTCGGAGCATCTCTCGGGAGTAAGCTTTGCTTCTTTGAACTTGTCCGTGTTTCTGCCGCTTTTGACTCCGCAAAGGTCTGTGGCGAATGCCAGGTCCTTTGTGGTGAGATTAACGCAAAACTCCATGTTCTCAGTCAAAAGGTCGTAAGAATATCTTTCTTTTCTGACGGATATGGACACCATTGCAGGGTCTGAATTGATGGTTCCTGCCCAGGCAAGGGTGATTATATTGGATTTGCCGTTTTTATCCTTAACGGTAACCATTACAACCGGCAGCGGATAAAGCATGTTGCCGGGTTTGAAATCTACTTTTCCCATCTTATAAACCTATTACAATAACATAATAAAGGATAGCTCCTAACACTCCCAAAAAGGACAGTCCGCTGAACACAAGAGAAAGGATTGCACAGGGTTTAACGCCCTTTGTGCTCTTCTCGATGTGAGCGTGCTGGTAAGAAATAGCTTCCGACTGCTGCTTCAGTTCTTCGATAACCGCTGCCTGTACGTTACGATATACACGTACGTTTTCTTTGTGTGCTTCCTCGGAAGAAACCTTAAAGGAATTTTCAACGGTGCTTTTAAGTGAAGCAAGTTCCTCTATAACAGGCGTAAAGTCTGCTGTAACTCCTTCGGGGGCTGCTGCCTGAAACTCTTCGATTTTTTCTATTGCACCCGCTACAAGCTGGCTTGTGGCTTCTTGTGTTTCCACAGCCTTGAGGCTAAGCCTTCTCATATCCGCAACGGCTTTCTCAAGCTCGTCAATCTTCTTTTTTGCGGTCTCAAGTTCTTTGGCCTCTGCTTCGGAGTTGGCTTTAATAACGTCATTAGCCCCGAATTTGCCCGCAATTTTCTCTATAAAACTATCCATCCTAAAAACCTCCAAATGTACCCGCTCTCAAAAATATTACTCATTGCTTTCCTTAAAACTTTGAACTTCGTCATTTAACAATAACATACGATCGTCCAGTTTGGAAACCATATATGCACATTCTACCAATTCATTCCTGATATTTTCGGGAACGTTTCCTTCGAACTTGTAATTAATCTTGTGCTCAAGGCTTGCCCAAAAGTCCATGGCAACGGTTCGAATCTGGATTTCAACCTTTGTGTCCACAATACGGTCCGAAAGGTAAATGGGAATTGTCACCAGCATGTGATAGCTGGTGTATCCGCTGGGCTTTGGATTCTTAATGTAGTCCCTTACCTCAATAACCTTAATATCAGACTGGTTGCTGATCATTTCGGCGATTCTGTAAATATCACTGGTAAAAGAACAAATAACTCTGATTCCCGCTATATCGTTAACGTAGGCCACCATGTTTTCGATGGTGGATTCCTGTCCGTATTTTTTCAGTTTTTTGACAATGCTTTCGGGAGTTTTTAAACGTGATTTGATGTGCTCAATAGGATTGTACTGATGCACGTGCTGGAATTCATCGTTTAAAATCTCCAGTTTTGTATTTATTTGTTTAAGTGCGGATGAATATACGAGGGTGACCTCATTCCATGTCTGCACTTCGCTGTTTCTTTCTTCTTTCTTAACTTCCATTCGCTTCCCCGGCTTACATTATTTGGGTGTGGCGCTTTAGCCAAGCTCCACACCCTTTTTTATTATAACATATATTAATTAACCTTGTCACCCTTCCCCGTTTTCCATTTCAATGGCTGCTCTGAACTGGGTTTCGTAAAGGTCTCTGTAAATGCCGTCCATATCAAGAAGCTCGTCGTGAGTTCCCTGCTCTGCAATTACTCCGTTTGCCACTACCAGAATCTTGTCCGCCTTCAAAATGGTGGAAAGTCTGTGGGCGATTACTATGCTTGTGCGGCCCTGCATCATGGTCTCCAATGCGTCCTGAATAGCGCTTTCGGAAATGGAATCCAGTGCGGAAGTCGCTTCATCAAGTATAAGTATTTCGGGGTCCTTAAGAATAACTCTGGCAATGGAGATTCTCTGTTTTTCACCGCCTGAAAGCTTCAGTCCTCTGTTACCTACCTCAGTTTCGTAACCCTGAGGCTGGCTCATTATGAAGTCGTGAATGCTGGCCTTTTTGCAGGCGTCCATGATTTCTTCCATGGTGGCATCTTCTTTGGCATATTTAAGGTTATCAATAATGGTTCCGTTGAAAAGATATGTGTCCTGGGTAACCACACCGATCTTGGAACGAAGCCATGTAAGATCCATGTCCTTAACATCCACTCCGCCGATGGTAACCTTACCGCTTATTACGTCGTAAAGTCTGGGAATCATGTTGACAACCGTGGACTTACCGGAGCCTGAGGGACCTACAATCGCATACATTGCGCCTCCGGGAACCGTAAAGTTTACATCGGTAAGCAAAGGCTTGTCCTCGCTGTAGTAAAACTCCACGTTTTCGTACTTAATGTCCTGATTCTCAAGGTTAGGCTTCAGGCCGTTCTCGGGAGACTTAATGGTAATGGGTCTGTCAAGATAATCGAATATTCTTGTGAACAAAGCCAAAGAACGGGTAAAATCAACTCCCATGTTAAGAAGTGATTCCACAGGTCTGTAAAGTCTGTTAATAAGGGCAACCGTAGCGGTAATGGTACCGACGGTAAGGCCCAAGTCTGTTCTTGTGATTAAAAGATAGCCGCCTGTAAGGTAAATAAGCAAAGGTCCTATCTGTGTAAACATACCCATTACTACAAAAAACCACTTACCGCTTCTGGCTTCCTTCAAAGAAAGCTTTGTCACTTCATCATTAACCTTTACGAAGTTGTCGTACTCCTTCTTTTCTCTTGTAAAAATCTTTACTAGCATGGAGCCGCTGACGCTTAAGGTTTCATTGATGACCTGGTTCATTTCGTCGTGCTTTGCCTGGCTTTTGGTGGCAAGCTTGAACCTTTGGTTACCTACAACCCTTGAAGGGAAAATAAGTAACGGAATAACAAGCATTCCTACAATGGCAAGCTGCCAGCACATGGTAAACAGTGCCACAACAGTCGTAACAAGAGTTGCCGTATTACTTACAATACTTGTAAGTGTTCCGCTGATTACGGAGCTTACTCCGTTAATATCAGTGTTCATACGGGTTATGATGTCGCCCTGCTTCTCTGTTGTAAAGAACGCATGGGGCATGCTCTGAAGATGACCATACATCTGGTTCTTCATGTCAAAGATAATCTTTTGTGAAATCCACGAATTGATATAGCTTTCCAAAACGCCGATTATCTGGCTCACCAATACTGCGGCAAATGCGGAAAGACAAAGCTGAATAAGCATTTTCATGTTAGGATTAACAAGAGCTTCGTCTACGATTTTTCCTGTAATGATGGAGGGTAAAAGACCTACTACGGAAGACAAGAGAATAGTGATAAACACTAATATGAATTGAAATCTGTACGGTTTTAAATATCCTGCGATTCTTAAAAGCAATTCCTTTGTAACTTTAGGCTTATTAGCCTTTTCTTCATCTGTAAGATGACCTCTGGGACCAAGTCCCATCATTCCGGGCGGCATAAATTTCCCTCCTTAAAAAAGATAGGTACATTATACCACAAACCAAAGATTGCAAGCGTATTTTTTTGCCGGACGTCAGCCCTTCTGCTCCCCCGGGGCGGTGCATAAAGATTTTTCTTGGTCAGACTTCGCAAAAGAGCAGTTAGCTTTTCGCAATTTATGATATAATGCTTCTGTGTATAAAAAGGAGAATACTATGAAGAAAAGATTTTTAGCATTAACCCTCTGCCTTGCATTTTTGTTTACAGCCTGTGGCGAAAAGGCTTCAGAGCCTGTTAACAGCAAGGGGGAAAAAGAAACAACCGTATCTGCAGAAACCTCAACCGAGGATGTTTCCTCCGATAATGGTCAGTCCACAATCTCAAAGGATGAGGAAGCTTCCGAAGAAGCCGGCGACAGCTATGAAGACTACGACTACAGCGAATCCGGATACGAAGACTACGGATATGAAGATTACGGTTATGACGACTACGGCTACGAAGACTACGGTTACGACGACTACGGTTACGACGGCGGAATAAGCTATGGTGCTTACGACGATGGTATGGGTGGCTATCTTTGCGACTACGGAACTTACTACGCTGAAATCAACACTCCTGACGGTCCCCGTACAAAGTCCAGCATCAATGTCTATAATACAAACGGGCTGATGGCCGCAGATATTTATGTTTTTGATATTAACGACAACTACGATTCCTTCAGCTGCACCATATATCAGGATGCAACCGAAGCCTTTGGAGATGCTTCCCGCAACACAGAAGTGGAAATGAATGTGTCAAGCATCGACTCAAACTCCTACAGCTACAACGGCGAAGTTGTGGGCGGTTCCTTTACCGCTACCGTTTACTGGCCCTCATCAAAATGCTACTACAAGCTTACATGTCCCGATGGTACGGTATATGAATATACCTGCTATCCCCAGGATTAATTTTCCACCCGATGCAGTATTCTCAACGTACCGGTTGATGTTATTTGCAAATAAAGGAGTGAAACAGGGCTGGCACGAAAGATTCCGCAATCTGGCAAGGGAATTCAAAGTAAACCTTCCCGAGGAATTTTTGTAAAATATGAACAGTTTAAAAAAGGGAACTATCCGTGTTAGAATAGTTCCCGAAGAATCTGTTTGTATTTGAAAGGAGCCCTCACTCATGCGAATCTGGGCAAAAATCTTTACCGATAATCACTTAATAAAGGATGTCACCATCGAAGACTACTCCGATGATACCAGAACCCACAAGATTTTCAATTCTTTGGACAAAGTGTGCGCTCAGTTTGATCTTCAACGTCCCATCTGGCTCGACTCAAACGTAAAGGATTTCAAAAGAACCTCCAAAACCAGATTCACCCAGGACAGCTTCATCGAAACCATTCCCTTTGATTATCTTGAATTTCACATTATTGAAGAAGATTAAAAGCCGAATGTCACGATGTTTTTTACCTTCTCTGCTTCTTCAGGCAGAAAATCCGCAAAATTGGCGTCATTGGGACGCATAAACAGCAGGAAAGCAAACAATATGGATACTACCGCCAATATTGATATAGCCGAGGAATATTTAGCCGCTTTTTCTGTCGTCTTTATCCTGTAACCTATAACAACAAACGCCAATATGCCCAAAACAAAATACCCATCCAATCTGTAACGTTCGCAAAGACCGGGCGCCCAGAAAAGATCAACAATAGTAATGAGCAAAGGCACAAAACACAAGAACAGGACAAACAGCTTTGTTTTATCGGTTTTCATCTCAGAATGCACATTCTTGTGCGTTAAAAAGGGTACTATCAGCCACATAAGCGGATAAGTAACCAGAAAACCGCCATAGTTCAGATATGGAAATTCTTTTGTAACTTCCCCCCACGAAAGGAAATTAGTATAAAAGCCGTTAATATCACGGGCAGGGTCAAAACGTGAAAGAAAACTGCTATAAGAAGTCTGGTCGAGTGTTGTAAGCTGATAAGCCTGACCAAACTCAAAAGGGTTCTCAAATCTTGCGTAGTTATACATCATAAGCAATGCTCCTACCACTAAATAAGGAATTGCTATAATGATAAAATTGCGAACAATATGTTTTCCCTTATAGTTCTTCGCATAATAAATTGCCAGTGGAATCGCTACCAGATTCGCCAAAGCAGCAGTAGGACGGCAGCCAAAAGCTAATGCACCTGACAATGCAGCCAGTGTACAGGACAATACACCCACCCACTCCTTTTGCGCGAAAAACACGCCGAAAGCATACAACGTGATAGCCCACAGAGCAAAGCAAACTCCTCCCGAAATGGCTGTACAGTATAAGGCCGGCGTCTGGACACAATAGCCAAGCGTTATGGCACAAATGGCACACGTCGACAAAATATATGTCCCCAAGGGTATCTTCTTGAAGAATTTCCGGGAAAGCATAAAAAACAACAGGAAAAACGCAATAATACTCATTAGGACGAAAAATTGCGTAGCATGAAAGGTCACAAGATTTCTTCCAAATATTAGTTTAAACGGCACAAATAAAACTATTACCGGAACTACACCAAAGTACATGTAATAATGTCCGTTATAAAACGCGTGATCAAAATGAAAATCTATCTGATCGGCTATTCTTTTTTCATAATCGTAGGGGTTATCCATAGCAAGAAGTCTGGAATCCACCTCATAATCCATATACAGATGACCATTGATGAAGGCATCAGCCGTAACTTCGTACTGATTTCTGTGCATGGGAATCTGTCCGTTCCAAAACGGTGCCAAACCCATGGGAAGAATGCAAAGAAGAATAAGCAAAATGGCAGATACAGAAATAACGATTATTTCCTTTACTCCGATCTTTTCCATAGTCGTAGTCTGAAGAACCGATTTTTTCAAAGAAATAATAATCAAAAAGGCAATAAGTCCCCAAAAGGAAATGCTCATCATTACGGATATTTTGAAAGCAAAAGCTATTGCCGCAAAGAGCGCATATATTAACGCAGTCCAAAGCAACGTACTATATTTTTTTATCATAAACGGTTCCTTTCTTTCGCCTGTTCATCTCTATTTCCTACTGTCCTCAACATCATAGTTTTCACTGATGTATTTTCCCAGATAGTGTCCTATTTTACTTGCTCCGGAAGTATTCACATGTTGGGAATCATAAAAATCCGACATGGAATCAAACCCCATTTCTTCTGTACATTCGAAAAGATTCAGGTATGCACAGCCATGATTCGAAGCATACTCTTCCATCGCATCAAAATACTCATATTCCCCATAAAATGGAGCGGTATAAAAAACAATCTCTGTTCCGTTCTTCTCACACAATTCTACCACTTCGTCAAGAAGCGAAATAGCCTTTTCGGATAAAGGACTCTTTTTGAACTTTTTATAATCCGCAAGAATATAACTCTGCGTTCCCTCAAGCGGCTCATAACCGCGAGTGTTCAAATAGTCTTCTTGGGAACGCGTACAGTAAAAGTTCTCTTTTTTTATGCATGCCCAATTATCATGAAATACCGCTATCGGAAAATAGTATGTAATATATCTCGACAATTTGTCTCCAAAGCAATCCTTTAAAAATCGCTTTTTCCCCTCAAAATTGCTAATTGCACGAGTGTAATAAATCTGCCCGTCCATATCTACATCCTGTATATATGAATCCACTACATAGGTATCAATGCAAACCACTTTGGGAGTCTGGGTTCTGAAAGCATCTTCCAAAAACAGGAAAGTCGTATTGAAAGCCTGCCAGTTTCCTCCATAGTTATATGCGCTGATACCGTACTCGTCGTACATGACATTCGTATCGCATCCCTTCCATGCATGAGAAGTTCCGAACACCATAACATCCACGGAATTTTCGGGCAACCTATGAAAAGCCTTAATTGAATTCATTGAATCTCCTGTCCCTAAAGGATCAAGAAACCGCCCCGCAAAAAGAGCCGCTGACAATGAAAGGAGTAACACAATGATACTGCTTGCTATTTTACAAAATTTACTTTTCACTGTATCCTCCTAAAATTGGAAATAAATAAAGTTTTTCGAGTCATAAGCCGGACCATACTTTCCGAAAATCAAAATGGCCAATATGGAAGCGGCAAAAACAACCCATCTTATCCAGTAATCCTGCTTAGCAACAATCTCCCTGATAACAATGCCTTTCTTCTTGCATATATCTGCAGCCAAAAGAACCAAAAGGCAAACAATCAAAAGCATAAAGTTTTGACGGTCAAGTCCGCAATCGAAAAGCGAGCCGTCAAAATAAATCCAGAAATTGAAATTAGTTACAATTGATTTTAAAGCAAATACCACATCCGAAACTGATTGAAGTCTGAAGAAAATAAACGAGATATCAACCAGAACAACCGTCACAAAACACCGTACAAGCTTATGGCCCAAAGACTCTGTATTCAACCGCAAAAAAGTTGCTGCCTTTTTTCTGGCAGGAGTCAGCAAATCACCTATTACCTGATACAAGCCATTTACAAATCCCCACAATACAAAGGTTATGTTTGCACCGTGCCATAAACCGCTAAGCGAAAAAACAATAAGCTTATTGATTTCTTTGCGGAACTTTCCTTTTCTGTTCCCCCCCAGCGGAATATATAAGTAATCTTTAAACCAGGACGTAAGAGAAATGTGCCAGTTTCTCCAGAAAGAAGCTACAGAAGTTTGCAAAAACGGAGAAGAAAAGTTCTCCATTAGTTCAATACCGAGAATCTGCGCTGCTCCCTTGGCAATAGTGGAATATCCGTAAAAATCACAATAGACCTGAATTACAAACAGAAATGCGGCGACAACAATAAACTCGCCACCGTAATAGCTCATATTATCATAAACGGTATCAACAAATATACCTATTCTATCCGCCACAACAAGTTTCAAAAAGAATCCCCAGAGAATTACAAGGAAACCGTCTCTTGCTTTTTCAAAGTTAAACTTATTTGTTGTTTTCAGCTGAGAAAGCAGGTTTTTGGAACGTTCAATCGGCCCTGCGACCAGCTGAGGGAAAAATGACACAAATAACGCATACCTGAAGAAATTGCGTTCAGCGGCTGTTTCTCCTCTGTAAACATCAATAGTGTAACCCACTGCCTGAAAAACAAAGAAAGAGATTCCTACAGGCAAAACAATGTCAAACCGGGGAACATTAAGTGAGATATGTAAAAAAGAAAACAGACTTTGAACGGTTTCAAGCAAAAAATTAGTGTATTTAAAGAAGGCCAGCAATCCAAAATTCAGCACCAGGCTGCCTGCAAGAAAAGCTTTCTTTGCCTGAACACACTTACCTTTTCCTATCAGAATGGCGCCAAAATATGTTATTGCCGTGGAGCCCAGCAATAGCAACGCATATTTAGCATTCCAGCACATATAAAAATAATAGCTGGCTATCAAAAGCCAGTAATTTTTAAGTTTCGCCGGAAGAAGATAATATGCTGCCACTACTATCGGGAAAAAAATAAGAAATTCAAGAGAATTAAAAAGCATTTTCTGCTCTCCTTCGTTTTTCTAGAAAAATCTTTCAAAACCGGGCAACCCTTTTACAAGTTGCCCGGCTGTTTATGCATTAGTCGTCATATCCGTTAGGATTGTTTTTCTGCCAGTTCCAGGAATCTGCACACATCTCCTTAATACCGTTCTCTGCTTCCCATCCAAGTTCATCGTAAGCCTTCTTTGCACTGGAGTAGCATGTAGCGATATCTCCGGGACGTCTGGGGCCTATTTCATAGGGAATCTTCACGTCGTTAGCTTCTTCGAAGTTTTTAACAATATCAAGAACGGAATAACCCACTCCTGTTCCCAGATTGTAAATCTTAAGGCCAGCTTTTTCCTCAATCTTCTTAAGAGCCTTCACATGGCCCTTTGCAAGGTCCACAACGTGAATATAGTCTCTTACGCCTGTTCCGTCAGGAGTGTCGTAATCGTTGCCGAACACGGTAAGATGATCCCGGCGTCCTACTGCCACCTGGGTAATGTAAGGCATCAGATTATTGGGAATTCCGTTGGGGTTTTCACCGATAGTACCTGACTTGTGAGCTCCGATAGGATTGAAGTATCTAAGCAAAATAACATTCCATTCGGGATCTGCTTTCTGAATATCCGAAAGAATCTGCTCAAGCATGGATTTTGTCCATCCATAGGGATTTGTGCAGGTACCCTTGGGGCATTCCTCTGTTATGGGAATCTGCGCAGGGTCACCGTAAACTGTGGCGGAAGAAGAGAAAATAATGTTCTTTACGCCATGCTGTCTCATAACATCAACCAAAGTCAGTGTTCCGGCGATGTTGTTCTCATAATACTCCCAGGGCTTCGCAACTGATTCACCCACAGCCTTAAGGCCTGCAAAATGAATACATGCATCTACCTTGATTTTGTCCAGAATCAAAGAAAGCTTTTCTCTGTCACAAATATCGCAGTTATAGAAGGGAACTTCCTTTCCTGTTATTTTTTCCACTCTTTCAAGGGACTTTTCAGAAGAATTGGAAAGGTTATCCACTACTACCACATCATATCCTGCGTTCTGAAGTTCCACTACCGTATGTGAGCCGATATAACCGGCTCCGCCTGTTACTAAAATTCTCAACTATCTTACCTCCGGCTTATTCTATTTGATTGAAAGATTCTGTCCTGCTTTAACCATGTAAGCCTTGTTATTATAAGTAAACCACAAATCATATGCTGTGGGATTTTCCACTCTGGTCACATCCGTGGAGAAGCGAAGCTGTTTGAAGGCTTCCTGATAATTATAAATTTCTCCGTTTGTGGCGTACCAGATGTCTTCTTTTCCGGACATCTTCTCGCAAAAGCTTTCAATCACATTCCAATTGTTGTTAGCCTCAAATTCATAAGCATGACCCCAAAGATAGAACATCTGAGGATATCCCCAGTCGCCGTTCATATTAAGGAACATATCACAAAGTTCCATAAGCTTGGGATCGTCGTGATGACAGGTAGGATGTAATTCCAGCCAGTTATCGGGAAGATTAAACCAGTGGGTGGAATTAACGGTTCTTGCGTATACGATACCGCTGTTTCTGAGAATTTCCTCAACGGTTTCATTATATGCGCCAAAGGGATATGCATGACCCCTTGCTACTACGCCAAACTGTTCCTCTATATGAATTTTGTCTTCTACGATTTCTTTGGCACAGACATTGGCGGGAATTCTGGTAAGAAAAGGATGGGTATACCCATGGGTTGCAACTTCCATTCCGTTCTTTACGTAAAGACTGCTTACTTCTTTTTTAGTCATTCTTCTGTGAATGGTACCCGGCTCATAAACGGTTCCTTCGGGAGCATAAACACCGCTGTTAATGTTGAAGGTTCCTTTGATGCCGTACTTCTTCATGATTTCAATAAGCTTTTTGTCCTGCTCAACGCCGTCGTCATAGCTTAATGTGAGCGCCTTGTGCAATCCCCCCGGATAGCACATACATAATTCTGCCATATATTTTCTCCTTTTTTCTAAAACATTTCCTTTAGATTTAATGAAGCCTGATATAATTCTTTCTTACTTCCTGGAATTTTCCCTATAGGACTGTAGGAAGCATCCGTACTTAAGAATCCTATCGCATCCTTCAAAGAACAGTCATTTTTCACCATTACATCTATAAGCATTGCCTCCAAAGAAAGGGAATTCTCTTCCTTTGAAGTTTCCACCGCTTCCACATACATGCAGAATGCATACTCACCCTTTTCCGCATTGGGATTTGCCTTAAGTTCCGAAAGGACCTCAGAAGGAGTTCCTCTGTATATTCTCTCGTGAAGCTTTGTAAGATCGTTGCAAAGAGCAATCCGGCTTTCCGGAAAGGCCTTTGAAAGCTCTTCCATGGTATCGATTATCCGTCTTGGGGATTCATAAAAAATGTACAGTTCAGACTTATTGTTTTTTATGTACTCCGAAAGCTTTTCAAAATCCTTCTTTTCTCTTGGAAAGAAGCCCATAAACAGGAAGGAATCCGAAGGAAGGCCGGAAACCGAAACTGCGGTTGCGGCTGCGCAGCAGCCGGGAATTCCCACCACTTCAATACCCGAGGCGGCACAGGCTTCCACAAGAATAAATCCGGGGTCATTAATACATGGAGTTCCTGCGTCAGAAACCACGGCCACATTTCCACCGGATAGAATTTTTGAGACTATCTTATCCACAGCCTGACGTTCATTAAATTTATGGTTGGCCACAGAAGGCACGTGAATATCATATTTCTGAAGAAGAATACTTGTGTTGCGGGTATCTTCAGCAGCGATTAAATCCACGCTCTTTAATGTATCTATGGCTCTTTGTGAAAAATCGGATAAGTTTCCGATTGGTGTTGCCACCACGTAAAGTTTTCCGCTCATTATAAATTAAGTCCCTTTGCGTCGTCGCATCCCAATACAATATTAAGACACTGTATTGCTGCTCCCGAGGCACCTTTACCAAGGTTATCGAATCTTGTAGCCACTATAACCCTGTCTTCATTACCTGTCACAAAAATCTCTATTCCGTCCCATCCGCTGCAGGCATCAGAAAACAGTGCTCCGCCTGCTTCCACGTCTGCTCCGAAGGGCATTACCTTAATAAATTTCTCATCCTTATAAAAATCTGCAAAGAAATCCCTGATCTGTTCGGGAGACATTTTCTTTGAAAGCATATCGGTGTAAAGAGGAACCTGCACAATCATTCCGCTGTAATAGTTTGTGGTCATGGGTGCAAATAAAGGTTCTCTTGTAAGTCCGGTAATAGCTTTCATTTCCTTAAGGTGCTTATGTGTCTGGCCCCATGCATACATACGGGCAGAATCAAACTTCTTGTCTCTTCCCTCTTCTTCGTAGGTTGCTATAAGTTTCTTACCGCCTCCGCTGTAACCTGATACCGCAAAAATCGATACCGGATAATCCGCAGGCATAATACCCTTATTAACCAACGGATAGCCTATGGTAATAAACCCTGTGGCATAGCATCCGGGAACTGCAATTTTACGACCCATTTTTATCTTTTCCCTATGTTCCGAAGAAAGCTCGGGATATCCGTATGCCCAGCCCTCTGAAGTTCTGTGGGCAGTGGACGTATCAATAATAACCGTCCTGTCATTCTCCACCATTTCTGCTGCCTCAATTGCCGCAGCATCAGGAAGGCACAAGAACGTTATATCCGATTCATTAATAAGCTTCCTGATTTCTGCCGGGTCTTTTCTAAGTTCCGGATCTATTTTCAAAATTTCAATATCGTCTCTTTTTTCAAATCTTTCATTGATACGTAAGCCTGTGGTTCCTTCGCTTCCGTCAATAAACACCTTAGTTTTCATGGGAATCTCCTTAATTTTTCTCCCTTAACTTTACCACAATACTGTTATAAATCAAACTCAAAAAACTCCAGTGTTTGTGGGCCGCGGAAGAAAACAACTCAAATAGCAGCTTTCTTTTTAAAATTCCGTCAAGAAATGTGTGAAAAAAGATACCAAAGCAGACTCTATGCATCGTCATATGGCCTTTCGTCCTATAAAGGCAACATCCCAAAGAACTTTATAGGTACTTTTTTTGATAAATTTCCCATAAACCAAGAAGTAATTTGTTTTTATAGGTCGTTTTCATATTAGTCCAACCTATAAAAAACAATTTTCATTCCTTCTTATAGGCAGGCATAACACAAAATATACCTATAAAAAAATCTTCTTCATTTTCTTATAGGAATTTCCTTCAAAAAATGACCCATAAAAGGCTGGCTAATCTTCCTTTTGTAGGAAACATACCCCTGAAACGCGAAAGCCGCATGGCAAAAAACTCCCGCGGCATTAAGCCCAATGTCATTAAGTTAGCATTTTAAAACGAGGGAGAAGTTTTAAAGAGGATGTTGGAATTGTTCCAGCATCCTCTTTTTCCATGGTTATTTACACAACAAATAGACGGATGGAAATCCGCCTACTTAGCACGTGTAAAAT
>JAZLJG010000268.1:0-3152 GCA_045617745.1 Lachnospiraceae bacterium | reverse complement strand
CGGCCACAAAACAGAAAGCGTTTTCAATAACTATGCAAATCATATCAAAAAGGAAATTGCACTTGATAAGATTGCAGAAAGTTCGGAACGGTTGTTTGCACCTATTCTTGAACAGCTTAGTTCAGATGCAGTTTATGTAGTAAAGGATAATGATGAATCTGAAAGCACTGATGTTCAAAATCAGGAAAAATTGCTTTTGCCTGAAAAGGTAGGCGCATAAAAAAATCGGAGAGAGAAAAATCTTAATCTACTGGAGGAGTAACACATGAAAAAGACAGCAGCACCAGAAGAACTCTGGCTCCAGAAGGAAGTCATCGATTTTTTACGATGTGCACCTTCATCTTTTCATTCTTGCGAACGTTATGATTGGCTCAAATCAAGAGTAATCAAAGACGGCAGAAGAAGAAAGTACAAGAAATCTGATGTTCTTGCATTTGTAGAACACTTGCAGAAATCAGCTTAAAAAAAGAATCAGAACTGAATGTTGAACGAAAAACTTCAGTTCCAGATTCTACTATCACAAATATTAAATGAGGAATACCTATGGAACTTAATATTATTAAAGGAAAATTTGAAACAGTTTTGTTGAAAGCAAAAGATACAGTAACTGAAACAACACAGAAACTTAGTGAAAAGAAGATGCTCAAAATTAAAGACATCGTTTTGAAACCAGAGTTTGAAAAACTTCTTGCTATGGAAGAATCCGTCCTTACAAAAATGACGGAATCCATGAGAGAAGAAGGATTTAAATCAGGACATGAAATCCATGTATGGAAACATGACGGACAGTACATTCTGATTGACGGCCATACAAGAAAATGCGCATGGGAAAGTCTTGGAAACAAGAAGATTCCATGTATTATTCATCACTTTGCAACATTGGAAGAAGCAAAGATGTTTGCCATAAAAGAACAGGTTAACAGACGAAACCTGAGCGGTCAGGCTCTTTTAGATGCCGTAGCAAACTTCAATTTTGAAAAAGGTAAAGGAAACAGTTCAGGAGAAAAAGGAAAGGCTTCTGAAATTATTGCAAAGCAGATTGGCGTTTCAGCAAAGACCGTTGAAAAAACAAGGCTAGTCTTGAAGGAAGGAACACCTGAACAGATTGAAGCCATCAAGAAAGATGAATTGAGTATGAATCAGGTTTTCAATCAGATTGTGGAAAAGAGAAAAGGTGCGAAGTCAGAAAAAGAAGAAGTCAAAACCTCTTCACAAACCAATGCACTTTCTTCGTATGAATCAGATTCCATTCCTGCACCGGTAAAAACTAATGTTTCTACCGCAAAAGAAAAAAAAGCTGCTGCTAGCAAAAAAACAAGGAAAACCTATGAGGATGGAATTAAGTTTGCAATCAGTCAGATTAAAAGCGGAGTAACTCTGGAAGAGCTCGAAAAATCTTTGTCTGCATAAAATGAATTGCAAAATTATAAAGCGACTTCTGAGATTGAACTCCCAGAATCTTGAAAGTCGCTGTTATTAATCACACGAAAACTGCCTGCCAAGGAGTACTTATTGAGTAATACATTCACGGCATCTTTCCATAATGGAGGTATGGAAGAAAACGGAGTTGATTCCAAAGGCAGAAAAAGGAAAAAACTCCGTCAGGCTTGCAGAGAACACAACATCCGAGATCCGGCATATTGTGACAAGCAAGACCACATCATTAAAGGTGGAGTCCATGAAATATGGATTGATATTCCACCTAAGGTTGCTTACGAGCAAATCTTTGGAGATC
This sequence comes from Lachnospiraceae bacterium, assembly GCA_045617745.1. GTDB lineage: Bacteria > Bacillota > Clostridia > Lachnospirales > Lachnospiraceae > UBA1258. The sequence goes on along the minus strand of JAZLJG010000268.1, from coordinate 1,417 downwards.
CATTCAGGGAATACAACGGTAAGCAGACAAAAAAAGCAAGGCAGTTTGATTCCTATTACGACAAAGTAAAGAAATCACCCGTCCTTGTTCTCGTTCATGAAGCATTGGTAACCATAGGAAACTGTGAACAGATGCCAGACGAGGAAACGCAGAAAGCCATTTACAAGGCCTATGTTGAAGAATTCATAAAGCAGAACCCAAACATGAAGGTAATAGGTGCTTACTATCATGCAGACGAAATGCACGAAGACGACAACGGAAACCTTGTAAAAGGTGCTCCCCATATCCATCTGGACTACATTCCCGTAGCCTATAAATGCAAAAGAGGACAGAAAGTCCAGAACACCATGAACGGAGCATTGAAGGAACAAGGAATCGTGAACATCGAAATTGATGCAGAAACGGCATTGAAGATGTTCGGAATAAGAGACAAGTCCAGAAAGAAGAAGAAAAAAGTCTCAAAAGAAAACGAGACTGAAAACATTGCAGAAAGAATGCAGTGTCTTCCAAAACTTGAGGACAAGGAAAGTGAAGCAGAAACGGATCAGGAGGAAAAAAAAGAGACCCGAATCGTAACAAGCCTTGTTCAATGGACTCACAAACAGAGAAACCTTCTGATAAAGATTGCAACCGAACACGGCCTTACAATCGAGAACCCGAACGAGAAAAGGAAACATCAGTCCACAAGCGACTATATCCTTTCAAAGAGCGAGAACTTGCAAGGCAGTGTCTATTCTATGGCAGAGAAACTTGTAATCGGCCTTGAAGAATTGAAGGAAGATCAAAACGACCTGATTGAATGGGAAGATAATCTTGAAGGAAGGGAAGATTCCTTGAAACAAGGAAAAGAAGAACTTGAAACCGAGAAAAAGGAACACGCAAAGCAAGTCCAGAAGGACAACGAAATACGTGATTTCAAAGACAAGGTTTCAAGACAAAAACAACAAGAAGCCCAGGAAGGACTTAAAAAGGTTGAAGAGAAAGAACAGAACCATGAAAAAGCAAAGGCTCATGTTTCTGAACGGCTTCACAAGTTCGTCAAATTCCTTAAAGGAAAGAAAAAGGAAATTGAAAAAAAGGAAAAGCAAGTAGACCAGAACCTTAACGAAAGTCTGGAAATTGCCAAAAAAGCCGAAAACCTGAGCGATTCAACCGCTTCCACCTACTACAAGTTTGCGGACGACATTAAGTTTGACGATGCCAGACTGATGGCGGCCAAAGGTGACGGAAAAGGCCTTTGCACATGGTTCAACGGACTAGGACATAAATTCGGAGCATGGCTTCACAAGGCAGAGTATTTTGCAAAACACTTCTGGAACAAAACCCCTGATGAAATCATCGGAGTAGCAGAAGACATGAGAAGCAGTTACTGCAACAGTCTTGGAGAATACATCGAAAAAGGAATGAAAGCCCAGAC
>JAZLJG010000267.1:0-5731 GCA_045617745.1 Lachnospiraceae bacterium | reverse complement strand
GAAGAAAACAAGACAGAATTAAAGCTCATACAGATGTCCGATGTCGAAGCCGAAGAAGTGTCGTGGCTCTGGTATCCGTACATTCCGTATGGAAAGCTTACCATCATCCAGGGAGATCCCGGAGACGGTAAGACAACTTTGGTCCTGAATCTTGCGGCAAAGCTCTCAAAGGGTGAACTGTTTGAGGAAGGGGCTGAGAAAACCAGACCTGTCAATATCATCTACCAGACAGCGGAGGACGGACTTGCCGATACGGTCAAGCCAAGGCTTGAAAGCGCCGGAGCAGACTGTACAAAGATAGCGGTTATCGATGAAAACGACAAATCATTATCCATGGCAGATGAGAGGATCGAGGAAGCATTGAAATCAACAAATGCAAAGCTTCTGATCCTTGATCCGATCCAGGCATACCTTGGTGGCGGAATGGACATGAACAGAGCCAATGAAGCGAGAGATATGACGAAAAGACTTGGGGCGATGGCGGAAAAATATAAATGCGCCATCGTCCTTATCGGTCATATGAACAAAGCCGGCGGAACGAAAGCAGCCTACAGAGGGATAGGATCGATAGACTTCTATGCAGTAGCAAGAAGTGTTCTGCTGGTAGGAAGGATTGAAGGAGAACCGAACTTGAGGGCAATGGTGCAGATCAAGAACAACCTCGCTACATTCGGAAACTCAAAAGCCTTTGAACTCTCGGAAGATGGATTCAGATGGATCGGAGATTATGAGATCACCGCAGATGAGGTACTTGGGGGTATCGCTCCTAAAGTGAATAAACAGGAACGTGCCACGCTCTTGTTGAAAGAATTATCAGAGACACACAAGATGCTCCCGAGTAAAGATGTCTTCGAAGCTGCAGGCGAGGAAAACATATCGAAGAGGACTCTTGAAAACGCTAAACAGGAACTTGGTATAAAGGCCAAAAAGATAAACGATATCTGGTACTGGGTTCTTAGGGAAGATACGGATTAAAGGAAGAACGCAACAATGCAAGGAGATAGAAATTGCGGACTTGAAGAATGCAAGGTTGCAAAAATCATAAGACCTTGCGTTGTTGCAGAGTTGAATGAAAGGAGCATTTATGAAAAACGTACAGATCTCACGGGAGCTGTTTTATAAACTTTTAAACTTTCACCTTCTGGACAAATACGAGGAAAAGGAAGCAATCGAAAAAGGTCTTGAAGAGAAATTGAACATGATGGTGATGCACGATCTTTATACAAAATCAAAAACGGCGCCCACGGAAGAAGAAAGGGAAAAGTCACGGAAGGAATATCTCGACCGGATAGGAATGCACCCGGATTTCAGATGGTGTCCATTTCCCTTAATGACAGATCACGAGCAAGTGCAACTGCTCGTCGTAAGAACCTTGACAACAGAACTCCCCGCCGGAGGCGGCTTACCGATTATGTGGCGCATAGCACCACGGACATAATCGATAACCCCCGGATAATGACACTTCGCATCATTATCCGGGGGCTCTCCGAGGGCCCTGCGGGGCGTTCTTGTTGTCTCACATGTAATTCACACTCAATCATGAAAGGAGAAATATGATCTCGTATTCATTACATTTATCCAACAAGAAGCATGCTCTTACCACCACGAAAAAAGTGGCGGCTGCGAGCAAGCATAATCTCCGCCAGTATGAAAGTGAAAGCTATTGTAAGGACAATATCTATGTCATTACCGGCGGAGATAACATTCTTGATGATTTGAAAGAAGCATATCATCAAGAATTCGACGCTTGCCTTGAAGAATACAACAAGGGCAAACGTTCAGATCGTCAGATTGACGATTATCTAAAATACGTTTCTGACAGTGGCAAGAATGATGTGGCTGCTGAAATAATAATTCAGCTCGGCGATGCCGAATTCTGGCATGATAAATCACAGGAAATGAAAAAGCAAATGATACCGATATTTGAAGAGCAAATAAAATACCTTCAGGAGTTGATACCGGATTTTCGAATCGTATCTGCCGTAGTTCATCTTGATGAGAAATCACCCCATGCTCATATCATAGGTATTCCGATCGGAAGAGAATATAAACGTGGTATGGAAAAACAAACAGCAAAAACTAAAGTATTTACACAAGTTTCACTTACAGAACTTCAGGAGAAAATGCATATTAGAGCTGTTCAGGACATGGAAGCTCATCCTGAAATATTTGAAGGAGAATCACTAAAAGATATCGAGAAAGGACGTAACAGTGACTGGTCAAAGGAATTCTATATAAGTCAGAAGGCAGAAACTTTGGAAGAACTGAACATTATGTTGGAATCAGTATCGACTACTGTATCGGCTACAGAGAATATTATTTCTGAACTTAATAAACAGGCAGAGACTACTATACAGAAGCTGGTTGACACAGAAGCTCAGAAAGAATTCATGAGATACGCATTCCTCCAAGAACCAAAGACTGCAATAGGAAAACTTGTATCCGGTGCCTGGAAGCAATTCAAATCCTGGTGGGATGAACACAAGCGTCCACAGGTTGAAGAATCAACCAGGGACAGTGTCAGAAGTCGCCTTGCTGATTTCAAAAAACAAGCTGAGGAAAGCAAGAAAACTAAGAGTACACCTACAAAGCGAAAAGGCATTGACAGATAGATCATCTCATACAAAAATACCGGGAGCACCACACTCCCGGTATATATAATGAAAAATCTATTTGGATTTGAAAAACAAACTAAAAATTTGTTATTCCTTACAGAACTCATGCTAGAACAGATAGACGTGGTCATTCATGCTAAGTGCTACGTTTTTTCCATCATATCCTGATGGTAAGGTTTTCTGTCTGTCGCAGTTAATTATCCGATGCGATTTTACCGTTTTTCATAACAACTATTTCATTGCAAATTGCTTCAATATCTTCTTTGTTGTGGGATGTGAGTATAACTAGCTTCCCATCCTGCTTGAATTGCAACAGCAGTTTTCGGAATAATAAAACCGATTGCTCATCCAATGCGTTAAACGGTTCGTCGAGAACAAGAATATCTGGGCTTTCCATGATTGCCTGAATGACTCCAATCTTTTGCTTCATACCAAGGGAATACTTCCTCATAGCCTGTTTTGAGGCCGGATCAAGTGCGAAGAGTTGCATATATTCTTTTATCGTTTCATCGGAAGCAATCTTCTTAATGGCCGAAATCTGTTTCAGGTTTTCATATCCTGATAGGTAGCTTAAGAACTCTGGCTTCTCAATTATCATCCCAAGGTTAGGAGGAAAAGAAATATCCTTGTGCAGCGTTTTACCATCAATCACTACGGTTCCAGTCGTCGGAACAAGCAGTCCACAAATTGTTCGAAGCAGCATTGTTTTTCCGCTGCCGTTAAGCCCCACAATTCCGTAAATGTTGCCACTGGAGAACTGGTAAGAAATATCGTCGAGGACAACTGTATAGTTTATCAGTTTTGAAACCGAACGTAAAACTATATTCATAATCATATACCTTTCTGTAGAAATCGCTTAGAAAAAATCTGCTTTTCGGTTTACACAATGTAATAGCAGCAATGTGATAATAAAGATTATTCCAAGCATCAGTGTTCCTACAATCGCACTTCTGAAAAAGACCCATGAGAATATCAAATAAATAATGTTGGACTGTTTCCCAGTAATTGCTGTGATAGCAAGAACATCAATAATTAGAATCACGTATGTTACAACAAACGGAATGCTTCTCAATGCTTTTACATTTACACGCTTGAACAGCTCTGATAAGTTTGAAAAAACAAACAGGCTGAAAAGATACCTTACAAATCTGCCAGATATTTCTGATATTTTGATTTGGTTTCCGCACGATTTTGCAAATAATACAATAACCGAAAACCAAGCAATCAAATACACTGCCGAAAACACATACTGCTGTATCAGGAGAAATGATAATGCTTGTTTTCGGCTTTTCATTCGAGTCAGACATGGCTTTTTCATACTCTCGCTGATAAGAAGTATCCCACAAGTAAATGGCGGTACAATCAAGTAACAGTATGCCTTGTCAGAGAAAGCCTGTTCTCTGACAGTTACACCGGTTACTGATGTTGCTGATGATACAAGTAGCATGATTATACAGATATAAAGTAGGTAAACAGGGATTGCTATGGTGGCTTTTTTGCTGCGTATAATCATAATGCGTCTCGGCTCCTTATTGTGCCGGCAACAAAGCATATCAAACTTGATAAGGCGAGACAGCTGAAAGTAAAAATGAGCTGATTCCTTCCAAGCAGTTCTGTTGATGCGCTGGCGGCCATTGGCTGTAATAATATTGTTAGACTGTACTGCGAATGCCCAGTTAGCTCGATAGCGTAATTGATGGCGAGCATAAACAGAGGTGGAACAATAAAGGCAATATGCTTATTTTTGATCTTCAGAACAATGTGTAAGCAAAGATTAAGCACAGCCAATAATGCCAGCGCCAGGGCATGCAAAAAAACATAGAGGAACGCCATTTTCAGCGGGCTATCATGAAAAAGAGAATATGCAAAGCTGCTGGCCTTTGGGCTCATATAATCGGCAATCGGCATAGTTTCCGGGCACAGGGCATACGTCAGAATCAAGTTAGCCGAAAAAGCAACTGCAAGACCTGCAAAAGTCACAAGAAACAGAGATATAGCTTTCGAAGCGAAGTATGCAGAGTGTTTCCCTTTGGTAATAAGAATCCCATAAATAGAGCTATTTCTCTCGTCAAAATAAATCAGTCCTGTCAGAAATGCAGGAATAAACCAATAAAGGGTGTTATAAACAGAGCTCCCAACACCTGTATTCATAAACAACCACCAATAGTACGGGTTTTCATGAATGTCAAATCTTTCCTGCATGAACAGTGGATCATATATTGCACAAATAAACAGCAGAGCAAATGTCAGCAGTACCATGCGGTTTTTACAAAGCTTTTTAAGATCGTTAATGAAAAATGACATAGCTCCTCCTTCATTCGGGTTTTCAGTACCCATATTGCACTACATTATCTTGCGCTACAAACAAACCTTCCTCCACCATAGAATAGACCACTGTTCTATCATTGAACTTTACTGTAATTGTAAAATCAAAACCATCGTCCGGGGCTGAACTCCCCAAATAGGTGTATCCTATTGTGTAGCTTCCGGGATCTTGTCCCAGGTTTAGCTGCAAGATCAAAGGCGTTATCTCATATCCAATCAGTTCTTTCTTTCCGTGTTCGTCTGTTTTGTATATGTTTTTTACGCTCACATTAAGTGGCAGACCGTCTAAACGGGAAAGGTGAAGTGCAAAAGACTGATCAAGATAGGCACTATCGTTATACTGGAATTCAGTATTCATAGACAACATATCAGAATTAGCAGGAACACCATGAAAAACCAGTATAAAGAGAACGCCGAACAAAATAGCCGCAGTGGATAATGCAGAAATCACAATGGTTAGTATTTTGCGTTTCCTCATTTTCTTTTTTAAGGCAATCAAGGGTGCCGCATTATCTTCCAGTGGCTTCATACTTGATGTACATATTTCTTCTAAACCGTTAGATTCTTTCATGGATTCCAGAATAGTGCGGCACGCTTCGCATTCTTTTAAGTGTTCTTCTACGAAAGCAGTGGTATCTGGACTGACCATATCTTCTATGTAGAGGGGGAGAATATCACGAATGATATTACATTTACTTTCCATGCTTGCTATCCTCCAATCTGTTCTTAATCATATTCCTGGCTCGGTGATAAGTGACGCAAGCCCAATTTTCTGTTTTCTCGTATATTTG
>JAZLJG010000266.1:0-1534 GCA_045617745.1 Lachnospiraceae bacterium | reverse complement strand
TAGAAACGGTGTACTTTTCGCATAATCCAAATGAGATTACTCGTTATATTCTCGCCTACTTTCGTCCACTTGTAATCTCCATAGACATCAACCAGTTCAAAACCGCAAAGTTCAATAAGCCACTTCATTTCCTGACGGTATCCGGTATCGGGAATATCTCCCGTCGGCACACCCTGTGTCAGATTCTCGGTAAACCACACATCAAGTTGTTCTGTTTCCGTAATATTTTCGGCCAGATACTCATCAACCAAATAGTCCGTGTAACAATCCATCATGTAAATTCCTTCGTCCAGTTTAGCAAGGGAATCAAAGGTCTTCTCCTCAGGCGAAACCTGCTCCTCTTCCATAGGAGCTTCGGTTAGGGCAATATCCTCCGTATCCTGTACCGGTTGCGTATTTGCGCATCCTATCAGCATAAGTGACAGCAGCATCAATCCCGCAGCCTTTCTTTTTTCTTAGTACATCCAAAGTATATAATTGCACCAATCAAAACCCCTGTAGTATTAAGAATAATATCATCAATATCACTGCATCTGTCATAAAACGGCAGCTGCGTAATCTCTATAAGCAGCGTAAATCCGGCTCCGGCCAAAACAGTTTTGCCGATAGTGTCAAGTTTCTTAAAACAAACCGGCCATACAATTCCCACCGGAATAAACATTGTAATATTTCCGATTATGTTTATCTGCCATCCGTCGTAAATATCAAAAAGATGAACTATCGGAATCACATTAAGCCACAAAGGCATAATCTTTGACCCATCAAATTCGAGTTTGCCGATATGACCGTCAACAAGCCCGAATGGGAAGTACACCATCCTTGCGATTACAACAAGACAGATATATACCAGTATCATCTTCGCCTCTTGGGCCAAAGATATACTTTTATTCTTATAAGCAATAATACCTCTTACCGCAATCCATAAAACGGTAATAATAATGAACATCTGTAAATATGAAATCTCAAACATTTATCTGAATCTCCTTAATAATTCTCTTAATAATTTCTAAAACAAAATATCAATCAGTGAATCTATATATTTTTCCCGTTCCTTCTTCTTGGACAGATCAAAGCCCAACCGGTTCCTCACAAGTTCATCCTGCAAGAAGGCACTTTCCATAGTTGAAGTCAGCGTAAAAATAAGCAGTTTTTTCTTTTTATCCTCCATATCCGAATAAAAAGCCCTTTCAAAACCTTTTTGCGTATACAGAGTATTCGAAACCGGCTGATTGCTCTTCATATCTTCCAATATGGATACGATAGAAACGCTTCTGTTATCATAAAAAAATTCAAATACCTGTTTTGCCCAATTTCTAAGGCGCCTTTCGTCATCCTCAACCGATGTTCCCCCGTCTGTATCATTGGGTGTAAACATCCTGATTTGTTCGTTTATTATCTTCTGAACGCATTCCGTAATTAATCTTTCCTTACTTCCGAAATGATAATTAATAAGTCCGAGCCCGACCTTGGCCCTGTCCGCAATTTTTCGTGCGGTTACCATGTTAAGGTCTCCCTGATTTTCATTAATCAATTC
>JAZLJG010000265.1:0-1815 GCA_045617745.1 Lachnospiraceae bacterium | reverse complement strand
GATAGCGTCAAGTTTTATTCGGAAAATGAAACGAAAGTCGTCCCTGTAGAAAAAATAGATGGTAGATTTATAAGAACCAGCCATATCATACTATATTTACTTTGCAGCGACAAGTTTTAAATATCGCAAACAAACCATAGGTTATGCCGCGACGACGGGCCCCACGGCGATGCTCCCGTCGTCCGAATCAACTCTATGGCTTCGATTTACATATCAGGTCATCAAGGAAAAAGAAATTACAGCCCCCAAATATGCGACTCAAACCACGCTTTTTTCTTGATTGCGTCAGACACATGCGCACTCATTGCCGCATGATACTTTGCCAGCATTTCTGACGAGGTTTTATTTCCTGTGCTTACTCTACTGGCGCTAAGGATTATCTCTTCAGCACCTGCAACCAGCGGCAATGGCTCAGTCTTCTGGTATCTTACCAGGTCTATCATTTTCCCATGATTGTATTTATAAGCTCGTAAGCGGGCCATTTTTCCCGCACCTTTTTTACTCCATCCCATTGGCAGTGTACTCATTCTGCTTGCCAATACATGACTTACATGACCTTCTGCACTGCATCCCATCACTGCATCCTGTGCGACCAGCCGGGCATTGGCAGCCTTCCAGTTATTCAGGATATAACAGGCGTGCTCATCTATTATCCTGAGCTTTCTTTCATTCTCAACACTGAGCTTTACTTTTTCAACCACTCTGGTGAAGCTGTCTTTCCTTCCAGCCCTAATACTGTTCCTCAGCTGCCTTATAGCTTCCTCCTGCGAATCATAGAGGTGCCCTGTCATAGCTGTCAGATGTTCGCTGATGTGAAAACCGTCAAGCACTGCTACGGCTTTCTCTATCACCTTGGTACCTGTCTTAATCCAGGCTCCTCCGTCAGAATTCAGATATATCTTTTTTATTCTGTCAGTATCGTATGTCCGCTCTATATACTCCCAGACCTCTTTCCAGAGTTCCTCGTTTTCTTTTCCTTCACATATCCTGCAGAAGTAATACGGATGAATCAGTCGATTCCTTTTACTTTTGGGAGCTTCCGGCTCTACACCTTCATACACATATATGAGTTTTGTTATCTGGCAGTTGTTCTTTCTACCGTATTCGTTCAATTCCAAGTCGCCTTTGACACTTTGAAACTGGAGTGGTGTATGATCTTCGTCAGCATCTATATACAGATAATCCACTACTTTCCTGGGGCCTTCATAGCTGTATTTTGGGAATTCAAGATTGTGTAGTATGTTTTTTACCGTCTGCTTACTTACGTTGGTCTCTGCTGAAGCCGCTTCACCTCCTCGTCTGTAAGAGGTGTCTACTGCCTCTGTAAGTATATTTGCAACTACATCCTCAGTCATCCGTGAGTCTGGTGGCATTTCCATTATCTGATCCAGTAGGCATACCGTTTTCTTTTCATCCACTTTCTTGAAGTATGTTTTCCGGTACTCCATTTGACCAAAACTGGTAATCAGCTGCTTTGTGGCTGTTGTTGATATACGCCAGTTCTTATGGACCTTCGCGCTCGATCGAAGTTGCTCATCCATCATTTCCAGCGTCTCTTTAATTATCATGTTTCCAAGATTATTTAAGTTTTCTTGTAGTCCTCTGACGAATTCTTCAAGCTTGTTTGGCTCCTTCATAAAAATTTCTTGAAGATTTTCAAATCCGGGGATGCATTTCTCTGTAAAATAGGTTATACTTTGTTCCATAAAAAGAGTTCCTTTTCTGCATAGATTATGGTTTTTGTCGACTTTAAATCTACACATTTAGGAACTCTTTTTCAATTCTCATTATTTACGAATAAATTTTTACGCTAGC
>JAZLJG010000264.1:0-11039 GCA_045617745.1 Lachnospiraceae bacterium | reverse complement strand
CCTTTCACTTGTAGCACCCAGAGGATTGTTCGTATCCGCAGGTTACTACGATAACGGAACAAACCCCGAAGGTATGTACGCAGCATATACACAGGCCAAGGAAGTATTTAAATTCTTAGGTGTTGAAGACAAGATTGCCTTTGGTGATTATGCTACCGATCATGCTACCAGCACACCCGAATGGAACGACCTTTTCACTTTCTGTGACCATATTTTCTATGGCAAAGAACTTGAAGATGAATTCTATGAGACAGTATTTGATAATTCGGCTGACAGACCTATGTATGATGTTATCGAAGCGCCTGAAAAGGTAAAATCAGGTATCGTGGAAGAGGACGGCGAGCTTTACTACTATGAGAATGGTAAGAGAGTATACGCAGGCCTTATCCAGATCGGTGATGACTTCTACTATGTTCAGGGTGGCGGTAAGGTTTCCACAGGAAGCTACTACATCACACACGGTAACGACATTATGGATAAGGGCCATGCTCAGTTTGGTCCTGACGGAAAGATGATTCTTAACGGAATCGTTAAAATCCGCGGTGAGTACTACTATTACGAGAACAGCAGACCCGTTGAAAATCTCGGACTTATCTTCTGGAACCAGTACCACTACTACATTGGTGAAAGCGGAAAGGCCATGACCGGAATGGTAGACGTTGTAAACGCAAACGGTATTGTTAACGAAGGTATCCACGAGTTCAAGGAAGACGGTAAGATGGTTCTTGAAGGAATCATTATGATTAACGGAAAACTTCGCTACTATGTAGGCGGCGCAATGCGTTCGCAGGCAGGTATGATTAAAATCGGCGATGATATGTACTATGTGGGTGCAAGCGCAGAAGTTGCTACCGGCAAGAGAAGCGTAGGAAGCAGACACAACAATCTTGTTGAGCCCGGAATGCATTACTTCGACGAAGAAACTGGCAAATTCATTAAATAACAAGCCTCCTAATAGGATATGTCAATCTAATTTATGGGAGAGCCGGGCAGTTCTGCCCGGCTCTTCTGTTATCTGGCCTTAGGGGATTTTTTGACAAATCCGGCGGAAAAAACTATACTATCAGTATGTGACTTTGAAGATTACTTCGGGGTTCGAAGGGTGAGTAAATATGTTTGATACGATTATCATAGGCGCAGGTCCCGCAGGCCTTTCTGCGGCTGTATACGCCAAGAGAGCAGGGCTTAACGCAATGCTTATAGAAGAAAGCCCCATAGATGGAGGACAGGTTCTTTCCACATATGAAGTGGACAATTATCTGGGATTCCCGGGTATTTCGGGAATGGAGCTTGGAGAGAAGTTTTCTTTGCACGCAAAGAAGGCTGAAATAGAAAAGGTTACGGATACGGTAAGAAGTATTACCCCCAACGGTGAAGCCTGGAGAGTTTCCACAAAGGAAGCCGATTATGATACCAAAACCGTTATTCTGGCGACCGGAGCAACCCATGCACATCTTAATGTGCCCGGGGAGGAAGAGCTTGCGGGTATGGGTGTTTCATACTGTGCGACCTGTGACGGAGCCTTCTTTAAGAATATGGATGTGTGTGTAATAGGCGGATCGGATGTGGCTGTTGAGGACGCTATTTATCTTGCCAGAACATGTAAGAAGGTCTATTTAATCCACAGACGTGATACGTTAAGAGCAGCCAGTTCTTTGGTGGAATCACTGGAAAACTGTGAAAATGTGGAGTTTGTCTGGGACAGTGAAGTTACGTCATTTAACGGAGAGGATGAGCTTTTGTCCGCAACCGTCAAAAATAAAAAGACCGGTGAATCAAAGGATATTCCTGTTCAGGGAGCTTTTGTTGCAATAGGAATCAGACCGGCCACGGAGTTGTTAAAAGAATACGTGCAGACTGATGATGCGGGATATGTTATTGCGGGGGAAGACTGCAGAACAAATGTCCGCGGAATATATGTTGCCGGAGATATAAGAAAGAAACCGATAAGGCAGATAATCACTGCTGTTTGTGACGGTGCCAATGCAGCGTCAAGCGTAGCGGCTGATATAAGATAGGGATAGGGTTATGAGAAAAAGTGAATTATTGCTGGCAGCCGGTTTGTGCGTCGCGGCGGTGGTTTTGGTGCCGCAAAAGGCCTATGCCGGTGTTCCTGTGGGGACTGAGTCCACTATTATAGAGGTGGTGGATAACAGAGAGTATGCCGATCTTGTTATTGCTCGGGTTGATGATTATATGAATATCAGAAAAGAGCCTGACAAGAACAGTGAAATTCTCGGAAAGCTTTACAAAAACTCCGTAGGACACTTTATTAGCGAAGAAAACGGCTGGGTACAGATTAAAAGCGGTACGGTAACCGGTTATGTCAAAGAAGAATATGTTGTAAGGGGCCAGGAAGCTTTGGTATTGGCAAGGGAGGTTGAAACGGTTTACGCCACCATCAATACCGCAAGCCTGAGGGTAAGAGAAAAGCCCACCACGGAATCACCCATTTTAGGAAGGTTCAGAAACGGTGATGAGCTTGAGGTAATCGAAACCGAGGACGGTTTTGCAAAGGTCAGTTACAACAACAAAAAGGGTTATATTTCCCTGGAGTACGTAGATATCCACACTGAGTTTGTGGAGGCGGAATCCATAGAGGAAGAGAGAGCCAGACTTGCTGCTGAGGAACGTGCAAGGCAGGAAGCAGCAAGAAAGGCGGAGGAAGCCCAAAAGGCAAGGGAAGCTCAGGCTGCAGCAGCAAAGAAAAAGCTTGAAGATGCGGCCAACGGAGTTGACACCTCAAAGGATTTGGGACAGCAGGTTGTGGATTATGCCTGTCAGTTTATCGGCAATCCTTATGTGTGGGGCGGAACAAGCCTTACAGACGGAGCGGACTGCTCAGGATTTGTTCAAAGCGTATATGCTTACTTTGGTGTTTCACTTCCGAGAACAGGACAGCGTTCATCGGGATATGCGGTTAATTCTCTTGATGAAGCACTTCCGGGAGACTTGATTTTCTACTCGGGACATGTGGGAATCTATATGGGAGACGGAAGAATTGTTCATGCATCCACTCCTAAAAACGGTATTTGTACCACATCAGCAACCTATACAAAGATACTTGCAATAAGAAGAATATTCTGATATTGACAGGGCTTCCGAAATAGTCGGAAGCCCTATATTTATGCCATTTTAGGACCATAGGACTACGAAAAAACGCGACCGAATCAGTCAATAAAAAGTGACCTGCATGTCCTTAAAAAGTGGCTTTTGTGAAAAGTATACAAAAATGTTAGAATTTTTACGAAAATCTAAAAGTGACAGTGGTGTGTAGTAAAAAGTTGTCCACAATTTTACATAGCGATTTTACGCAAAAAATGACTTGTCAACCGAGTTATCCACAATGTCCACCAAAATTGACCACAAAATCAGATGCGAAAACATGGTATTTTAAACATATGTTCTTGAGTGGAATTGACGAAAATGACAAAATCGGAAGAAAAATTGTTCTTTTTCCTTGACTTTTTTGTGAAGTACTATGTTGAGCAATATTGTGCGAATAAAGGTACATAAAGTACTAATTCAAATTAATCGATTATTAATGGATTATTTTCAGACTATATGGTATAATTGTCATACAAAAAAGAGCAATACCAAAACCACTTTAGAAAGGGTGATGCGAATGAAATTTACTATCGTTGGTAAAAACATTACAGTAACAGAAGGCTTAAAGGCAGCAGTTGAGGATAAAATCGGAAAGCTTGAGAAATATTTTTCTCCCGAGACAGAGGCACATGTTACTTTAAGTGTTGAAAAGGAAAGACAGAAGATTGAGGTCACCATTCCGGTAAAGGGCAATATTATTCGTTCCGAACAGGTTTCAAACGATATGTATGTATCAATTGACCTTGTAGAAGAGATAATTGAAAGACAGTTGAAGAAATACAAAACACGTATCACAGACCGTGAGCAAGGCGCAGGCTTCTTTAAGCAGGAATTCCTTGAGAACGATTATGTGGATGAAGAAGAGATCCGTATTGTTCGTACCAAGAAGTTTGATATTAAGCCTATGTATCCTGAGGATGCATGTGTGCAGATGGAACTTTTGGGACACAGCTTCTTCGTATTTGTAAATGCTGAAACAGATCAGGTCAACGTAGTGTACAAGCGTAAAGGCGGCACATACGGCCTCATTGAAGCAGATATTTAATGGATAACTTAAGGCCTCCGGTAAAACCGGAGGCTTTTCTATTTAAGAAAGGAACCCGGGCAGTACTGTCTTTTTCTTTGGTCTTACTGCGCAAAGAACAATTACGAGCCATCTCGCCAGACCCCTTGCGGCTTTGTAGAGGAAAATTTAGAAAATCTATAGTTTTGTTTATGGGTTTGCTTTAGTTTTGAAGGATATAGTGCATTGTAGAAAAGAGAGCATTAGGCTAAGATGTTATCAGTTAAAAAGATTTGAGAGGTGCGTATGGCTGATAAAAAGAATATTTTGCTGGTAGAAGATGATGAGGAAATCAGAAACGGTATAGAGATATATCTTAGAAATCAGGGGTATGAGGTTTTTAAGGCAGGTAACGGTGAAGAGGGACTTCGGGTTCTTGAAAAGGAAACGGTGCATCTGGCTGTTCTGGATATAATGATGCCTGTGATGGACGGTATTACCATGCTTATGAAGCTTAGGGAGAAGGGTTACGAGTTCCCTGTTATTATGCTTACCGCAAAGTCTGAGGATATAGATAAGGTAATGGGACTCAATATGGGAGCGGACGACTACGTTACAAAGCCCTTCACACCCCTTGAACTTATAGCGAGGGTAAACTCACATATCCGTCGTTATTCAAGGTACCTTGAAGCTTTGGATAAAACGGAGACTGAGAACAAAGAACGGGTTATTACGGTAGGCGGTCTGGAGCTTAACCAGGATACGGTGCAGGTGTTTGTGGACGGCGAGCCGGCGAAGCTTACTCCCATAGAGTTTAAGATTCTTGAACTTCTTATGAAGAATCCGGGAAGAGTTTTTTCTTCCGAAGAAATATATGAAACGGTCTGGAACGAAAGAGCCATCAATACGGACACTATTATGGTGCATGTACGTAATATAAGGGAAAAGATTGAGGTGGATCCTAAAAAGCCTGTGTATTTGAAGGTTGTGTGGGGAGTAGGGTATAAAATCGAAAAGCAGTAGGTGTTTCAAATGAAGAAAACAGTTGGCATAACAATAGCTTTGATAATTGCATATTGTTTGGAGATTACGGTCCTTACATTGGTTTTCGGTGACTTTTCCATGGTTCTTGGAACCTTATTGGGATATGTTTTGTTGTATTATTTAGGAGACAAATATTACGAGAAGGCGAAGGATTTTGCCTGCTTCAATATAGGTGTCGAAATGTATTTTCTGGTGCTGCTTATCTGGGCGGGCACTGTGGAGTGCTTTTATAGTCTGACAGCCGCCTTAAGAGAAATGGACAGCTCCATCATCGAACCGGAGGACATTCTGAAGGCTCTTTTGTGCGGAACAAGTTTTGTGTACCTTTCTTTTGCCACGAAAAAGATTTATAAAAACGGGATAAGGGCATTTTGGGAGAAATCCTTTATTTATAAGGGGTTTGCGACACTTCGACTGAACCGGTCAAAACGAAAATACAGGGATATTATAGCAGTTATGGAAAAGATGGCAGCAGGAAATCTTGATATTGAGCTACCTAAAAGGCTCGGTAAATTCGAAGGTTTAAGAGAGCCTTTGATGAAGCTTCGTGACGGCGTGGATGCAGCGGCTTTGGAAAAAAGCCGGAGCGAAAGAATGAGGGTGGAACTTATTACAAATGTTTCCCATGACCTGAAAACGCCTCTTACCGCTATTATTACCTATATAGATTTGTTAAAGGATGAGAAGCTTGATGATGAGAAAAGGAGAGAGTATCTGGACATACTCGCGAACCGTTCGGAAAGACTGAAGTTTCTTATAGAAGATCTGTTTGAGGTAAGTAAAGCAGCGAGCGGAAATGTGAAATTTGAACCTGTGGAAATGGATATAGTCAATCTTCTTAAGCAGGTGGTATTTGAATATGAAGACAAGCTGAAAAGCGCAGGCCTTGAGGTGGAATACGAAATGCCGGAAGGCAGGACTCCGATTTTCGCCGATCCGCAGAAAACTTACAGGATATATTCCAATTTAATAGGAAATGCGGCTAAGTATTCTCTCAGAAACTCCAGGCTCTATATTCAGGTTACGGATACGGAAAACGAAGTAATGGCAGTTATAAAAAATGTATCCGCAAACAGAATCCGGACAACGGGTGCAAACCTTACAGAAAGATTTGTCCGGGGAGATGAATCCCGTAATACTGAAGGAAGCGGACTGGGACTGGCTATAGCAAAGAACTTTACTGAACTTCAGGGAGGAAGTCTTGACATTATTGTGGACGGTGATTTGTTTAAAGCGGTTACTGTCTGGGATAAATATGTAAGGCCCGATGATAATCTTGAACAAACAAAGGAATCGTGTGATAATGGGGAAAAAGAAGAAGGATAGTCTTCTTTGGATTGTTTGAGACAGGAGAGCCGGGTTATGAGCGATAAGGTTGGAAAAGTGTTGGGAATATTGATTGTGGTTCTTATTATTCTTGCGGCTGCTTTCCTGATTTTCGCGGTTGTAACAAATGAGGAGGGCTGGTTTTACGCTTCTTTAGGGTGTGTTGTTACGGAAAATGTCTTAAACATAGTAAAGTCTTTTCTTACTAATAGAAATAAATAGTATTTTTGCCGGCGCATCAGCTGCGCCGGCTTTTTTATGCCCACGGGAGTTTGCGGGGCAATAATTATTGCCGGGGAGATGAATATTATTGCCTTCGATAGGACTGTGGTGGAAAAAGGGCAATAATTTATATAGAAGGTCGGTAATTTATTGCCCGATTTCGAACTTTTTTTTTGCCAGCGGCAATAGATATGTGTTTTTGGGGCTAAATTATTGCCTGAGAACTGAGTTCTGGCTATAAAGAGGCAATAATGTAGAGGCAAAGTGGCAAAAATATTGCCTTTTTTGAAATTTGCCTTTTTCAAGGGCAATAAGTATGAGTGATGTGACAAATATTATTGCCAAGACAGAGAAGAAACCAGCCCGAGGATGGTGAAAATAGGTTTTCACGAAGCGGTTATGGGAATGGCTTTAACTTGAGGGGGTAAGGAACGAATGAATTGGTGATTCTGCTAACCCAATTTAATTGTTTTTTGCCTTAAAATGGGTAAAATAAACGTTGAACTTTGCACTTTAGTGTGATAAAATTGCAATCGGAAAATGATAAAATTTTAACAAGTTTAATAAGGAGATTTACTATGGCTAAAAAAGTAGTATTAACAGGCGCTTGTCGTACAGCCATCGGAACTATGGGTGGAACACTTTCCACAACACCCGCAGCAGACCTTGGCGCAATCGTAATTAAGGAAGCAATCAATCGTGCAGGTATCAAGCCCGAAGATGTTGACCAGGTTTACATGGGATGCGTTATTCAGGCAGGTCTCGGACAGAACGTAGCACGTCAGGCAACCTTAAAGGCAGGCCTTCCTATAGAGACACCCGCAGTTACCATGAACGTTGTATGTGGTTCAGGACTTAACTGTGTTAACCAGGCCGCTCAGATGATTATGGCCGGTGATGCTGATATCGTTATCGCAGGTGGTATGGAAAACATGTCAATGGCTCCCTACGCAGTACCCCAGGGACGTTACGGATATCGTATGAACAACGGTGTTCTTGTTGACTGCATGATTAAGGATGCTCTTTGGGATGCATTCAATGACTACCACATGATTAAGACAGCTGATAACATCGCTGAACAGTGGGGACTTACCCGTGAAGAACTTGATGAGTTTGCATTAAAGAGCCAGAACAAGGCTTGTGCAGCAATTGAAAGCGGCGCATTCAAGAAGGAAATCGTTCCCGTAGAAGTTAAGAAGAAAAAAGAAACAATCATCTTTGATACAGATGAAGGCCCCAGACCCGGTTCCACAATGGAAGGTCTTGCAAAGCTTCGTCCCATCAATCCCGATGGCTTCGTAACAGCAGGTAATGCATCAGGTATTAACGACGGTGCGGCAGCAGTTGTTGTTATGAGCGAAGAAAAGGCCAAAGAATTAGGCGTTAAGCCTATGGCAACATTTGTTGCAGGCGCACTTGCAGGTGTTGATCCTTCTATCATGGGTATCGGACCTGTTGCAGCAACAAAGAAGGTTATGAAGAAAGCAGGCTACAAGATTGAAGACTTCGACATTATCGAAGCAAACGAAGCTTTCGCAGCTCAGTCAGTGGCAGTTGGTAAGGACCTTGGAATCGATGTTGAAAAGCAGCTCAATCCTAACGGTGGAGCAATCGCTTTGGGACATCCCGTAGGTGCTTCAGGATGCCGTATCTTAGTTACACTTCTTCACGAGATGGAAGCTAAGAACGCCAAGAAGGGCCTTGCTACTCTTTGTATCGGCGGCGGTATGGGTTGTGCTACAATCGTTGAGCGCGACTAATATTAATAAGTAAATTAACCATATCCGAGGTTTTTTCTGCCTCGGATATTGGTGCGTAAATGGATAAAAGAAAAGGAGTACAAGCATGGGATTTGTTTTGTATGAAGAAAAGGGCGCTTACGGTGTTATTACCATCAATCGTCCTGAAAGCTTAAATGCACTTAATTCACAGGTTTTAGACGACCTTGAGGCAACATTTAAGGCAGTTGATTTAAAGAAGGTACGTGCACTCGTACTTACAGGCGCAGGGGAGAAGTCATTTGTGGCTGGCGCCGATATCGGAGAAATGAGCACCCTTTCCAAGAAAGAAGGCGAAGCCTTCGGTAAGAAGGGTAACGATGTTTTCCGTAAGTTAGAAACATTCCCTATTCCTGTTATTGCAGCAGTTAACGGATTCGCTCTTGGCGGCGGATGCGAGATTTCAATGAGCTGTGATATCAGAATTTGTTCTGATAATGCTGTATTTGGTCAGCCTGAGGTTGGTCTTGGAATTACTCCCGGATTTGGCGGAACACAGAGACTTGCTCGTCTCGTAAGTCCCGGAATGGCTAAGCAGATGATTTACACAGCACGTAATATTAAGGCTGCCGAAGCTTACAGAATCGGACTTGTTAATCAGGTTGTTTCTGCAGAAGTTAATGAAGCAGGTGAAGTTACAGTATCGGCTAAGGATGCTCTTATGGCAGCAGCTGCTAAGATGGCTGCAGGAATTGCACAGCAGGCTCCTATAGCAGTTCGTAACTGCAAGAAGGCAATTAACGAAGGATTACAGGTTGATATGGATCAGGCTATCGTAATCGAAGAAAAGCTCTTCGGTGACTGCTTCGAGACAGAAGACCAGAAGGCAGGAATGGGCAACTTCCTTGAGAAGGATAAAGAAAAGAAGTTAAAGGTTGTACCTTTCCAGAATAAGTAATTCAGTACAGAAACAGGAGTATCATATTCCTGTAGAAAAATATAAATTACAACAAAGGAGATACCAAAATGAAAGTTGGAGTTATTGGTGCCGGCACAATGGGTTCCGGTATTGCACAGGCATTTGCACAGTGTGACAAAGTAGACACAGTATATCTTTGCGACATTAAGCAGGAGTTCGCTGACGGCGGTAAGGCTAAGGTTCAGAAGTCTATGGACAAGCTCGTTTCTAAGGGCAAGAAGACTCAGGAAGAAGCTGACGCTATCATGGCTAAATTTAAGACAGGTCTTAACGAGATCTGCGTTGATGCTGACTTAATCGTAGAAGCAGCACTCGAAGTTATGGATATCAAGAAGGAATGTTTCAAGAATCTTATGGAAAACATTGTTAAGAATCCTGATTGTATCTATGCTTCAAATACATCATCTTTATCTATTACAGAAATCGGCGCAGGACTTCCTAAGCCCGTTGTAGGAATGCACTTCTTCAATCCTGCACCTGTTATGAAACTTATCGAAGTTATCGCAGGCGCTAACACACCTGATGATGTTGTAGCTAAGGTTACTGAGATTTCTCAGGATCTTGGAAAGACACCCGTTAAGGTTAACGAGGCTCCCGGATTCGTTGTTAACAGAATTCTTATTCCCCTTATCAACGAAGGTATTTTCGTATATTCAGAAGGTATTTCCGATATCGAAGGTATCGACAGCGCTATGAAGCTTGGTGCTAATCATCCTATGGGACCTTTGGAACTTGGTGACTATGTAGGTCTTGATATCGTTCTTGCTATTATGGACGTTCTTTACAAGGAAACAGGCGATTCTAAGTATCGTGCATGTCCTCTCCTTCGTAAGATGGTTCGTGCTAAGAAGCTTGGTGTTAAGACAGGTATCGGTTTCTATAACTATGCTGATGGCGGCAAGGTACCTACAGACAAGTAATTAAGTAATCAAGTACAAAGATATAGTTATTGATTCAATTCCTATATCTTTGTACAAAAACAAACATATTAAAATTGGAGGAAATAAGCATGGATTTTACAATGAGTAAAGAACATGAAATGGCAAGACAGCTGTTTAAGGATTTTGCCGAGAATGAAGTAAAGCCTCTTGCACAGGAAGTTGACGAAGAAGAACGCTTCCCCAGAGAGACTGTTGAAAAAATGGGTAAATACGGCTTCATGGGTATTCCCGTACCCAAGGAGTACGGCGGACAGGGATGTGATACTTTAACATATGCTATGTGTGTTGAAGAGCTTTCTAAGGTTTGCGGTACTACAGGCGTTATCGTATCAGCTCATACATCACTTTGTATCGACCCTATCATGACATTCGGTACAGAAGAGCAGAAGCAGAAATATCTTCCCGATCTTGCTTCAGGTAAGAAGGTTGGTGCTTTCGGTCTTACAGAGCCCGGTGCAGGTACTGATGCTCAGGGACAGCAGACAAAGGCTACATTAGATGGTGACAGCTGGATTCTTAATGGTTCTAAGTGCTTCATCACTAACGGTAAGGAAGCTGATGTTTACGTTATCTTCGCTGTAACAGGCAAGGTTGAGAAGCGCGGCAAGATGCTTAAGGAAATTTCTGCATTTATCGTTGAGAAGGGAACTCCCGGATTTACCTTCGGTGTTAAGGAAAAGAAGATGGGTATCCGTGGT
>JAZLJG010000263.1:0-9821 GCA_045617745.1 Lachnospiraceae bacterium | reverse complement strand
TTATCTGCCTGTGGATTAATCTTTTTCTTACGCCAGTCACTGATGGTACTTGTAGCAATACCAGTTCTACGAGACATTTCAATCTGGCTCATATGTAATTCTTCGAGTCTATCAAATATTTTTTCATATATATTCATGATAAAATATCCTTTCGTACTTTTCAAAATCTCGTTTCCGATTTTTCGGATATCGTATCATGAATCACAACCACATTCAAGATTTATTAATATTCGATTATATTTAAAAATTTTTTTCAAGCCAACATGCTACACCGTCCTCATCATTTGAGGAAATCACAGCTGTAGCGTATTCTTTTAACTCTCCATCAGCATTTTGAACTGCATAACTTTCATTTGATATTTTAAACATATCTATATCATTTTTTCCATCTCCAAAAGAAATAACCCTTTCACATTTCAATAACTTTTTTAATTGCCTAATTGCATTTGACTTGGATGCAGTTATTGGCATAATTTCCAACCATTGATCACCCGTATATATATCTTTTTGAAATACGCAATGAAATCTATCTTTATATTTATCATAGAACGGCTTTAGTTTTCTTTCTTCATCAATACAAGTAATATAAAAAATATTTCCGCTTTTTAAACCCGAAGCCTTATTTACGATATTGGTTCTAATATCTCCTTTTCTACTATCTAAAAATCTCATCATCCCATCTGTACATAATTCAGGAACAAATGAGAACTTCTCTACACCATCTATATATGCATAAACTATTGGAAATATCTGATTCGCAAATAATTCATCCAGCACGCTCATTACTGACTCATCAAAATAATTTGCTATCAGTATTTCTTCAGTTATATTATCAATAACAAAAGCTCCATTATATACAATCAATGGTATTTTTGCGTTAATACCACTTGTAACTTTCTTCGCTGTAATAAGAGAACGGGCTGTTGCATAAGAAAAAATCATTCCCTTCTCAACAAGATTATTAATTGTGGAATTTGTAAAATCAGATGTTTTTTGGTTACTTCTAAGTAATGTCCCATCTAAATCCGACACATATAATGTTTTCAAAATAGCATCTCCATTTTCTAAAAGAATTTTAACACCCTGCGCGCGCACATGGATACTATTCCAGCGCACATGAAGACTCTATGTGTAAAATTTACCCCCTTATGTAGATATGTTTCCACATACAACCTAAAAACACAGGTACAGTCTTCGGGAACAGGCTCAAAAAGCCGCATAAAACCTAGCATTTCCTGCTGAGCAAGCAAAAGGTCTCCACATGTTCCGTAAACGGAAACATATCCACACACTCCGCCTTCTTAACCTGATAACCGCCCTTTGTGATAAGCTTTAAATCCCTTGCAAGGGTATCCGGGCCGCAGGAAATGTAAACAATCTTTTTAGGTTTCAAGGTCAAAAGGGACTGTATGAAAGCTTCGCTGGAGCCCTGCCTGGGAGGGTCCATGAAAACCACATCGATGGGAGCATTATCGAGCGCAAGCTTCCTGGCAAAAGAACCTGCATCCTCAGTATAAACGGTAAGATTCTTTATACCGTTTTTCTTAACGTTTATAATGGCATCCCTTGTAGCGTCTTTATTAAGCTCCACACTTATGACCTGCTTCGCTTTATCGGCAGCAATAATTCCGATGGTTCCGATGCCGCAGTAGGCGTCAAAAACCACTTCTTTTCCGGTAAGGCCTGCGTATTCTATGGCCTTTTGATACAGAATCTCCGTCTGGAAAGGGTTAACCTGGTAGAAGGATCTGGCGGAAATTTTAAAGGTTTTACCGCACAAAGTGTCCTCTATAAAGCCTTTACCGTACAGAACGTTTTCTTTGTCCGAAAGGACAAGTGAATCGGTTCTTTGGTTAATGTTCTGGACAATGGTGGTTATCTCAGGATGCTTCTCACGAAGGGCCTTGCAGAAATTCTGCTTTGAAGGGAAAACAGGTGATGCGGTCACCAAGACTACCATTATCTCGCCGGAGGTCTTTCCCACACGCACAAGAACGTGTCTCAAAAGTCCGTAACCGGTGTTTTCGTCATAAACCTTGATTTTGAAGGACTTAAGAAGGGACCTGATGGTAACAATAATCTCATCAGCCTTTTTGTCCTCCAGAAAGCATGAATCCACGGGAACTATGTGGTGACTCTTCTCCTGATAAATACCGGAAATCTGGTTCTTTTTTCTGTCCAGTCCGAAGGCTGCACTAACCTTGTTGCGGTAATGAAAAGGCTTCTCCATTCCCGTAATTCCCGAAAGCTTACAATATGGTTTAAGGAGGCCTGTAACGTAGGCCTCCTTCTTTTTAAGCTGTTGTGAATATTCCAAATCAATGTATCTGCATCCGCCACATTTGTCGGACACAGGGCAAATAGTCTTCTTTTCGCTCATATCTGATGTCTTACCACCTTATACTCATCATCCTCTGAATAGTAAGGGCACTGATAACGGGCGTCGGCCATTATCCGGCCGTAATCGTCCTCGTCCATATTGACCTCACATTCATAGCAGTCATATTCTTCATCGTACACATAATTCGAGCAGGTATCGCATGTTCCGTATCCAGCCATTATTTGTCCTTCTTTCCAATCTTACCGGTGTATTTGAAAGCAATCGGGTAAACACCCACGATTAAAAATACCACCAGCGCATATCTTACAGTTCTGATTAAATAGGCAGCCAGAGTGGCGCTTTCCAGAAGTTCCTTCGAAAAAGGAAGCTTAAAAACCGTATTGAGCCCAAAGAATATTCCTCCGCCCACTACAGTTCTTAAAATCACTCTGACGACACTTTTGGTGTTTTCAAAATTTACATACTTCTCTTCCAGTAAAAGTCCTAAAAAGCAGCCAAGCATCATTCCGTATCCGGAGTAGAAATCATTACTGGTGCAGTAAAAGAATCCCGGAATTCCGGCAACTGCCAATATCAAAAACAAAATTTTATCATTATTTATCTTCCTCTGAACAAAAGGGATAAATATAACAATGATTACGCCTAAAAGCCATCCGCAAAAAACATCGGTAGGATAATGTGCTCCCAGAACCACTCGTGAAATTCCTACAAGAAGGGGAACTGCCACACCCACAATCTTAAGCCATTTTTTCTCTCCGAAAACAGCCAGTGTTCCGAATACAGTGGCGGAATTTGATGAATGACCGCTGGGGAAGGAATAACCCTGGGCTTTAATATCCATCAGGTCTGCCTTGGCATCCACCGGTTTCAAAATTTTTATTGTCTCATTATCAAAGTACGGACGCCTTCTTGAAAAAATATTCTTTATCATCGGATTCCATACAAGATTGACTACAATATTTACTGCCAGCGTTTTACCGAGTTTTTTGTTTATACCCCAGTAAAGCACTCCCATTACTGCCACGCAGATTAATTCTTCTCCGAACTCAGAAAGAAGCGAGAAAAGTTTTACCGAAAAACTGCCGGAAAGGAAGCTTTGAAGCCATTCCATCAAAGAAACTTCCCATCCGAAAAAGAAAGAGTTACCCATAAATCATTAACCCCGCAATATCTTAAAATGCCCAGTTTCCGTCTTTGAAAATCTGAACCTTTTTTCCGTCTCTTGTGGTAGCAACAATATTAAGGTCCTCTGAGCCTATCATGAAGTCTTCATGCTCCATGGATTCGTTGATACCCATAGCCTTGCATTCATCATTGGTCTTGTTTTCAAAACCTTCGATACAATCGTTAAAGCCTCTTCCCAAAGCAAGATGACATGCTGCATTCTCGTCAAACAATGTGTTATAGAACAAAATGCCGCTGTTCTGAATGGGTGAATCATAAGGAACAAGAGCACATTCGCCAAGGTAAGCGCTTCCTTCATCCATGTTAATGAGGGTTGTGAGGGCTTCGTTATTCTTCTTAGCTTCCCATTCAACCGCTTTTCCGTCCTTAAAACGAATCCAGAAATCCTCTATAAGAACACCTCTGTATGACAAAGGCTTGGTAGCGTATACAATACCCTCTGCCTCACCTCTCTTAGGAGAAGTAAAGGTTTCCTCAGAAGGAATGTTGGGATTAAATGTAATTCCCTGAAGACTTGTTTCATCTCCGCCGCAGAATCTGCCACCGTCAATAAGTCCTACGGTAAAATCTGTTCCGTTTGAAGAAGTGTAATGAAGGCTTTCTATGTGAAGTGAATTCAAATAGTCCTGTCTCTTCTGTAAATCACTGTTATGCTTTTCCCATGCAAGAACAGGATCGTCATCTACACGTGCACACAAAAGAATCTTCTCCCAAAGTTTTTCCATTGCCTGTTTTTTGGAAAGTTCGGGGAAAAGTTTTTTAGCCCAGGCAGCTCCGGGAACCGCTACTATGCACCACTGGTATTTGTTTTCCAATGCATCGTTATAGGGCTTAATAAGCGGATATCTCTTCTGTGCAGCCTTGGCATATTTATCCATTTTCATCTTTTTGAGTCCGTCGGGATCTTCGGATTCAATGTATATTCTGCAGGGAATTTTATCCACGTAGTGTTTAAATCTTGCTTCTTCATAATCCGTAAGTTCACTCATGGTTTTTACGGAACGGTATTTAACGTTTACAACGCTCAAGGGCTGATATGTCCAGTCCACTACAACCGTCTTGGCACCAAGCTTGTAGCATTCTTCCACTACCATTTGTACAAATTCAGGCTGGTCCAGTTCGGCGCGGACAAATACTTCCTGACCTTTTTGAACATTAACACCCATTTTCGCAACCAACTGCGCGTATTTTCTTAAAGCTGTTTTTTTCATTAAAAGTACTCCTTAATCTAACAATATTCGTTTGTAAGTATAGCATACTTTCGGGCTTTTGTGACGTCTGTTAATTGAAAGATTAACAACAATAGTGTAATATATGTGTGTAGCCGCTAAGGCTTATTTTTCTTATGGAGGTTAGATTATATGGTTGATTATACAGAAGGATCCGGCAAGCAGTATCATACCGGCGTAGGCGTTGGTGACGTGGGCGAATACGTTATTATGCCCGGAGACCCTAAACGCTGTGAAAAAATCGCAAAACACTTTGATAACGCAGTTCTTGTGGCTGATTCAAGAGAATACGTTACCTACACAGGAACCCTTGAAGGCGTAAAGGTTTCGGTAACATCCACCGGTATCGGAGGACCCAGCGCATCAATTGCCATTGACGAATTAAGTAAAGTCGGTGCAAAGACATTTATAAGAATCGGAACCTGCGGCGGAATGCAGGACGATGTTGAGGGCGGAGACGTGGTAATCGCCACAGGTGCAATCCGTATGGAAGGCACCAGCCGCGAATTTGCTCCCATCGAATATCCCGCTGTTCCCGATTTCGACGTTACCACAGCCTTAAAGAAAGCAGCCGAGAAGCTTGGTTACAAGCATCATTTAGGAGTTGTACAGTGTAAGGATTCATTCTTCGGTCAGCACGAACCTGAGATTATGCCTGTCTCCTATGAACTTCAGAACAAGTGGGAAGCATGGCTTCGAATGGGATGTCTTGCATCCGAAATGGAATCTGCAGCACTCTTTATTGCAGGTTCATTCTTAAAAGTCAGAGTCGGCTCCTGCTTTTTGGTAGTAGCAAATCAGGAAAGAGCCAAAAAAGGACTTCCCAACAATCAGGTACACGATACAGAGCGTGCTATCGAAGTTGCCGTTGAAGCAATAAGGTCCCTGATTAAATCCGAGAAATAACTTAAAAGCTCCCGAGCACACATCGCCCGGGAGCTTCTTTTTTATTCTTCTTTGTTTTAAATAAAAGTTTCTGTAGAAACGATATTTCTCTGTAAATAATTTATCTCTGTCTGTATATATGTTCTTTCGCCGGAAGTTACTTCGTTACCGGAAAGTTTAGCTGATAAAGCAGCCAGTTTTGCAATAATGTCTGTAACCTGACTTACGTTTCCTTCAGAATCCTCAGAGCGGGCTGTTCTGTTGGAAAGTGCTGTCTGTGAAAGAGTTCTGATTCTGTTAATCATCTGAGTGGATAAAATCATCTCTGCAGCGGGAGTCTCCATTGTGTTTACCTCCTGCTTCTGAATCTCAGTGTTTACCTCAGGTTTTGCTTCATTAAGCTTTTGTTCAAATTCAAATGTTTCTGTTGCCTTCTGGCTGTCAGGTCTGTATTCCGAAACAGCCTGAGCGATTGACATGTTGTTAGAAATGTTCATGATCCCATTCTTCCCCTAAAAATGCGATATGATAGTCAATATGTTAACGTCTTCCGTGACATATTAGGTGGTTCCTTCCACTCTCATACTATATATCGGTATAAATCTTAGTAACTTAACCCCTTTTAATCAACAAATGTATCAAAATTGTAAGAAATTCTTTTCAAATATTCGTAAAGATTCAAATTACGGAGAAAGCAGACCTTAATAAATAATTAAGAAAAGCCCCTCGATTAATTAATGTTCCTTGGATAGTGTGGAATTATAGCTTTATGGAGGAAGAAAGATGAATATTCACGTCAAGAGATTGCTGTTATGTATCTTCAACGTATTTGCTTGTGTTTCACTATGCTCCTGCAGCCTTTCAAAATCATACGACGTTGTAAAGACGCACGAGGAAGCATTGGACATACAGCTAAAGCAATACAATTGCTCCTTTGATGTTTTGTCGGATTCGTCAAAAGACGGAACCACTACTTATACCTGCAAGACAAAGGACGAAAGAGAAATAACGTTTTTGGTGAACTGTTGGGATGGATTTGTCGAGATTCCGTTTGCATTTCATATTCCCGTTAAAACAGTTTATTCATCAGATACCTTTGCGGATGCATTAAGTACATACATCTCGACAACCGTTGACGAGTTATCCTATGATAATCAGTCTCTCGAAGATATAGAAGATTATGTTCTGAAAGTTATGAGCGAAGCCTATGACATCTTTGATGACTACAATATTCAGGGCTATAGGCCGGAAATAACTTTTAAAATAGCATACGCAGGCAAAACAATTGATTATGTTTGCAGTAGTCTTGACAGAGAGTTTGTAAAGAGCACATTGGTTAACGACCTTTTGAATTAACTTAACCGGGCAAATGTGTATTTTCCCATATTCTTAACGTTCAAACTAATATTTTTATCAAAATGCTCTGCTTATTAGTACGAATATGCCTCTCTTGCATAACTTCAGCTAATAAATGCCCTAAATTCAATATAATATTAGTATTCCAAAAGAGTTTTTCCAGGATAATACTAATATTCTCTTTCTTTTCGGGCAATTTCTTAGTATTTACTTTGAAAAAGGGGTTCAAAATACTAATAATTCAAAAGAGGCAAAGGTTTTATTAGTCATGAAATCTTTTAAAGGCAAAAAGATACTAATAAATGAGAACAACCGGAAGAATTATTAGTCACGCAGGAAAATGAATCCAAAAATCCGTAAATTATGTAAACCTATAAGCAAATTAAAAGTTCCTGTACAACAAATCAGTAAGAAGAATCCTTAATTTGTGGCCCTTTTCCCGCCAATCCGGATAAGTCAGCAACAAGAATTCTCTTCTGAACCGGTTTTTGTTGTATTCTGCACCACCCGGCAATCAAAAAAACCACAAAAGCCGGCCAAGTTGCCCGCTTTTGTGGTTACATCGTCTGATATCGATCTGAAAATACCCCAAATTCTATTATCTCTGAAAAATTTGTTGTCAGCATGTCATCAAAAGTGCCATTTGTACCACAAATTGGTCTATGACGGCACTTTTTTGTTGTCATGGCCCTCAAAAGTCCGGATTCCATTCCCAAAAGTTCGGATTCAATCTTCGAAAGTTCCCTCACCGTTTACGCCATATCCCCGTTCTTTTTCAAATACCGTCTGTGAACGGCAAATGACAGAATAACCGTCAAAATATCTGCTGTAATCTGGGACCAAACAAGGCCGTACATACCGAATACTTTGTTCAGCAAAAACAGCATGGGAATATTAAATACTGCCCATCGCATAACTCCTAAAAACAGTGCTTCTTTCCCTCTTCCATAGCCATTGAAAAGGTGCACATGGTAGAAGCTCATAAACATGAATACGGTTGCAAGACAACGGATTCTTAAAAAGTTTGTTCCGATCAAAACCGTACCTGCATCATCAATAAAGAACCTCATAATGTAAGGGGCAAATATCTCGTAAAGCGTAATGCTGATAATCGCGCAGATAATTCCGCATTTAAGGGAAAACCTTGATACTTCCTTCATACGGGAATAGTTTTTCTGGGCAAAAGTATAGGCCACAATGGGAACCATTCCCTGGCAGATTCCTATTCCCACGTTAAGTGGAAGTCTTTCAGCCTTAAGAACAATACCCACTGCTGCAAGTGGTATATCTCCGTAGCCGGACATCAGTCTGTCCAGTACTATATAATCCATGTCAAAAAGCAGTGTTGCAACCGCAGCCGGAACACCTACCGTAAATATCATTAATGCATTGGCCTTCTGAGGCAGTAAAGCCGGAGAAGACATGGTAAGAATAGAATCCCTGCCCATTCTTCTGATAACAACAATAAAATAAATAAGCGAAATAACATTGGAAAGGCACGTAGCAATTCCCGCACCCAGAATTTCGTTTCCTTCAGGCAAAAGAACAAACATGAAAAGCGGGTCCAGAATTATATTGATTACCCCTCCCAGAGTGACTCCGAATCCTGCCTTTGCTGAATCTCCGATGCTTCTAACCATATTGGAAAGAACGTTTCCCAGAATAGTAGGAAGTCCGCCCAGCACTATAACGCAAAACGCATATTTGTACGCATAGTCAAAGGTATCTTCGCCTGCTCCCAGAAGATTCAATAAGGGCGTCATAAAAATGAATATAGCCAAAGAATAAACAAGCGCCGCTGCTATTGAAATATACACGGAAAAGCTGAACACCTTCTTTGCCTCATCTCTTTTCCCGGTTCCCAAAAGTCTGGAAACAAGCGCTCCACCACCGACTCCCGCAACGGAAGCAATTGGAAGTGCAATATTAAAAACCGGCAAAATCAAAGACGCAGCAGCAACCATATACGGGTTATTGGTGCGTCCTATAAAAAACGTATCCGCCATGCTGTAAATAAGCACAATAAGCTGCCCGATTATCGTCGGGATTGCCATTTTCGCAACTGCCTTTCTTACAGGCATTTTTTCAAATAATTCTTTGTTGTCGTTCATATAAATCCTTCTTTCCCATAGAAAGTATATTCTTTCAATCCCTTTCCGTCAACGACCGCTATTCCATTCCCATGAGACAAAAAAGGAAATCCGAATGGATTTCCTTTTTCCCGCAAAATGCCTTATTTAATTATTTCAATATTGCAATCTTCCATAAGAATACGATTCAGCCTTAATATATCATCTAACAAGCCGCATTCATTTCCCTGGCCCTGATATGATTTGTCACAAGCCAATGCATCCCTATTGTCGTGAACGGCTTTTGAAAGTTCATCAATAATCTTTTTATCAATTTCGAAAGAAGCCTCTTTCTTTGCTTCGCATTTCAGATGATATACCACAATATTGAACGCCATCCAAATTTCCTGAGCACTTCCATTGATCAATATGCGAATGGCTTTTTCATAGTCTTCAATAAGTCGTGGACTCTGCTCCTTCTCATATAACTTAAAAATTCCTTCTGAAATTACCGAAGTCCAGTCTGTAGGAACCGAAACAGGTGCACCATATACAGGCAGGCTGTAATATTCCTTGCCCATAAGCAAATCAATCATCTCACCGTTTTGAAATGCATGCCCGGTCTGTTCTAATATTTCTTCCCATTTCATTGTGCCAAAGGGGACGGGGGAAAGTGTCAGCAGGAGAGCGTGCCAAGGGGGACGGGGGAAACTGTCAGCAAGGAGTGTCCCTACTGTCAACAGGCTATTGTGTTGA
>JAZLJG010000262.1:0-4878 GCA_045617745.1 Lachnospiraceae bacterium | reverse complement strand
AAATCCCTACAAACCGTGATTTTAAGCGGTTTGTAGGGATTTTTTAATTTGCGTTGGGTTCAATTTGGGTACAAAAATTTATTCTTTATAAATTTTGCCTGGTGATTTAATCCGGATTCTTAGGATTAAGTCCATAGAAATCCATACGCTCGTCATGAGCCTTTTGAATTTTAAGGCGGTCAAGCCAAAGTTCAGATTCTGGGTAGATGTCCATCCAAAGATTAAAGGATTCCTCGGCACGAAGAAGCGCATTTGCTTTCTCTGTGACATCTTTTATTTTTTCACATTCTTTTATTTCATTCTGATATTTTTCATATCGTTCAAACCAGGAACGCATCAAGGTTAAGCTACCAAGGCTTAAGCCAACCTGTTCGTTTCCATCATTATCAGTGTATTCAAATAATTCCCCACTATATTGGCGAAATACCTGAAAAAGTCTGTGCATGGCTTTTACACCATCAAAATCGGCCCCTGTAAGTGCTTCGACATTTACATGGAGTGCTATTGCTATTGCTTCTAATGATTGTTGTTTGGGATTTCTTCTGCCTGATTCATAGGCACGAATGTAAGCTTCGCTGACACCTACTGCTTCGCCAAGCTGTTTTAATGTAAGACCTCTTTCCTTGCGGATACGTCTGATATTTTCTCCGATTGTCATTTGAATGCTCCTATCGCTGTATATTTGGGTACAAAAAGGACTATGCGTACCATTTGAGAAAATTATATATCATTTGATACGAAAATGCAATCAAAAGATATTGACACGAACCAAAAGATACGCTAATATACATATTACAAAAGCGTATCAAATGATACGGTATAAACAAAGCATAAGGGTATAGCACCCGGAGGCGATGAACCTTGAAAACTGAATAAGACGCAATCGGCTACAGAGGTAACGAGCGATGCGGATCTCGCGCGATGATGCATTAGCGGAGCGACAAACGAGGAATTCCAAAATAAAGTTAAGGAAGCTTTAATCGCAATGAAGGCCACAAATGATACTCCTTTCCAGCCACAGCTCGAGCGGTGAAAATCCGTCGCACGCAATGGGGGAAGCTTGGGGGAACTAATTCTCGGAGATGCTGAACGGATGCATGTGTGATGGAAATCCTGCCATCAGGCCGGTTGTTGGTAGAAGAACAATAATAAAACGAAGAAAGGATAAAAAATATGATTGAAAAACTTTATTACACTGCGGATGAAATTGCGCAGATGGTAGGAGTTGGGCGAACCACTTCTTACAAAATGGTTAATCAGATGAATGCGGAGCTTCTTAAGAAAGGCTTCCTGGTAGTTAAGGGAAAGATTCCCAAAGAATACTTTGATGCAAAGTATTATGGTGGATCACATCCAGTGGAGGTGGGAGCGTAATGGCAAATAGGGCTAAGCGAGATGCAAACGGTACTTGGCATATCCAGTACCGGTACACCGATTGGACCGGCAAGAAGAGAAAATCCTCAAAGAAAGGTTTTAAGACGAAGAAAGATGCGGAAGACTGGTTAGCACATTTTCTCCTGCAACAGGCTTCGGATCCGAGCATGACACTAAAGGATTTCTGGGAAATATATATGGAAGATATGAAAAGGCGCCTTAAGGAAACAACGGTTGCTAATAAGGAGCAGATTTTTCATAACTGTATTCTTCCTTATTTTGGAGATACACCTATCAATGAAATTACCGCTGCAAAGATCCGAAAGTGGCAGGGTGAAATGATGGAGAAAAATTTCAAGCCAACATATTTGAAATCTATTCAGAATCAGCTTTCCGCAGTTATGAATTATGCTGTTAGATTTTATGATCTGAAATCTAATCCATGTAAAAAGGCTGGTCCTATGGGAAAGAATGATGCAGATGAAAAGCCATATTGGACATTAGAAGAATTCAATAAATTTGCTGATGCAATTTCTGATAAGCATGAAGCTTGGATGGGATTCCAGATTTTGTTTTGGACTGGAATGCGAGTTGGTGAGCTTCTGGCACTTAAGGTTGATGACATTGATTTGGAGAATAAAACTATCCGAATTGACGAGGGTTATACGAGATTCAAGGGAAGGGATATTATTTCCACCCCTAAGACGGAGAATTCTATCAGGGTGATTACAATTCATGACGAGCTTAGAGATGCAATTGAAGAATACATTGGATGCTTGTATAGACCAAGACCTGGTTCGAGATTATTCCCGGAAAAAACTAAAAGATTTTTTGAACATGAGATGGATCGTGGTATTGAGCTTTCTGGTGTGAAACGTATTACCGTCCATTGCACTCGTCACAGTCATGCGACAATGCTCGTGGGTATGGGAATAAGCCCTGTAGAGGTTGCTAAACGCCTTGGACACAAAAAGGTTACTACAACCATTGAAACCTACTGCCATTCATCCATGGAAAATCAGGTAAAGATAGCAGATACATTGGGAAAGGTAAGCAAAGGTGAAGAAAATGCCGTGTGAAAGAAATGCCAGATTTCGTCACAATACAATAGCCTTTTGGCTTAGTGATGAAGAAAAAATGATAGTTGATGCAAGAATAAAGATATCGGGTGTTCAAAAAGGTGAATATTACCGGGCATCGATTCTTGGTCAAAAGATTGAAATTGTAGCTGGAAGATATCGTTCTGATCGGCTTGCAATGGTACTTGAGAAAATAAGTGAACAGCTTGAAAGGGGTGATGCCAATGATTGTGAAGAGTTGCAGATAATACTGCAGGAACTATTGGAACTTATGAAACGATAAAATCCTCTGCTGGTAACAGAGGATTTATATCTAAAAGCCCATAGGGAGCTCTCAAGCTTATTTCTGAACAAAATAAGTATAACAGAGCTCCTGGGTATAAACAATAAAAATTTACAAAGGAGCAATAAAAATGGACATTTTTAATGATGTTAAGGCCAGAGTATCTGCAAAATCGGTGGCAGAGGCATATGGTCTTAAAATTGGAAGGAATGGGATGGCATGCTGTCCCTTCCATAATGATAAACATCCAAGCATGAAAATAGATGACAGGCATTATCATTGTTTTGGATGTGGATCGCATGGCGATGCGATTGGATATGTGGCGCAGATGTATGGAATCTCACAGTATGAAGCTGCAATTAAAATTAATGAGGATTTTCATCTTGGAATTGATTCAGACCATAAGCCTTCGGAGGAGGAACGGATATCTATTCAAAAAAGACTTGCAGATGCAAAGAAGGTTGCAGATATTCAGAATAGGTTCCGTAAATGGAGATTGCGGACAATAGATGAACTTCTGGAATGTGAAAATCTGATTGAAGAATCCGAGAAAGCGATTATGAATGAATCGCCTCATGTGGTATTTCTCACAAACGGTTTTGTGTATATGATGCACATGAAATCCATAATTGGATATTGGTTGGATATCTTATGTATGGGAACGGAGGATGAAGCAAAAGAATTCTTCCTTACTGATGGGAAGGAGGTGAATCGTATTGTCGCAAACATTAGACTCGCAGAAGCTGACATCCTGGAAAGAAATCGGAAGTGCGTTGGATAAGTCAAAATCATATTCTGTGGCAGAGGTTCAGGAAATGCTTGCTTCAGATGAAAAGGGTCGTGTTTTTCAGGGCATTGATAACTGTATGGTGGTGCTTCAAAAGGATCCTATTCTAACAGGCGCGATTTGCCATAATGACTTAACCTGCAAGATGGATATTACAAGAAATCTCGGATGGGGAAAGCCTCCTGGTGGAGGCATCCGAGATGTGGATGTGGACCAAATTGAATGGTATTTGGAACGTACATATGAACTTAGAAATTATAAGGCAATTGGCAAGGCATTAAATATTGTAGCCAGTCAAAATCATTTCCATCCTATCAAGGATTACCTTGAAAAATTAGAGTGGGATGGTGTAAGTCGAATTGCTGATGTATTACCTAAATATCTTGGGGCTGAAAAGTCAGAATATACCACTGAGGTTATGACACTTATGATGCAGGCTATGATTCGTAGAATCTATGAGCCAGGGTGCAAATTTGAAATAATGGTGTGCCTTGTGGGTGGTCAGGGAGCAGGAAAATCTACTTTGTTTAGGCTACTGGCTATCAAGGATGAATGGTTTTCTGATGATCTCAGCAGACTTGGAGATGAGAATGTATATCGTAGGCTTCAAGGACACTGGCTCATTGAAATGGCGGAAATGCTCGGAACGGTAAATGCCAAAACGGTTGAGGAAATTAAATCATTTTTGAGTCGTCAGAAGGATAATTATAAAATTCCTTATGAGACTCATCCGGAGGATAGACCAAGGCAGTGTGTGTTTGTTGGTACTAGCAATACTCTTGATTTTCTTCCGCTTGATAGATCGGGAAATCGTAGGTTTGCACCTATTATGATTAATCCTGCAAATGCTGAAACACATATTCTTGCAGATGAGAACGCATCTAGGGAATACATCAATCAGCTCTGGGCTGAAATGATGGAATATTATCGAAGGAATAAGCATAAGCCTTTGAAACTTTCTAGTGATACGGAGGAGTACCTTAGGGAACTTCAGAAGGAATTCATGCCGGAAGATACTAAGGTTGGAATCATCCAGGAGTGGTTGGATGGCTGTAATGAGGATTATGTATGTAGCATGATGATATATCGTGAAGCATTGCATCACGAGTATGATGAGCCGAAGCAATATGAGCTTCGTGAAATCAATAGCATCATGAACAATAGCATTATCGGTTGGGAGAAAGCTCCTCAGCATCGGTTCAAGGAATATGGCAGACAGGGAAGCTGGAAGCGTAAAACCGATGAGAACGGATTTGTCTCACTGCCGGATAATGCAGAGCTGCCATTTGATTAAAAATCTTTTTGGAGCGAAATGACAAAGTTGAATGACAGGGCACTGTCATGAAAAGTGTCAT
>JAZLJG010000261.1:0-1150 GCA_045617745.1 Lachnospiraceae bacterium | reverse complement strand
CCGGTGGAGAAGACGGTCATCGACCGTTCCATCCATCAGATTTACAGAAAGTACCTGGATAATCCGGTACCGGAAAACATGCCTCTTCTTGAGGACCTTTACAACATGCTTCTGGATCAGCCGGAGCCTGAGGCAAGGAGGGTGGCAACCGCACTGGAAATCTATGTAAGCGGTTCGCTTAATGTATTCAACCACAGAACCAATGTGGAACTGAACAACAGACTTGTATGTTATGACATCAAGGACCTCGGCAAACAGCTTAAGAAAATCAGAATGCTTGTTGTACAGGACCAGGTGTGGGGACGTGTTAGGGAAAACCGTGCAGCCGGAAAATCAACGAGATACTACATCGATGAAATGCATCTTCTTCTGAAAGAAGAGCAGACGGCAGCCTATACGGTTGAAATCTGGAAGCGTTTCCGTAAATGGGGAGGAATTCCAACGGGACTTACCCAGAATGTAAAGGATCTTCTGGCATCCAAGGAAGTGGAGAACATCTTTGAAAACTCGGACTTCGTGTACATGCTTAACCAGGCTGCGGGTGACCGTCAGATCCTCGCAAAGACTCTGAGCATCAGTCCGTACCAGCTTTCGTATGTGACACACTCCGGAGCCGGTGAAGGACTTATCTTTTACGGTGACGTAATCCTGCCGTTTGTCGATAAGTTCCCGACGGATATTGAGCTTTACCGTATCATGACAACAAGGCTGTCAGAAATCCATGAAAAAGGCGAAAATACGGCAAAAGAGGTGTAAAAATTTATGTGGAGGTTGGGTGGGAAATGTGATAAAATAGGTCGCAGTAAATTCGGTGGGATGCACCGTTAAAAATCAGATTTCCATAACTAAGGAGAATTATGAAAAAGATATTAGTTACAGGTGGAACAACATTTGTAAGTAAGTATGTTGCTGAATATTTTGTAAACGCTGGTTATGAAGTATATGTACTTAACAGAAATACCAAACCACAGGTTCAGGGAGTAAAACTTATTGAAGGTGATAGGCATAATTTGAATAGTATATTAAAAGGCCTTTCTTTTGATGTTGTTGCTGATATAACAGCTTATAACGAAAAAGATATTGTTGATTTCGTTAAGGAATTAGGTTCTTATGAACAGTACATTATGATTAGTTCGAGTGCTGTGTATCC
>JAZLJG010000260.1:0-1128 GCA_045617745.1 Lachnospiraceae bacterium | reverse complement strand
TAGAATTTGGCCTTATGGAAATTCCGTGAAGAAAATCAAGCTTTATGAGGAAAAGGAGTGAGGTTGTTTGAGCGAAGCGAGTTTCCTCGCTCCCCGAATAAAGTGCAGATTTTTAGGAATTTTCATGCAGCCTTGAATTTTGCTTACCTCGCTTCGCTCCTACAGCGACCTTTGGTTCTGCTCATCTTTACGCCCATACTTCAAATTTCTTAACGCCCCTCCAGTGAGGCAGGCCCTTCTGAGGTCGCCTTCGGCTTCAGTTTTAGTGGTTTAAGGAGTTGTGGCTGGAAGCCACTACACCCGAAGGGTTCGTAACCGGTTGCACCGAAGGTGCTGCCGGAATCAAGACCATCCATAGAAATAGCCTGGAAGGCTGTACTCATACTCATTACTTAAAACTCATTACCCACAACTCAAAACTCAATAGTATTGCCCTCCAGGCAAATTTATTTTGTTGTATTGTTCTCCGAGGGCGTTGCCCCCGGTTACTAAAATATAGCCTTCCAGGCTAATCACTCATCCCTCATCATTAATCATCTAATCATTAATCATAAATCCTCCCGCCTTGGCGGAAAAAGCGCTTATGAGTTATGAGTTATGAGTTATGAGAAGACCCTCTAAATCACCCTTCGCTCGAACTTTGTTGCTTACCTCGGCTTCGCCTCCCACAGCGATTTTCAATTCTTTCGTGCATTATCCTTTCTTTTTCTTTCCCATGAAGGAAAGAAATAAGAAACAAAAAGAAAGTTCACCCGCTGCGTCTCCAGAAGCTAAAAAGTACTTTCAAGTGCTAAGCCGCAAAAACTCGCTCTTCGAGCTCAAACAGTTTGCGTCTCTTCACGCACTTTCAAGCACTTTTCTACACGCTTCTTCCGCCAAGGCGGGACACTTGCTGATTAGTGATTAATGATAACTTGTTGACTCGTGGACTTGTTGACTTTTAAACTGGAGCGTTAGCGACTATATTGGCCTTATGGAAATTCCGTGAAGAAAATCAAGCTTTATGAGGAAAAGGAGTGAGGTTGTTTGAGCGAAGCGAGTTTCCTCGCTCCCCGAATAAAGTGCAGATTTTTAGGAATTTTCATGCAGCCTTGAATTTTCCTTTGCTTCGTTTCCTTTGTTTCAAGA
>JAZLJG010000259.1:0-1402 GCA_045617745.1 Lachnospiraceae bacterium | reverse complement strand
ACCGAGCCTTTTCTTATGCATCGGCGCAGCACTTGTTCTCGGCGGCCTTACGGTTCTTCTTTGGAAGCCCATATGCGCATGTGCCAAGGCACTCACCAGACTTATTGCGGATTTCTTAAGAGCAGTAAAAAGATTGTTTGTGTAGGAGGAATATATAAATGAAAAGAATTACTTATATCGCACTGGCTGCCGTTCTTGCAGGCATCCTTATCATAGGTGCAACACTGTTTTTTACAAAGGGAAACATAAAAACATCATATACATTTAACGCAAAAACCGGAAACGAGATAACAAGCGACGACGAAAGAAAGGAATATGAAGCCTCAAAAAACATTTCCGAAATCGTTCTTGGCGAAACTTCAAATAACATAAAAGTTGAAATCGGTGACGTAAAAGCACCCACATTCTCATACATGGAAGGTGAACTTGCCGGTGAACTGATTATCAAAGAAAGCGGAAACAAAATCACTTTGGAAAGAAAGCATAAGGATACCTGGTTTGGTATCAGCTATATAGGCGTTGATTTTTCAGACTACACCACATACGTTACTCTTCCCAAAGATTACAAAGGTTCTTTGGCCCTTAAGACCTCAAGCGGTTCCATTCGTGTAACAGATACAAAGTTCTTAACCGATTTAACTGCCGATTCCACCTCCGGAAACATTCATATCAATGATGTTTCTTCCAAAAAAGGTATTGTGGCTGAAGCAACATCCGGAGGCATTGAAGTAACGAAAGCAGAGACAAAGGGAAACCTGAACGCCACATCCAGCTCAGGTTCCATTAAGATAGAAAACGTCAAAGCAGACGGAAAAGGAAATGCCCGCTCTACCTCCGGTTCCATCCATGTGACTGATTCGAATTTCGGAGAAGATTTTTCTTCTTCCTCATCCTCAGGTTCTGAGAAGCTTATGAATGTAACAACCGGCAAAGAATTTTCAGTCAATACCACCTCCGGTTCCATAAATGCAGATAACGTTTCTGTAGGAACTGATGTAAACTTTGAATCCAGCTCCGGAACAATTCATTTTGACAATCTTGCTGCCAGAAACGACATAACTATGAGAGCAACCTCCGGAAGTATCCGCGGAACCATTTCAGGCAAAGAAAGCGATTATTCAATTATTACAAATACCAATTCCGGTTCCTGCAACCTGGATGATGCGAGAGACGGAGACAAAGAACTCAACGTAGATACCTCAAGTGGTTCCATCCACATTGATTTTACAAAATAAATAGCCTCAGATTGTAAAGTGGATATCCTGATGATAAAATAGCATCAGAGGTATTCACTTTATTTTTATGGAGGTAAAGTATGTTTAAATTTTGGGGAGACGGCTCAGACTTTGCAAGAAGCTTAGTTGACGCTGTCAAGGTTAGAAGTACCGAAAACTTCAATTGG
>JAZLJG010000258.1:0-2161 GCA_045617745.1 Lachnospiraceae bacterium | reverse complement strand
AATCAGGAATAAAGATGTCTTTTGATCTCCCAGGGTATCTAACTCTAATTCATCATAGGCTGTAACCTCTCTAAGCTCCTTAATATCAAATGGTGCAAGTCTCGCACCACAACTCACGAGGATCGATTTCGCTGTTTTGCCGGCACTTAATTTATATTTTTTATATTGCCTTACAGCAAAGTGATCCGGCTCCCTTTCCTCCAGTTCATCAAACATCAGATCCACTGGATTTTTGAACTCCTCGTCATCCTCACGAACCTCCATTGCATTGATCATTTCGAGCAGCGTTGAGAAGTTCTGTTCCTCCTCCGGAGCCTCATAATGGATATATCCGATTAACGCTGAATACAGCAATTTCTCGGCTTTCTCCCAAAATTCGTCCCCGCCTTTTCCTTCCCCTTTTGTGTTTGCAATCAGGGTTGTAACCAGCTTCAAAATGTCTTTTTCATCATGCACATACGCAAATGGATTATAGTGCATGCTCTTCTTAAAATTGATCGTGTTAAAAATTTTCATGCGATAATTATTCTTCACCAAAGCGTGGCCAATTTCGTTCACGACCGTACCTTTTGGATCAGTGACTACCAGTGAAGAATTCATTTGGAGGGCGTTTGGCTTGATAAAGAATCTCGTCTTACCTGAACCAGAACCACCTACCACAAGTACATTCTTATTACGTGCAAATTTAGGCTCCGGTGGTCTTCCATTCATGGTAAGTCGCTCCGTCTGTGACAGGAGCATGTTATTAGAAAATTCCTTATCAATAAAAGGCTCTATGTCCTCGTGCGTGCCCCACCTGGCCGAACCATACTCAGCATTATGTCTGTACTTCTTGGCATTCTTACCCTTAAGATATACAGCCAACCTGAGTGCGCCTCCAACTGCTAAACCAACCAATAAATCAATTGGATGAAAACTTGGCATAGGATTAGAAAAAGCAGCACCAAAGGCGCCGCCTGTCACCATTCCCTGAAGCTTCTCTGACATATTTGTGCCAGCTGCTAATCGCCATGCTTCACCCAAATTTGTTGCTACTGCTCCAATCAAAAAATACGGTACATTTAAGATCAGGAGCTTCTTCATATTTACCTTTTTCATCGCGTCTGCTCCTTCTTCTTTTCCTTATCCTTCCTTGGAGTCTTTGCCACAATATCCTTAAACTTCTTAAGCTTATCCAGGATACTTGGCTTCTTTGTTTCTGCTTTTTGTTTCTTTTTCATCTGTTTAGCAGAATATTCCTTCAATACCTGTGTGATTGCATCAGCATCCTTGGCCTTAAAGAATACAGTAAACTGTGGTGGCTCCACCGTCTTATCCTTTACAACAGCAAAATCCACACCATACTTATTGCATATCTTCTTAAAGTCCTTGATACCATCATCACCTATCGGCATACTGGAAACACCCTGCCCCTGACCAACAAGTTCCTTTACGGACTGCTCACCTTTGATAGGTTCATCCTTTTCTGAAGCCTTCATAGCTGCCTTTCTTTTCTGGTGATCAACAAAAGCCTTTAAGCCCTTATATAACACCTGCGCAGTTACCTTCGAGGATCTGACAGCCAGGTTGACTGATTTGTTTTCAACTTCCTCCTGCAAGTTTTACCTCCTTCCTGGCAGTTCTACCTGCACTCTAACACTCCGGAAAGCGTGGTAGGGATTACCTTGGAATGCTTTGCAATAGAAATATCTTCTCTCACATCATCATTGATTTCATCACCACATACCACCAAAAATCTGGCACGCTTTAAGAGATCCTCAGACATCTCCCTGCGCTTCTTCTCTGCATCCGGATCCTTGTCACTGATAATCCCGCTAAATGCGAGAACCGGACAAAGAGGCAAATATCCTGCCTTAACAAGTTCCTTACAATACTTCCTGGCCTCACTCTCTGCATCAACTCTATTCTTGCTCCACGCTGCTG
The DNA here is from genome assembly GCA_045617745.1 of Lachnospiraceae bacterium. GTDB lineage: Bacteria > Bacillota > Clostridia > Lachnospirales > Lachnospiraceae > UBA1258. The sequence goes on along the minus strand of JAZLJG010000258.1, from coordinate 238 downwards.
TAACGTATGCTCTTGGTATTGTTCTACTCATCTTTCTTTCCTCCTAATCCATCTCATATGCAGAGAATTCCATTCCATCTGCACATAATGTTGCAAGTCTGCAGGCAAACTCTGCCTTTGCTTTTTCTACTTCTTCCTCTGTTAACAGATCCGTACCGGATTTACCTGCTTTGACAATCAAAACACTTCCTGCTATAAATCTGGAATCACCTGTTCTGATAATCTTATTTTTATTGCA
>JAZLJG010000257.1:0-1583 GCA_045617745.1 Lachnospiraceae bacterium | reverse complement strand
CAGGTTACAAACGGGGTACAGGTGAAGTGGAACGCAGTAGGCGGAGCAACGAAATACCGTGTATTCAGAAAGACGGAAGGCGGAACGTGGACAGGAATAGCAAATGTATCAACCAATACGTACGTTGATACAAAAGTACAGTCCGGAACAAAGTACTGGTATACAGTTAGGGTTACCAGCGAAGACGGAAAAACTTACTTAAGCACATGCGATGGAAACGGCTTGTCAATTTTGGTAAAATAAAGACCGTTTTTAGAAGTTTTTTTCCTGCAACAGTGTCTTTTTGAAAAGGAAGAGTTTCTGCTATTATGGCAGAAACTCTTTTTAAAGTCAGAATATTAACGATTTATTAAAAATGTTTTGACGTTACTTGTTTTTGTGATATGCTTATTAAAAAAGGGAAAGGGGTTATTCTATGCAAAATTCATTCTTTAAGCGCATAGTAGCGGGATTATTATGCGTTTCTATGTTGTTTTCTTTTAGTATTGATGTCAGAGCAGAAGAAGTATCTGAAATATTTGATGCTGTAGAAGAGGATTTAGTTGTTGCCGAATCTGAACCTGCTTTTGACGATTCTTTTGTTTCTCAAGAGGTACCGGTTACTTTTCAGGAAGAAGAAACAGATATTTTTAATGAAGAAATTTTGGACAGTGAAAAGTTGAACCTTGAGATTGAAGCGAAGGAAGAAGATTCCAAAGCTGATATAGAACTTTTAGCAGAAGAACCATTAGAGTTTTCTTATTCGGTTTGTGATGGAGAGGCTACTATTATTGGATGTAACAGGGGATCCTATTCTGGAGATTTTGTTATCCCTGAAACAATTGATGGTTACACTGTAACAGCTATTGGTGACTACGCATTCAATGCCGCCAGTTATTTAAAGGGAAACCTTGTATTGCCGGAAACTCTTGTTTCTATAGGCCGATACGCCTTTTGGTCATGCAGTGGGTTTACAGGCGAATTGAAGATTCCCAATAGCGTTAAAAGTATAGAGGATAGTGCTTTCGCAAATTGTATTGGTTTTTCGGGAGATTTGACGATCCCTGCAGGCATTTCAAGTATAAGCGAATATGCATTTGCAAATTGTAGCGGTTTAACAGGGAAATTGACAATCCCTGCAGGCGTTACCAGTATTGGTACATATGCTTTTGCGAATTGTATCGGTTTAAGCGGAGATTTGACGATTCCTGCCGGTGTTACCAGTATAGGTGAATATGCTTTTTGTGCTTGCAATGGATTTACAGGAGAGTTGACAATCCCGAACGGAGTAAAGACTATCGGAGAGTATGCGTTTGCTTATTGCTACAATCTGACAAAGATTAACGTTCCTGCTTCCTGTTCAGTAGATTCTGGCGCATTTAAAGATTGTGAAGAGAAAGTTGTAGTTGGATCCGTAGTACCTAAACTAAGTAGTGTAACCAGTGTTTCAAATGGTGTACAGCTTAAATGGGACAAGGTAGAAGGAACAGCGAAATACCGTGTATTCAGAAGAACAGAAGGCGGAACATGGAGCGGAATAGCTAATACGGCCTCCACCACATATACAGATACAAAAGCGACATCGGGCGTAAAGTATTATTATG
>JAZLJG010000256.1:0-2189 GCA_045617745.1 Lachnospiraceae bacterium | reverse complement strand
GAGATATTGAGTCCTTTCGGGCCCACTCTCTTTGGTGTCCATATCTATCATGCAGAAGATATGGCTATAACCCATATCAACACCTTCCTTAATCTTCTGCTCTAGTTCTTGGAGATTAGTGTGCTTAGGATAATCCGGTTTTATGGTTATGTGCTTGAAGGTATCGGCCAACGATTTCAAATAGAAAAACTCCGTAGGGCCTTCTCCCAGTATAAGCACGCTATTGTTCAACTTTCCCATATCATACCTCCAGATCCACAAAAATACTTCCGAGTTCAGGCTTAGCTCCCAAGCGGCCTATACGATAAGAGTTATATAGCGACAAGTTCTTGTGCAGTCCGAATGAATCACCACGAGAATATTCGGATGAAGCCGTGTTTTTGTTCTTTTCAGCAAACCAAACGACACCGCGGTTATCGTTAATGATATCCTGTGCAAGAAGGGCTGTTTCTTGGCTGGTGATTATCAGCTGTGATTTCTCTGAATTGAACAGGAATACATTTAAGTAGTAGAACAGCAAATCATAATGGAGATTTTCGCCAAGTTCGTCCAAATAATAAACGTGGCCACTGGAAATCAGATCGTACAAGGCGTCCAGGATTCGGATATACTGTATTGTACCTTTTGACTGCCATCCGAGAGGGATATCAAAATTACCTTCGTCAGCATGATTGACAAAAGTAACCGACTCAATAGTCGACCTCAAAAGTGCAAATTTTAGATCATCAGGGATAACCTCCTTCTCAATACGTTCACGGTATTCCTGTGGAATGTCCCTATCTTCCACAATAGGCTTGTACTCAAGGATGTTCAAATCCGCTTTCTGAAGCATCATATTGTAAAACTTACGCTTCTTCGGGTCTGCATATGCTTCCTTCAGAATCTCCACCAGCCCGCGTTCTCCATCACCATCCACATCGTGATAATTGCTCATTATCCAGCTATGAAGTTTGTTAAAAGGCGCGATATCCTCCTTTAATGCCGCCTTCCTGCAGACTGCTAACACACTATGATTGTTAAGCGTTGCTTCACTAATGCTGGCTTTGGTTTTAGCAGCCAACTCCAGACTTCCACCGAACTTGATTTCTGCCTGAACATTATCCCCGATGTATGTTCTCTCATAAAACAAAGACTTTGAGCCCTTTGGATAATAATTGAGCAATTCATGGAATATTATCCGATTATTGAATTGGACTTCATAATCGTACCTGATTCCATCTGCATAGAAAGAAACATACATTTCCGTCGGTTTCTCTTTTGTCAATTCAAAAGGAACACATCCGGATATTCTCTCTGCAGCATCTGACTTCGGTAAAACAAGAAGCCTGAAAACTTCATTAAGTGCAATCAGCATATTTGACTTTCCGGAGGCGTTAGGGCCATAAATGACACCGAGCTTATTCAGGAAAACTCCTTCAACGACTTCGGAAACCAGCACGGATGCCGGTCCCTTCGCCTCAAAATTCAGTTCCTGTTTATCTCGTATAGACAAAAAGTTTTTCACCCAGAAATCCCTAATCATAATGACATTGTTTGATTAATAGTTTCAATAGTAATTTCTGCACAATATTAGTGTATTTTCATAGAAATACCAAATATTTCTCTTATTTTCGTAGTAAAGTTACGAAAATTGCCAATGTTTATTAAGTATTTATAATAACAAAAGCAATCGTTGCGCCGACCTATTTCTTTATATGACCTTCCGGAGCTCCTCTCGGATGGCCTTCACGATGGTCCCATCTATGGCGCTCACCTTACCGAAGATTACACCACCCTGTTTATCTGGCAGGATATATTGGGAGAATCGGCACCGGCACCCAGGACATCGTTGAAAAGTGCGTTGAGGCAGGCCTCCCGACACCGGAATACAAACAGGACGGCACGGGATTCAAGGTGGTGATATGGAGAAAGACTAAGAACGAGGATGACCCCCAAACAAAGCTTGTAAAACAAGGTTTTCTAAGAAATGACCCTCAAAATGACCCCCAAAATGACCCTCAAAAACTCTTTGCTGTTAGGGCACGCAAAGTTCTTGAGAAAATGATTAGCAATCCACATATTTCAAAAGATACGATAGCATTAGAATTAGGAATCAGTGAGCCCACCGTTCGAAGAACAATTAAATCCCTTCGAGCGAGCTATCATATAGAGTGGATAGGTCCTTCCAAGTCCGGCCGATGGGAAATTCA
>JAZLJG010000255.1:0-1007 GCA_045617745.1 Lachnospiraceae bacterium | reverse complement strand
TTTTTATCCTTAAACGAGCGCAAATCAAGCCCGAATAAGTCCTTTGCTTCTTTACAGATAGCGTCAAAAAAAGTAGGTTTCTTTTGATTACTCAAAACATCACCTACTTTGCTTTGTTCTTTGCTTCGTCTTTCCGAAGTTCCTCTGCTCTTTCCTTAAGTTCTGCAAGATACTCTTCAACAGAAGCTATTGCATCTTCCACTGTTTCTGCATCCATAAGACAATTATCCTCGTCAACATCGAAATCTTCATCGTCGTATCGATAGAAAAATGCCGGCGGACAACAATCTGAAAAGATTAATCCGGTTACAATAGCATCAATGATGATATCAAGTTTTTCTTCCGCTGAATAGAAACTGAAATCACGCCATGCCTCCCTTTCAATCCCTCTGATAACCATACACACCGCTTCTGCATCAACTTCCAACTCAAATTCAAGATTTTCTTTTTGAAACTCGAAAGTTTTTTCCATACATCTTTCGAAAAGTTTTCTAAAATCTCTCTCCATCTGAGCTCTTTCAGCTATTAGTGCATCAACCGTTCTCTCCGCACAACTTATCGCAATTCTGGTTTCAGGTTTATCGACTTCAACAAAGTTATACTCTGTTTTTTCAAGTAACTCTAAAAAAGCTACTGCATCATCATATCTTTTCGTCACCAGAATCAGATTCTTCGCTGCCGGAATAATTAACCTAGCTTCTGTCTGAGTAAACAGTTCTCTGTATGCTGCATTCGTATTCATATGCATCTACTCCTATCTTACTTGTTCTTTGTTTCTGTCTTTCGCAAGTTTCGAAGCCTGTTCTTTTGCCATGGCCTTATACTTTTTTAGCCGTTCGGAAATAACCGGTGTTTTTTCATTCCTCTTAAGTTGCTTCTTTGTGTACTCGCGTAAAGCATGATTGATAACCTCAGCGTCCTTTCCTTTAAAGAAAATAAGATATGTTGGCGGATCCGTACTCTTGTCCTTCTTTATTGCATACCGGATTCCATGTTTCTTAGCCACT
>JAZLJG010000254.1:0-3769 GCA_045617745.1 Lachnospiraceae bacterium | reverse complement strand
GGTTTTAATCAGTTCTTCTATATGCTCGGGACTGCCACACACAGCCCTTATGGTTCTTGTTGCTGAGTTTATGAATCCATCATCGTCAGCAGTCATTGCCAGGTGAAAATACACTGCCTGAGAGGCAAGCCTCATTTCTATAAAAGCATCCGAATTTATTATGTCGGATGAAAACATTCTTCTTTTGCTCATTATTCAAAACTCCTTTCCTGTTTTTTTCTCTTTTCGGGAATTGGTTCACCAAGTATTTTTCTGTAATCGGATTCAATGGCTTTCTTAACCGTGTAGATGTTCCCGGCATCTTCTTTTAACTTTTTGTAGCTTGAGAACAGAGAAGAGTGCTCAATTTCTAAGGCAGCAAGCCGAGACCTGAGTTCCTTTTCATTCGGGTAGTTTTCCTGAAACTGTTCGTCCAGTTTTCTTCTTGCCATGTAAAAGAGACTGAGTTCCGTGTGATGTTCCTCTTTGAATTTGTCTGATGTCTTTTTCTTCTTTATGGTGCAGAGTTTGTCATAAAAGGGTTTGTTCGTTTTGAATTTTAAAAGAAGATCAAGCGTAGCCTTAATCTGTGAGATTTCACTTTCGCAATCCTTAACCTTGCTGCAGGCATCGGAAACTTCCCTGTACAGGGATGATACCTTTTCGCTAAACTCTTCAAAGCAGCTAATGTTGTTGGTTTGTAAGAAATCAACAACAGAAAGATACTGTTTTAGGTTTTTCACTTTTGCCTTATTGGAATAAGCACCGGAATTTCTTTGGTCGAAGTAATCACTGATCAGGGAATAAATTGTCTGCCGTTTGAGTCGGCTTATTCGATTACATTCCTTCTCTTCATTCATTTCTTTCCTGAGTTCGGAAATCCATTCGACAAGTTCCTTAACATGCTTCTTGAGAGCGGAAAGAAGCGAGTTTGTCTTTTTGATCAGACGGTTCCAGTCACCTTTGTCGGTGCGTATGCCTTTCTTTTCCATGGCTCTAACAGTAGGACCTTCATGGATTGATGGAATAAGGTCAACGCCCTGCTCCTCGTATGAACGGTGGTCGATCCGGCTGTCGATTCCCTTTTCTTCAAATTTGCGATTAACGATGTCGGCCCAGTTTTTTCTCCAGGCAAGAAGCGTTTCAGCAGTTCCCCAGTCTGTTGTTGCAACCGCATTGAATTTGAATCGACCGTTTTTGTCACGGACGCGTTTACCGTTTTCATCGAGAAGATATTCACGATGTTGTTTCTCGCCCCAGGTTCCGTCGGAATTTATCGGACGAATGGGACACAGAACATGGAAGTGCGGGTTTTGTATTCCATCACTTCCTTTGTCAGGATCATGAACCGCAAGGTCTGCTATCATTCCTTTTGCTACAAAGTTTTCAAGGACAAACTGCCGGGCAAGCTCAAGATTTTCTTCATAGGTCAGTTCATTCTGTAAGGCAAGATTGAATGAATAGGCTAGCTGAGCCTGCGGATGTTTTTCAATTGACTCAACTTCATTCCATAAGGTTTCCCTGTCTGAGAGTCTTTTAGGAACATGCTCTGGCAAAAGTATTTCAGTGTAGAGCACGCCTCCCTTTTTCCTGTAATCAGGATCTTCATCATAGTAGGAATCATGAAGTTTTTCTCCAGAACGGTAAGCTGCACAGGATACTGCTGTCTGCCCTTTGCCTCTTGAAACCTGAGTAACGTTAAAGTGAAAGAGGGACATTATTCATCACCTCCTTCCTCTGTTACGTATCCGGAAGCTTTCATTTTTTCATAAAGATCCATTACGCCGGGAAGGGTAACGAGCTTTCGCATGAAAGCCCAGAAGGTGTTCTGAGGCATATCTTCGATGCCTTCAAATACATACTCAAGCTCGGCGCCTTCGACTATAAGCCGGTGAGTTCTTGCAGAATCCTGTTTTTTCAGCGCATTGCGAAGTCGATTTTCAGAGCGTGTAATCTGATGCTCATTCACCTCTTTTTCGTGAATCGCTTTCTGAAGATCCTGTCTTGCTTTTTCCAAATCTGTCATTTGTTTTTCCTCCTTTTTTCATAGATTTTGGAAAATAAAAAAAGACCAATGTATTAGCATCAGTCCTTCATCCGGAAGCGAAGCGGACGCAGTTTTTTATTTCTCGGAGTGGAACACAATGAGAAAAACGCACAGAATACCCGGGAGGGTATAGATGTGCGCCCTTATTAAAATAAGGGAATTTGCAACTGCTTCTTTCGGATGACATATTTTACGGGGAGATTTTTGGTTCTTTTGATTTTGTGGAAAAAAAGAAAATGAGAAATAAACTTTTGACAGAAATTTTCGAAAAAGAAAAAACAAAAAAGAATGGCAAACTGATGTTCGATATGTTATAATCTTCATAACAATGAAAAGAGAAGTAATAAAGGGAGTTTGGGAATAATGGAATTAGTAAAAGAGGAATACCTGCCGGGTTCAGCAAGAGACAGATTCAAGGATATACGTGACAGGGAAAAACTTACTCAGGAACAGCTTGCCGAAATAGCCGGAGTTCAGGTTTCGACAATCAGTAAGATAGAAAGCGGAAAGACTACCAAAATAGCCAGTACCATTCTGGAAAGAATAGCTGACCATTTTCGTATAACGACAGATTTTCTTTTGGGAAGAGTTGATATTCCGGAAAAGACAAGTTATCAGATAGAACAGCTGGGATTGTCTGTCGAAGCAGCGAAGAATCTGTATACCGGGAAAGTTAATCCGGAGGTCGTGAATGCTTTGCTGGAAAACAAAAAGTTTGCAGCGCTTACATATAATGTTGAGTGTTTTTTTGAAGAAAAACTGGCACAGGCATTTGCTGCTCAAAATCAGATGATGATGTCTGTCAGCAAACTTTTAAGAAATAACGGAATCGAAGATGGCGCCAGGGATGTTCTTGCCTTGAGGGATACTCAGGTCAGTACACCTGAATTGGAAAAACTGTCAAAAGAATTTGCTGCATGCTTACGGGATATTAAGGCAGCCGGGGAATCGACACTTCCTGATACAAGAAGAATGATAGAAGATGACTTTAATGAAATGCTCGGCTCCGTAACAGCCAATTCGCAGAAAAGTATTACGGAAGTGACTCCAAAAGATATTTTGAATGTAATAAAGAATTCTGTTTTTGGGAATCTGGATTATATGTCGACGGAACAGATTGATAACCTGATGATTGCTCTCGAACCTCTTTTTGCCCCGGGTCCGGAGAAGGAGCAGAATAAGAATGACGAATGAGGAACTTTGTGAATGTATCCGGGCGGGGCAGACAGATTTACTGGAGGATCTGGCGAAGCAGAATATGGATTTCGTTAAGGCAACCGCAAACATGCTTTTTTATTCCCGCTTTTATTGTGATGAAACAATCGGACTGGATGTCGAGGATTTGATTCAGGAAGGGATGATAAAGCTCATCGAGGCTGTAGATACTTACGATTCATCCCGTGGCAATCTTTTTTTGACCTATGCCGGTAAGAATGTTGAAAACCGTATGAAGGACTGTATCCGAAAAGCAAAGTCTACTCTGGAGGGGCATTTGGCATATGACCAGGAGTGTGAGTTAATTGAGCAAAGAATCAATGATACAATCAGCGATGAGGAAGGCCGTTCTGCACTGGTGGATTTCTTAATCAATCCATATGCAGAGAAAACGGAAAAAGTGGCAATAGCCCGGTATGAGAATACGGAGCTGTATAAAGCATTGTTTGAGTGTTCGGCAAGAAACCGTTCCTTCCTTGAATACCATTACGGATTTGTGGATTGTGTTGGCCATAAGCATTATGAAAG
>JAZLJG010000253.1:0-3089 GCA_045617745.1 Lachnospiraceae bacterium | reverse complement strand
ATAGGCGGAATGGATATTTCCGAAAAGAGAAAACCTCAGGACGGTCGTATTACACAGGTAGTGGACCGTACTGAATATGATATCCGTGTATCCGTTCTTCCCAGTGTATACGGTGAAAAGATTGTTATGCGTCTTGCAGTTAAGAAGGCTCTTACCAGAAACAAGTCAGAGCTTGGCCTTAATGAGACGGAGATGAAGGTATTTGACCACATTTTGTCAAATCCCCATGGTATTTTGCTTGTTACCGGACCTACCGGTTCAGGTAAATCCACAACTCTTTATACAGCCCTTTCGGAGCTTAACAAAGAAGACGTAAACATTATCACGGTAGAAGACCCTGTAGAAGCCAATATTGACGGCATTAATCAGGTACAGGTTAATCCCAAGGCAGACCTTACCTTTGCAACTGCCCTTCGTTCCATACTTCGTCAGGACCCTGACATTATCATGATAGGTGAAATTCGAGACCAGGAAACCGCAGGAATAGCAGTACAGGCTTCCATTACGGGACACCTGGTGGTTTCCACCCTTCATACAAACTCTTCGGCAAGTACCATTACACGTCTTGAGGATATGGGTGTAGAACCTTATCTTATAGCGGATTCGGTAGTAGGTGTTATTGCACAGCGACTTGTTAGAAGACTTTGTCCTGTATGTAAGGTTCAGTCTGAAGCTACAAAGGAAGAGTGTGAACTTTTAGGATTTAACGACGGCAAAAAACATATGATTTATAAACCCAAGGGATGTCCTAAGTGCGACAACATGGGGTACAAAGGTCGAATCGGTGTTTATGAAATCATGGAAATGACTCCCGAACTTAAACTGATTATAAGTAAGGGCGGAAATGCCAACGATATCAAAGCACAGGCTCTTAAAGAAGGTATGCATACCTTAAGAATGAGTGCTACAGAGTATGTTTTAAACGGTATTACATCTGTAAGTGAGATGGTTAAAGTATCCTTTGACCTGTAGACAACTTTTGGTAAATTCTAACAAAAAAGTTAGAATGCAACAAACAAGTGTTGAAATTTAGGACGAAAGTACTATAATACAAATTGTCAGAATAGTTAAACAGTAAAATGTTTTACTATAGTTTTAGCAAACAATTTCGCAAAAACTGACAAGTTTAGAGCAATTTCTTGGTAGTTCAGTTCATTATATTGAATATATTTTTGAATAAATATACAAAATTGGAGTAGCGATGGCCACATTCGGATATGAAGCGATAGATAAGTCCGGAACAATTCTTAAAGGCTCCATGGAGGCAGACAGTTTAGATGCCTTAAGAGCCCACCTTAAGAATCAGGAACTTACTCTTATCGCAGTAAAAGAACAGAGTTTGCTCACAAAAGATATAAATATTGAAATCGGCGGATATCCAAAGCCAAGAGACCTTTCGGTTTTCTGCAGACAGTTTGTCAGCATGTCAAGGGCAGGTGTAACAATTCTTGAGTGCTTAAAGCTTCTTGAAGACCAGACCGAGAACAAGCAGCTTGCAAAAGCAATTTCAGGTGTAAGAGGAAGCGTAGAAAAGGGTGAAACCCTTTCGGATTCCCTGGCTCTTTACCCCAAGGTCTTCCCGGAGCTTTTGGTGAACATGGTGGCTGCAGGTGAAGCTTCCGGTTCACTGGACGTAGCCTTGGAGCGAATGTCCATACAGTTTGAATCATCCGCGAAGATTAAAGCCCTTGTAAAGAAAGCCATGATTTATCCCATAATGATTATCATTCTTGCAATAGCAATGGTAGTGGTAATGCTTGTGGTGGTAATTCCCAAATACACGAAGATGTTCGAGGAAATGGATACAGAGCTTCCGGGTATTACGATGGCAGTTAAAAAGGCCAGCGATTTTCTAATTAACAACTGGTTTATCGTGGTGCCTATAGTGGTAGGTATAATTGTTTTCTTCAGTGTCTGGGGAAAAGCAAATTCAGGAAAGCATTTCCTTCATATGCTGAAATTAAAGCTTCCCGGATTCGGACAGCTGGAAGTAAAGAAAGCCTCTTCCATGATGGCAAGAACACTTTCCACATTAATGTCGGCAGGCGTTCCCATGGTAGAAGCAGTGGAAATTGTAAGTAACACAATGGACAACGTTTATTTTAAAGAAGCCATGGAAAGGTGCCATGACGACATAGTAATCGGACAACCCTTATCCAGGCCCCTTGAGGACTGCGGATTGTTCCCTCCCATGGTTTATCATATGGCAAGAATCGGTGAGGAATCCGGTAACGTTGAGGACATGCTTACAAAGCTTGCAGACTACTACGATGAAGAAGTTGAAATGGGTGTTCAGTCCTTTATGTCAGCGTTGGAGCCTATGATAATCATATTTATGGCTCTTATAGTAGGTGTTCTTGTGGCAGCCTGCTTCGCACCCATGATATCGATGTACAGTGCACTTGACAATCTATAAACGAATTAAACACTGCTTTGTAGGGAAACAGTGTTTGAGATAAAAAACTATATGTAAATCAAAAAGGAGATTTAACACATGAAGAAGTTAAACAACAAAGGTTTTTCATTAGTCGAACTTATTATCGTAATCGCTATTATGGTTATTCTTGTAGCCGTACTTAGCCCTGTATTTACAAAGTATGTTGAAAGAGGTCGTAAGTCTACAGACGTTCAGACAGCTTCAGAACTTGTAACAGCAATTCAGACAGCTGCTGTTGATCCTTTTAACACCACTTTTTCTCCTTCCGGAACTAAAGAAATAGTTGATCAGGATTTTATTGATTCTCTTGATTGTGGTAGTATGGCAGTTCCGAAAGTAAAATCAAAAAACTCAGGTAATGAGGGTGCTAATTTCTATGTAATTGTTAATGGCGACACTATTGAAATTTATGCAGGAAACACTACTGTACAGATTTATCCTGATACAGTTACTTACAGCGGAATGTAATTGGATTATGACGACATCACTCCGAATTCTTATTTGCATACTTACATTTTTATACGGCATCACGGTTGGTTCTTTTTTGAACGTGTGTATCTATAGAATCCCTAAAAAGGAGGATATCGTCAAAGAAAGAAGTCACTGTATGAGTTGCGGCTACCAATTACGTTGGTACGACCTGATTCCGGTG
>JAZLJG010000252.1:0-1916 GCA_045617745.1 Lachnospiraceae bacterium | reverse complement strand
GCGGACAACGTCCGCCCCGGCAAAATGGCGTGCGTGGAACTTACCGAACCCCTTACAAGCGCCAAAGATTACGCAAACTACCTCCTCGCCCGCAAACCCGTCACCCTCCACTATCCGAATAACCGCTTCGCAAATCAACCGGTCACAAAGCCCCACTCTCCCGCAGTCGTCTACGATAAGGATGACCAAAGGAAAGAATTCGTGTGGGAAGCGTGGATCAAGGAATAAAGCAGCGGCAGACCCGAAAGGGCATAGCCACATAAGGAAGTATTTTGATATAAGAAAACTCGCCAAAGAAAACTCTCTTTGGCGAGTTGTTTTTTCAGTTCAACAAACTGAAATTTTTCGAGACTATGCTTTTCCTTTTTTGAATCTAATTATTATCAAGCCAATATCTGCTATCAGACTTATCACAATAAAAGCCGCCGAAACTATTTTTACTTTTTCAAGTTGCTCTTCTGTTGGGTATGCTTCCAATGAACCACTGAAGAAAATAAAAACGGACAATAACAATACAACTGTAAATATCCATATCAAAATATTTATTATCCATTTCTTCATAATCATTTCCTCTACAAATTCTGAATTTCTTGCCCATTTCTATGAGCAAACAAGGTGGAGTTTTATTTAATCCCGTCAGCATATTCGTATCTAGGATCAATCAAAGATAACACAAAAACAATTGCGTTATTATATCCGGACCACATTTCACGTTCCGATTCTATAAGGAATTTGTTATTCTCAAAACTGATATCTAAATCTTTTACAATAAGCAGATATTTATCAGTGAAATCATTCACAGAATATGTATCTATATCCACCAACATTTCGTTATATGCTTTTAATTCACCTTCATACACATATTGCATTTCTTCACGATTAAATATGGTATTCATTTTAATGAAAGATATTCTCGCCTGAATTATGCTAACTAGATTTATATTTCTCATATATCCTCCATGAGCAATATAAATTACTTAAATCTATCTTTCTGACGTATCCACCGGAAGGACTCCTCCGATAAGCTGCAAGCCAAACAGCGTATATTGTTTGGGGATCTTTTTCTCATCCAATTCTTTCATGCGCCTTTTTACTTCCTGCTTCTCATCCTCAGGGAGTTTTCTGGTTGGCCTCCATGAAACAGGTTCCCAATTATCAAATAGTTCGCAAGCCGCTTCTTTGTTTCCTAAACTTAAAAGAGCAGCGATGCGGTACCACATGCGACTGTCTTCATATGTGATGCTGTGTTTAATCAGGATGTCATTCTCCAAATTATTAAAGAATTTCTCTTCCGTATCACATTTATCAAGCAGCGGCAGATAGCTCTTCTGTATCCTTTCGGCATCCTCTTTAGCAAAGCGCCGCAGCAATTCCTCATCGGTTACTCTGAACTCCGAATCATTCTCACACCCCATGTACTTTGCAAAATCATCGATTTCTTTCTGGTTCGGTCCTTCAAAGAAGAAGTGATCCCTGAGATGGTTTTCTTTTCTGTATTTCAAATCCTCATCAATACTCAAAATCCTGCCGGTCGGAAATCCTTTTCGAAGCGGCAAGCCCTGGATGTAGTAATAAATGCGGTTGATATTATCAAATGAATATAGAACTGAACAGATGACCGAATCGTGGGAAGGGATACCGCGCCCCCTTGTGCGTATCGTACAGATATCCTGCCGGCAATTTCCGACTTTTCTGGAAAAGCGGTCCTTTGATTTCTTAACGAAACCCAAAGTTTTGAGTTCTTCCGCCAAGTCATCCTGATATATTTCATATGCTTTTTGAAGATCCATTTCGCCCTCCATAAATTCTGATTTGTCCGCATATAAAACGAGCATCGGATTTTGCCGTACAAAATTCACGCCCCTAAATACTTCCTTACATGGCGGTCCCGAAAGGGTCTGCCGTTTTTGTTTTTT
>JAZLJG010000251.1:0-2763 GCA_045617745.1 Lachnospiraceae bacterium | reverse complement strand
GTTGCTGAAATAGTTTACAACCGACCACGGATTGAAAATATCCGTATTGCCGAAGCGGTATCCGTCGTACCACTCGCAGACCTCATCGAACTTTTCGCTTTTCCCGTAGTATACCGCCATCTCTCTGACCTCATCGGCGGTGAATCCGAAGTATTCGCTGTACTTATTATCGAGCACGGAGTTGATAACGAGGTTATTCAGCCCGCTGAATATGCTTTCCTTGGCAACGCGCAAAATACCCGTCAGGAAGCCATAGGCAAGACTTTTGTTATCTTTGAAGCAGCCGGATAGAAGGTTACGCATAAAGCCGATAACATCTTCGTAAAACCCCTTTGTATGCCCCTGCTGGATCGGCGTGTCGTATTCATCAACGATGACAACCGCGCGTTCGTTATAATGCTTTCGAAGCATTTGTGATAGGTATTCGAGGGCATGGGAAAGATCGACCGCCGAAGCTGTTTTCGATACAATCTTTTCAAAGAACGCCTTTTCCGTTATATCCGTTTCCTCGCTTGTCAGAAGCTCGTTATGGCGCTTGAACTCCTGCGCGAAGATGTTCCCGATTTCTTCAAAGGTTTCTTCCCAGGTGTTGTATTTCAAATCCTTGAAGGTAATAAAGATAACCGGATACTTCCCCTGATAAGCACGGTACTTTTCTCCGCAAGCCCAAATCTTCTTATCGGTAAAGAAGCGCGACGTATCCTCGTCCGTCTTTTCGAAGAAGGTACGCAGCATATCCATATTCAGCGTCTTTCCAAAGCGGCGCGGACGTGTGAACAGCGATACCATAGGTCGCTCATCAATGAAGTCGCGGATCATCAGCGTTTTGTCGATATAGTAATACTCCGTTGATGCCAGGCGGTAATCCGACACACCGACAGGCAAGGGAAGGCAGGCAGTCCGCTTGCTGTCATTTTTATATGCGCCCGTCCTTAAACGTCTATCCGTCGGCTTTTCGGCATCGGGGGGAATGCGCCAGTCTCGTCCGTTCTTAACGGCGCCTTCGATTCTCCCGGCCCGGCACAGCCCGGTAACGGATCTTTCGGTGATATTCCAAAGCCTTGCGGCTTCTTTTGCGGAGATATATGCCGTCATCCATTAGCTCTCCTTACGAAAATTCAAGTCTATTATAACCGGCTATCGGCAATATGTCTATTATCTTTCGGAAATATGTCAAATATTTTCGGAAATATATCCGCGTTTCATTTCAGGTTTTCTATAGCCTTCTTGTAAGATTCACTGCTGTACGAGTTCCCTTGCGTAAGAACTGCATCTATTTGTTTGCAGAGCTCTGAAGCTATCATATCGAATGCCTCACCCTCGGAGTATTTCTTGATTAAGCGATTGAAAGTACTCCTAACGAACGGAACGTTGTCGATCTGATATGCAGCGCCGGCAAGAATCACCGCCGTTGAAGGGTCCTCCTCTTCGTCAAAGTCATCATCAAAATCATCGTAGGAATCGTCAAAATCTTCAGAATGCGCTGCCATATGGTCGAGGTATATTTTCGTATCGCTTTCTATCCGTGAATCGAATGTTTTCTGTTCCTTCGCAATATCCAGAGGATTATCCAGTTCGGCGAATGTTTTAAATTTCAGGTTCCAGGGCGGTTCATCCTTGGTGTGTTTTTTCTTTGGAGGAATCTCACCGTTAAGCCACATGAAATACTCATAGCTTGCATCTTCCCAAATTCCGGCCCCGGCTCCTTCGATAAGGATTGCCCGGCGTGAATCTGCGTGAACCTCTTCCTTCTTGTAAAGACGGCATTTGAACTCCCAGCTTTCACCCGTGTCATACTCGAACGTGAAGGTATCCGGAAGATCACTTAGCGAATAATCATCCATCAAATACCAGCTTGGGGTAAAAAATTCATCCATAAATACTTCGGGGACATATGTGGCTTTGGGCGTATAAAAAAGAAAACAGTGCTCATATTCGGCACGGAACATTGTGCAAAGCACACATCCGAGTTCGGACAAATTAAGGTCCGACCGGACGAGAAATGTACGAAAAAGATTATTGGGAGCCCGTGTATAAGATGCCTTGATTTTTCGATAGGTATGCGTTAGCTGAATGACATTGTCCATGTGATTTATTCCTTGTATTATAGAGTAGTAGTTTTTAATGACCCTCTCCAAGGTCATATGCTACACTGTAAGGGATGCTGTGGATTGGTTTTAGTTCCTACCGCAAGACGGTTCCAGAAAGGCTCCGACCACAGCCCTTTGCAGTTTTGTTAATCAGTTAGATACCGCCAGACGGTTTATGTGGAACAAGGTTACAAGGCAAAGTGCTCTGTGGGGATGCAGCATCACAAATCATTTTCTGGAGGTATTTTTTATGGTTTTCGTTGGAATTGATGTGGCAAAGGACAAACATGACTGCTTTATTCTCAGCTCAGAAGGTGAGGTCCTCGCCGATGTGTTTACCATTTCCAACAACCGGGAAGGCTTTGAAACGCTGTTGCAGCAGATTCAGTCCTGTACCCATCCGTTAGACAAAATAAAAGTAGGGCTTGAGGCTACCGGACACTACAGCTACAACATCCTCGGATTTCTTCTTGACAACGGCCTTCCCACCTTTGTCCTTAACCCGCTGCACACCAACCTCTATCGTAAGAGTCTCAGCCTTCGTCAAACCAAGACAGATCGAATTGATGCACGGACTATTGCGACTATGCTCATGTCTGATGTGGACCTCAAGTCCTACACAGACACATCATACCACAATGAAGAGCTAAAATCACTTACCAGATACAGATTT
>JAZLJG010000250.1:0-115588 GCA_045617745.1 Lachnospiraceae bacterium | reverse complement strand
TGGAAAAGGGTGCTTACATAGAAAAAATAGCACAGGGCATTATAGACGCTCTGGATGAGGTGATACAGTGAACGTAATTTTCGCAACCGGTAACAAGGACAAAATGTTTGAAATAAGGGAAATACTTGCGGGCATGGATTTCATAAGTTCCGTGCAGTCCATGAAAGAAGCTGGTATTAATGTTGAGATAATCGAAGACGGTGCAACCTTCGAAGAAAATGCCCTTATTAAAGCCAAAACGGTTCATGAAGAAGCATTGAAAATGGGTATGGATGAGGTTTTGGTGCTGGCAGATGATTCCGGGCTCTGTGTGGAAGCCCTGAACGGGGAGCCCGGCATTTATTCCGCAAGATACATGGGAGAAGACACTTCCTATAGAATAAAGAACGCAAACATTATTGAACGGGTAAACAATTCCGGTTCAGATAACAGAAAAGCTCAGTTTGTATGCTGCATAGCGGCAGTATTTCCCGACGGGACCTCAAAGGTAGTAAGAGGTGTTGTGGAAGGAGAGATTGCTGATCGGGAATACGGTCAAAACGGCTTCGGATTCGATCCGATTTTCTATGTGCCTTCTTTGGGCTGTACCACAGCAGAATTGGAGCCTGCGAAAAAGCATGAAATCAGCCACAGAGGCAACGCATTACGTCTTATGAAGAAAGTGATTGCAGAGTATGAAGGTACTGATTGTAAGTGATACCCACGGAATAAACGATGAATTGTTCAGGGTGCTTAAGATAGAAGGGGAACCGGATTTTCTTATACACGCCGGAGATATTGACGGAAGCGAGGAAATCATAAGAAATTCCGTTAAGTGTCCCGTTAAGATGGTAAAGGGTAACAATGATTTCGGCTCTGAGCTTAACAGGGAAGAACAATTTATGGTAGGAAATCTTTCTGTTTTTCTTACACATGGTCACTATGACGGAGTTTATTACGGCGCAGACAAAATCTTTTACAAGGCAGCGTCAAGAAATGCAAACATTGCTATTTTTGGTCACACCCATGTTCCCTACAAGGCCTATGACGAAGAACTGGGTATCTGGGCGGTGAACCCGGGAAGCCTTACATATCCCCGTCAGGCAGGCGGAAAATACAGCTATATGGTGATGGAAATTGACGGGGAAGGGAAGCCTTCTTTTGCCATCAAATATCTTTAAAAAATAGATAAAGTTTTTGTTGACATGTGAAATACCCTATTATATAATCTTACTTGCGTCACGAGGGCGCGGTCCTATTGCGGGGTGTGGCTCAGCTTGGCTAGAGCGCCTGGTTTGGGACCAGGAGGTCGCAGGTTCGAATCCTGTCACCCCGAGTAAATTTCATATGCGGGTGTAGTTCAATGGTAGAACACCAGCCTTCCAAGCTGGATACGTGGGTTCGATTCCCATCACCCGCTCTTTGCCTTGTCATTTTTGATTTGGCTAATTGAATATCTTTAGAATCGTAAACATGTGTCCGTAGCTCAGCTGGATAGAGCAACGGCCTTCTAAGCCGTGGGTCGGGGGTTCGAATCCCTTCGGGCACATTTATGGTGGATATAGCGTAGTTGGTTAACGCGCCAGATTGTGGTTCTGGAGATCGAGGGTTCGAGTCCCTCTATCCACCCTTCCAAACGGGAAACTTTTGGAGTAATAAGCTTTGGGCTATCGCCAAGCGGTAAGGCACAGGACTTTGACTCCTGCATTCGGCAGTTCGAATCTGCCTAGCCCAGTTGGATTTACAAATTAATACGGGCCACTAGCTCAGGCGGTAGAGCACTTGACTTTTAATCAAGTTGTCTGGGGTTCGAGTCCCCAGTGGCTCATCTATTAAAGACGAGAAACCGAAACGGTTTCTCGTTTTTCACTTTCACGAGGGCTCTCCCCCAAAATTGCGGAACAAGGTCCGCAATTTTTCGATGTTTGCTTGAAAAGCAGCAAACATCTCTCGGGGCTTCGAGTCCCCAGTGGCTCACGAAGAAGAGAAGCAAATCTTGCTTCTCTCTTTTTTTGCTTTTCTCAGCCCCCACCTTGAAAGAATTTACTATTTTTTAATAAAACTCTGCTACAATACCATATATATGCTTTTATGAAAGGGAAAAGGTCTGATATGATTCAGAATATTCTACTTATTGTACTGGGTGTTCTTCTTATAGCTTTGCTTTTTCTTATACGGTTTGAAAGAAACCGGGTGAAGGAAATGCTTAAGGATAATGAGGCCCTTGTAGAGGAAGCAAGAAG
Source organism: Lachnospiraceae bacterium (assembly GCA_045617745.1). Classification (GTDB taxonomy): domain Bacteria; phylum Bacillota; class Clostridia; order Lachnospirales; family Lachnospiraceae; genus UBA1258. The sequence goes on along the minus strand of JAZLJG010000250.1, from coordinate 113,366 downwards.
AAAGGGCGAGGAAGCCGTAAAAGAGGCGAGGGCAAAGACGGAGTTTGTGGCCAATATGAGCCATGAGATTCGTACGCCCATGAATGCCATAAGCTGTGCAACGGAGCTTCTTATGAAGGAAGAGCTGCCCCCTGCTCCCAAAAGCTATCTTTCCATTTTAAAGAGTTCCTCGGAAAGCCTTCTTGAAATGGTCAATGATATTCTGGACTTTTCCAAAATGGATGCGGGCAAGATGAGCCTTATTGAGGCACCTTACAAAATTAAAGCCGTTCTCGATGATGTGAAAAATATTATTGCCATCAGGCTTGGCGGCAAGCCTGTGGCGTTTACGGTTTTTGTGGATCCAACACTTCCTCAGACACTTATCGGTGATGAGGTGAGAATCAAACAGATACTTATAAATCTTCTGGGTAATGCGGTAAAATACACTACCACCGGAGAAATATCTCTTTCAATAACTTATGAGCGCCTGGCAAAAGACAGCGTGGATATTACTTTTACGGTTAATGATACAGGCTGCGGTATTCCTCCGTCAGAGAAGGTAAAGCTGTTTAAGCGCTTTGAACAGGCGGATGTTTCAAATCACAGATATAAGGAAGGCTCGGGCCTGGGCCTTGCAATATGCAGCCAGCTTGCCAATATGATGGGTGGCAATGTTTCCTTTGAAAGCGAGCTTGGCAAGGGTTCTTCCTTTATGGCTGTCATAAGGCAGAAGGTGGCCGAGTCCGAGAGTACTCCCATATATAATGAGGAAAAGGGCTCTTCTTTTGACTTCTTAATATGGGAAGACAATATTTATTACAAGGAAAACCTTGAAAAGACGTTGGCATCCCTTAAGGTTGCGGCGAAAAGCGTAAGTAATCTGTCGGAACTTTCCGGTATTCTTTCTTCGGTGAAGATTGATTACGTTATTACTACCGAAAAGCATTTCTTTGATACGGTTTCTTCCATAAACAGTGTTTCGCCCACCACTATTCCCATAAAGCTTGTGGAAATCGGTGAACCTGCGGATACTTCCTTTGACGGTAATTTCGCTACCCTTCAAAGACCTGTGGATGTATTCGGTGTTCTTGAAATATTAAAGACCCAGAAATTCATGGATAAACACAACGCTGACAGAGTGGGAAGACTGATGACTCCCGATGCCAGAATTCTTGTGGTGGATGACAACAGGGTTAACCTTAAGGTTGCCAAGGCTTTGTTTGAAACCTTTAACGCAAGGGTAATCGCCGTGGATTCGGGCTTTGAGGCAGTTGAACTTATAAGGATGGGCGAGAAGTTTGATCTTATATTTATGGACCACATGATGCCCGGAATGGACGGTATTGAAGCTTCCCATAAGATATGGGACCTTGAAGGTGACAAAAAGACTCCCGTTATCGCACTTACCGCAAATGCCGGAGGCGAGGTGGAGAAGCTGTTCTTTGACGCCGGAATGAGTGATTTTATCCCCAAACCCATTGTTATGAAGCATTTGAATTTCGTGCTTCAGAAATGGCTCCCCAAGGACAAGCAGATTTTTGAAGAGAAAACGGATCTTTTCAAAAGAACAAAGGACGGAAGACTTAAAGAAAAAGGATTCCAGCCGGAATGGGGTCTTTCGAAGGTCTGGAACGATAAGAAGATATTCTTTGAACTTTTGCATATGTATATGGAAAAGAGCGAGAAGCTTATTGAGGATATTACCAAAAACACCATTCTTGACAACAAGCTTGAAGCGGCAAGGGAACTTTTGAAAATTTCCACTGCCTGCGGAGCGGCTAAGCTTCCCGGAATCATTAATGAAATGATAAATGTTGGGACAATGGGAGAGGAAACTTTGTTCAATGCAAGATTTGAAAGAGTAGTGGAAGAGCACAAGGTTCTTATGGATGAAATAGCCGAATATCTTGATAAAGAAGAACCTAAGGATATCTTGACGTTTGATTGATAAACAAGATATAATAAAGCGTTCGCAACAGCGGACGCTTTATTTTTTTGCAGGCAGTATTCGGCCTGTTTTTAAGCGGATATGGCGGAACTGGCAGACGCGCCAGATTTAGGTTCTGGTGGGAGACCGTGCAGGTTCGATTCCTGTTATCCGCACTTTAGGTCCTGATGATTTTCAGGACCTTTTTTATTCGGGAATTGTGCCCTTTTTGGAAGGGCCAAAACCTTGAAAAAACCGCTTCCATGATGTATCGTTTAAATTGACAGTGTTTTAGAAAAACAGGAAGGAGAGGACACGAAGTGCTTTTTAATACCCTTGGTTTTTTGATTTTTCTGGCAGTTTCATATGTCCTGTTTCTGGTTATTCCGAATGTGACCAGACCGTACTTCCTTCTGGCATGCAGTTATTTCTTTTATATGTGCTGGAATCCTAAGTATGCACTGTTACTTCTTGGCTCCACGGTTATCACGTATGTGTGCGGACTTCTTGTGGGGAAGCTTGGAAAGATTGCAATAGCGGGATCCGTTATTTTGAATCTTTCCGTTCTTGTGATTTTTAAATATCTGAACTTTTTTTCTGACTCGTTTAACAAGCTTGCGGGAATCTTTAAAATCGATTATTCCTTCAGAACCTTCGATATCATACTTCCCGTGGGTATTTCTTTTTTTGTTTTCCAGGCAATCGGATACACAATTGATGTATACAGAAAAGAGATAGAGCCGGAGAAAAACTTTTTTATCTACGCTCTTTTCATTTCCTTTTTCCCTCAGCTTGTGGCAGGCCCCATTGAGAGAAGCAAAAGAATGCTGTCCCAGATAAGGTCCCTTGATTCAAAAAGGATTTTCAATTTCGAACGTTTTGAAAGGGGCATTTTCTTTGCTCTGTACGGCTTTTTCATGAAAATGGTAATAGCGGACAGGGTTGCATTGTTTGTCGATACTGTTTTTGACGTTGAAAAATACGGTGAATACACAGGGCTTGTAAGCCTTCTTGGTATTTTGCTTTTTACGCTGCAGATTTACTGTGACTTTGCGGGTTATACATATATCGCAATCGGTACAGCCGGACTTTTCGGGTTTGACCTTTGCGAGAATTTCAATGCACCATATTTTGCCAGAGGTATTAAGGATTTCTGGGCAAGATGGCATATGTCCCTTACCACCTGGTTCAGGGATTACCTGTACATTCCCCTGGGAGGAAGCAGAAAGGGTGCCGCCCGCAAATATCTGAATGTGTTTATCGTATTTTTGCTTTCCGGGTTGTGGCATGGCGCTGCATGGCATTTTGTGGTCTGGGGTGTGATTCACGGATTTGGAAGGATTATTGAGGAAATTCTGACACCGGTGGGAAAGAAGCTTGTTGCTTCCCTGGAGAAAGCAGGTGTTTTAAAATCTGAGGTCTACTCATTCGGCCTGGGACACAGGATTGTAACTTTCTTTTATGTGGCTTTTGCCTGGACTTTTTTCAGAGCTTCCAGCATTTCACAGGCATTGGATATTATTAAGGGAACATTTGCGGAGTTTAATCCCTGGGTACTTACGGACGGAACATTGTTAAATCTCGGGATAGATGCAGGGTATTGGAATATACTGGTTATTTCTTTGGCCTTCCTTATTTTTGTTGATTTTAACAAGAACAGAAAGAGAGATCTGGTAGAAGGTATCTGCAGACAGAATTACCTGTTCAAGGTTCTTTTGGTAGTTTTTGCGGTTGTGTTTATTGCCTTGTTCGGGGTTTACGGACCTCAGTACGATGCGGCTCAGTTTATATATTTCCAGTTTTAAGGGATAGTTATGGAAAGAAAAGAAAAAGTAAGGAAAATGATATACAGAATCCTGGCGTGTCTGCTTACGGTTGTCTTAGCGGGCTTTCTTTTGCTACGTCTTACGTATGTGACCAGGGATAAAACCTATTCCTGGATGCATGATGAGTTTAACAGGCTTCGAAGGGGTAAAGCAGACACATTTTTTGTGGGAAACAGTCACAGCTTTTGCAGTATCAGTACTGATCTTTTATGGGGGGAGTATGGTATTAACAGCTTTATGATGTCTACCTCGGGTCAGACTCTGGCCATGGACTATTATGCTATTCAGGAAATTGAAAAATATCAGGACTGTAAAACCGTCTATCTGGAAATGTCATACGCCATTCATGACTGGAATACCATAAATGATGAAATGAGCCACATGTTCTTTGACGGCATGAAATTTTGTTCCATAAAAAGAGAGGCTGTAAAGGAACTGATAGAAAAGGATTTGCGTATTTATTATTACCTGCCCCTCGGTCAGTTCCATTCAAGGGCCACTACCCTTACACAAACTGATTATGTAAGGAATGATTCACCTTACGGAAGCTTTTATTCGGATGTTATTTTTAACAGCTGGCCCATCACGGTGGTGGATAAGGATATTAAAGCCCCGATGACGGAAAATTCTGTTTACTATCTTGATAAAATCGTGGATTTTTGCAGGGAACATGAGATAGAGCTTGTTTTGTGGACAGCACCCTATAATGCAATGTATGAGACAGAATATGATGAGGGTGTTTTGAGAGAATCACAGGCCGTTTATAACGGAATTGAGGACTATGCGGCAGAGAAGGGACTTAAGTATTATAATCTTTTCCATGATGTGGAGAAGATAGGTTTTAACTATGCCCTGGATTTCATGGATTCGCAGCACTTAAACTGCAACGGACAGAGTAAACTGACCACTTATATGGTGGAAAACGGATATATAGAATAAGATTGTTCTTTTTCTTTATTTGTGTTGTTTGCGGAAAAGAAATGTGATATGTTTAAAAACGAATTATTTTTTTATAAAGGCAAGGAGTAATCATGAAGAACGGAGAAAGAGTTTACAATCCGAAGGAAATCGAGCCCAAGTGGCAAAAGTTCTGGCAAGAACATGAAACCTTCAAGACAGACGTATGGGACTTTTCAAAGCCCAAATATTACGCACTTGACATGTTCCCTTACCCTTCAGGTGTAGGCCTTCACGCAGGTCATCCCGAAGGATATACGGCGACAGATATCATGTCCCGTATGAAGAGAATGCAGGGGTACAACGTACTACACCCCATGGGATACGATTCTTTTGGACTACCCGCAGAGCAGTATGCAGTGTCAACGGGTAATCATCCAAACGGATTTACTCAGAAAAATATAGAGACCTTCAGTAACCAGTTAAAGGAGCTTGGCTTTGACTATGACTGGTCAAAGGTTATTGCCACATCAGATCCCAATTTTTACAAATGGACACAGTGGATTTTCAAACAGCTCTACCTTGACGGCTATGCAAAATATATTGACATGCCCGTAAACTGGTGTGAAGAACTTGGTACCGTTTTAAGTAACGATGAAGTTATCGACGGAAAGTCCGAACGTGGCGGATATCCCGTTATTCGTAAGAATATGAAGCAGTGGGTTATTAACCAGCCCGCTTTCGCTGAAAAGCTTTTGGAGGGCCTTGAGGAAGTAGACTGGCCCGAATCCACAAAGGACATCCAGAGAAACTGGATAGGTAAGTCTACCGGTGTGGAAGTTAAGTTCCAGATTGTGGGTGGTGGTGAATTCTCCATTTTTACTACCTGTATCGAAACCATTTACGGTATTACATTTATGGTTCTTGCTCCCGACGGACAGATTGTTAAGGACTTAATGCCCCGTATCCAGAACAAAGAAGAAGTTGAAGCTTACATTGCCGAAACTCTTAAGAAAAACGATATGGACAGAACAGAACTTAACAAAGGAAAGACCGGTTGCGAGTTAAAGGGTGTTTCCTGTATTAACCCTGTAAACGGCAAAGAAGTCCGCATGTTTATCGGCGACTTTGTTCTTGCAAACTATGGTACCGGCGCAGTTATGGCTGTTCCCAGCCACGACCAGCGTGACTTTGAATACGCAGTTGCCCACAATATCGATATGATTCAGGTTATCGAGGGACGTGATGTTTCCGAATGTGCTTTTGAAAAGCAGGATTATCTCGGAAAGGGCTGTAAGCTTATTAATTCCGAGGAATTCACGGGACTTACCGTTGAGGAAGCCAAGGAAGCAATCACATGTAAGCTTGAAAAGATGGGTGTTGCCAAGAGAACAGTTAACTATCACTTCCGTGAGTGGATTTTCGCCCGCCAGCGTTACTGGGGCGAGCCTGTTCCGGTTGTTCACGGAGAAGACGGACAGATTCATGTTCTTGATGATTCAGAGCTTCCCCTTGTTCTTCCCGAACTTGAAGATTACAAGGGAAAGAACGGTAAGGCACCTCTTGAGAATGCCACCGAATGGAAGCAGTATGATAAAAACGGCGTAAAGGGTGTAAGAGAAACCTCTACCATGCCCGGTTCCGCAGGTTCTTCCTGGTACTTCTTAAGATATATCGATCCCGACAATAACGATGAATTCGCTAATCAGGAGCTTTTGAAGCACTGGATGCCCGTTGACCTTTATATCGGCGGACCCGAACATGCTGTAGGTCACCTTATGTATTCAAGAATCTGGAACAGATACCTTTACGACAAGGGTCTTGCTCCTACAAAGGAACCCTTCAAGAAGCTTGTTCACCAGGGAATGATTCTTGGTGCAAACGGAATCAAGATGGGTAAGAGATTCCCTGAATTCGTAGTTAACCCTTCAGATATCGTAAGAGATTACGGCGCAGATACTTTAAGACTCTATGAAATGTTTATGGGACCTTTGGAAGTATCAAAGCCCTGGTCACAGCAGGGTGTTGAAGGAGCCAGAAAGTTCATCAACCGTGTATGGAGCTTTATGGTAGATACCGATACAAACGCTGAAGAGAGTGATGAAGCACTTAAAAAGATTTATCACCAGACCGTTAAGAAGGTTACATCAGACTTTGAAAGCCTTGGCTTCAATACAGCAATTGCACAGATGATGATTTTCATGAATGCAGCGTACAAGGAAGGCAAGTGTCCTGTAAGCTTCAAGGAAGGCTTCATCAAGATGTTCTCCTGCATCTGCCCTCACGCAGGTGAAGAAATGTGGCAGGCTCTCGGTCACGATGATACCATCGCCTTTGAGCCCTGGCCCTTATTTGACGAAGAAGCTGTTAAGGAAGATTCGGTTGAAATCGGTGTACAGGTAAACGGAAAGGTTCGCGGAACCGTTTCGGTTGGTGTGGATGAAGATCAGGCTTCTGTAATGGAGAAGGCTAAGGCAATTCCTTCGGTTATTTCCTTTATGGAAGGCAAGACAGTAGTTAAGGAAATCTACGTTAAGGGAAAGATTATCAATATTGTAGTTAAATAGTTTTTGGGGCCTCCCGTCTTTTGGACGGGAGGTTTTTTATGAGGTTTGCGCAAGTTATGTAAATCTGCGGCGGCCACGTTGGGTCTGGAGGGCCGTTGGGGCCTTTGCAGACCCAAGAAATGCGGCCATTTTCTTGCCGGGAGAGCTTTTTAGCCTGTGTTTGGGTCTATAGGAGAAATTTGCCTTTTGAGACCCACAGTTTCACGGTTTCTGTGGGTCAAAAAGCGTAAATATTAGCTATAGACCCAAAGGTGGCTCAAAAGGCGCAAATTAGCCGGGAAAATAGTCTATTCTTGGGTCAATATAAGAACAAATTTGAAATAGACCCAAAAGGATTGTCTTAGCATTATGATTCTATCCAATTCTTCAGATAAGCAGCTTCTTTTTGGATAATCTTGTATGGCAGAGGGTGGTTTTTCGTTTCAAAGGTACATATCAGATTTTCTCCCGGGATAAAGCCTGCTTCGATATATTCATCAATCTTTCGGTAAGCTTTCTTGGCGTAATTCGGATCGTCCATTCTGCCAAAGTGTTCCCAGTATTTCAATTCTCCTGTGGCAACCTTCAAAACGGTAAAATCCGGATACCTGTCCTCACCGTTTAATACAAGCCTGCATTCGTATCGGTTTGGTATATTCAGGGATGCTAACTCGATATCAATAAAGACTTCAGATTTTGAACGGAAATATCTTCCGGTAGGACTGTCGTGGGTCTTTTCCTCGGGATGATAGGGATTTGTTTCGTAGGGAGCATTCTGCCATAGAATTCCTTTATCATTTTCGGAAAGATAGAGATCGGTGTTCAGGTCACGGTACGGGCCGCTTCTTTTCGACATTTTGAAAGATGCTTCCGGGGCAGGACAGTGATTCAAAAACAGATCGACGGCTTGTCTTTCCTGCAGCAATTCATCAAGCTTCTCCTGATAAAAACGCTTTCTGGCCATTAATCTGGCTGTCATAATTTCCTTTTTGGAAAGATATTTGCGGTTTTCATCGGGCATACTGATGTACCATTTTGTGTACTGCCCGTTTTTGGCAATGTAGAATTTGCCCTCAGGAAAATTCTGAATGACTCTAAGACACTTCTCAATTTCCGAATTGAGATACTGCCTTCTTGATAAAATTTGATCGTACAATTTTTAACCTCCGTTTCGTAATTAAAAGAAGTGGAAATACGGGAACCGCCAACGGTCACCCGAGAATGTAAACAAAGTATAGTAAAGATTTGGGAAAAAGTCTATAATAAGCATGTAATGTTTACAGAATAGTAACAAAATAGCAATGGTTTTGGGTCTATATGAAATTTGAATTTGATCTGACCCAATTTTCAGGGCTTTAGGAGCTAAAAAGAACCATTTTCGAACCGTTTTGGGTCTCTGGAAGCATTCAGATTTTTGAGACCCACAAATGCAGGGATTCAGTGGGTCTTTTCGAAAAAGAACAGGCTATAGACCCAAAAGCCGCTAAAAAGACTGTTTTCCAAGGATTTGGAGCAAATTTTTGGGTCATATATTCATAGAAAGCAATATAGACCCAAAAGCAGAGAAATAACGGAAAAAATCAATTCAGGAGTAATACATTAATGATAAAAGCTGCATTTTTTGACATGGACGGAACACTCAGTATTCCGATATATCCGGTAGGAGAGCGATATCAGCCCTGCATGACGGATGAGCAATGGCACAATTTTAATGAAAAGTACAATGTTGAGTCCTACAGCTGGTGCAAGCCCGTGCTTTTTGTGAAAAGATATGCTGAAAAGCTTAAGGCGGAGGGTGTGAAGCTATATGTGTTAACAGGGGTTCATACGGATTATGAAGTTATGGGCAAAAGAAGCTTTCTGGAGAAGTATTATCCCGGCTTTTTCGAGGAACTGGTTCCTGTCCACAGTGATGCGGAAAAGATACCGTATATGCAGAATTTCTGCAGCCAAAACGACCTGAAGTACAGTGAATGCGAACTTATAGAGGATACCTTCAAAAACGTGATTGAAGCAATATGTACAGGCTTTGAAGCAAAGCACGTGACGAATATCTTAGACGAGATGGGAGCAAATATCTGATGAGCAATTATATTATGGATTTAAGAAAAGTTGTGGGCCATCGGACACTTATCCAGGCGGCAGGCAGCATTATCATAGAAAATGACAAAGGCCAGGTTTTGCTGGGCCAAAGAACAGACAACCACCTCTGGGGCTACGCCGGCGGAGCCGTGGAAATCGATGAGGAAGTGGAAGCCTGCGCCAGAAGAGAACTTTTTGAGGAAACAGGACTCATCGCAGAAGAGATAGAACTTTTTATGATAAATTCAGGTCCGGATACCCATTATGTGTATCCCAACGGAGATGAGGTTTCAAACGTGGAAATAATCTATATCTGTAACAAGTACCACGGAACCTTAAAGAAGCAGGATGAAGAAATCGAAACCCTGAAATTCTTTGATATTAAGGACGTGACATTGGATATGATTTCACCTCCCATACGGCCTGTTTTTATAAAGTATTTGAGAGAGAGAGGAATGAGAGTATGAGTTTTATAGGAGGAGCAGACGGCCCTACAAGTGTTTTTGTGGCCGGTGATCTGGGCATGGGCTGGATCAATGTTTTCGGAGCAATTATTGTAATAATCATTTTGATTCCCAACATTATTTACGGTTTGAAGAACCGTGGAATCAGAAACCTTTGTACCAACAAGGTCATGAACATTCTGGAGAGAATCGGAAGATACGGCTGTATGCTTCTGATGATTTTCAATGTAGGTCTTTCGGAATTCGCATATCCCAGTGTGGCTGCATTTCTGGTTTATTTTATAGGAAATGCATTGTTACTGGTTCTGTATATAATTTTCTGGGTTTTGTATGCCAAAAAGAAAACCATGTTCAGGGCAATTGCCCTTTCCGCAATCCTTACTGCTATATTTTTACTTAGCGGAATTTCGCTTTTGTACATCCTGCTTATTGTTTTTGCAGTGATATTTGGTGTGGCACACAACTACGTAACTTATGTAAACCACAAGAGTATATAACTCTTTTGTTAGTATTATTGATGATTCCTTTAAAACTGCGGTATAATTAATTGTTACATAACTAGTATTCACGTTTTAAATTAACTAGACTTTATTACTCGGCTGTTTCCGCGATTACTTCGTTTCAAAAGCCTCGACGTAGCCCGCTACGCCTACGTTTTTGAAACTCGTTCTCACGAAAACATCCTTCGTAAAAAGTCCAGTTATTTAGAAACGCTCATACTAGAAAAAGAGGCGTATATGATTAATAATTTTTTGTTTGCGGTCCTTTCCGAAGGAACCGCATATGTAGAAATAATTGATGAAGAGGTTCCCGCCGTAGCAGCACCTCACTGTACGATTCACTGGGCAGTTTTGGGTGTAATCGGTATTTATGCGATATTTGCCATGATAAGGGCAATATCCAACAGCCGCTCTGCTAATTCCGGCGAGGAAGGGTAAATCAGATGAAAAAAGGGAAGATGATACTTGATATCTGTGTGGGAGTTGTTGCCCTTGCCGTGTTACTGGCAATAAGCTTTTTCTGGGAGTGCTCCCTGGATTACAGAGTAACGATTTTTGGAGTGGTACTGGTGGTATTCTCCACAATAATGCTTGTAATACAGGACAATAACAAAGAATAATTGAAGGCCGTGAGGTGCACATCAAAAGCACTTCACGGCTTTTTTATACTTATGAAGAAAACGTTTTCCAATTTTTCGTTGACTTTCGGTTAAGGGTATAATATTATAATAACGGAAAACGATTTCCAAGGAGGTATCCATGGCAAGCATTAAAGATGTTGCCAGAGAGTCAGGCGTGGCTATCTCCACAGTTTCCAAAGTGCTGAATAATTATCCGAACGTCAGTAAGGACACTAAGGACAAGGTAAATGCGGCAATCGAAAAGTTAGGATTTGTTCCCAATGCCGTAGCCTCAGCCCTTTCTTCCAAGCAGACGGGCCGGGTGGCCATTCTTATGAATGAGACCACAAACGTATCCATCGATGAAGTGGATATGCAGTATTTGTCAGGTGCTATTAAAACGGCCAGAGAGTTAAAGATGGATGTTATTACACTTTTCTTTAGTATGATTGAGGAAAAGAGCGCTTCGGAGATTACCGCATATTTAAGATCCCAAAGCGTTGAAGGACTGATTATTTTCGGACTTTCCAGAGACGACAAAACGATTCTTGAACTTGTGGAACGCAGGGAATTCAAAGTGGTGCTGGTGGACGCGCCTCTTGTGAATGAAAGCACTTCCTGTGTGTGGGTTGATCAGTATAAAGCACAGTTTGACGTGGCATCGGAACTTTACAACATGAATAAGCCGAAAAAAGCCCTTTATTTAAAGGGTAAGGACAACAGCTTTGTAAGCGAACTGCGCCTTAAAGCCGTGAAGGACCTTTGTAAGCAGAAAAAAATAACTTTGGGAGTTAGGGCTTCTGAGTTTAGCGAGAAAAAGGCCAGGGAAATTGTTTTAAAGAACGGAAAAGATTATGATTGCGTGATATGTGCTTCGGATTTATGTGCTATCGGTGCAATGCGGGCCCTTACGGATCTTGATATTTTCAGACCGGTCTGTGGGTTTGACGGAATATCCCTTATGGGTTACGCGGGACACCAGATGATTACTGTCAAGCAGGACTTTACGTTAATCGCAGCTACTGCCGTATCGGAGCTTTCAAAGCTTCTTACAGGCGAAGAAGGACGGGAAGTAATTCTTCCCCATAAAGTAGTCAGAGTTGAATATTTGAACGTTATTTTCTGACTTAAGGAGGATATATATGAGTTTAAGAGCTGAAATGCAGCAGGAAGTTATGCTTCTTAATATGGAGGCAGAGCTTGAAGACAGAGCAAAAACCGCATATAACAAAACACTTGAGGAATGTGACAACAAAGAACTTTATTATATTTTATTAATGCTTACAAAGGAGATGACCGAGCTTTCAGAGCCTATTTCCGGTGACAAGAAGGTTTACTACATTTCCGCAGAATTCTTAATCGGTAAGCTTTTATCCAATAACTTAATAAACCTTGGCCTTTACGACAAAATCAATGAGATTCTTACAAAGAAAGGCAAAAAGCTTTCCGAAATCGAGGAGTTTGAGCCTGAACCTTCTTTGGGTAACGGCGGTCTTGGAAGACTTGCAGCATGCTTCCTTGATTCTATAGCAACACTTGGATACCAGGGAGACGGTATCGGACTTAACTATCACATGGGTCTTTTCAAGCAGGTATTTAAGTCAAAACTTCAGAAGGCTGAGCCCAATAACTGGATTGAAAAGAAGTCATGGCTTGAGGATACGGGAATTTCTTTCCCCGTTCATTTCGGAAACATGACAGTAAATTCCAAACTTTACGATATTGATGTGGTAGGTTACAGAAACGGAACCAACAAGCTTCATCTTTTTGATATTGAATCCGTTGACGAATCCATCATTGATTCCGGAATCAATTTCGACAAGACGGATATCGAGAAGAACCTTACCCTTTTCCTTTATCCCGATGATTCCGACGAGGCAGGTAACCTTTTAAGAATCTACCAGCAGTACTTTATGGTTTCCAACGCCGCACAGCTTATTTTAAGAGAGTTAAAAGAAAAGCAGTACGACCTTAGAAGAATGTACGACTACTGTGTAATACAGATTAACGATACACACCCTACAATGATTATTCCCGAGCTCATAAGAATCCTTGTAAACGACAAGGCATTCACCATGGACGAGGCAATTGAAGTAGTATCAAAGACATGTGCATATACGAATCACACAATTCTTGCGGAAGCACTTGAAAAGTGGCCCCTTGATTACCTTGAAAAGGTAGTTCCCCAGCTTGTTCCCATCATTAAGGAGCTTGATAAAAAGGCCAAAGAAAAATTCACTGACAAGAAGGTTCAGATTATCGATAAGGACAACCGTGTACACATGGCACACATCTGTATCCACTACGGCTTCTCCGTAAACGGTGTGGCAGCCCTGCATACGGAAATTTTGAAGAGCTCTGAATTAAACCATTTTTATAAGATTTATCCTGAAAAGTTTAACAACAAGACAAACGGTATTACCTTCAGAAGATGGCTTCTTTCCTGTAACCACCCGCTTGCCGATTACATTTCTTTCTTAATCGGAAACGGCTACAAAAAGGATGCTACCCAGCTTGAACGGCTTATGGATTACATCGACAACGAAATGGTTCTTGACCGTATTGCAGAGATTAAACTTGATAAGAAGAAAGAGCTTTGCGAATACATTAAGGAAAAAGAAGGCGTAGAGCTTGATCCTCACTCCATCTTTGACGTACAGGCAAAGCGTATGCATGAGTACAAGCGTCAGCAGATGAATGCTTTGTACATCATTTATAAGTACCTTGAAATCAAGAAGGGCAAGAAGCCTTTGGTACCCATCACATTCATTTTCGGTGCAAAGGCAGCTCCTGCGTACATTATTGCCCAGGATATTATCCACCTTCTTCTCTGCCTCCAGGAAATCGTCAACAACGATCCTGACGTAAGTCCTTACATGAAGGTGCTTTTCGTGGAGAACTACAACGTTTCCTATGCAGAAAAGATTATTCCCGCATGTGATATTTCCGAGCAGATTTCTTTGGCCTCCAAGGAAGCTTCCGGAACAGGTAACATGAAGTTTATGCTTAACGGTGCCATCACACTGGGAACCGCAGACGGAGCAAACGTTGAAATTGCCGATCTTGTAGGCAAAAAGAACATTTACATCTTCGGTAAGAACTCAAAGACCGTTATCAACCACTACAAGAAGGCTGATTACGTTTCAAGAGACTTCTACAACAATTCAAAGATCATTAAGAAGACCGTTGATTTTATTGTAGGCGACAAGTGCATGAAGGTGGGGCACAAGGAAAATCTTGAAAGACTCTACAACGAGCTTCTTAACAAGGACTGGTTCATGACTCTTCTGGACCTTGAAGAATATATACAGGTCAAGGATCGTGTCCTTGAGGATTACCAGTCACGAACAAAGTGGAAGAAGATGATGCTTACAAATATCGCTAAGGCAGGCTTCTTCTCATCCGACAGAACTATAGAAGAGTACAACAACGATATCTGGCATTTAAAGACTATGGATTAGTCTATGGGGGATGTATGCGTAAGTGTGGTATTTTATTACCGGTTTTTTCTATTCCTTCAAAGTACGGTTGTGGAACCCTTTCGAAGGAAAGTTATGATTTTGTAGACTTTTTAAAGGCTTCGGGCCAAAGCTACTGGCAGATTCTGCCCCTTGGCCCCACAGGCTACGGAGATTCTCCTTACCAGTCCTTTTCGACATTTGCGGGAAACCCGTATTTTATTGATGTGGATGAGTTCGTATCCCTTGGCTTTATAAGTGCATCGGATTGTAAAAAGTATTCCTGTGACTGTACATGGGGTATAGATTATGAAGGACTTTATACAAAAAGATTTGCACTTTTAAGAAAGGCCTTTGATAACAGCAATATCACTAAGGATAAAAAGTTCTCCGCATTTGTTAAGGAGAATGCTTTTTGGCTTGATGATTATGCACTGTTTATGGCTTTAAAGAACGCAAACGGCGGAAAATCCTGGACTGAGTGGGAAGAGGAGCTTAGGGTAAGAAAGCCCGAAGCCATAAGTAAAGCATCCAAAGAATATGCAAAGGAAATGGATTTTTACCGTTTCCAGCAGTACTTCTTTAAGAAGCAGTGGGCTTCTTTGAAAAAGTACGCAAACGATAATGGTGTGGAGCTTGTGGGAGACATCCCGATTTATGTGGCATTTGATTCTTCCGATGCATGGGCAAATCCCGAACTTTTCGACCTTAATAAGGACAACGTTCCCAATGCGGTTGCAGGCTGCCCTCCGGATCCCTTTGCAAAGACCGGACAGCTTTGGGGAAATCCTTTGTACCGCTGGGATTATCACAAAAGGACAGGATATGAATGGTGGATTAAAAGAATTTCCTTCTGCTTTGATTTATATGATGTGGTAAGAATCGATCATTTCAGAGGCTTTGATGAGTTTTACGCAATTCCCTACGGTGATCCCACAGCTGAATTCGGTAAGTGGAGAAAGGGCCCCGGATTCGACCTTTTCAAAGCCATCAACAATGCTTTGGGTGAAAAGAAGATTATTGCGGAGGACCTTGGCTTTTTAACGGATTCGGTAAGAAATCTTGTTAAGAAAACAGGATATCCCGGAATGAAGATTCTTCAGTTTGCCTTCGGAGGAGACAACGACAGCGAGTACCTTCCCCATATGTTAGGTAACAACTCGGTTATTTACACAGGTACCCACGACAACGAAACCGTCAGAGGCTGGTACGAAAGAATACTTACCGAGGACAAAAAGTCTGCAAAGTATCTTCAGGAATATTCCGGTGAAACAGATCCGGAGAAGATGGCCATGACGCTTATCCGTATGGCATATGCTTCCGTATGCGATACAGTAATCATTCCCATGCAGGATTTCTTAAACCTTGGAAATGAGGGACGTATAAACACTCCTTCGGTTCTTGGCGGAAACTGGGGTTGGAGAATGGGCAAGAAGGATGCCACAAAGGCTCTTTCAAAGGAAATACTGAAGCTTACGAAGGTTTATAACAGATAGAGGTGAAGGGCAGCGCAAAGTGCGCTGCCCTTTTTAATTCATCGCTTCAATAATTGAATACCATGCGTATCGCCGTCATTTGGAATTTGAAAGGGCCGTCAATACCTCATCTGACTAGCAAAATTAAGTTTTTTACAGATTTTGCCGGTACAAATATAGTGTTATGTTAACCGAACACAAAGCGGATTCGTTACAGTTTGAGAGAATCTGGTAATTCTTTGAAACAGGATGATGGATATCGATAATAATAATGGATTTTTGTACCGGTAAAAGTGAAAGATTTATGGTTTTAGTAAGTCGGTCAGGCCATCAGCCTAATATTATGTTGACCAGATGCACGATTTTGATGTGTTCGGTTGACATAATATTGGGCTTTGGGGCTGTATGACTGATAAGAACAGCAAATACACAGTCTTATCAGTATAGAATGGATGTTTTTGATTTCTGAATAAAGCCTTTTTTCAAAAGAATGGGAATTGCTCGCAATTATGGGACACCTCTCATACATGCGAGTTTACATAACAATGTTTTGTCCCCGAAATTCGCTGATAAAAAACCGATATTTATATTTTTATTAGTTATGCATTGTTTCTTGGGACTTTTTTATCCTAAATTTCCGGCGATAAGCATATTATCTTATTCATCGCTTGATTACCCCTTAACACATAAATAAGTGATGAATGAGATATTGCTCATTCAAGCGATGAATGAAATCTATTTATATACTCTTATCAAAATGCTGTGCATAAAGGCCGATACCCGGATTGGTGTTTCTGTACTCTGTGGGGGTACAGCCTATCATTTCCCGGAAGGTTTTTGTGTAGTGGGAACCGCTGGTGAAGCCGGTCTGGAAAGCTATGTCCGTAATGCTTAAATCGGTACTGGTAAGAAGCTCCATACTTTTGGTGACTCTGTAGGAGATAAGGTAATCTCCGGGGGTCTTTGCCACGTATCTCTTAAATATCTTGGCACAGAGGGTTTTTCCTACATTTCCGGCACTTGCAATATCATCAAGGGAAATCTTTTCCATGTAATGGTCCTGAATAAAGGACATCATGCTCTTAAAGGTGTTTACGTGTATGGGAGTGGCCTGCTTTGCCATGGAAAAGTCTATGTTTTCGTGCATGTAACGAAGGCATCGGAAGGAAGTCTCAATTATCTTCAGTTCCATGGCCTTTGCATCGGTGTCCGACTCAAAAAGTCCCAAAAGCTCATCTATGATTTTTTTGGTCCAGTCATCCTGCCTGAGAAGGATATAGTCAGCGGAGTTAGGCGAAAGAATGGGAGCCACGTATTTTTGTTCTATATACGAAGAAGCACACATATACGAAGGGTGGATAATGGCACAAAGGTATTCACAGGAATCTCCTTTGTTAGACCAGTTTGCGTGAATTCTCTTGGAATTGACGCAGATGCCCTGTCCCTTTTCAAGATGTATGTTTTTTCCGTTTACCATAAACTCCAGACATCCGTCTATTATGTAAAAGTACTCAATGTCTTCATGCCAGTGTTCACGCACATACTGCGTGATGGCATCGCTCCAACAATGTCTGTTGGTGAAACTGTAAAACAAGGGGTTATTGTAGTGAAGTACCTGTGATTTATCGGACCTGGTGGTTATAAAATCTCTTCTCATTGTTCTAAAAACACTCCTATGTGTGATATTATTACAAAAATGAGCATGATTTGTATAGTTATCCGTCAACACGAACGATATTATAATATCAGATACCTTGTTATTTGACAACAGCAATGTTGTCGCAAAACATCCTTCTATGGGCCTATGGCCCAAAAACTGAGAGCAGTAGTCACGGCTGCTCTCTTTTTTTGCGCCCATGATCCAAAGGCGCAGCTTTCCGGTAACCGGTGGCGGCCGCACAGGGATTGCAACGCACGCTCGGGGCTTCGCATATAACATTTTCTTTGGTCTACTCCCGCAAAGAACAATTACGAGCCACTTCGGCTGTCCCCCTTGCGGCTTTTTAGAGCAAGCCGTCTGCGGGGGCCCGTTACCACTCAGCTCTCGTGGCGCATAGTCTCTCGTTTTTTATTGCTCCCGTACGACCCTGCAGAAAATGTTATATGCAAATCCCCGAGCGTGCGTTGCAATCCCTGTGCGGCCGCCACCGTTTCCCTGAAACCTGCGGTTCTAAAGTCGGGCCTGGGTGGGGCAGGGGCAGGTTTCAGAGAATCTTTGGTTGTTAATTGGGAAAAATTATGATATTATTGCATTTGTTTTTGAGAAAGAAGGATTGAAATGGAAGAGAAGAAGAATCCGTTAGGCGTGTTGCCGGTGGGAAAACTTTTGAGACAGTTTGCGATTCCCAGTATAGTGGCTATGCTGGTGAGTGCATTGTATAATATCGTAGACCAGTTCTTTATAGGACATGCGGTGGGAGAGCTGGGAAATGCGGCTACCAATATCGCATTTCCGTTGTCGATTTCGTGTACGTCAATTGCGCTTTTGTTCGGTATAGGCGGTGCGTCGGCGTTCAATTTGGCGATGGGCGAAGGAAAGAAGGAGAGAGCTCCTTTCTTTATCGGTAATTCCGCTACCATGATAGTTATCTGCGGCTTGTGCTTAAGTATAGTGGCAGAGATTTTTTTGGAGCCTATGCTTAGGTTTTTCGGCTCGCCTGCGGATGTTTTTCCTTATGCATGTGAGTATACCAGAATAACGGCTCTTGGTTTCCCGATGCTTATTTTGCAGGCCGGAGGAGCCCATCTTGTAAGGGCGGACGGTTCACCCAGATATTCTATGATTTGTAACCTTACCGGTGCGGTAATAAATACGATTCTGGATGCACTTTTTGTGTTTGTCTTTAAGTGGGGCATGGCAGGTGCTGCCTGGGCTACCATTATAGGACAGTATATAAGTGCCGCAATGGTTATCCGGTATCTTTGCAGATATAAAACCGTTAAACTGGAGTGGAAACATTTCATTCCTAAGGCTGAATATTTCGGAAGAAGCGCTTCTTTGGGAACAGCTTCTTTCTTTAATCAGATAGCCATGATGGTGGTGCAGATAGTACTTAACAATTCGCTTAAGTATTATGGCGCTAAAAGTGTATACGGAGAGTCGGTTCCCATTGCCTGTGCAGGTATTATTTCCAAGGTGGGAATGATGTTCTTCTCCTTTATAATAGGTATTTCACAGGGGCTGCAGCCTATAATAAGCTTTAACTATGGTGCAAAGCAGTATGAAAGAGTTAAGAAGGCACTGCTTTTGGGACTTTCGGTTGCGTGCCTGCTTTCACTGGGTGCTTTTTTGGTATTCCAGATTTTCCCTTTGCAGATAATAAAGATGTTTGGAGAGGGTTCGCCTGAGTATTTTGATTTTGCGGTGAAGTATTTCAGAATATACTTTTTCTTTGTATTTATAAACTTTGTGCAGCCTATCATATCCAATTTCTTTACGGCTACGGGAAGACCCCAGAGAGGTATGTTTTTATCTCTTACAAGACAGATTTTGTTTTTGCTTCCCTTGATTGTTATTTTGCCCAAATTTTTCGGGATTGACGGTATAATATATTCAGGTCCCATTGCAGATGCTATTGCTGCAGCGGTAACCATTACAATGGGCGCGGTGGAACTTAGGAATCCACGTTACAGAGGAGTATAATCGTGACACATGTATTGACATTTTGGGATAACACTATTCTGATTTGTGCCATCAGCGGATGGCTTATGGCCCAGATAATAAAATCCATTCTGTATGCCGTTACCACAAAAGGCTTCAGAAGAGAGAGGCTTTGGGGTGCCGGAGGAATGCCCAGTTCTCATTCGTCTACAGTATGCGCCATGTCCACGGCAGCACTTATTTCCTGCGGAATAGGAAGCTTTGAGTTCGCTATTTGCTCGGTTGTGGCATTTATAACCATGTATGATGCAATGGGTGTAAGGCGTGAGACGGGAAACCAGGCAAAGGTCATTAACGATATGATGGAGTCCTTCAAAAAGATGGGTGATCAGTCCATTTCTGATGACGAAAAGCTCAAAGAACTTATCGGCCATACTCCGTTACAGGTTCTTGTGGGAGCCATTCTCGGAGTGCTGATAGCACTTATAGTGTGTTCCAGAAGAGGTTTGCTGTAAAAAAATAGCCGGTCGGGTTAAAAAATAGAAATCCTTGCGTTTTTTGCAAGAAAGCTTTCGTGATTGCGGATTATAGCCTTTCGGCCTATAAAGACAACATCCCAAAGAACTTTATAGGTACTTTTTTTGACAAATTTCCTATAGAACATGAAATGGACCATTTTTATAGGTCGTTTTCATATTAGTCTTACCTATAGAAAGTGCTTCTCATTCTTTCTTATAGGCAGGCATACTATTAATAATGCCTATAAGAGAAATCTTCTTCGTTTCTTATGGGAAAATTCCTCAAAAAACTACCTATAAAATGTAGGCTGCACTTCCTTTTGTAGGAAACAATCCCTTGAAACCCGGTAGATTCATTACAAAAAACTCCCGCGGCTCAAGTGATATGTACCATTCTTACCGGTTGTCCGGTAAAGAGAGTACATATTACTTGAGCCGCGGGAGTTTTTTACATATTTTTTGCTGCTTCGATAATAAGATTTATACAGGTTTCGTAACCGAGTGAACCGCTGTCTAACATCAGGTTATAATTTGCGCTGTCTCCCCATTTCTTTTCCGTAAAGTAGGTAAAGTAGGAATGGCGGTTGTGGTCTGTTCTTTTAATGGCTTTGAGAATAGCGTTTCGGTCATCGGTACCGATAAGCTCGCCCACACGTTTGATACGTGCTTCATCGCTGGCGTACAGGAATACGTTGAGGCAGTCAAAGCCGGCATCTTTAAGAATTGTCTCGGCGCATCTTCCCAGTATTACACAGGGGCCCTTTGAGGCAATGTCTATAATAATCTTTTTCTCGGTTTCAAAAATCAGGTCCTTCTGGTCGTAAGAGATGGGTGTGATGGCACGGATAAAGGATTCCGCTTTGGAAATCTCTTCACCTTCTTTAACGATAAGTGCTTCGTCAATTCCGCTTTCTCTTGCTACGCCTGCGATAATGTCCTTGTCGTAAAATTCGATTCCAAGTCTTTTGGCAACTTCCAGACCGATGGAGTGTCCTCCGGCGCCGTATTCACGGCTTAATGTAATAATCTTCATAATGTTCTCCGATTATATTTGTTAATATATCTTAATATTACAAAAAAGAACTCCGCTTTTCAATGCAGTTTTCGTTAATAATTGGGTTATATTATTGTACCGAGGTGAAAGATATGGCGGGAAATGATGCAGTTTGGAAAGAGGAATACAATGTTGGCGTGGATTACGTGGATGATGCCCACAGAAAACTTTTTTCCGTTTTGAGAAAAATGGTGGCGTTATATTCGGAAAATGATACGCAAAAGAACAAACACGCAAGTGTGGAAGCAGTCAAGTTTTTAAAAAGCTATACCGTTAAGCATTTTCAGGAAGAAGAAGCCTACATGCTTAAAATCGGTTACGAGGGTTATTCTACCCACAAATCTCTCCACGATAATTTAAGAGAAAACACCCTTCCGGCTCTTGAAAAGGAGCTTCTGGACTCTGATTTTTCAAAGGAGGCCATCGGACATTTTATCGGTATATTCGTAGGATGGCTGTCGGGGCATATTTTGATAGAGGACAGGGCTATCACGGACCGTATGATTTCCAGGTGGAACCGGAAAAAGGACGCAGACAGGGCAACCCTTCTTTGTGACGAATTTGTACATTTTATGAAGGATATTGCGGGCTATGATTTCACACTTTCCAATGCCCATTATGAAGGCGTTCCTTTTGGGAAAGCGGTATATTGCCAACTTGAGTACAAAGAAAATATTACGATAATAATGGTATGTCAGGAGAAGATCATTCTCTCCATGGCAGGCACTATTTCGGGAAAAGAATTCACTTTTATAGACAACAATGTGGCTTTGTCATATGCACAGCTGTTTAAGAGTATGGGTGACGGAATACTGGCTACAATTCATCCGGAAAAGGCCTTTACCCTTGTAAGTCAGAAGAAAATAACCGATGGGGAGCTGAGGGCAGGATTCAAAACAGGGTTCCCTCAATACAGTTACCAATGGCAGTGTAAGGACGGTTATTTTGCCATTTGTGTGGATGAGAGATGAATATTTCAAAATGAGCGATATTGTTACAAAATGTCACCTTTTTTTATATTGAATACAATTAATTACTTGATAAAATTTTCTTATATATAGAGAAAAACAGAGGTAAACGAAATGGATGAGAACATCAAACGCTTTTCTACCAGAGAAAAGCTGAAATGGCTCTGGGGCAACATGAAAGGCACCAGGGTACTTTTTGTGTTCGCTCTTTTTGGCTCGGTTGTTTACAACATCATGCAGCTTACGGTTCCTTTCTTCTCCTCTAAGATAGTCGATGACTATCTCTCCGGAGAAAACGCCGCATACAACAGAGCCAACAATCTGCGTACGTTCTACATTCTTCTGGGCTTTATGATAGGCCTTACAATTCTTAGAGTACTTATAGTTTATCTGGATTGTATGGCATACGAAGTTTGTTCCCAGAAGACACTTTATCGTATCAGAAATTTCCTGTATGACAAAATTCAGAGACAGGACATGAAATTCTATTCGGATTTCAGAACCGGAGATTTGATGACCCGTGTAACCGGTGACCTTGATGCCTGCAGACACATGGTAGCCTGGGTTATTAGAAATATCATCGAATCCTTTACGCTTTACCTTTCCACGGCAATTTATCTTTGCATTATGAACTGGAAACTGGCGCTTTCTGTTCTTGTGATTTCACCTTTTATCTTTATCATCATAAGACAGTTTAGAAAATTCGTTGCTCCCATGCATCGTGACCTGCGTGAAAAGTTCGCCAACATGAACACATATGCCCAGGAGAACATTTCCGGAAACAGAGTAGTAAAGGCATTTGCCCGTGAAGATTACGAAATAGACAAATTCGACAAGGCCAACGTGGATTACAGAGACACCAATAAAAAGACCCAGCTTATCTGGATCAAGTTCTTCCCTTATATCGAAGGACTTGCAAACCTTTTGAGCGTTGTCCTTTTCCTGGTGGGCGGTATTTTCCTTATTGTGGATCCCACATTTACCGTAGGCCAGTACGTTGCATTTTCAGGACTTATCTGGGCAATTGCCAACCCCATGCGAAACCTTGGTAATATCATGAACGAGTTCCAGCGTTTCGACGCAGCCTCCAACAAGGTTATGGAGATTTACTTCTCAGAACCCATTATTGTGGACAAAGAAGGCGCTATCTCTCATCCCGAACCCTTCAAGGGCAAGGTTGAGTTTAAGCACGTATCATTCCAGTATTCCGATGGCAAGCTTCCTGTTTTAAGGGACATTTCCTTTGTGGCAGAGCCCGGACAGACTGTTGCCATTATGGGTGAAACAGGTTGCGGTAAGACTTCACTTATCAATATGATTCCAAGATTTTACGAGCCTGTTGAAGGTGAAGTGCTTATTGACGATGTAAGCGTGGACAAATATAAGCTTACGGATTTACGTAAGCACATAGGTCTTGCTGCACAGGATGTTTTACTGTATTCGGATACCATCGAAGGAAACATCGCATACGGTGACAGTTCCCTTTCTCCCGAAAAGGTAGATAAGTATGCAAGACTTTCCGCTGCCAAGGAATTTATCGACAAGATGCCCGAAGGCTATGACACTATCGTGGGTGAACGTGGTGTAGGTCTTTCCGGCGGACAGAAACAGAGAATATCCCTTGCCCGTGCACTTGCAATTGAGCCCTCCATATTGATTCTGGACGATACCACTTCCGCAGTTGATATGGAAACGGAAAAAGAAATACAGCACAGTCTCCGCGGACTGGATTTTCCTTGTACAAAGCTTATTATTGCCCAGCGTATTTCTACTACAAAGGCAGCAGACAAGATTCTTGTTCTTCAGGACGGTAAAATTACCGAAGAAGGTTCTCATGAAGAACTGATTGCCAAGAAGGGTTATTATTACGAACTGGTGCAGTTACAGACGGGAGGTGAGGCTTAATGGCTACGAAAAATACTTATAAAGTAGACGAAGCCTACGAGGAGGAGTTTAATTTTAAACACATTCTTCTGGCCTCCAAGTACATTAAGAAATACATTAAGAGAATGATCGGTGCACTTCTTATCAGCGGTTGCGCCGGCGCACTGGGACTTATAGGACCTATCCTTACCAGCAAGCTTCTTGATGAAGTAGTTATTTCCAAAGAATACAAAACGCTTTATATGCTTACTGCCTGCTTTATAGGCATATCGGTTGCGGGAATTGTTCTTTCGATTATCCGTTCAAAACTGATGATTAATGTAAGCCAGCATATCGTATACGACATAAGAAGAGATTTGTTTGAACACCTTCAGAAGCTTTCATTCCAGTATTACGATGACAGACCTCACGGAAAGATTCTTATAAGAGTCGTTAACTACGTAAACTCCGTATCGGATATGCTTTCCAACGGACTTATAAACATCATCCTTGAGACCATAAACCTTATATTCATCGTATGCTTTATGTTTGCAGTGGATGTGCAGCTTTCTTTGGTTGTTTTGTGCGGCGTACCTATCCTTATGGTTTTCCTTTTCTGGATTAAGGGTAAACAGCGTAAGGCCTGGAGAGCGGTTTCCAACAAAAACTCAAACCTTAACGCATACCTTCAGGAGAACATTGTAGGTGCCAGAATTACCCAGATGTTTGCCCGTGAAAACGAGAATGCAGGCATTTTTGCAGGCCTTTCCGATGACTGTCGTAAGACATGGATGTGGGCAGTACGCTGGAGTAACCTTGTATGGCCGGGTATCGATACTATTTCGGTATTTGTACGTGCTGCAATATTCTTCTTTGGCATTGTAATATTCTTAAACGGCGGAAAGACCGTTGGTACAATCGTGGCAATATCCAGTTACGCAAGCCGTTTCTGGCAGCCCATTATGAACCTTGGTAACATCTTCAATAACTTCATCAACAACATGGCTTACCTTGAAAGAATTTTTGAAACCATGGATGAGCCCGTTTCCGTAGATGATGTGGAAGATGCTATAGAAATGCCCAAGATCAAAGGCGACGTTGAATTTAAGGACGTTCGTTTCAGCTACGAAAAGGGCAAAGAAATTCTCCACGAGGTTTCCTTCAAGGTTAACGCCGGCGAAAGCGTAGCCCTGGTAGGACCTACCGGAGCCGGTAAGAGTACCATAGTTAACCTGGTATCCCGTTTCTACAATGTGGACAGCGGAGCAATACTTATCGATGGTCAGGACATTTCAAAGGTTACCTTAAAGAGCCTTCGTTCCCAGATGGGTATCATGCTTCAGGACAGCTTCATTTTCTCCGGAACCATTGAGGACAATATCCGTTACGGTAAGCTGAATGCCACTCTTGAAGAGATAGAAAAGGCAAGTGCAACAGTCTGTGCTTCCTCCTTTATAGAGAGAATGCATGACGGCTATCAGACAGAGGTTAAGGAACGGGGTTCCTTACTTTCACAGGGCCAGAAGCAGTTGATTTCCTTTGCAAGAACACTTCTTTCGGATCCTGCCATTCTGGTACTTGATGAAGCAACCTCAAGTATCGACGTGCAGACAGAAAAGGCTTTGCAGCAGGGACTTAACGCAATGCTTAAAGGCAGAACCTCCTTCATTATTGCCCACAGACTTTCCACCATCAGAAACTGTGACAAAATCATGTACATTGATGACGGCGGAATAGTAGAGTGCGGTAACCATGACGAACTCATGGCTAGGAAGGGGTATTACTACAAGTTGTATACGGCACAGATGGATGATATCGCATAATTGAACAAAAAAGAGCCGGGCCACGAAGTGAAGCCCGGCTCTTTTTACATTTGTAATCCGAGAGAATTTATGTATTTTTTGTAATCCTTGGGAGTTTTTCCGGTGGATTTTGTAAAGGCTCTTAAAAAGCAGGAATAATCGTTGAAACCACATTCCATGGCCACTTCCATAAAGGGCTTGTTGGCACAGATCATTTCTTTTGCCAACATGATGCGGCGGTATTGTATGTAGTTATACAGACTTTTACCGGTGTAGGCTGAAAAGGATCTGGACAAGTATGAGGGACTTATTCCGAACTGCTTTGAAAGCCCGGCGATGGATAAATCATCGGTATAGTGGTTGTTTATATATGCAAGAACGGACTGTATGGTTTCGTTAAGAACTATAGGCTTATAGCTTACTTCGGAATTTTTAGCCACGTCGTAAATAATCGATAAAAACTCAGCTACACAAATGTTGTTTTTCCATATTTCCATTGGAACTTTTGTGTTTACGTTTCTCTTTATAGTTTCTATTAATTTTCTCAATTTATCAGCAGTATTTTTTTCGAGATAAAAAAAAGCTTTCCCCTTTTCAACACATTCCTTGAAAAAAACTGTTAGGTCCTGCATTCCCATTCCCACTGTATTCATAAGTGCAGGGGTAATGTACATCCAGGAACGGTCATAGTCGTTTGAGGGGTGGTTCGACACAAGGCCATGCAGGTGAAATGGTGGAAGAATAACGAGAGTATATGGCTTTAAGGGAAAGACATGTTCATCTATGCAGAAGTGGGGAACTCCTTGATAAAAGAGATAAAATTCAAAAAAATCGTGATAATGCAAGCCGAAATAATCCCAAAACTCAGAAGTGCCTGAAAATGCGTCGTAATCTTTGCTGTCATTTAGCATGGGACTATAGGTTGACTGCTTCTTGTATAAATCGCTCAAATCGGGCACCTCCTTTTTGGATGTTTTAACGGAATTGTTCTTTGTTTTCTGATTTTTTCTCTCATTATAGGGTAAGATTTACATATTTTCAAGCATAAATCCCACAGAAAATGCAAATTGAAACATATACAATCACCATTAAAGGATGGTTGCTGAAAAGAAAAAACAATCCTTCTCAATGAAAAGAGCTATTTTAAGGGGGTTCTTATGAAAGAAGTTTCAGCAAAGAAGAATAAAAAGGGCAAAAAAGTTTTGCACTGGCTTAAAAGAGACTGGCGTTTATATGCAATGCTTGCGGTCCCGATAATCTGGTACGTGCTCTTTTGTTACAAGCCTATGGCCGGGCTGATTATTGCATTTCAGAAATATAACATTTTTAAGGGAATCAAGGGCAGCGAATTTGTGGGATTGGACAACTTCAAATTTGTCTTTGCCATGAGAGATTTCAAAATATCCTTGAAGAACACACTTTGGCTTAACTTCCTGGATTTGTTATTTGGATTTCCGGTTCCGATTATTCTGGCAATCCTTTTGAACGAAATGCGTATGCATAAATTTAAAAAGATTTCCCAGACACTGCTTTACCTTCCACACTTCCTCTCATGGGTAATCATAGGAGGTATGGTGCTTAAAATATTTGCGCCTACAACAGGAGCAATAAATGCCACATTGCTGAAATGGGGTTGGATTGATCAGAATGTTCCTTTTCTTACAAACGGTTTCTGGTGGACATTCACATACGTTTTGGTAGGCGTATGGCAGGGAATGGGCTGGGGAACAATTCTTTATCTGGCAGCCATTACAGGACTGGACGGCTCACTTTTCGAGGCTGCCGAGATAGACGGTGCTAATAAATTGCAACAGATATGGCACGTAACCCTTCCTGGTATCCGTTCCACGATTATCGTGCTTTTGGTAATGAACATCGGTCGAATGATGAGCATTGGCTTTGACAGGCCTTTCATTATCGGTAATACGTTGGTTAAGGATTCCTGTGATGTTATTTCAACATTCGTGTACAGAGCAGGTATTCAGAATAATCAATTCGCTCGTGCAACTGCCATTGGTCTATTCCAATCCCTGGTAGGAGTAATACTGATAACAGTTGCCAATGCAGTTTCGCGGGCTTTTGATGAGCAAAGCATCTGGTAGGGGGTTAAGAAATGAGCAGGAAAGAAAAACAGGTTTATAAACCAAAACATAAAGGCCGCAGAGACAGAATAACCCTCGGACAATGGATACTTTCACTTGTAATGCTTCTGTTTGTTCTTGTGTGTATATTGCCTTTCTTCAATGTGGTTGCGATTTCTTTGTCTTCCAAATCAGCAAACCTTAGAGGCGCGGTTTCACTTTGGCCCGTGGAGTTTACCACAAAGGCTTATGAAGTAATAGTAAAGGATGCTTCCCTTTGGAAAAGTCTTTTTTACACAGTGAAGCTTACGGTGATATACACGGTAATTTCAATGGTATTAACGATACTTATTGCATTTCCTCTTACCATGAAGCGATTGAAGGGCAGAAAGTTTTTCACTATATTTATAGTTTTTACCATGTATTTTTCCGGAGGAACTATTCCGATTTATCTGAATGTTAAATCCTTTGGTCTTTTGGATAACATGTGGGGACTTATCATTCCCGGGTTATTGTCCACTTTCAACGTAATTATTTTGAAAAATTTCTTCAGTGGACTTCCTTATGAATTAAACGAGGCAGCGGTTATAGACGGTGCAAACGATTTTCAGATATTAAGGCATATTTACCTGCCTTTAAGCTATTCCGCCATCGCAACACTTTCATTGTTTTACGCGGTGGGCAGATGGAACTCATTTTCAGATGCATTGTACTACATAACATCAAGGGATTTGCAACCGCTGCAGTTAAAGCTTTACAACCTGATTAAGGGTTCACAGGCCGTTGATGTGGCCGTTGTGGAAGGAAGTGCCAACGATTTGGCATCAAGCCTTTCAGAATCCATTGAGTCGGCAACTATTATTTTTGCAACTTTACCTATTCTCTGCGTTTACCCTTTTGTGCAGCGCTACTTTGTTAAGGGCGTTACGATGGGCGCAGTGAAGGGCTGAAAAAGTATTGTTCGGGACAAATCCCGTTCAAATATATGTAAAGGAGAGGTTCAAATGAAAAAGTTAAAAAAACTCTTAGCAATGGCACTGGTTTCGGTTATGGCAATCGGAATGTTTGCCGGATGTGGCAAAGAGACTGCTTCAGACAATGGAGGAACAGTTTCTTCTACATCAAAACAGACACAGGTCAGTGAAGACGAAGAATGGATTACTCTTCGTGTGGAAATGTATGACCGTTCCATCGCAGGCTTCAATGTTGAAGACTGCTGGCAGCTTCACTACATTCAGGAAAACTTTGGTGATCCCAACCACATCAAAGTTGAATGGGTTCCTGTTTCCCGTTGGGAAGAAGGCACCATCTTAAACACACAGCTTGCCGGAGGCACAGCACCTGATATCTGTATGACATATGGTGGAGACCTTGTTCAGCAGTATGTTGATATGGGTGGTATTACTCCTTTGGACAGCCTGCTTGATGAGTATGGCTCAGATTTAAAGGAATTCTTAGGTGAAAGCGTACTTCAGTACGGTCAGTTCGACAACGGAAACGGCATTGAGCAGTTCTGCTTGCCTGCACGTCGTATTATCGTAGCAGCACAGACAAACTACATCCGCAAAGACTGGTTGGAGGCATTGAACATGGAAGTTCCCACAAATGTTGAAGAACTCTATGCATATCTTAAGGCAGCCAAAGAGAACAATCTTGGCGGAGAACAGACAATTCCCTATTCTTCAGACCTTTATGCAGCAGATCCCTTCTATGGATGGACATTCCAGATGGATGCATTTATTGACTACTCCAAGATTACGGAAGAAGACTGGGTTGCAGCTCATGAATTGCATTACACCTTGCCCGGCGCAAAAGAAGCAGTTCGCTGGATGAACAAATTCTTCAACGAAGGTCTTGTAACAGACTACTTCGGAATTGAAAACACAGATCAGACAAAGTCAAACCGTGTAAACGGTTATGAAGGTTTCTGGGTAGGGAACTGGGACGCTGCATGGCGTATGGAAGATTCTTACCAGATTGACCTTGAAAAGAACGTACCCGGTGCATCATGGATTGCATGCGATCCTTTCAGACCTACAAGCGAAGATAAGCCTCACGAGACTTATACTGCAGCAGGTCAGTACATCTTTATTCCTGTTACGGTTCCCGAGAAGACAGCAATCGCTGCCATCAAGTATCTTAACTGGATGTGCCAGCCTGAAAGCCTTTTCGCATTACAGAATGGTGAAATGGGTCACAACTACACAACAGTTGACAGCAATGGTATTCCTACAGACTTAAAGAACGTTGATGATACAGAAGATGCTTATAAGATGCATGCTACAGATGGTGCTCCCATTTGTAATGGTTTCTACTACGGTTCAGATGATTTGAACTTTGCAGCATCCGCAAATGCATATCCCGGATATACAGATGTGGTTTCCGATTCACTTGTTATTTCCACGAAGTTCGGATATGAGCCCATCAGCTTTACAAAGAACATCCAGGCACGTGTAGACTACGGTTCAACAGTACTGTCCAAAGAAGCAGAACTTCTTGTTCAGTCCGTAACATGTTCACCTGACAAGTTTGATGCGGTTTGGGATGAGTATCTTAACGCATTACTTTCATCCGGCGGACAGCAGATTATTGATGAACAGCGTGCAGCATACAAGGAAGGTGCTTATCGCGGATTCTACCCTATGAAATGATAATAAAGTAGTGGTGTCTTTACAGAAAGGTGGTTGCCCCTAAGGCAACTTTCCTTTCTGTTTTACAAGACAGTAAATAGTGAAAAATGAGGTACACGAAGTCATGTTCAGAGTTGCAATCATTGGATGTGGAAACATAGCAATGGTTCACAGGAAAGTTTTAATGGCTTTACCCGATGTGAAGCTTGTAGCCTGCTGCGACATAGTAAGGAAAAAAGCACAGACCTTTGCAGAAAAAAGTGAAATGAATATTTATGAAAGTGTTGAAGAACTTTTGGAGAAAGAAAAGCCTGATGTTGTACACATCTGTATTCCCCATCCCCTTCACACACCGATTGCAAAGCTTTGCATTGAAGCCGGGGCTCATGTTTTTACTGAAAAACCTCCCGTTGTGAATGAAGAACAGTGGGAAACATTTTATACCCTAAAAAATGCCGGGAAATATGTGGGGGTTTGTTTTCAAAACCGGTATAACTTCTCGGTTCAAAGAATGAAGGAACTTCTTTCCGGGGAAAAACTTGGAAAGGTTATGGGTTCAAGAGCTTTTCTTACCTGGAATCGTACAGCGCAATATTATGCTGACGGGGACTGGAGAGGAAACTGGAGAACAGAAGGGGGAGGCGTGCTGATTAATCAGGCAATACACACCTTGGACCTTTTGGTATATTTATTCGGGGCGGTTGAAAGAGTAGACTGCCATATGAGCAATCATTCGCTTCAGGACATAATTGAGGTAGAGGATACCACTGAAGCATACATTACTTTTAAATCAGGCGTAAACGCCTGCTTTTATGCGACAAATGCTTATTGCATAAATGCACCGGTCTTTATTGAGGTGGCAGCTGAGAATGGAATACTTCGGATGGAAGGAGACAATCTGACCATTCAGTGGAAAAACGGCTTTGTGGAACATTTGGACAATGAAACACAGCCGGAGTTTGAAAAGGATTATTGGGGAAACAGTCACTATACCTGTATAAAGGATTTTTACGATGCTGTTTCCGAAAACCGTTCTTTTTCTAACGATATTGACAGCGTTGAGGAAACAATGAAACTTATGATGGAAATGTATAAGCCCTTTACAGGGAAGAAAATTTCGGTCAGTTAAAGGATTAAATATAAAGAAAGCGTGTGAGAAATGATTAATGTAGCAATTATCGGAACCGGTTCCATATCAAATGCACATGTACAGGGATACTTACAATTCCCTGAACGCTGCAGAATAGTGGCCCTTGTGGATATAGTGCCCAAGAAAGCTCAGGACATGAAAGAAAAGTATGGTCTTGCTGATGCAATTGTATACGATGATCATACCAAAATTTTAGAAAGAAAAGATATTGATATTGCGGATGTATGTACTCCTCCTTTTGTACATGCTTCCATAAGCATCAATTGCCTGAAAGCAGGAATGAATGTTATTTGTGAAAAACCTATGGCAGCGTCGCTGGAGGAATGTGATGCAATGATTAAGGCCCGTGATGAGAGCGGTAAAAAACTTTCAATCATAGCCCAGAACCGCTTCAAACAGCCCATAAGCAATCTTAAAAAACTGTTGGATAGCGGTATCGCGGGAGAAGTAAAATCTGCACAGATTAACTCTTTTTGGTGGAGAGGACACAGCTACTATGACCTTTGGTGGAGAGGAACATGGGAAAAAGAAGGCGGCGGTTGCACTTTAAATCACGCTGTACACCATATAGATATGCTGGCGTGGATGATGGGCCTTCCGAAAACCGTAACAAGCGTAATTAGTAATGTTGCCCATGACAATGCTGAAGTGGAAGATTTGTCCATGAGCATTTTGGAATATCCCAAAGCGTTAGTGCAGCTCACAGCCTCGGTGGTACATCACGGTGAGGAGCAAAGCCTAACATTCCAGTGCGAAAAAGCAAAGATAGCGGCACCATTTGACTGCTACGCATCAGAGTCCATGTCTAACGGATTCCCGGAAAGAAACGAAGCACTGGAGAAAGAAATAGCAGAGTATGCAGAAAATTTACCCAAGGTTCAATGGGAAGGACATACAGGACAGATAGAAAATGTTCTTTGCGCACTGGAAAACGATACTCCTGTTGCGATAGGTGCAGAAGACGGAAGAAAGACTATTGAACTTATTTGTGCGGTCTTCAAATCAGGAAGTGAGAAACGTTCTGTTTCTTTGCCCTTAAAGAAGGACGATCCATTCTACACGGTTCAGGGAATAATGGCGAATGTGCCTCATTTTTACGAGAAAACAACATCGGCAGAAGAACTTGGGGGAGAAATAACCCTGGGAAGTAAATACAAATAATGCCTTAAGCATATAACGGAGAATACAGAAAATGAACAATACAGATAACAATGCAGCAGACGGTATGAACTATGCGCCCAAAGGAAAGCCCAGTCCCGTTGTGGCCCCCGGAGAATTCGGGTTTTCTGCTGTAAGATTGGACCATGGCCACATATACGGAATGTGCAACGGCCTTACAGAGGCAGGCGGGACATTGCGCTATGTGTACGATCCGGATCCCGAAAAAGTTGCAAATTTTGTGAAGACCTTTCCGAATGTTAAGGTTGCATCATCAGAGCAGGAAGTTTTTGATGATGAAGAAACAAAGCTTATAGCATCGGCCGCAATTACAAGTGAAAGATGTGCACTTGGAATTCGTGCAATGGAAGCCGGAAAAGATTACTTTACCGATAAAGCCCCCTTGACGACTCTTTCCCAACTGGAGGCAGCAAAAGAATGCGTTAAAAGAACCGGACGCAAATACATGTGTTACTACGGTGAACGACTTCATGTTGAAAGCGCAGTGTATGCAGGCCAGCTCATAGAAGAGGGAGCTATCGGAAGGGTCATTTCAGTAGCCGGATTCGGCCCCCACAGACTGAATGCCGGCTCCAGGCCTGACTGGTTTTTTGAACATGAGAAGTATGGTGGGATTCTTTGTGATATAGGTTCACATCAGATTGAACAGTATCTTTTTTATGCAGGTGAAGAGGATGCGGATGTTACGGCGGCAAGAGTTGCAAACTATGCAAATCCGAAACATCCTGAACTAGAGGATTACGGTGACTGTATGATTACCGGAAAAAACGGAACAAGTTTCTATTTCAGGGTGGACTGGTTTACGCCTGACGGATTGCGTACATGGGGTGACGGTCGTACCATGATTATCGGTACAGAAGGAACCATAGAGCTTAGAAAGTATATTAATGTGGGAGAGGAACCTGCCACAAGCGATCTTGTTTTTCTTGTAAACAAACAGGGCGAGAAACGCTATGATGTACATGGTAAGGTCGGATATCCGTTCTTTGGACAGCTTATACTGGATTGCATTAACCGTACCGAAAATGCGATGACTCAGGAACATTGCTTTAAGGCAGCAGAGCTGGGAGTATTGGCCCAAATGAAGGCAAACGGATTAATGAAATAAAGAAACAAAAAATATTTGTGCAAGAGAAATACCCATCGACCCGGTCGGTGGGTATTATTGTTTAGAATTAATTTATAAATACTATGTTGCAATATAGAATAGTATGTGATACTATGTATTCAATCGCGAGAGTTTTATGAAAGAAAGGAGAAAAAAGTGAACGCACAGTTTAAGAAAGGTGCACTGGAGTTATGCGTTCTGTCAATGCTTACAGACAAGGACAGATACGGCTACGAGCTTACCGATGAAATATCGAACAAAATGGATATTGCCACAGGTACTCTTTATCTGGTGCTTAAAAGATTAAAGGATGACAATCTTGTTACCACATATCTTCAGGAATCCGAAAACGGACCTGCAAGAAAATATTACCATCTTTCGGAAGAAGGAAGAAAATATCAGGAAAGTCTTAAAGCAGAATGGATTGGCTTTGTGAAGGCTGTAGAAGCTATCATTAATGGAGGTAAAAATGAATAAACAGGAATATATGTATAACCTGTTCGAGGCTTTAAGGCCTTTCGAAGAGGAAGTAAGAGATGAAATCATAAGTGATTACGAAGAGCATTTTTCAATGGGTATTGCAGCCGGTAAGACCGAAGAACAGATAGTGGAAGAGCTTGGTCCCGTTGATGAACTGATAGCAGATTTAAAAGAGTTAAAGGGTGAAAAGAATGCTTCCGAGGGAAATACAACCTGGAACTTTGACGGAAAGGAATTTGCAGAAGGTGCGGAAAAGTTCGCTAAGGGCGTTGCAAATTTCTTTGGCTCATTTGTAGGAAAGGCTACAAACGGAGCAGAGAAGATGGGTGAAACATTTGCGGACGGCTTTTCAAATGTGGCTGAGAAGGTCTTCGAGAAGAGCAATGAGTTTGCAAAAGAAGTTTCCGACGGCTTCAGAGCAGCCAGAGGAGAGGAACCCAAAGGGGAAGAATCCCAGAATCTTGGCGAAGATGTTGTTTTGGACGTTGATGATATAGACAACATTAAGGTTGAAAGTGACTGCGGAAACATTTTTGTTAAAAAGTCAGAGGACGATAAGCTCCATATTACTTACAAAAATTACGGAACACCCAATCAGGTTCTTGCATACAAGTTTACATGCTACAAGCAGGATAACGGTACAGTTTATGCAAAGGCAGCAAAGCAGATTGGAAACGCAAACTTCTTCAGAGCACTGGTAAGCCCTAAGATTGAGATATTCGTGGATATACCTGAAGAATTGGATTCCATCGTATTGAGTACTGCATCCGGAGAAATCCAGGCTGAAGAAATCAGTGCGGATTCCATAAAGATTAACGATGTAAGCGGAAAGGTTTCCCTTACCCTTGCTGAGGCAGACAGTATTAACATCAATAATGTCAGCGGAACCATTAATGCTGCAAACTGCAAATGCGACCAGTTCGTGGGAAAGACCGTAAGCGGCTCCATCAATGCAGGTGTACAGGCAGATGACGTTAAGCTTTCCACCACAAGTGGTGCAATCCATCTTTCCGGTAGTGAATTCGATAATATTAAATGCAGCTCCGTATCGGGAAGCATTCATATCCAAATTGAAGACGGTAACGGCTTTAACGCTTCGGCTTCATCCACAAGCGGCTCCATCAATCTTTCCTGCGGTGAGTCACATATTAAAGGCTCCAGAAGCGGAAATTACGTACTGGGAGAAGGAGACACGAAGATTAACGCATCAAGCGTTTCAGGCTCCGTAACCATCGAGTGCGATAAATAATTACGACTAATGCAAAGGCCGGGAGAATAGCAGTATTCTCCCGGCCGGTTTTGTTGTATAATGGGCCTTGCGGAGGCATTTTGTATGATAGGACATTATATTGCTAACTTTGTTATGACTCCCCCAAGGCTTTCCTTTGAGGACGTGCGAAAAGCAGATTCCGACGGAGGCTTTTCAGAGGCTTTTGAGGCCTATGATAAAGAGTGGGACCGTCATGCGTTTTCTTTGGGCGTAAAAGACTGTACCATCATAGGGGAATATATTATTAATCCTAAAGCAGCAGAGGGCAGAAAAAAGGTTGCGGTTATTGCCCACGGAATTACTGCCAACAGGCTTGCAACGGTAAAATACGGAAAGATGTTTTACGAGCTTGGCTACAATCTTGTAATCTTTGATGAGAGATATCACGGAGAATCCAAGGCTTCCTTCTGTACTTTGGGATATATGGAGCCTGAAGATATTAAGGCTGTGGTTTCTTTTGCCAGGGGAATATTCGGACAGGATTGTTTTCTGGGACTTCACGGGGAATCGATGGGTGCGGCTTCCTGTTTAAAGGCTTTGGACACGCTGAAAACTGATTTTGTAGTGGCTGACTGTCCTTTCTCGGATCTTGATATGCTTATTTCCGATATGGCCCGCAAAAAGGCCTGGATTCTCGGAGGACCGGCCTGTAAAGTGGCTGCAAAGCTGACCGTTAAGAAGGCCGGAATGGACTACAGAAATACCAAGCCCATAGAGTCCGTAAAAACTACCGATGTACCTGTGTGCTTTATGCATGGCGCAGCAGATTCGCTTATTGATTGCAAGCATAGCAAAAGGATGTATGAAATTTGCAAAAATCCCTTAAGCGAGATACACTTGTACGCTGATGCGGATCATGCATTTTCCATTGTGAAACATCCGGGGGAATATTTTGAGAATTTAAAAGAATTTTTGAAGAAGGTTGAGAGCGTTTGATGAACGAGTTTATTGGTTTTTTTCAACAGTTAATGACTAATATCGGGTTAAAGATTTTGTTTGGCCTGATTGTTTTAATTATAGGACTTAAACTTACCAAGTGGCTTGTGAAGCTTTTGGAGAAAACAAAGGGCTTTGGGAAACTTGACAAGGGAATTCAGGGCTTTTTATCAAGTTTTTTGAAAATTGCATTGTATGCTTTGTTCGTATCTACAGCTGCTATCTGCTTCGGAGTACCGGGCACGGCATTTGTTACGGTATTTACTTCCGCAGGCGTTGCAATAGGTCTTGCCTTGCAGGGAGCTTTGTCGAACTTTGCAGGCGGCTTGATGATTTTGATTTTTCATCCTTTCAAGGTGGGTGATTTTGTGGAATGTGAAGGCGCGAAGGGTACGGTTTCCGACATTACGGTTATTTATACCCGAATCAAAACCAACGACAATACCGTTGTAACCGTTCCAAACGGCAAAATCACAAATGCCAATATCACAAACTTTTCCAAAGAGCGCAGACGTCGTGTGGATCTTTCGATTCCCGCTTCCTATTCGGCCGATGTGGAGCTTGTAAAGAAAACTCTTCTTGAAGTGGCGGAATCCCACGAGAAGATTTTAAAGGATCCCGCTCCTGTGGTCAGACTTATGGAAATGGGCGCCAGCTCACTTAATTATGTGTATCGTGTATGGTGTAAAAATGCCGATTACTGGGATGTGTATTTTGACAGTATGGAAGCCATTAAGAAGGCTTTTGATGAAAAGGGAATCGAAATACCTTATACCAAGCTTGATGTGAATATCAGAAAATAATAAGTCCGGGCTTTCGTCAGATTCGAAAGCCCGGGTTTTTATAGAGAAGTGTCTTCCCAGTATTGTTTTATAGTGTGTTTTGGTGAAAAGTC
Source organism: Lachnospiraceae bacterium (assembly GCA_045617745.1). Lineage (GTDB taxonomy): Bacteria > Bacillota > Clostridia > Lachnospirales > Lachnospiraceae > UBA1258. Next base: position 76,054 of record JAZLJG010000250.1, on the reverse strand, counting down.
ATCGGAATAATTCTTCGCACCTATTCTCGATGACTCGAAAAATTTTTTTTTAAAAAAAGTCATCGAATTTGAGCGAGAAGAAACTAATCGATGACAAAAAATGGGAAAATGTCCTGCTTTTTCGTATTTCACCTGCTTAAGATGGGAAGAAAGAAGAAAAATGTCATCGGAATCACATGAGGAACCTAATAATCGATGACAAATCAATTTTACAAGTTGAAATGTGTCATCGAAGAAGCGCGTCGAAGCTTTTTCCGATGACTTTTTTAAAAGTCCGAAAAAAATCGTCATCGGAATTCCGGTAATAAAGGGAATAGCGATGACGACAGTTTACATAACTCGAAGCATGACGGGCCAATAGATATTAAATTGACAGTGCTGAATAGATCTCAATAATGTTAAGAATGATTTCCACTGCTTTATCCATTTTTTCTACGCTGCAGCACTCATATGTGCCGTGGTAGTTACAGCCGCCTGTGCCAAGGTTGGGACAGGGAAGACCATCGTAGGAAAGGCGGGCGCCGTCTGTACCGCCGCGCACGGGAACATCTACGGGTACAAGGCCGGCCTTAATAAGTGCTTCCCTTGCGTTGTCGATAAGATGCATGTGAGGACGGATTTTCTCAAGCATATTGTAGTAGGAATCTTCCATAACAAGGGTTGCGGTTCCTTCCCCGTACTTTTGGTTGATTTCTGCCACAATATTTTTCATCATGGTTTTCTTCTGTTCGAAAAGAACCATGCTGTGGTCTCTTATGATGTAGCTAAGCTTTGCAAAGGAGACGGTTCCGGACATACCGCAAAGATGGAAAAAGCCTTCGTAGTCTGAAGTGTGCTCCGGACGCATATTGGAAGGAAGCATTGCATGAAGCTCCATTGCCACGTTCTGGGCATTTATCATAATATCCTTGGCGGAACCCGGGTGAACGGATACACCCTTTATGGAAATGTCAGCACTTGCCGCATTGAAGTTTTCGTATTCCAAAGCGTTTACATCGCCGCCGTCAATTGTGTAGGCATATTTTGCACCGAAGTTTTTAAGGTCAAAGAAATCTGCACCCTCGCCAATTTCCTCGTCGGGAGTGAATGCAACCCAAAGCTCACCGTGGGGAAGCTTTTTCTCAATAATGGTTTCCATGGCGGTGATTATTTCAGCAATACCTGCTTTGTCGTCTGCACCAAGAAGTGTAGTACCATCGGTTGTAATCAGTGTATCGCCGATATAAGCCTTGAGTTCAGGAAAACGGCTCACACTGAGAATGTCACCGGTTCCCTCAAGAACAATATCTTTTCCGTCATAATGTTCCCTTAAAACAGGTTTTACGTTTTCGCCCGAAGCTTCCGGTGAAGTGTCCATATGGGCAATAAAGCCAAGCTTTGTGGCATTTTCATAACCGGGTGTGGCGGGAAGATATGCGTAAACATAGCCCTGGTCGTCCATTCGGGCACCCTGAAGACCAAGTTTACATAACTCATCAACAAGAAGCCTTCCCAGATTGAATTCACCCTCAAAGCTGGGATGTGTACCGGACTCCTCCGAAGAGGTAGTGTGTATTTTTACGTAATCAAGAAATCTTTCATATGCTCTCATAATTTTCTCCTGGATTTTTTTATGCTTTCTTATTGTACCCCCGCAAACACAGTCTGTCTAACATAATTTGCTTAACAAATTTGGCATTATTGTATATAATATTGTTGCTTATCAAGAATGAAGGACAATCTATGAAAAAGACGATTATTTTAAATATTATTTTATCATGCAGTGTTCTGTTGACCGCCTGCTCTTTGAAGGGCGAAAAAGAACCCGTACCGCAGCCGGATATAACCCCGGTGATGTCAACAGAGGAAACAGTACAGCCTGAAGAGCCTGTACCCGAACCGGAGGAAATCATTCCCGAAGCTACCCATGTGGGTGACTTTGTAATAGCCGGTGACAGACTTACCGCCACAGGCGGAGCCTATGAACAGGACGGCAAAACCTCAAACGGAGCAGAGCCCATAGAATGGCTTGTTTTAGAGGATACAGGAGATTCACTTTTGCTTGTTTCGAAGGATATCCTGGACTGCAAAACCTATGGGGAAGGCTACGGCGAAACGGACTGGGAAAATTCATACATAAGGAAATGGCTTAATGAAGACTTTTACAACGCAGCCTTTAACGACAGCGAAAAGGAACTGATTTCGGATTATGTCACAAAAGAAGGAGATGTCAGCAGCTCCATTCCTTCTTTAACCGACAAAGTATTTCTTTTGAGCTATGCGGAAGTAAAAGAACTTTTCAAAAAGGCAACCGATTCATACTGTGAAGAAAGATCTGCCCATGTATCTGAGTATGCCAAGAGCCTTGGCGTATGGACGATTGACGAGTCGGGTTACGAGCTTTTCGGTTTTAAGGATCGTGAACTTTCCGAAGAAATAATCGGAGCCGGAAACTGGTGGCTTAGGGATAACGGAGCCAAGAATACCCAGGCCATGGACGTGGGTGCAGGCGGAAACATCAGACTTACAGGTCACGATGTGGGAAGCAAACTCGACGGAGTACGTCCTGCCATCAGAATTTCAATACCGAGTGGAAATTAGTAACCAATTGTGCTATAATATTTTGCATAGGTGGGAGGATAAGGAGTATGACACCAGCAGTAATTGTGGGAATTTCAGTTTTTGTAGTAGTGGCGCTTATAGCAGTAGTTGTTGCTGTTGCTGTCGTAGCGTCGGTTTCATCCGTAGAGACCAGAGATGGTGAGGGTGAAAAAGAATAACCATTTAAGCCCTGGTTTTCAGGGCTTTTTTCATTTAGAAGATTGTTTTTTGATATAGAGGGGAAAAATGGACAACCTTATTACGTTTTTAAAATTCAGGGGAGACATTCCGATAAAGAAACAGCCCTTCGGTGAAATAGATGCCATGATTTTTTCGGTGCTTGCAGGCATTAATTACGAAGGGGTTTTTTCAGAAAGAATCCCGCTTAATAATTTATATGAGCGCTATCTTGAACTTGGAACAAAGGACAAAAAGGATGAGCGCATAGAAGAAAAAATAAATGTGTTGAAACTGGTTTCTGAGAGTAAAAGATACGCTGACTTTTATCTCGACAGATACGAGAAAAATATAGACAAAGAAACCGAGACCACTTTTTACGGCCTTTCCATCAGCGCACCCGCCAGGGAACACTACATTGTTTACAGAGGAACCGACGGTTCACTTCTTTCCTGGAAAGAAAACTTTAACTCAATCTGCGCCATGCCCACGGCAGGCCAGCAGATGGCACTGAAATTTCTTTCAGAGGAAACCTCGAAGCCCTTCAGAAAGTGCACTGTAATAGGACATTCCAAAGGCGGAAATCTGGCAGTTTATGCTGCGGTATTCCTTCAGATGAAGCTTCAGAAGCGAATTAAGGAAGTTTTTGCTTTTGACGCTCCGGGCTATCCTGAGGATATCAGCTGCAAGCTGGGGTATCTGAATATAAAGGACAGAATCAGGGGATTCATTCCTGAAGGCTGCGTTATCGGAAAGCTTATGAATCCTCCTTATGAAAAAAGCGTGGTTCATGCAAATGGAAACGGTGTATATCAGCACGACCTTTTCAACTGGGAGCTTACAGCCTTTGAAACGGTCAAAGAACCTGAGACGAATCTTTTCAGTGACAGCCTTTCCAAAAAGTTCAACGAATGGGTTGAGGGCATTCCTATAAACGAAAGAGAAAACGTTGTTAACGAGCTTTTCGATATGTTTAAGAAGAATGGTATCAATCATATAGTGGATTTAATGCATATCGATCTGAAAAAAATTGTGGGAATCATAATGTCCGCCACCTCCCTTTCTTCGCAGAACAGGGCGCTTTTGGGCATAATAATCAAAGAATTAAGGGCAAACCATTAGGGATGCCCTTTTTTGTTGTGAAAATTGACTAAAAAAACAAAATAAAGGTTTTTAATTCGTTTTAATTGCCATTTAATTGCCACATGATAAATTCTATACTAATCCTCGAAAGAAGAGAAAACGAACAAATGGTTTTCCGGACGAGGAACCGGAAGCAAGGAGGCAGACTTATGTATATGTACAGCGAGACAAAAAATGTTAAAAGCATCATTTCCGGAATGTTACTTATTGGTGGTTTTTTGGTATTTATCCTTTCTGCAGGAATGAGCATTTTATAAGCTCTTATATGGGTAAATAATTAGCAGGTAAAAGTATGGCAGCTTTCTTATGGAAGCTGCCATTTTTACGTTCATTTCGCAATATATTGTGTGGAAAGGGAAAATATTGCACAATATCACGAATTTTTTGCGAAAATACTATCTTTTTTGTGATAATTCTTTTCTTTTTCTAAGTTTAAGGATAAAATATTCCCAGAGAGTGGAATATTGTGAAGAAGTATCTCTTCTCAAAGAAATACGTTATGGGCCGGTTTTGTATCTGTTTGTTATTTAGGGATTTGAATTGGCCATAGGCCGGAGGGTGTATCGTGAAATTTTTCAGAAGTATAGCTTACTCTATTATTGCTATCTGTGCAGGACTTTGCATAGTAATCATGTTCTTTTCAAAAAGAACAATTGTGCCTGAGCAGGTACCGCTGTCAGCTACCACCGAAGCATCGACTATGGTAGTGGTGGAAGACGGAGATGTTTCTTTTGACGACATCAAGAGTGCAGCATCGGCAGTGATTTCGGATGCCAAGGAAAACGTTAAAGACTTTATTGAAAACGGTAAAGTCGTAGAAGCTCCTGAGGGAAATACCACAGGGGAAATTTCCTATGACGAAATTGTAAAGCTTCAGAACCAGGAACTTGATGAAGAGTTCAAGAAAGTCATTGCAGAATACAACAAGGAACAGGGTATTGTAGTTCCTGAGAACAAAGAAACAGAAGAAGAAAAAGAAGAAGCTAAAAAGGATTATAAATACATTATTAACAAGGTTACCGGAGTCATCCACAGAATCGGATGTATTCTTGAGCCTATTGATAAAGACAATGCTTTGTACTATGAAACCGTTACCGAAGCTATGAAAGACGGTTACAAGGATAAGTGCCCTGTCTGCAGTCCGTGATGATTATGCCTTACGGTTAATTGTGGCGTGTTACGATTTTTGCACGTGACAAATAACTGTTAGGAGAGTAATTACCTGTGGAAGAATTAACGAAAAGCGAAATTGACACTTTAGGGGAAATTGCCAACATTAGTCTTGGTAATGCTGCTACGACTTTAAGTCTGATGGTTAACCACAAGGTTAACATAACAACTCCGAACGTATCATTTATAAAGCGAAGTCAGGCTTTGGATGATTATGAAAAGACCTGTATTTGTGTTCAGATTCATTATATTAAGGGTTTAAGCGGAAATAACGTTTTCATATTAAAGGGCAGAGATGTTTTATGTCTTACCGATCTTATGATGGGAGGGCCCGGTACAAACGTTGAAGGCGAAATCGGAGAACTTCAGTTAAGTGCCATTTCGGAGGCCATGAACCAGATGATGGGTGCTTCCGCAACTTCTATGGCCACAATGCTTGAGATTCCTGTTGATATCAGTACACCGGAACTTAACTCTATCGATGTTGAATCGGTAAAGGCTTTTGAGAAGATGTTTGATAGTGGCAAGGATGTTTTTGTAAAGGTTACTTTCAAAATGGAGATTGAGAACCTTATTGATTCCACAATGGTTCAGTTGTATCCTGTGGATTTTGCGAAGAGCATGTGCGACCAGTTTATGGTGAATAAGGACAAATAAATATTTGATTATTAAAGGCCGTAGCCGTTGCTACGGCCTTTATTTATGCCATAAGTCTCTGTAAAAGAAGAATATGGGAAAGTAATTTGCTACTGTATGCCTATATTGTTGCAAGCTCCGGGGGTATCATAGACTCATAGTTAAGAGATGCTTAACTTAGAAGGAGAAAAACGTTTAATGATTACATTATTAACAATTATCACTTTAGTTGCTTGCATAAAGATTGGCTGCGGTTTACTTAAGGTTTTCGGCAAAGTTGCTATGTTACTTGCCGGACTCGCTGTAGCGATTATATTACCTGCCGTTTTAATCGGTGCCGGTTTTGTAGTAATTACCAAACTTGCAGTTCCTGCATTATTCATTATCGCTTCAGTGTATGTGTTCAAAGCAGTGTATAAAAAAGTAATCGAAAGCTAATATAAACTAAAGTACAAGGCCCTCGGGGAATAGTCCCCGGGGGTTTTTCATTGTTGACAAAGCAAACAAATGTTCGTATAATAAAAGCAGAGGGCGAACATATGTACGAGATATCTAATTCACTGTCAATAGATGATAAACTGAGCATCCTTGCTGATGCTGCGAAATATGATGTGGCCTGTACCTCCAGCGGAACGGACAGGAGAGGTAAGGAAGGATTTTTAGGAAACTCCTGTGCAGCGGGGATCTGTCATTCCTTTGCGGCCGACGGACGCTGCATTTCCCTTTTAAAGATACTTATGAGTAATCATTGTGTCTTTGACTGCAAATACTGCCTTAACAGACGCTCGAATGACGTAAGAAGGGCCACATTTACACCGGATGAGATATGCAGGCTTACTGTTGAGTTTTATAAGCGTAACTATATTGAAGGGCTTTTCTTAAGCTCCGGAGTTTTGCATAGTCCCGAGTATACCATGGAGAAGATTAATGAGACCCTGAAACTTCTACGTACTAAGTACAGGTTTAACGGCTATATTCATGTAAAGGCTATTCCGGGAGCTCCGGAGGAGCTTCTTGCGGAGGCGGGTTTACTGGCGGACAGAATCAGTTTAAACCTTGAGATGCCTAACGCTGAGAGCCTTAAAAAGGTAGCACCCTCTAAAAACTTCAATAACATAGTTAAACCTATGGCCCGTATCAGCGATACCATAGCAACCCACAGAATTGCTTCCGGAAAGGATGCCTTTTTTGAAAGGCATCATATCAATAAACAGCTTGAGAACAATATCTTTTCCGAGATGAAGATTGAGACTTCCATGAGCAGTAACATGCTGGTTCCCGCCAGGGCTGCGGACAGGGATTTAAGGCGCCCCTTCGCCCCTGCAGGCATGAGTACACAGATGATAGTGGGAGCCACGGATGATACTGATTTAGAGCTTATGAAAGTCACCCAGAGCCTCTACAAGACCTTTGATTTAAGGCGTGTGTTTTTCTCGGCCTATGTGCCTCTTAACGAGGATTCTGCCCTTCCTGCCCTTGATACGAAGGTACCTCTTTTAAGAGAACACAGGCTTTATCAGGCGGACTGGCTTTTACGTTACTACGGCTTTCACGCTGAGGAGCTTTTAAGTGAAAGCCGGCCTAACTTTAACGAAGCCATAGACCCTAAGTGTGACTGGGCGGTAAGGCATCTTGAGTGCTTCCCCGTGGAGGTTAACAAGGCTTCCTATGATGTGCTTTTGAGAGTTCCCGGAATAGGGCCTAAAAGTGTTGAGAGAATAGTAATGGCCAGAAAGTACGGCCATGTAACCTTTGAAATGCTTAAGAAGATGGGAGTGGTTTTGAAGCGTGCCCAGTATTTTATCACCTGTGGCGGCAAAATGCTTCATTCCATACCTATAGAAGAACGGTTTATCGTAAACAGACTTGTGGATGTGGAGCGAAGAGACGTGTACAGCTACACGGATCAGACTACCTACCATCAGATGAGTCTTTTTGATGATTTCAAACTGGGGGTGGCTAATTGATTACTGTTTTTACATGCGGTCATGATTTCACTTCCATGCTGACCTGTATTTATGATGCCTGGTGCAGCAGGTTAGGGCATAATAACGTACGACTCTGTGTGGAGCCCGTAGACCAGCTAAATATGTTTGAAACCTATATTCATGTGGAACCAAGCGAAGCGAAGGCTTCCGAGGTCGTAAGGGCCGTTAATGAGAAAATTTCCCCATACTTTTACGGAGAATTGATGTACTGTGCGGGAGCTTATGAACCCGACACCCTCAATACCATATACAGAGTAATGGTTCTGGGATTTAAGTACGGCTCACAGGTCCTTAAAATGTATCAGTTCCCCGATGTGACAAGATTTCTTGAAATCAGTAAAAGATACGGAGGCGAAGCCCACAGCTTCAGGGAATTTGCCAGATTTCACCTTGTGGGAAATATTTATGTGGCTCATATAGAGCCTAAAAGCCACGTGCTTCTTCCCGTGGCAGAGTATTTTATCGACAGATGTCCTTCGGAAAGCTGGATTGTGGTGGATGATGTTCACAGGGAAGCTGTGGTTCATCCTTTGAACTCTCCCTATTATCTGAAATCCCTGACAGACGATGAGTTTGAAAGACTATTATTAACCGAAAACGCTAATGACGAATTCACTTCCCTCTGGCAGTCATATTTTGACAATATAGCCATTCAGGCCCGTATTAATTACCGTTGCCAGCTGAACCATTTCCCTAAGTGGAAACGTAAACATGCGGTTGAGTTTGTATAATAAAACCCCTCGCTTAAAAAGGCGAGGGGCTTTTCTTAATGTATGGGAAATTGTAATTCTGTACCGTAGTTTATATCCGCGAAGGGGTTCACGACGCTAACCTTTTCACCCTTTGCGTTTATGTAGTAGCAGGTCTGGGTTTTACCCTCCAGATCGGCTTCTATTACAAGACCTATATGGCTGTCCTCGTTTTCGTCTGATTCTGACTGCAGAAATCCGGGTTTACTTATCATAAGGCTCGGGAAGTTAAAATTCGTAAGGTAGCCTTTGTAAGTTCCGTTCTTGTATAACGGATTATAGGTAAGAGGCTCCCAGGGAGCTACTTTGCCGGGATCGAATATCAGAAGTTCGTGCTGGTGGGCACAAAGGTTCATGTCCACGTTCATGGTGTTTAAAACCTCTGTAAGGGCACTCTTTATGTATTCGTGATTGTGTCTGGAATTCACGAAAACAATCGGAACGTGGGCGATTACCATATTGTATTTGGAAGTCTCATAATAGCCTGCTTCTTTTTCCTCATTGATGAAAGAAAGCTGGTCCTCTCTGAACTCATCAAAATGTGCGGTGGTGTAGTATTCCCACCAGTCGTCATCATGGTCTTCTCCGATATCCAGAACAAGGGCGTACACGTCCTTTAAATGTACGGGATAGTAGAAATTGCCGTTTTGGCTGCCTACGTACTTATATAGTTCTTCAGCATAGGCTCCTTTGACTTCATGGTTACCTCTTGCATAGATAACAGGGTATTCGCCCTTTGTGATTTCAAAGCATACACGGTTTATGAAGTTTGCGTCCCAGAACCACTCGACCATGGAGAGTGAATCTCCGCCTATCACAAGAAGGTCCACGTCCGAAACGTTTGAAGCCGTTTTTACAGCGCCTTTTCTGTTGGCGTGTATATCGGAAAAAGAAAGATACTTGAAGCCGTCAGAGGTATTTACCGGTCTGAATTTGTAAGTCTTTTGGATGTCCTTTCCCAGAATTCCTCCGAAAGGTCCGCGATATATTACCTGAGTAAGGTTTACGGTGTATTCACCTGCCCCGTCCAAAACTTCCATGGGAACACAAACCTTGTGGACAAGCTCTGAAGATTTTTCGCTTCCGTTATACAGGTCGTAGTATTCCTTGCCGTTTATAAATACCGAACCAAGGCTTTTGGCACTTGAGGAGAAAACAATCTGGTACTCATCGTCAACCGCATATACCACCGGCTCGTAGATAAGTCTGTTGATACGGAATTTCGTAAATACTCCAATGGTAACAAGTACCAGAAGAACGACTACAAAGCCTTTAAATAAGCCGCTTTTTGAAATGTTTTTGGAAGGATAAACGCATAATAACCAGTATACAAACAAAACACCCAGAGAAATGGCAAGATATTCCATAAAATGGGGCAGTGCGAAACGTACATATTTTTGACCGCCGAATATTATAACTATGGCAATGACCGCAGAAAATACCAGTTCCACGATAGTATAGACAATTTGGAATTTCTGCCCTTTGCAAAATTTTAGAAGAATGATTTCACTTAAGAAAACCAAAAGAAAAAGAACAAAGAGCCCGACGGGAATCCATAAAAGAAGCTCGGATTTACCATCCTTGTAACCCAATGTTCCGCTCATTCCGCTCCAGCAGTTTCTTAAGGAAAAGAACGCAAGAGTATTGATAAGCCCCAATATAAAGCTTAGTACCCGCAAGAATTTTTTCATACTAACCTCCGCTTTTTGTGATATTATTATGATAGTCTTTTTGTGGGAAAACCACAAGTTTACGAAAGGACAGGAGGTTATCATGAGAGGGTTGGAAGGGTTTAAGAAAGGAGTCAATCTGGGAGGCTGGCTTTCCCAGTGCGGCGAGCGGTATAATGAGGAACACTATAACAGTTTTATTACCCAAAAGGATATAGAAACCATAAAGAGCTGGGGACTTGACCACGTAAGGCTTCCCATTGACTACAACGTAGTACAGAATGAGGACGGAAGCTTTATAGAAAGCGGTTTTACCCATGTGGATGACTGTATTAAGTGGTGCAAAGAAGCAGGACTTAAGATAGTTTTGGACCTTCACAAGTGCTGCGGATTTACATTTGACGATGAGGAGTATTGTGATTTCTTTTCCTCAGAAAAGCTTCAGAAAATGTTTAAAGACCTTTGGATGGAGTTTACAAGAAGATACGGTAAGGAAGAGATTATGGCCTTTGAACTTCTTAACGAAGTAACGAGACTTGACATGGCTGAAAAGTGGAACGAAATTTCTACGGAAACCATTAAAATGATTCATGCTGTATGCCCTGAAAAGACCGTTATCATCGGTGGCGTATTCAACAGCAGTATTTTCGGACTTACTTTGTTACCAGAGCCCGTAGATGAAAATGTTGTTTACACCTTCCACTGCTACGATCCCATGGTGTTTACACACCAGAGTGCAGGCTGGGTTGCTAAGATGCCTAAGGGATACCACATCAAATACAGACAGCCCGTATCCGTTCTTCGAGCTGAGTCGAAGAAAATTTTCGGAGACGACTTTGACGGTCCATTTGCGGGAGTCGATCAGGGAATGGTCAGCTCACAGTACTTTAAAAACGATTTTGTTACCGCTTTGGAGGTTTCTAAAAAGTACAATGTTGCCCTCTACTGCGGCGAATACGGAGTAATCGACCGGGCTGACAGGGAAAGCGTTGCAGAGTGGTATAAGGACATTCACGAGGCACTTGCGGAAAATGATATTCCCAGAAGTGCATGGTCTTATAAAGAGATGGATTTTGGTATTGTGGACGATATAAACGATCCAATTCGTGAAATTATTATAAAAAACATGTAATTTAGTTTTTTTCTGTTATAATGTACGAAGAAATTTTATAGGAGAAAGAAATAATGAAAAAGAAATTTTTAACATTAGTATGTGCTGTATGCCTTTGTGCGGTTTCTTTGGCCGGATGCGGTAATAAGGCATCTGAAGAAGGAGAGGCACAGAAGACAGAAACATCCGTAGAGAAGACCACGGCAAATGAAAGCGTTGCTTCCGTTTCTGAGAAGGCTGAGGCAGGAGATGCTACAAAGCAGAAAGAAGAGAAGAACGAGGAATCTTTGGTACCTCACGATTACAAGAACGTTCTTAATGAAGTCTATGAGTACATTCATGATTTTGACTTTGCTGCACCCGAATATGATGACAACCAGTACGGTCTTTTTGAAAACATAAATTACGGCGCAAAGGAAAGAAATGTTTTTGAAGCAGTAGGTTATGCATTAAAGGACCTTACAGGAGACGGTGAACCGGAGCTTCTGATTATTGCTCCCGATTATGACTACGATCCCGAAGGCACAGCAGGAAGTGAAGTTTTGAATATTTACGGATACGTAAATGACGAGCCTGCACTTATCATGAACGGATACGCCAGAAACAGCGTTGTGGTTCTTGGTGACAACACTGTATTGGAAACCGCATCCATGAGCGCTTTCAGCACAGGCATCGGTGTTTACAAGCTTGTTTCCGGTTCAACGGACAAAGAAATTGTAGAGCACATTTTCTCATATGCCTTTGAAGAAGACGGCTACAAGGAAAAGTATTTTACTAACAATGACGAATCCTGGGATTACGAAAAGGCAGAGCCTCTTGATATGACAGAGGAAGATTTCTGGAACAAAATTTCAGAATACGAGAATAAGACCGTAGTAATCGATATTACCCTCTTTAAGGATTATGAGTATACAGGCTCCAAGGAATACAAGGTATCCGACAGAAAAGCAGAGATAACAGGCGGCTGGGCCGATGATACAATGCCCTCCATTCCCGACTATGTGGACCCTGCAATTGACATTTACAGCTGGCAGGGAAAGCCTATAGTAATCTCTACCAATACAACGGTTTATGACTTTACTCTGTGGGCTTTAGAGCTTACCGATGTGGACGAAGAAGGTAATCCCGTATTCTATACAGCAGACCTTATGCACATGGGAGATTTTACACCTGAAGAGGACAAATTACTCCTTCTTGAGTTTATGGGAGACTCACCGGAATTCGCTGTTTCCTACAGAGAATCAGACGGAACATTCAAAAGATTTATAGTTCAAATTAGCGGACAGGACGGTTCAATTCTTCTTTCCGAAATGAATTAAAAAAATATTTTTTACGATTAATTCTTTGTTAATGGGTTGTGAGTATATTTTAACCATACCCCATAACCCCAATGTACCATTCTCAAACGAAAAAGCCGATACGTAATGTACCGGCTCTTTTGTTGTCCTGATATTTTGTTTAAACGTCCTTTTAAGGAGCCTCGGAAACGGGCGCCGAATAGTTCAACTCCGGAAGGTTGTTTCCTGTACTGTCGCTTGTAAGGTAGAAGTTTTTAAGCCCCAATAAGCCGTCGAAATTAGCTCCTGTTACGGCGTTAAAGCCTTCAATACTTGAGGCGGAACAGTTTATAAAGGTTAAATTCACATGGGAGTTATCAACTTCCTCTGCATTCATAACGATTCTTCCGAGAGAACTTCCTGAAAATACTATGTTCTCGTCACCGGTGAAATTAGGATCCACCGTATCGTGGAAAAATATCCAGCTAAGTGAACAGTTCTTAATATTTACGGTTCCTTTTCTAAGGCCTATACCAAGGTCTGCGTTGTAGTCGGAGCTTAATACGCAGTTTTCTATGGTAAGGGTTTTGTTAAACTGGTAATCGTAATCTGCGTGAATTGCATACGCAGGTAATGCTGAGGTATGCTTTCCGTCATCTATTGCTTTGATGGTAAGATTTGAAACCTTACCTGCTGCGATTTCAAGGGGAGGATTCTGGTAATCCCTGTCATAGCTTATTAAGGAACAAAGTTTCCTGTCTACACCCTGAAGGTAAATTACTTTTTTGGTAACGGATACGTTATCCGTGTATGTACCGGGAAGAATCAAAACCGTTCCGCCGCTTTTTACGGAAGAAGCAGCGAAGCTTATGGACATTTTTACGGGTGAGTTACTGCTTACAACGTAAAAATATTTGCCGGATTCGGGTTTCTTAGGATTGTTTACATCAATTCCTGAGGATACGAGATAAGAGCCCTTGGCGTAGGCGACTTTAACGAATCTTGTGTCTTTATCAAAGGTGAAAAACTCGCCCTTTGAAGGATCCATGGTGAAGCTTGAAAGGGAATTTTGTTCTTTGTCAAAGCATTCGAAGGTCATTTCGGAGGTGCTGTAGGCCGCGTAGTAGAGCTTATTGTCCACTTCCACGAAATCGGAAACGCCGTCAATTTTGTCTACATTCTTCAAAAGGTTCCAGGAAAGCTTGGTATCCACATAGTCTTCGGAGTGGAAGATGGGAGGTTCAGGCTCCGGCTCCGGTTCCGGTTCGGGCTCGGGTTCGAAAACAGGCTTGTTCATGGAACATACAAGGGGTGTTTCTTCAACAGAAAAGGAAACTATGGGTTTTTCTTCGGGTTTCCGGGATTCAATTACGTAGTTTACAATCAAAAAGCCCAGAAGAATAATCAGAAGAATTATTATGACAATAAGTATCCTGATGGCTATTATCTGGCCTTTGTTTGCTTTCTTGTTATTGGTATTATTATTTTTCATCATAGGGATATTTTACCTTCTTATTTTTGTAAGTCAACTTACAGTTTCTGAGTTTTTTCTTAAAAAGATGATATAATGAATCTGACATCGGCATATTAACGGGGACCGGTGTCTTGGAGGTTACTTATGAATAAAAAAATTACGCCTTTAGGGGCAAATGTATGGTTTTGCGCTGTGTTTTTCGGACTTATCGGACAGATAGCCTGGATAGTGGAAAACATGTACTTCTCAACCTTCGCCCAGGATATTTTTGCAAACTCCGGACGAAGCGACCTTTCATACTGGGTTACCACCTGGATGGTTATTTTGTCGGCTATAGCTGCAACGGTAACTACCATTTTTTCCGGTGCATGGTCTGACAGGGTGGGCAAAAGAAAACCTTTCATAGCTTTCGGTTACATTTTCTGGGGAATCACAATAATGCTTTTCGCATTTCTACCCATGAGAACGGGAACGAAGACTCTTGGACTTATAGCGGTTTTAATAGTTCTTTTTGACTGTATTATGACCTTTGCGGGTTCCACATCAAATGATGCGGCCTTCAACGCCTGGGTAGCGGACAATACGGATGATACCAACAGAGGAAGAATTAACGGTATTCTTTCCATTCTTCCGGTAATAGCCGTTGTAATCGTGTTTGTGGGCCTTGGCGGCCTTTATAACTCAGCTAACGACAGCAATGCGCTGTTCTTTATAGTGCTGGGTTGTATACCCATAGTAGCGGGCATTCTGGCACTGTTTGTTCTGAAGGATGCGAAAAAGGTTTCGGACAAAGAAAACACCCTTTCAAGAGAGGACATTTTCTTTGGCTTCAGAAAAGAAAGCATCAAAAACAATAAAATGCTTTACATTACCCTTATTGCTTACTGCATTATCGGTATTGCACAGCAGACGTTTTTCTCGTATCTTATTAACTTTTTAATCGTGACGCTGGGGCTGGGTGACGGTTTTGTGGTTCCCATGGCTGTTATTATTGTGGGATCGGCTGTTGTGACAGGGCTTTTCGGTTTTGCCTTTGATAAAAAGGGAAGAAAGAATTTCTATATTCCACTTCTTCTGATGACAATTGTGGGTATTCTTTCGTTCTATATGATTCAGTTTGCTACGGGAGCAGTTAGGACAATCCTTCTGTACGTAGGTGGTGTTTTGATGATGGGCGGAATCCTTTCCCTTTTGGGCGCTTTTAACGCAAACTTCCAGGATCACATTCCTCAGGGTACAGCAGGAAGATTCCAGGGCGTAAGAATGTGCTTTTGCGTATTGATTCCCATGATTATCGGACCTATAATTTCACTTGTGCTGGGCCTTGATGCAATGGGTATTAACGGAGCGGATTTTGTGCCTCCCTTCAGCCTGTTTATGGCAGCAGCGATTGTTGCTTTGTTCGCATTCATACCCATCATAATCATAAGGAAGGAAAATAAGTAGTTTACATAAGTATGCTTAAGAAACTTGAGAACATTTTTGAAAAGGGCAGTAAATATAAGGTTTTTCTTTTGACCCTTGTGGTGACGGGGCTGGGATACGGCCTTTATAAAGGAACCATCGATAACTACCTTGCAGAGGTTGTGGGCATGGGAGAGCTGGACAGAGGTATTACGGAGTTCTTCAGAGAGCTGCCGGGGCTTTTGCTGGTGCTGATTCTTGCGGTTATGTACAAATCCTCGGCTCAGAGCCTTTATAGGATAGGAGCAGTGATAATGCTTATCGGAATGGGGATGCTTTCCATCGTGTCTCCCGGGAAGATAATTGTTATTGTGGCTTTGAGCACATATTCCCTTGGTGAACACATCCAGTTAGGTATGAAAAATACCCTTACCCTTACCTTTGCTAAGGACAAAAAGGGCGGAGAGGCGTTAGGCTACCAGAACGGTCTTTACCAGATAGGCACACTTGTGGGATATGTAGTAGTTATTGCTCTTTATGCGGTTGCAAAAGAGACTATTCCGTACAAGTATTTCTTTCTGGCTGCTTGTGTGTTTATGACGGCAAGCTTTCTTCTGGCTACACGAATTACCGGAAAGAGTGAAACCGACAAAACAAAGAGCAGATTTTATTTCAGAAAAAAGTTTACGAAGTTTTATATGCTTGAGGTGTTCTACGGCGCCAGAAAGCAGGTTTTCTTCACATTCGGACCCTACGTTTTGATTCTTTTTTACGGAGCGGATGCAAAGGTAATTAGTCTTTTGTTCGCAATTTCAGCCATCAGCTGTTATTTCCTGGCTCCGGTTGTGGGAAAGATTATCGATAAACTGGGTTATAAGATTGTGATGATTTCCGATACACTGATTCTTGTTATCGTATGTTTCTTCTACGGATTTGCACATCATATCTTCCCTAAGGACGTGGCATTTATCGTGTGCTGCGTAAACTACATACTGGATTCGGTTATATCCCTTGCCTCCATGGCTTCAAACGTATATGTCCAGGACATTTCCGATTCCAAAGAAGAGATGAGAGCCACCATTTCCACAGGTATTTCAGTAAATCATCTGATTACCATTTTCATAGCAGTATTCGGAGGCTGGATATGGCAGGCTTTGGGAATCGAAACATTGTTTATAGTGTCTGCGGTTTTAGGGCTTTGTAACAGCGCGTATGCGGCCACTATTAATGTGGAGAAAGAGAAAAGAAAAGAGACAGCTTAGAGAGCTCCGAGGGTGCTGATGGCAGGTTGCGCGAAGGAATAACCGATCATGACCAATCATGACCGATCATGTTCGAGTTATGTAAACTGCATTTCCTGCTTTTGTGTGGGTGGGACCACAAATAAGCATTTTTTTTGGTTTTTTGTGGCACATTTCAGAATTAGAAAGTTGACCGGACAACAAATATATGCTCAGATATTAGGTTTTGTTGTTATTTGAAAGAGTATAGCTGGTAGAATACAACAAACCAAGGAATGGCTCCAGCTTTTTGTGGTTAATAGGGTTGAAATAAGTGTCAATTTACCACAAAAAAGGATGGTGCAGACGGATTTGTTGTCGTCAATTTCAAAAGAATGGTTTTGATACAACAAATTCATAAAGGGACATGTTTTTTTGTTGAAATCATGTAGTATAAACGAAAAAGAGACAGCTCAGAAGTGAAGCGGTCTCTTTTTTCGTTATACGTAAATTTCCATGTAGCCGTTGACTTTGGTTACGTCGTAGTCGGTTATTTTGCCGTAATTCGAATCGTAGCCGCAGCCGTCGAAGTATACCAGGTAGTGGCTGTAGCGGCCCATCTTTTCCATGATGATGGCACATTTGGGAAGAGTGATGTCCGGCTTGCCGCCTGTGTAAATAATCTCTTCCGAGTGATCGATGCCAAAGTAGTTCAGGGCATTGATGATTCTGTTCATGGTGGCCTGCCATTCGCCGCAGTGCATGATGTTTATGGTTTCATCAAGAGTTATGCCTGCAAGCATTGCCACGCAGGACTGGCCGCAGAGGCCGTCGTGGGGCTGCAAAACCACATCCATGGAATCAATCTTTCTTATGGGATTTGAGGTGCTGTAGGGGCTGGTTTCGGCGGAAGACTGGGTCACTCTGAAGGTGATGGGATAAGTCTTTTCTTCCTCAAAATGCTTCATTACCTCTTTCGTAACGGGGATGGAGTATACTCCGTTTCCTTCAGGCAAAAGATTACATACGAACACTGTTTCATCAATCTTTACCTTAACCGGAACATCTCCCTCTTTCTTACAAATTTCCCACACATTAAAGGGAATCTTCACAATGCCGCCGTTTTCAGAACCTGTTACGGCTGCTTCAAAAGTATATTTCATAACATATCCTCACTAACTAAACTCTTCCTCACATTTTACGTACAAAGAACGTCTGTGGCAAGTTTTTAATCAGGTACAATCCTTTAGCTTACTAAATAAAGAAGGGCCGGAAGGCATTCGCCTTCCGGCCCGGATCTTTCTTATGATGCACCGCCGGCAGAGCTGGCAGCAACTGCTTCGGTGGACACAACTGAGTCGATTACCAGAACGGCGCTTAATACATAAATCTCATCGACGCCATCTGCGACATCAATTTCGTAAAAGTCAGCAAGCTTGAACCATTCTTTTTTGACAGTGGCAATTATTTCGTTGCCTTTTTTGATGGTGTAGTCGTGTTCCCAGAAATTACCGGTGATTTCCCAGCCAAGACTGTCGATAAAGTAGTGGGGCTTTATGGCGAAAGCCTTATAAACCTCAACGGTTTCTTTGCCCTTTCTTTCGATGTAGTGTCTTGAGTGGATGGACCAGACCTTTGCGGTGATGTAGGCAAGCTCGTTGTCCAGTTTGTCGTATAAGTGAAGCTTCTTCTTTAAGGAAAACTCACCTTCGCATCGGTAGATGGTTTCCTCGAACTGATTAAAGATATCAAATTTTCCCTTTAATGAGAAAGGGTGTTGTTTTATGTAATATTTCATATAATCTCCTTCGCAATTAATTTGCTTTATGGGAAAACTATATCAGAAAATTGTTCCTGTGAATAGGCAATTTACAGCAAAATAAAAGCTTCTAATTTTCTTCCTCTTCACCCGTCTTTTTCGTTGACAAAGCGGGCGGTGCTATGCTATTATATCCCTTGTGCCAAGAGTGGCTTGGCAGGAAAATGCTGATGTGGCTCAGTCGGTAGAGCGTCGCCTTGGTAAGGCGGAGGTCACGGGTTCGATTCCCGTCATCAGCTGGTTGAAAATAAAAAGGATGGTCTTCATGCTTGCATGAAAGACCATCCTTTTTATTTTCAATCGGCTGATGACGGGAAAGATGGGTCCCCATGAGTGGGGCTCGTAAAAATATCGCTTCTCGTAACCCTCCTCGCCCCACTCACGGGGACGATTTGTCGACCATAAGAGAGCAATGCAGCCCACCAAACTTAATAAAGCCTGCGCCCCTCCGCTTTTTGGAGGGGTGATTTGAAGAAAGAGGATATTCCGGCGTCAAGCTCGCTTGTAAGACGGAATATCCTCTTTCTTCAAATAGCCTGCGTAAGCAGGCGTACAGGGTTTATTAAGTTACACCTTCGGCTATACTGCGACCGCACGCAGTGAGCGAGCTTTGCTCGCGAACCACGACCGTAGCTTAAATCGCAAGAATGGCGAAAAACAGATTAAAACATCCTAAGCGCTATGCGGCAAATGGTGATAAAATGATTACAGTAGGCAATCAAATTATTTATACTGATGCCAGTGAAACCAATCCGGGAATAAGTAAAGAAATTGAGTTCAGTACAGATTATGCCAGCGAGTCTCCTTCCGATAATATTTATACTAAAGAAAGAGAAGAATACCAGAATAAACCAACAGAAAATTATGAAACTTTGAGAGGAGAAAACTATGAAGGAATCAGTAGTTTCGCAAAAATATCAAACGATGTCTCCTTCGGAGAAAAGCCAGTATTTATCGAAGGTGAAGGAAGTCTCAAGACAGTATTTGGAGGCAGAGGACAGAGCAGACGAAGAGTTGGACAAGATGTTACAGGATCTAATAAGAGAGAAAAATTCTCAGAAAAAATAGGATACCATCATGGCGACCTCGGCAAGTCAGAAGGAAGGGATAACTTCCCTCATAGCACTGGTCATTTTGGTACTGGCACATACTTTTTTGGAAGCGAGGACCTGGAGCTTGGATATAATTCCAGAAATGGTTCAACTCCTGTAGAAAAAATCCACATGGATTTGTATCACTTGTACAGACCAGACAATTACCGAGATGGCAAGCATTGGTATTGTAGATTTAGAAAGCCCTAAAGCAATTTCAAGAGTGCTATCCGGATTCATTAAAGAAGGCAGATATATTCCTATCGTTGTAGTTTACGGATATCAGAATAAACCAACAGAAAATCATGAAACTTTGAGAGGAGAAAACTATGAAGGAATCAGTAGTTTCACAAAAATATCAAACGATGTCGCCTTCGGAGAAAAGCCAGTATTTATCGAAGGCAAAGGAAGTCTCAAGGCAGTATTTGGAGGCAGAGGAAAGAGCAGACCAGAGAACATCCAAGATGTTACAGGATCTAATAAGAGAGAAAAATTCTCAGAAAAAATAGGATACCATTATGGTTCAGCCATTTACGATCTTAAGGATGAAGACCTTGAAAGAAAGAATGCAATAGGCACAGCAAGATTCTAAGTAAGAAAAAAGAAGCATCCCTCTCAGCCGCAAGACAAGCTAATGACTGGGATGCTTCCTGGGCCAATGTATCACAGCCTAAAAATAGTGTCAAGAAAAACTTAGCTTGTGAATACTAAGTTGGCACATTGATTCGAGTTGACAGTTCAACTAAAACATTCTTTTGGATTGAAGTTTTGAAATAAAAAAGACAATGCCTTGCCCTTAAACACCAATAATTATGCATCCAAAGAAGATTTTTTTGGAGGCAAGAATTATCCTTCGGCAACGAAAATACTATAGAATATTCTTTATGTCAAATTGTAAATACAATATATTTTCTCCTTTTCTCCCCTGAATTTGTTATAATAAATTCAGAAAGTTATCAAATACATTGGGAGTTACATCATGCAAAAACTCTTCACCCTTCTTCGTCAGGGGAACATTCTCGAACTTCAGAGAATTCTCACAGAAAAACCCGCACTTATTAACAGCGTATCCGGTCCGAACCCAAAGAAAGACCATGGACAGTCACTCCTTCAGGTTGCTTTGAAGACCGGTAGCTTTGAAATCGCCGAGTACCTGATAGAAGCAGGCATATGGCTTTGGACGGGTTAAAGCGTTTTTCAAACAGCTTTCACGGACCAAGCAATAAACTAAAGGGTGGTTTTTGGTGAAGTGGAACTTTAATCCGGAATAGTAAAAAGGGGAAATAAAATGGGTAAAAAGAAAAAGAAGAAAGATCAACTATCAGTAAGTGATGCATATAAAAAAATCAAAGACCGTGAAGATTTTGAAATAATCTATTCCGAATTTAAATATGACCGGGAACCGATAAAACAGACTATTGAAATTCTGCTTCCTGTTGTAATCACTTTATTGGTTGATAAGTTAATAAATCAGGCATGGTTTGGCTATATTGAAGCGATAGTGATACTGATAGTATTGGTTATAGCCGCAGACTTTTCTGAAAAAACAGGTAAAAGAAATCTATATATTCAGCTGAAGATTAATGAGAAATCAATATCTAATTTGAAAGATTCCAAATTCATTTTTGAGTCTTTTGAATGCACAGACAGTCCTTTTCCCGAAATCGTAACATTAAAATACAGGCAATCGCAAAAAAGAAAAGAAGCGAAGAAAATCGCAAAGGAATTAGGAATAAAATATAACTAAGGAAATACGGAGCATACATCCAAAATGAGTATAAACGTAGCTAGCCCGATAATAAAGCATATAAAAGACACCAAAGATGCCCTGGATTTTTTCGAAACAGTTTCTTTGCCTGCCGAAGATGAAAAGACTCAGGAAATCATTAAAAACTTTCCCACCGTTTACATCCACAACTGGCAGGATTCAGATGATTTCGAGGTATACGTGGGCGAATCAAATGACATATTCAAAAGAACACGCCAGCACTACGACCTTTCCACCGACAAAACAAAGTGGCAAAGCAAGCTCTTGGAAAAGGATGCCAGCCTTTTCATTATCGGTCACGAGCATTTCAATAAATCTCTGACCTTGGATATAGAAAACAGACTGATGCATTACATGATGAGTGTAGACCGTGTAAAGCATGTTCACAACTTGCGGGACAATCCCCAGACCAGCTATTACCCCATGGAAGAGCTGGATGCCATCTTCGGCAAAATCTGGAAGGGTCTTCGTAAAGAGAACAAAGAACTGTTTCCCACAGAAAGCAAAATAAAGGATTCCGCCATATATAAAGCGTCTCCCCTTCATAAGCTTACAA
Source organism: Lachnospiraceae bacterium (assembly GCA_045617745.1). GTDB lineage: Bacteria > Bacillota > Clostridia > Lachnospirales > Lachnospiraceae > UBA1258. Next base: position 54,221 of record JAZLJG010000250.1, on the reverse strand, counting down.
AGGACCAGGAAAAGGCCAGAGAATTAATCCTTCAAAAGGTTTCCAAGGCCCTTGAAAACGGCGAAACAAAGCAACTGATTTTCATAGACGGAGAGGCCGGAACCGGAAAAACCGTTCTTAACAGCAGCACTTTTTATGAATTGTACTGTCTGGCAGAAGAAAACAATAAGAAACTCAGGTGCCATTTGTTAGTTAATCATGATGAGCAGATTACGGTTTATGAACAAATAGCAGATAAATTGGGACTTACCGAAAAGTACGGAGAAGTAGTCAGCAAACCCACAACCTTTATCAACAATCACTCAGAGAATGATCCTGTGGATGTGGCATTTATTGATGAGGCACATCTTCTTTGGACACAGGGAAAGCAGTCCTACCGTGGTGAGAACCAGCTGAAGGACATAATAGACAGAGCCCGTGTTACGGTTGTAATGTTTGATGAAAACCAGATTCTTTCAACCGAGCAGTATTGGGAGGCCCAAATTCTGGAGCAGTACAGAAATCAGGCGAAACTTGCTGATAACTATATTGTACTGGATAAACAGCTTCGTATGCAGGTTGATGAAGAGACCATGGACTGGATAGACGCCTTTACAAAGCGTGGTGAGTTAAAAAGCATGCCTGATTCCGACATAGGTTATAGCATAAAAATCTTTGATAATCCTAAAAAGCTTGAGGATGAAATAAGGAAAAAGGCCAAAGAAAGCGGCTCAGAACTCTCAAGATTAATAGCATCATATGACTGGGAATACAGCTCAAACAACAGGCCTGTAGACAGGTTATATAAATACTGGGAAGTAAACATTGAAGACTGGCACAGGCCCTGGAACAGAGAACTTGAGCCGGAGCTTTCCAGACAAGAGAAGAGAAAGATAAAAGGACTTGCCTGGGCAGAGCAACCACAGACCATAGATGAAGTCGGTTCCACATTTACCATTCAGGGATTTGACTTAAACTATGCAGGAGTAATCCTTGGCCCGTCAGTTAAATACCGTAACGGAAAAATAGAATTCGATCCAAAGGAAAGTCATAATGACAAAGCCACAAGAAACAGAACCTTGTCAGACGGAACCAGAAAGAAATTTGGTGAAACTTTGATTAAGCACGAAGTAAGAGTCCTCATGACCCGCGGAGTAAACGGCATGTATATCTACGCCTGTGACCCGGCACTTCGTAAGGAATTATTAAGGCTTCAGAAGGAGAAAAGATAATGAAGCAGGAAACAATAGACAGAATCAGAAAATTTTCAGAGGACCGTGATTGGGACCAGTTCCATTCACCTGCAAACCTTGCAAAATCAATTGTCATCGAGGCAGCAGAACTTTTGGAATGCTTCCAGTGGTCTGATTCGGAATATGATTTGCAACACGTAAAAGAAGAACTTGCAGACGTTATGGTTTACAGCCAGAATCTTCTGGATAAATTGGGCCTTGATGCAGATGAAATCATTAACATGAAGATGTCTCAAAACGAGGCAAAGTATCCTGTGGAGAAGGCAAAGGGGAAGGCAGATAAGTACGACCAGTTGTAAAAACACATTTTTTGCCAAAGGAACAATACCATGACACAAAAATCCCTCGCCACCACCACCCGCGCCTCCTACCGCACCCTTACAAACCTTCTCATAGAAAAGCACCTCACCATCACCACCATGGAATCCTGCACCTCCGGTCAGATCGCTTCCCTCATAACCGATACCGAAGGCGCATCCGCCATCCTCAAAGGAGCCTTTGTAACCTACAGTAACGAGGCAAAAATAAAGCAGGGTGTCCCTGCTTCAATCATCGATAAATATTCTGTATACTCTTTAGAAACCGCCGAAGCCATGGCCAAAGCCTGCGCTGACGCCTATAGCGCCAACATTGGCATAGGCGTAACCGGAACCATGGGAAACATCGATCCCGCCAACCCTTCGGCCTCCGTTCCGGGTCAGGTGTTCTTTGGCATAACCATAAACGGCGATGTAAAAACCTATTACATTGAACTTGAACCGCAACCCACCAGACTGTCCTATAAACTTCTGGTAGCGTCAAAAATATGCGACGCTCTCATGGAGCGGTTGAAATCACTCTGATTTTTCAAACTTTATTACTAACTTAGTTCCTAAGGCTTCTGCCAGCCTCTTCAATGTTCCTATGGAAGGATTGGCGAAGCCTCTTTCTAATTTGGATATATCCGACTGGTCGATTCCGGTCATTTCTGCCAACTCTTTTTGAGAAACACCGGCATTGTATCGTGCTTCTGATAGAGCATGGGCTACTTCCATGTTTACGGGTACAGATACCATTCCGACTGATTCACCATCTTCATAGATTGTTTCCGCTTCTATATCCAGTTCGTCGTTCCATACTATTCCGTAGGAACCCATCAATTTTCCGGAAGTAAATAGTTCCCGGTTTGTAAGTTTTTTTAATATGGGATATTTGGAAAAGAGAGAAGCCATATCATATCTTTTAACTTCTCCTGTCTGAAAAGTCATTTCCAAAACAGTTCCATCTTTAAATGTTAAACTTACAGCTTTATGAAGCATCTCTTATATAGGCGGAAGCTTTACGTAATTCTCTGTCTTCCACATTTCCTCCAATTCTTTCTGGTATTTCATTATGAATTCCTTCACAAGTAATCTTGCTTTTAAAGGGAATTCACCTTCCATCAATTCACCGTTTTCAATCAAAAATGGAGCAGCAAAGTCCTGAGTTATTGCATGCACATGAGGAGGGTTGTGTTCTTTACTCCTAAAGTACATTACAATGGTGATTCCATAAAAGTAACTGATTGTAGGCATTTCTTTATTTCGTTCTCTCCCATAAACATTATATGGGATATATCCCCTAATATCAAGAACAAAAAAACCGCGGAAGCAATTCCGCGGCTTTCATAATCAATTTCCGATTTTCACTACAACAATATCATTTATAACTCCTACAGACCCTTCCGCAGGGAATACAGGCATTTCAGCAAGCTCCGGTGACGAAGCAACCATATTGTACTGGTCCTGGTTAACAATATGAAGATTCAACTCCATATAGTTATGCAAGAAGCCTTCCCATGAACTCTGGGTGGCGTAAGCAGGCCACCATGCTCCGAACAAAGCATATATATTAATACCGGTTGTAGACTGGTCTACCCAGTACAATTTGGATGTAGAGGGTGATCCGTAGATGCAATAAGTATATTCCGAATCAAACAAATCATCGTCAATAAGCTTATCTATGAAGGCGTCGGTCATGCTTTCCACAGATTTGCGGCCTTCATACAGAGCACTTTGCTCTGCCTGAACCTGGTAGAATCCACCGTAGACGAATACCAGAACCATCATCGCGGCAATCCATGCTACCACCTTTTCCAACCATGTCTTTTCAAACGATAAAGGCAATGCACAAAGAAGAGCAGGAATAGTGATAAAATATCCTCCCAGCATCTGTAAAGAAACAGGAACCCCTACAGTGATAAACGTTACCGCAAACATGGCTGCGGGAAGAAGTAAAAATGCAACGGTCACAAGAGCGATTTTTACGAAATTTTTCTTTGTAATCTTAATGAAAAAGAATATTAAAAGTGCTGCAAACAAACCAAGCATTATGTAATTAATATGGAATTTGCTAAGTCTTGTGGCTTTACACAGCACGTCCTTCAGACCAAAGTGAAAAAGCTCATACACTCCCCTGAAAGCGTCGGGGAATTGCTTCAGAGTTGAAAAGACGGTGTAGTCGGAAACTCCCATATAATCTGACATAATAACGTTATTTTTCTTTAAGTGATATTTTAAAAGAACAATATAGAGAATTCCGCCCAGAAGAATGGAAAGCACCGGACGAATCATCGTTATCAGGGAATCTTTTACTTTTTCCTCAGAGTATAAAAGCTTAATAAAATAGGCTAAGGTAATTACGCAGGCTGCGCCGATATATGCCTGATATGAACCAAGGGACAAAGAAAGAATGATGCCGCCCAGGGGAACAGCGATGAATATGGATTTCATCTTTATGGATACATAAACCGCAAGCACTGCCAGAAAGAAGGCTGTTGCGAAGGTAGGAGACATGTATCTGTAGGACAAATCTATGCAAACAAGAGGAGTACATATAAATGCGGCTCCGGACACATAAATAATCAGCCTGTCCTTTACTTCCATCAAATCCTGCATAAACATGATTCCCAGCACAAACAAAGAAAGGGAAATGATACTTATAACAGGGTCGGCAGCAATTCCGAAACGAAGCTTGCTAAGGTAATACCAGAACCATCGTCCGATGGAAAGCTCCCAGGCTCCCGCAATATGGAAAGTGCCTTCCCATATGCCATCATAGTTATTCACCAGCTGATTAACCATCAGTTCTGAATATACGAATATGGAGAAAAACAAGAGGACAAAGAAATCCAGTATTTTGTTTTTGTACTTAGTAAGAATTTGATTCATTTCTGCTTCCGAAGGTTCGGTGTTTTTTGTAAACCACCCTTTTAATTTACCATAGCACATGGCGGTTTTTCAATAAAATAGGCTTCCGTAAAAAACGGAAGCCATCACTTTTTTACTGTTTTTTAAGTGCCTTGAAAGTAGCACCGTCAAGCTTTTCGGAAATGCCGCATACAGGGCAAAGCTTAACCTTCCATCCGCCAATGGGAACAAGCGGAATGTAGTAAATGTGGAAATATCCTGTTTCGTGGGCAAGAGCCATCTCAACCTGGTGTCCGCAGTTTTTACAAACCTGAACTCCGAGATTTTTGTCTGATTTTATATTCTTTTTGGTACCGTAAATAATAACTCCCATATTAAACCTCCTCCAAAGCCTTTTTGCTTCTTACGTATTTTACGATTTCGTCGTAAGCATTCATGGCATTTTTCGAACGACGAAGAACCGGAGCAACCACGATTCTGTTTCCGTTGGTAATCTCAAGCTGAAGGAAGAATGTGGTGTAGTCGTACTTGGGCTCTGCATTAATGTTCGAGCGGTAAAGGTTAGCGATATATGAAAGAGGGAAAACCATAACGCTTTTTGAAAAAGCGCTTACCAGATTTGTGTAACAGCAGAAATAATTGTCGGTAACAAGACATTTGATGTTGGAAAAATCCTTTGCGGATGAGGAAAGGGCTTCTTTGAGAAACTCTTCTTTGTATCCTGCGCATTCGCCTTTTTCAAATGCTTTCTGCAACTTTTCAACACTCTTGGGATTGGTGTCTCCAAGAATTTCAAAAATAGATTTCATAGAAAACCTCCTAATGTATCAAAATTCATCGGTATCATACCACAACGGGTAGATGATGTCACCAATTGTCCCAAAATGGTTACATTTTGTGTGAAAAGTTATTCGATTCCACGTCTTTTTGCCATTTCCATGGCTATTTCATGCTGGGAATTGTAATAGTCATCAAATAGTCCGATGTTGTTTATTACGATAGTCTGTGAGGGCTTTAACATATATTCGATGGTTATTTCACAACGACCGACTTTGCCGTCCGTATATACGTAGACTTCATCGTCTACAAGTTCAGGATGGGCTACTTCCGGATCAGATGAGGATACGGATACAATGTTTGATCCAATATGGAAATCCGAAAGTTGGGAAAGATTTCTGCTTTCATAGGACCAGCAGATGAAAGCCTCTTCTTCACTCATGGAAATGCTTGAACCAATCCAGTTTCCGGAACCGTCCTTTGTCCAAAGAACTGCAGCACCGATGCTCTGGGGAATCACGTAGTCTTTGTCGGTTACGGTTGCTATTTCAGGGTCTGCGGTTATCATATATTCAATGTTGTAAGGGCTGATGACTTTGTAAGTGTTGCCAAGATACATGTTCCATTCCTGATAAATGGAATCGGATGCTATCTTAAAGGTCTTTATGGGGGTTTCTGAAGGAGGAGTCGGAAAATCAATGGGGTTACCGAAAGATTCGGAATCGAACTCCAAAGTACCGGATGCGGACGACGAAGACACCTGTTTCGCATTAGGCGACTGATTGTTTTTTATTACCAGTATTCCGCTTTTAATAATAACTATGCAGGCACAGATTGCCAAAAGAAGGGCAATGGTGCTTAGTATTGTTAAAAAATCCTTTCTGCTCATAAGATCCCCTTTTTGCTCATGTTATTTTTTAAAGTATATTACCTTGATAGAATAAGTTCTTTGCAAATAAATTGATTAATTCTTAAGATTTTTTTTACGTCTTTGGTTTTCAATTCTTAATTTTCGTGAAAAAGGCTGTTTTTAGGGCTTTTGTGTGATATAATCACGGTAAATCCGGGGGAAAGTTCGGATTAACATTTTGGAGGATATTATGGATAAGAATAAACTTGTTAAAAAGATTATTGTTGCCGGCCTTGTTTTCAGCGCTTCATCTATGCTTGTAGCCTGCGGCTACGGTCCCCAGCCTGTTCATGATTATTATCCGCCTCAGCAGATAACCCAGACAGATCTTCAGGATCTTGGCATTGAAGATGTTTCTGTAGAAGAGAACAATTTCTGATATGTGGGACGAGTTTTGTAATCTTTCTGCAGAAGATAAGCAACTTTGCTTTGATAATCTTAATGAATATACAGACAGTCTCCGAAAAGAGCCCGAACTTAACGAGCTCTTTATAGAGATGACTATAAATTGTAACCAGCACTGCGTTCATTGCGGAAGCAGCTGCGGAGACATAAAAAGCGTAAATGCACTGACTGATAAGGAAATCCTTACCATGTTGGTGGACTTAAGAAATGATTTGGCAGAGCGTAAAAAACCTCTGCCTTTTTTAAGTATTACGGGTGGTGAGCCTTTGGTAAGGCCCGGCGTATTGGACCTTCTTAAGAAGATTCACAGTCTGGGATACACCTGGGGAATGACCAGTAACGGAACGCTTATTGACAGAGATGTGGCACATAGGCTAAAAGAAGCCGGAATGTATTCCATAGGCCTAAGCCTTGACGGAACAAAGGAGGTTCACGACCGGTTCAGGCAGACAAAGGGTTCTTTTGAAAAGACCATGAAGGCTGTGGATTACCTTTTGGAAGAAAATTTTGCCAGTGTTATGTTAACCACGGTTGCCCATAAGGAAAACATATCCGAGCTTGAGGATATCTACAAAATAGTAAAAGAACACAATGTAAAGGTCTGGCGTCTTACGAATATTGAACCTATAGGAAGGGCTATCGGAAATGACGACTTTCTTCTTTTGCCTGATCAATATAAGTACATGCTGGACTTTATAGAGGATAAGCAGAAAAACGACCCGGATTTGCAGATGCTGTTTACCTGTAATCACTATGTGGGCCTTAAGAGGGAGAGAATTGTGAGGCCCTGGTTCTACTTCTGCAGGGCAGGTCTTCAGGTAGCGGCCATTCAGTATGACGGAACCATAGGCCCTTGTCTGGATATAGAGAGAAGAAGCGACCTTTCCTACGGAAATGTACGTACGGACCGTATTCTTGATGTGTGGGAGAACCGCTTTGAGGTATTCAGAATCCGTAAGGAAGAGAAGAGCGAAAAGTGTCGCGTATGTAAGCACAAGGGAAACTGCATGGGTGGCGGATATCATACCTGGGATTTTGATAAGAACGAACCGAGAATATGCATGCTGGAAATGATAGGTGAGAAATAAAAAATAAGCCGTGGGCTTTCGAAAGCCCACGGCATTTTTTTATTGAGGATTCTGGCCGGCTGCTTCGGCGGCGGCCTGGGCTGCGGCTACGCGCTGGGCGTATTCAGCCTGCTCCGCAGCAAGTATTGCTTCCCAGTTTTCCTGTAGGAAGAAGGCTTCCGTATGGTGGCAGTAACCGGTGAAATTCTGGGTAGCGCCTGCGCCTGCAGCAAGGGGATCCAGCTCGCTTGCGATAATGGAAGAGCCCTGTGCCAGACTTTCGCTCTCTATAGGATTCATAACCGCTATTCCGTCATAACGGAAAGGACAAAGGTCTGTTGCCCTGAGATTATCGTATCCGCATACAGCACCTACATAGTGAACGTCACAGTACTCTGTGGGAACGGTATCTCTTGTAAAGATTTCTGTTTTGATACAGCCGTCGCAGATTCCCGGACGGGGAAGCTTGCCTGACTGTGTACATACTTCACATTTTACGATGGTACTGGGAACCGGGAATTCAAGGTTCGGTAAGTCCTCGTGAACTCTTGCCATTACTGCTTTCCAAAGGTCCTTCGGTATCTTTAACTCAGCCGAATTCATTTCCGTAGGGTAATCGTAGCCGGACCAGCAGGCTGCTGTGTAATAAGGAGTAAAGGCTGCAATCCAGATATCCTTTGAATCGGTTGTGGTACCTGTTTTGGCAGCTACAGGTTCGTTCTTTAACTGAAGAACGGTAGCGGAACCGCTCTTTACGGTATCCTTCATACAGTCTGTAAGCATGTAGGCTGTTTCTTCGGAGAAGATTCTTCTTGTGACAGGAGCGGAGTTATCAAGGATGATATTTCCTTCACTGTCAAGAACCGTTGTGTAAAGTTTGGGTTCAATATAAACACCGCCGTTTGCAATGCCTGCATAGGCTGCGGTAAGTTCGTAGTTATAAACACCGCTTGTAAGTCCGCCCAGAGCAAGAGGCTGACCTACGTCAGTGTGGATACCGTCGGACATCTGAAGGTGGTCCGTAAGGCTTGTAAAGCCCATGTTCATAAGGTAACTGTAGTATGAAATCTCGGGTGTAACTTCTGTTATGGCTTTAACCGCGATGATGTTCAAAGAATCTGCAATACCACGGCGGATACTCTGGATTCCTCTGTATGTGTTTTCGCCGTACCAGTTTCTTACGGGAGTACCGTCTTTGTATGCAAAGGGCGCATCCACGTAAACTGTTGAGGGAGTCTTTCCGATTGCATCGATTGCGGGACCGAAGGCTGCCAGAACCTTAAAGCAGGAACCGGGCTGTCTGGGTGAACTGGTGGCACGGTTAAGGGAAAGGGATTTTTCCTTAGGTCCGCGGCCGCCTACCATAGCCACGCAGTGGCCTGTGGACTGTTCGATAACTACAAAGGAAACCTGGGGCTGGGGAGTGATTTCTATGTTTTCAAGAATTACTTCCTCGCCTTCCTCGAAGGTCTCTGCCTTAAAGGCTTCAATATCTTCGTAGGGTGCTTCGGGATCCTTATAAAGTCTGTCGTATTTTGCTTTGGTCTGTTTTTTCCACTTGGCAAGCATTTCGGCACTGTAGTTAACACGTGTGCCGTCAGCTTTTTCTGTGGTAATGTCACAGGAACTCAAATAATAACGGGTATTTTCGGGGTAGTTATCGGGGTTCATTAACTCCTCGTCACAAATCTGCTGGATTCGAGGATCCATTGTGGAGTTTATGCGAAGTCCCGAGCTGTACATAAGCTCGAAAACCTGGTTCTCAGTGTAGCCTGCGGCAAGAAGGTCTTCTTTGAGCTGGGCTTTGATGGCGTCCACAAAGTAGGAGTCCACCTCGCCCTTTTCAAGTTCCACGTCGTTGTTGGCCATTATGTGACCGTAAACGTCTTCGGCAAGGGCTTCTTTCTGCTCAGCCTCGGTTATGTAGCCAAGCTCAAGCATTTTATCAAGAACCGTTTCCATACGGGCACGGTTTGCATCCGGGTGGAGAATAGGATTGTATCTTGTGGGTTTATTGGTAATACATGCTAAAACTGCACATTCAGCAAGGGTAAGGTCGGATACGGTTTTTCCGAAGTATCTGCGGCTGGCTGCCTCAACACCCAGACAGTTCTGGCTTAAGTTTATGGTATTAAGGTAATAGGTAAGAATTTCGTCCTTTGTAAGGCTCTTTTCTATCATTACCGCACAGTACTGTTCCTGGATTTTACGTTTAACTTTCTGGATGGCGTTGTCTTCTTCAAGCCAGTCTACGAATACGTTGTTCTTAAGAAGCTGCTGGGTTATGGTACTTCCGCCGGCTCCGTCAAGGGACTGGTTTACGATAGCGTCATAGGCTGCATGGAATATGGACTGGAAGTCGATACCGTTGTGCTGATAGAAACGTTGGTCTTCGATTGCCACTATGGCGTCCTTCATATGTTGGGGAATCTGTTCGCTTGTTACGGGAATACGGTTGGAGTTTGCCGTTACAAGCTTACCGATCTGATTACCTTCAATATCATAAACAAAGGAAGATTTTCCCGAAGGTGCTACGGACAAAGACTGCGGATCGGGAGCGGTGGCAAGTATGCCCTTAAAGGCTCCGATTCCCATTGAAGCGCCCAAAACGCCTACGGCGACAACTCCCACTATTGCAAAAACCGCAAAAATAAAAAGCAGTTTGTGGCCCCATTTGGGACCCTTTGCGTTAAGGGCTAACTGCTGCTTCTTTATGCCCTTTCTGCCATAATTCATATATTTTCCTCCGTCCGGGGTTACCGGCGTACGTCGATGCATAATATCACTAACTAATGCATTATACCAAACTTCAATTTAAAAAAGAAGTCGGTTAACCAAATCTTCACAAATTCGTAAGAGTAGCATTATAATAAAAGCATGAATGAACCTTTTTTAATACTGATATCCGGCGGCGAAGCCGAAACAGAACTTAAAAAATCAAGATTTATAGCCCACCTTCAGCCTGTGGAAACGGAAGCCGAAGCCCAGGAGTTTATAAATTCAATAAAGAAAAAGTACTACGATGCAAGACACAACTGCTATGCCTACGTGTTGGGAAAAGACGCAGACAGAGTAAAGTACAGCGATGACGGGGAACCTTCCCAGACCGCAGGCCTTCCTATCTTTAATGTGTTAAAAGAAAGCGGAGTGCGAAATTGTTGCATAGTGGTTACCAGATACTTTGGCGGAACCCTTTTAGGGGCAGGCCCCTTAGCCAGGATGTATGCTGAGGCCGCAAAGCTTGGAATAGAGGCTTCCGAAACCGCATGGATGAGATACGGAGTGGAAGCCAAAATCGAAAGCGACTACCCGGACGGCGAGAAGATTAAAAGGTATCTTGATAAGGAAGGGGTAAGTGTTCTTGATACCCTTTATTCCGCAAATGTTACCACGGTTATAAGAACAGGTCTTGAAAAGTTTGAAGCCATATCACAGGGCATTACATCCTTAACCGCTTCAAAGGCGAAAATAGAGAAAATTTGTGATGCATATTTTATTGACACTCAAAAATGATTATTCTATAGTGTTTAGGTAAGTTTTCTTTTGCTTACTTTTTCGATAATTTTTCCATGAAAGGTGGTGGTTTTTTTATGAAGAGTCATAGTAATACAGACAATCCTCTCCCGCGAGCGGAAATGAATAAAAAAATCACAACTGAATTGGAGAAATTGCTATGGAAGAAAAATTCGAATTAGATGAAATCTTAGAGCTTATTGAAAGCAAGCAGTACACCCGTCTCAGACAGGCTCTTTCGGAACTTCTTGATGCGGATATCGCTCAGGTTATGGAAAACATTCCGGAAGAAGAACTGATGAAGGTGTTCAGAATACTTCCCAAGGACAGAGCTGCCGACGTATTCTCATATCTGGAGTTAGATCATCAGCAGTTACTGATTACCAGTATGTCTGAACGTGATGCTGCCAACATCTTAAATAACATGATGGCCGACGATGCTGCGGACGTGTTCGAGGAAATGCCTGCAAACGTTGTTAAAAAACTTTTGGCATCCTGTAATCCGGAAGCCCGCCGTGACATCAATCACCTTTTGAACTACCCCGAATCATCCGCAGGAAGCATTATGACAGTGGAGTATGTGGACCTTAAGGAAAATCTTACGGTTTCACAGGCTCTTGAAAGAGTGCGTAAAGTCGGAATGGACAAAGAAACCATTAATATCTTATATGTTCTTGATAAGAGCCGTACCCTTATCGGAACACTTACCTTAAGAGGACTGCTTCTTGCAGACACCGAGCAGACCATTGGGGATATAATGGATGAGAACTTTGTTTCGGTTAATACCCTTACCGACCAGGAAGATGTTGCCAAACAGTTCAAAAAATACGACTTTACCGCAATGCCGGTAGTTGATAATGAAAACAGACTTGTAGGTATCATAACCGTCGACGATATCGTGGATATCATGGAAGAAGAGGTAACAGAGGATATCGAAAAGATGGCAGCTATTTTGCCTACTGACAAGCCTTATATGAAGACAGGTATTTTTGAAACCTGGAAAAAGCGTATTCCCTGGCTTCTTCTTTTGATGGTTTCCGCTACATTTACGGGAAGCATCATCAAGAAATTTGAGGATGCACTCAGTGCCTGCGTAGTACTTACTACCTTTATTCCCATGCTTATGGATACCGGCGGTAATGCGGGAGGACAGGCAAGCGTTACCATTATCCGTGGACTTTCATTGGAAGAGATAACCTTTAAGGACTTCTTCAGGGTAGTATGGAAGGAAGCAAGAGTTGCGGTTGTTTGCGGACTTACACTGGCTGTCTGCAATTTCGGAAAACTTCTTTTGATAGACAGGGTAACTGTTCCGGTAGCTTTGGTAGTATGTCTTACACTGGTAGTGGCAGTACTTATTGCCAAGATTATCGGTTGCACCCTTCCCATGGTAGCGAAAAAAATCGGATTTGACCCTGCGGTAATGGCCAGTCCTTTCATTACCACAATCGTTGACGCTTTATCATTAATTATTTATTTTGCATTTGCCACAAACCTTTTAGGATTAACAGTATGAATATTGCAGAGCTTTACAGTCACAAAAAAACAGTATATTCAATGGAGGTTTTCCCTCCCAAAAAGACAGGAGCCGTTGAGACGGTTTACAATACTCTCTATGGCTTAAGAGGGCTGCCCATTGACTATATTTCGGTAACCTACGGAGCAGGCGGAAGCGAACAGCAGAAAAGCAAAACAGCTGAAATTGCTTCACTTATTAAGAGAGAATACGGTATCGAGCCCTTAAGCCACCTTACCTGTGTGGGTTCCACCATTGAAGAACTTAAGGAAACCCTTACGAATCTTAAGGAGATAGGTGTTCAGAACATCCTTGCCTTGAGAGGTGATATGCCTGCTGAAGGGGAGCCTGTTATGGCATTCCCTCATGCCAGCGACCTTACAAAGTTCATTAAGGATTTTGATCCTTATTTTAATGTGGCCGGTGCATGCTATCCCGAGTGCCATGTGGATGCTAAAGACCTTGATGAGGATATAGAAAACTTAAAGAAGAAGGTTGATGCGGGTGTTACACATCTTACCACACAGCTTTTCTTTGATAACGATATTTTCTATGCTTTCAGGGAAAAGGTTGAAAAGGCAGGTATAAATGTTCCGATAGCTGCAGGTATTATGCCTATAGTGAAAAAGTCCCAGGTGGAGAGAACCGTTGCCATGTGTGGCGCGTCCATTCCTCCTAAATTTGCCAGAATGATCAGTAAATATGCAGATTCCCCCGAGGCCCTTAATCAGGCAGGTCTTTCCTACACGGTTGACCAGATTTCGGACCTTGTTGCCAATGACGTAAGAGGAGTTCACCTTTACACCATGAACAACGTGGAGACTGCAAAGTACGTTACTGCAGCAACCGAAAGCCTCTTTAAGAGTGCGAATATGCTTCGATGAATATTACTTTATGTGAAGAAGACCGGTTCGAGATTTTAAGATATCTTGGATACCGGGGAAACGAAATAACCGAAGTGGTGGAGGAAAACATAAAGGCGGCAATAGCCCTTTCCAATAAGTGCATTGCCGTGAAATATGTATGGAAACCTTTCACCCTTTTAAAAGAGAAAGAAGGACTAACCTTGGAGGGTACCGATATGGTGTTGAAGGGTAAAAGTATTGCCCGGCACCTTGAGAATTCCACAAGGATAATCCTTTTTTGCGTTACCATCGGAAGTGAATTTGACAGGGAAATTCAGAAACAGATGGTGAAAAATCCTTCTTTGGGCGTTATTCTTAATGCCTGCGGAATACAGGCGGTTGAAAAGGCCGCCGATGCAGTGCAGAAGGAGGCAGAGGAGTCGCTTGAATGTAAAAGCGGAGTGCGTTTCAGCCCCGGCTACGGTGACCTTCCTCTTGAAACCCAGGAAGATGTTATGAGAATTCTCGATGCCGCTAAGCTTTGCGGCGTTACCATAAATGAAAGCTTTTTAATGAATCCCCAAAAGAGCGTTACCGCAATTGCGGGACTGGAGGACTGATATGGATTTTTTTAAGGAAATAACCATACTTGACGGAGCCATGGGTACAGAGCTTGTCAAAAGAAAAGCGCCCATGGGCCATATTCCCGAGGAACTTAATATAACTCATCCGGAGATTATTAAAGAGGTGCATAAATCCTACCTTGAAAAGGGCAGCAGACTTATCTACACCTGTTCTTTCGGTGCAAATGCATATAAGTGCAGGGATTCCAAATACAGTGTTGAAGAAATTGTGACAGCTGCAGTGAAGAATGCGAAGGAGGCTGCTGCATCCTACGGTGCAAAGGTCGGTCTTTCCATGGGTACCATCGGAGACATTTTAGAACCATTCGGAAAACTTAAGTTTGAAGAAGCTTATGAAATGTACCGCCAGATGATAACTGCAGGCGCAAATGCAGGAGCGGACTGTGTGGTGTTGGAAACACAGACGGATTTGGCGGAGGTAAGAGCAGGAGTTTTAGCCGCAAAGGAATGTTGTGACCTTCCGATACTTGTTACCATGACCTTTGAACCAAACGGAAGAACCTTTAACGGAACTTTGGTGGAAGCAATGGCTGTTACACTTACAGCCCTGAAGGTTGATGCCATTGGTGTAAACTGTTCGCTGGGACCGGATGAGCTTCTTTCTTTTGTTAAGAGAATGCGTGAGGTTTCAGACCTTCCGCTTATTGTAAAGCCAAACGCAGGACTTCCCGACCCTAAGACCGGTGAATATGCAATGGGTCCCGAAGAATTTGCAGAGAAGATGGTTCCTTTTTTAGAGATGGGTGTTTCCATGGTAGGCGGATGCTGCGGAACCTCTCCTGAGTATATCGAAGCACTTACAAAGAAGGTTTCGGCCTACAAGCCTGTAAAGCCTTCCGAAAATACGAATTCCTATCTTTCAAGCGGCAGAGCTTTTGTGGATGTGAAGAGAGTCCATGTGGTAGGCGAAAGAATCAATCCTACCGGTAAAAAACTTTTCAAAGAAGCCCTTCTTAATCATGACCTTGATTATGTGAAGGCCCAGGCAATGGAGCAGGCTGATGCGGGTGCTGAGATTCTTGACGTAAACGTGGGTCTTCCCAAGATAGACGAGAAATCCCTTATGGTGGAAGTGGTTAAGGAGCTTCAGAGTGTAGTGGACCTTCCTCTTCAGATAGACTCTTCAAGTGCTGAGGTTATAGAAAGCGCTTTGAGAATATATAACGGTAAGGCTCTTGTAAACAGTGTAAACGGTGAAGATGAGGTACTTGATAAGATTCTTCCCATTGCCGCAAAATACGGGGCAGCAGTAATAGGCCTTACAATGGACGGAAACGGAATCCCTTCAGAGGCCGCCAAACGAGTGGAAATAGCCGGCCATATTGTGGAAAAGTGCGAAAAATACGGTATTGCGAGAAAAGATATATATATTGACTGTCTTACACTTGCCGCCAGTGTCCAACAGAAAGAAGTAGTGGAGACCCTTAAGGCTATAAAGGAAGTGAAGGCAAAGTACGGAGTTCACACAGTTTTGGGTGTTTCCAATATTTCCTTCGGACTTCCCAAGCGTGAATACATCAATACCACATTCCTTACCCTTGCAATGGAGGCAGGCCTTGACCTTCCCATAATAAACCCCAATAATGCAGCCATGATGGGTGCTGTTGACGGTTTCCATGTTCTTTGGAACATAGATAAGGGAGCGGGAGAGTATGTGGAGAAGTACGCTGAGATAGCGGAAAAAGAAAAGAATGCTCCAAAGGCTTCTTCGGAAAGCGTAGGAATGTCCATAGAAGATTTTATTAAAAAGGGTCTGGGAGATTCCACGGCAAAGGAAGTTTCAAAGCTTCTTGAGACAAAGGAACCTCTTGATATAGTAAATAATGAACTGATACCCGCACTTGATAAAGTGGGAGCACTTTTTGAGGGAGGAAGTATTTTCCTTCCCCAGCTTCTTTCGGCAGCCCAGGCTGCGGAAGCGGGATTTGGTGTTATTAAAGAGTTTATGTCCCGTAACAACAAGGAGACCATTTCAAAGGGAAAAGTTGTTCTTGCTACGGTAAAGGGCGATGTTCACGATATAGGAAAGAACATTGTAAAGACTATTCTTGAGAACTACGGCTTTACGGTTATCGACCTTGGAAAAGATGTGGCACCCGAGAAGGTTGTTAAGGCCGCAAGAGAGCATCAGGTGAAGCTTGTGGGCCTTTCCGCTTTAATGACCACAACCGTTGCATCCATGGAAGACACTATCAAAGAAATCCGCAAGGCAGGCCTTGACTGCAAGGTTATGGTGGGCGGAGCAGTGCTTACAGAAGAGTTCGCAATGCAGATTGGTGCAGACTTCTATTCAAAGGATGCAAAGCAGTCCGCTGACATTGCCAAGAAGATATATAACGCATAACTTTAACGGTTAATAAAATGTAATAACCTGAATGGTAGAATAGACGCTGATAAAGTATCTCTTTTTGGAGGGAATGATGTTTCAGTTTCTTCTTTGCCTTCAGGTTATTTGTGTTTTGGCATCCATTTACTGTGTGGCAACCTTAATCCATTTCAGATTAGGTAAGGATGCAAGACTTCTTATATTGGCAACCGTTATGATAGCCATTGCTTCTTTTGGCTATCTTCTTGAAATGCTGTCTCCAGGTAAGGATGCGGCAATAGTGAGTCTTTTGGTCCAGTATCTGGGGCTTTGCTTTATGGCAATGCTTTTCTGTATGTTTTTATGTGAGTACTGCCAGAAGAAAACACCCAGACGAATCTGGATTTTTGCAACCGCTCTTGATTCAGCGTTTTTGATGTTTGCGTTAACATCCATGGACAGAACGGTGTTCTACAGCTCCATAAAGTGGGTGGAAACCGGAATCAAGCCTCACCTTGAGTGCAGACCCGGCTGGGGATTCGGCGCATTTGTGCTTTTGCAGAGTCTGTACCTTGTTTATGCAGGTATTATTACTCTTCAGTACAGGGAAAAGCTTACCCACAGAGTGGAAAGAATGAGGGTTTCATTCCTGTTTATCATGAGCATGATGCCTTTTTTGGGAGTCTTCTTCCACCATGTGGTATTCAGTTCGGGATACAATCCGGTCACGCTTCTGGTAACGCTTGACTGCGTATATCTTACCTACATACTTACCCACTGGAAAATGGTAAACGTGGTAAACAGGGCATTTTCCAGCCTGTTTATGGATATTGAACAGGGCGTTATTGTGGCAGATGCGGACAAGCACTATCTGGAATCCAATGTTTCTGCGGAGCACATATTCCCTGAAATGCGTACCTGGGACCCGGGAATCAGTATGGATGAACTGGGCGTGGATTTGTGTGTATTCGGAAGAACAGAACCCTTCGAAAAAAACGGAAGCTGGTACGTTTCTTTGGCTAAACCGATTATCGAACAAAGAAAACAGGTAGGTTTCCTTATAGTAATAGACGATGTTACCCTGGTGCAGAGCCAGATGGAAGAGATGAGGGAATTAAAGGAAGCTGCTGATAATGCAAACAATGCAAAGAGCGCATTCCTTGCCAATATGTCCCATGAAATCCGTACTCCCCTGAATGCCATAATCGGAATGGCTGAGCTTGCGGAGAGAGAAGACGAGATGCCTTCGGTAAAGGATTACCTTTCACAAATCCAGTCCGCGGGGAAAATGCTTCTTGATATTATCTGTGAGACTCTGGACCTTTCCAAGGCAGAGTCGGGAAAGCTTGATATAGTTCCTGTGGAGTTTGATACAGCTGATTTATTAAACGGAGTAATTAACGTTATCAATATGAGAATCGGGGACAAGGATGTTAAGTTTAACGTGGATGTGGATTCCATGATTCCCACAAAGCTTTACGGAGATGACATACGCATAAGGCAGGTAATGATTAATTTCCTGGGCAATGCAGAAAAGTATACCCAAAAGGGACACATTACTTTCAAAGTGGGATTTGATATTCTGGAAGCAAAGAAGATTGCTCTTTTGGTGGACGTTGAAGATACCGGAAGCGGAATAAATGAGGAAGATCTGGACAAGCTGTTCAAGCCTTTCTCACAGGTTGATATGAGAAAGAACAGAAAGATTGTGGGAACCGGTCTGGGTCTTGCAATTTCTGCCGAACTTATAAAGCTTATGGAAGGTGAAGTGAAGGTTAAGAGTGAGTACGGAAAGGGAAGCACGTTTTCTTTTGTCATCCCTGTGGAGGTAATCGATCCTACTCCAATGGCTCCCAATTCCACAAGAACCGTACTGGAAACCTCAAAGTGCGCCACATTCAATTTGTACAGTCTTACCCAGCCGTCGAAGGATGATCTGAAGGAATATGACGACCTTCCGAAGTTTACAGAGGCAAAGGTTCTGGTGGTGGATGACAATAAGGTAAACGTTAAGGTTTTAGGTGCATATTTAAAGCAGTTTGATATAGTTCCGGATAAATGCTACAGCGGTCCTGATGCCATAAGAATGGCGGAAGAGAAGGAATATGACCTGATTTTTATGGACCACATGATGCCGGATATGGATGGCTCTGAAGCGGCTTCTCTTATAAGAAAATCCGAGAAGGAATGGAACCAAAAGGTACCCATTGTGGCCTGCAGCGCCAACGTTATGAAGGGTGCTGACGAAATGTTTTTGGAACACGGAATGAACGATTACATTTCTAAGCCGATTCAGTTCGCAACACTGAAGAAAAAAGTCATAAAATATCTGAAAGTTTAATAGTCCGATAAGCGCTCTTTGATAAGGTATTCTTGTCAAGGAGCGTTTTTTATGAAGAATATAGTAGCTTATAGTGAAAATACGGATTCCATCAAGGCGTTTGAAGAGGTCAAGGCTCAGATAGATGAGGCCGGAAGCCCTGTCTTGATTATTTTTTGTGCCCCCGGGGATAAATTTAATTATTACGCAGAGGAATTTTTCAATGCATACCCGAAGGCTCAGTCCATAGGCGCAACAGGCTATTATTCATATTCTTCAAAGGGCTTCAGTGTAGATGCTTTGTCGGCTTTGGTAGTGTACGACGGTATAGAGTGTGCTACAGGCGCACTGTTTGAAATTTCCCATTTTCCCATGCGATATGTTCCGGCCATTGAAAAGGCAGTGGCTTCCCTTTCAAGCGAAGACAATACTGTTGGAATAGCTTTTTCAACAGCTTACGGAAACTGCGAGGAGCTTGTGCAGGATACATTCAGGGATGTGCTGGGAAAGAAAAATATACCTGTTGTGGGAGGAACCGCAGGCGGTCCCACACCCTCATCAAAAACGCTTGTTGCATTAAACGGAATGGTTTATGAAGAAGCAGCTGTTTTTGTACTTATAAGAAATCTTAAGGGCAGCTATTTTATTTACAAAGAAAATATATACAGACCGACCAAGACCATGCTCACTGCTACAGATGTGGACTGTGAGGAAAGAATTGTATATGAATATGACGAAAGACCTGCAAAGGACGTGCTTCAAAGGGTTCTCAGGGTTGAGGACAAGGAACTTCTTGAGACCCTTTTCGACCATCCTATGGGAAGAATTACCGGAAACGAAATATACATTACTTCCTGTAACAGAATCAACAAGGATGGAAGCATAGGCTATTTTGCAAGAATTTATAACCAGACAAGGCTTTATGTTCTTGAGCCTGACGACCTGGACAAGGTTTGGGCTGAAACAGCAGCAAGGGTACATGAGAAGATTGAAAAGCCTTCTATGTGCTTTACCGTAAACTGCTTCTTACGTGCGTTGTACTTTGATAAGGTGGGAAGGAATCAGGATTTTAACAACTTTTTAGCTGATGGGTTTGGGAACCATGTGGGGCTTACCGGTTTTGGTGAACAGTTCAACTATGAGCATTTCAACCAGACAATGGTTATGGTGGTATTCGAATAAAGGGCGGAGAGAAAAATGAGCAGATTCAATGAGGGAATCGTATATACCAACAGTAAATGTGTGGGATGTAACAAGTGCATAAGCACCTGTCCTTCTTTAGGTGCAAATGTATCTTCTTCACATGATGGAAACATAAGGGTAAACGTTTCAAAAAAATGTATTGATTGCGGTCTTTGCTTGTCGGCATGCGGACATGGTGCCAGAGAGTTCAGAGACGACTGCGAAACAGTATTTGAAGAATTGTGGAAGGGTGAGCAGATTTCGGTTCTGGTGGACCCTTCTTTTTATGTATTATACAAGGATAAAGCATCCGAAATATTCGGATTTTTAAAATCAAAAGGTGTTCATAAAATATATGATGTGGCATACGGCGCTGAAATATCCATGTATTATCATGCAAAGTATGTAAAAGAACACATGGGAAAGGACCGTCAGTGTAAGCAGTTTATTGCAAATACCTGTGCAGCGGTTAATAACTACGTTGAGTGTCTGGCTCCTGCACTGATGCCTTTGATGATTCCGGTTCATACACCGGTAATGTGTACTGCGGTTTATGTAAGGAAGTACCTTGGTGACAATTCAAAGCTGGTTTCTTTGACTCCTTGTGTTACCCAGATAGGAGAAATCAAGTCTCCCGATAACGGACAGTATGTTTCTTACTGTATGACTTATGCTTCTCTTTTGAAGTATATGAAGAAAGAAAGCGTAACGGAGAAATTGGCAGGGGAAACAGATCTTTCCACAAAGGGTGTTGGAAATACCATTTCCACAGTGGGAGGCTTTCTGGACGGTGTTTCTTTGTTCTTCCCTAAGGAAGAAGTGTTTACTCATTATAACAGTGTTACCACCCAGAATATGTTAAATGTAAAGTCTGCCGCTGAATTTACCAACGCTCAGCATTCTTTAATGATTTCCATAGAAATCTGCGAAGGCGGATGCGTAAACGGAACCGGTGTTCCTTTAAAGGATAAGAGATTAAACAATACGCTTCCCAATTACAAGAAGATTAAGGCTGAAAGCTACGGCCTTGCCAACAAATGTAATACTCCGGAAGAGTATTTCAAAGCACATACGGAAATGTACAAGGACCTGGACATGAAGGATTTCATGAGAAACTTCCAGGACAGATACCGTCAGCCGTATATTATTCCGGAAGATGCCATAAATGAAATCTTTTTAAGAATGCATAAGGACAGCAAAAAGAAGCAGACACTTAACTGCCAGTCCTGCGGTTACAAATCCTGCAGGGAGCTTGCAGTAGCCGTTTCCAACGGATATGCGAGAATTCAGGACTGCGTTCATTTTATGAATGATGATTTGCAGTACTCTGCATTGGTAGATAAAATGACCGGTATTCCAAACAGGGAAGGCTTTAAAAAGAAAGCAAGGCAGCTTCTTGAGGATAATCCCGACAAGAACTACATTCTTATGGTAGGAAACGTTAACAAATTAAAGCTTGTGAATGATTTGTACGGCTCCGATAAGGGCGATGAAGTCCTTGTGCATATAGCAAAGAGGATAAACGAAAGACTTGGCGATGCAGGTGCCTGCGGACGTTTCGGAGGAGGCGTTTTCGCAGCATTTATGGAGGATATTCCCGAAATAGTGGAACCCTTTATGACAATGGAAACGGTTAATGTTAAGCACCTTGGCGTATTCTTCCCCATAACGATACGTTACGGAACCTACAAGGTTAAGGACAGAAGCTTAAAGCTTGGTGATGTGGTTAACCTTTGTACATACGCAGCTGACAGAGCAACAAACCGTACAAAGAATACGTTTGTGGAATACGATGATTCCATGCGTCGCGAGATGCAGACCGAAAGTGATATTACCTTAAAGATGCGTGACGCCATGGAAAACGGGGAGTTTGTTCTTTTCTTACAGCCCCAGTACAGTCATAAAACAGGAAAGATGGTGGGTGCAGAAGCTTTAAGCAGATGGATGCTTCCCGAGGGAGGAATGATGTCTCCCGGTTTATTCATTCCTGTATTTGAAAAGAACGGTTTTGTTAAGGAACTTGATAAGTATGTATGGGAAAGTGCTTTCAAACTGGTTCAGGGCTGGGAAAAGCAAAAAGGAAAACAGGTTCCCATATCCGTTAATATTTCAAGGGTAAGCCTTGAAAACGATGAAATAATTGATGTACTGGCAAATCTTTCAAGAAATTATCCCATAAATAAGGACAATCTCTATTTTGAAATTACCGAAAGTGCTTACATGAAGGACCAGGCAGCACTTACGGAGCGTATTTATAAGATTAAGGAACTGGGCTTTCGAATAGCAATGGATGATTTTGGAAGCGGATATTCTTCTTTGAATTCCTTAAAGGATATACCTATTGACGTTCTTAAATTGGACATGGGATTTTTACGAGGGGGCACAAATGTGGAGCGCGGAAACGAAATCATAGCCCACATGGTGGACATGGGAAAGGCTCTTGAACTGGACCTTGTGGCCGAAGGTGTTGAAACCAAGGAACAGGCTGACTTTTTAACAAAGGAAGGCTGTGACAGTATTCAGGGTTATTATTACGCAAAGCCGATGCCTGTACCGGAGTTTGAAGAAAAAGTTAAGAATGAAGTATAAAGTATTAAATTTGGGCGATTCGAAGGAATCGCCCTTTTTTTGTGGTAATATATAGAAAAAAGAAGGACCGTTATTATGGCTGATTTTGAAATTGTGGTGGATGATTCTTTGTATACACTTAGGAGTAATCCATGGAAACAGATTACAGAGTTTTTTGAATTCAGATTTGCAGTGAAGTGGTTTGCCATTCAGGTTTATTCAAAGGACAAGCTTGCAGGTTTTATGCATTTGGTGAGACATCCGGAAAGAGAAGAGGAATGGTATATTTGCGATGTGCATACAATTGAGAAATTCAGAGGGCAGGGTGTTGCTTCTTTGATGTATGAAAAGGCTTTTGAACTGGTTTCAAGGTACGACAAAGCATACAGGATAACCGCTTCCGTTAAAAATGACAATACTGCATCCCTTAAGCTTCATGAGAAGATGGGTTTTCATGATACGGGGGAAGATTCTGTTTTCCCGGAGCTTGTGTTTGAAGACGGGGAAACGATGCATGAATACTACTTTGCCACAAAGGTGCCGGCAAGGGAGACTGAGATTCACAGGGAATTGTTATGTAAACTTAACTGTCCCATGGATTCCGGAAAGAAGGCTTGCCTGGTATTCGCCGGAGACAGTGCTGTGGGATATACGATTGGCGGAGATACTGTTCTTTTGCCTGAGTGGGAGAAGCATCAAAAGGACGGATGCCTTCATATAGAGGAAATGGAGGTTTGTTAATATGCATAACATTGATTTTGGAATGCCTACGCTTATAGAGAACGATTCTTTGGACAAAAATATAGAGCTTGCGAAAAGTCTGGGACTTAAATTTATAGAGCTTAATATGAACTTCCCGGAATATCAGATTGATAAGCTTTCTAACTATAAAGAATTTTATGAAAAGGCTCTGAATGCAGGCCTTTACTACACTATTCACGTGGATGAAACGTTAAATGTGGCGGATTTCAATCCTTTGGTAAGGGACGCTTATCTTGAAACCGTAAAGCGTACCATTGAGGTTGCGAAGGGATTGCTTCCTTTGAATGAAAAGTTCGGTAAAAAGGACAATCCTCCTATGATTATCAATATGCATATGTGCCACGGAATTTTCATTACCCTTCCGGACAGAAAGGTACAGATGTATGACAGGGATTTTGATATTTACTACAGCTTTTTCGCGGCCTTCAGGGAAAAGGTTGTTAAGTGGATTGACGGAGCGAATATCCGGGTGAATATAGAGAATACCGACGGCTTTAAGGACTACGAGAAAAGGGTAGTGGATATGCTTCTTGAAAGCGGCTGCTTCGGGCTTACCTGGGATATTGGCCATTCAAAGGCTGTGGGTGAGAAGGACGTGGATTTCATTCTTTCCCATAAGGACAAGCTTTGCCACATGCATATCCATGATGGCAGTGAAGTACCTCCGAAAAACCATCTGGCCCTGGGGAACGGGAAAATCGATCTTTTCGAAAGACTCAATACGGCGAAGGAAACCCTGTCGCGATGTGTTCTTGAGACAAAGACAGTGGAGGCGTTGAAACAGTCGGTTAAGTGGCTTGACTCCAATATTCCCGAATAGTTAAGAAATTCTTTTGTTGCAATTCTTACGGGTTAATAAGATAATGTGTGTATTATAGTTATGAGGTGAAAAAATGAGAAAGATTACCGGTATTTTTTTAATTACGGCTTTGGCAGCCTGCTTTGCTTTTGCAGGTTGTAAGGGAAAGCCTGTAGTAGAGGAACCTGTTTCTTCCGTATCTGCTTCGGAGGATCCTGTTGATGACTATACGCAGGTAGAAACGCCTGTTTCTTCAGTGGAAGAAGCTCCCGAGGTTTTGGAGGAGATGGAAGACCCTGACGAACTGAAGGATCCTGTTCTTTTGTGGTGTGACCTTTATAATCCCAACGGATTCAATACTGTTACGGGGCTTGTAACAAATCCTAATTCTGTGGATGTTGATATTGTTTATGACCTTGTTTTTTACAAGGACGGTGTTGAAGTTTTCAGAGGTGAATCCTACGGCAATTACAATATTGCGCCAAATGCTACAGATGTAATCTGGGAGAACTGGGAGCTTCCCAATCCTGAAGATGTGGATGAGATAAAGATGGAGAATATATATGTTAATCCTGCTTACTATCCTGCCGTAAAGGGCACCATTGAAAAGGACCATGAGGACGATTCCAAGGTTTATTACAAGTGTTCTTTTGATAAGCAGCCTACTATCGCAAATGTATGGTTCCTTCTTTACAACGATGACAACTCAAACGGACAGATTGATGGTGGTGAAATAGTAGTAGCCGGCTATGACTCCGCTTCAGCAGATAAGGATATAGTTTCCTATGAGAAGAACGGTTACAATTACACAGATGTGGCTGTTTATTTCAACGCATATTAATGAGTTTCTATTCAGCGCTTAATTGATTAAAACACATAATAAAAGACTGTCAAAGGTATAAACAGCTTAAAAGCGGCTGCCCTTGACAGTCTTTTTATGTGTCAAAGGGAAATCAGGCGATGAATGGAGTAGTATGTTCGCTGCAGGTTTTTTACTATTAGGAGTGAGTAAAACAGGCGGAATAACTGATAAAAATAGTTATGCTGCAATTTAGTCAGCAAAAAAGAGCCTGTTTTTTGTGTTATGTAAACTTGTATACCCGGCGGGGAACAGCTAATTGCGAATTTTTCGCAAAGACTTGAACAGCCGCTTGCTTATAAGCTACAAAAGGCTTCTTTTTCTGCTGATAATATTATGTAATTGATTTTTTTATAAGGGAGACCATATTGATTGGGAATTTTATGTTAACCGAATGACACTAAAATCCGGCATTGGTTAACATAATGTCGATTCAAAGATATGTAGGACTTACTAAAACCTTAGTAGTCGTGCTTTTACCGGTAAATCCTGTTAGTTACGGCATTTTGCCAGTCAAATGAATGAATTCGCGCTTAACATCATGCGATACGCATAGTATTTCATACATCGCTTGATTACCATTTAACACAAAAATAAAGTCTGTCAAGGGCAGCTTCTTTTTGCTGTTTATATACCCTTGACAGACTTTATTTTTGTGTTTCAATTATTCAAGCGATGTATTAAATACCTTTTCCTTACTGCTGATTCATCTGTTTTAATCTGAAGTTCTCTCTCTTACGAAGTAAGGGATCGAGAATTTTCTTACGGATACGAAGCTTTGTGGGGGTTACCTCCAAAAGCTCGTCTGTGTCGATAAAGTCAAGGGCCTGCTCCAAAGAAAGAATCTTGGGAGGAGAAAGTCTTAAGGCTTCATCTGCGGAAGAAGAACGGGTGTTGGTAAGCTGTTTCTTCTTACATACGTTAACTTCCACGTCTTCGGTTTTACCGGTCTGGCCGATAACCATTCCGCCGTATACCTTTTCACCTGCACCGATAAAGAGAACACCACGTTCCTGGGCATTGAAAAGTCCGTAGGTTACGGATTCACCTGTTTCGAAAGCGATAAGCGAACCCTGGCTTCTGTAAGCAATGTCTCCCTTGTAAGGGCCGTAGCCGTCGAAGATTGTGTTTAAAATACCGTTACCCTTGGTATCTGTCATAAAGTCTCCGCGGTAACCGATAAGTCCTCTTGAGGGGATGGAGAAGATAAGTCTTGTAAAGCCGCCGTTTGCGTGACCCATTTCCTTAAGTTCTCCCTTACGAAGGGAAAGCTTTTCGATTACTGTTCCTGAGTATTCTTCGGGAACGTCTACGTATGCTGTTTCCATGGGCTCAAGCTTCTTGCCCTTTTCATCTGTTTTGTATAATACTTCGGCTTTGCTTACGGCAAATTCGAAGCCTTCACGACGCATGTTTTCGATAAGAACGGAAAGGTGAAGCTCACCGCGTCCGGATACCTTGAAACGGTCTGTGGAATCTGTTTCCTCTACACGAAGGGAAACGTCTGTGTTTAACTCCCTAAAGAGTCTTTCGCGAAGGTGACGTGAGGTTACGAATTTACCTTCAAGACCTGCAAGAGGAGAGTCGTTTACGCAAAAGTCCATTGCAATTGTGGGCTCTGATATTTTCTGGAAAGGAATGGGGTTGGGTGCATCTACTGCGCAAAGGGTGTCTCCGATGTGAAGATCTGAGATACCGGAAATTGCTACAATACTTCCGATTCCTGCTTCTTTGACTTCTACCTTGTTAAGACCGTCAAATTCGTAAAGCTTTGAAACTTTTACTTTTCTGATTTTGTCGGGCTCGTGGTGGTTAACGATTACCACTTCCTGGTTTACTGATACTTTACCGTTGTCAACCTTACCTACACCGATACGGCCTACGTATTCATTGTAGTCGATGGTGGATATAAGAAGCTGTGTGCCTGCCTCGGGATCACCTTCGGGAGCGGGAATGTAATTTACTATAGTGTCGAACAGAGGCTCCATGTTTACACCCTTTTTATCCGGGTCCAAAGAAGCGAAACCGCTTTTTGCGGAAGCAAATACGAAGGGGCAGTCAAGCTGTTCGTCGGATGCATCAAGGTCTAAGAAGAGCTCAAGAACTTCGTCGATAACTTCCTGAGGTCTTGCTTCGGGTCTGTCTACCTTGTTGACACATACGATTACGTGAAGACCTAACTCCATAGCCTTTGTAAGAACGAATCTTGTCTGGGGCATGGGACCTTCAAATGCGTCTACTACAAGGATTACACCGTTAACCATCTTTAATACTCGCTCAACCTCTCCGCCGAAGTCAGCGTGGCCGGGGGTATCGATGATGTTAATTTTGGTGCCTTTATACATAACTGCTGTGTTTTTGGAAAGAATGGTGATACCACGTTCACGCTCGATATCGTTGCTGTCCATTACTCTTTCCGCAACTTCCTGATTTTCACGAAATACGCCGCTTTGCTTTAAAAGCTCGTCAACCAGTGTTGTTTTGCCGTGGTCAACGTGGGCGATAATTGCTACGTTACGAATGTCTTCTCTTTTTTGTAACATAAAAACCTCGTTCTTTTCTAAACAATCAATTTTTCATCAACTGTGAAATTATATCACCCGTATGTTAACCTATCAATGTAAAAACCACCAAAATTGGTACTTTAAGGGGGTTTCTGTGTAAAAAACTCTACAAATATATGTATACAGAACTGTTTCCTTTTATACAGGGTGAGATTGTGCTAAAATGATTAGAAAGTAATTAATAAAGGAGAGCAGGTCTATGCAGGAAGATATAGAAAGATTACGAAAAGGTATGATAGTAAACAGAATGCTTCTTATAGTTCTTTTGGTGCTTGTTCTTTGTCTTATGGGGGCACTGGCTTTTGCGGGCCTTTACGGTTACAGATATTATCAGGAATTGAAGCCTACCATCGACAGCCTGAGGACTATCGATGTTAATGAACTGAACGGAAGGATACAGGAAGCGGAGAAAACTCTTTCGCAGATTTCAGAGATAGTTAATAAAATATCCGAATTTTTTGGAAAATTATTCGGCTAATGCGGTTGACACGGATACTTTAGTGTGTTAGCATAGCACTCAAATAAATAAGAACACGGTAGAGGTTGCGTTTTGCATCAGTATTTGTGCGGATGTGTCGGACACAGAAGAAGCACGAAGAAAGGGTACGACGCCGAAGGAACGGGTTTTCCGAACCCCGGGTCCTGGGCATGCATCGAAAAGGTGTATGACTGTCATCCCTTTATGGGATGGGGAGCTATCAATAAATTTTGAGTGTATGCGACCAACCGTAATTTAACGACTGGTCGTTTTTTTATACCGTGTGCTTACATAAATGGCGAGGCATCGCCGCAGCTTAAAGGAGGAGACATTATGCGCACACCTATTTTCACCGGAGCAGCAGTTGCTTTGGTAACACCCATGAAACCCAACGGAGAAGTAAATTACGAAAAGCTTGACGAACTGATTGAGTTCCAGATTTCAAACGGAACCGATTCAATCGTAGCCTGCGGAACAACAGGTGAAGCTTCAACCCTTTCCCACGAGGAACACTTAAATGTAATCCGTCACACGGTTAAAAAGGTTAACGGACGTGTGCCTGTTATTGCAGGTACCGGTTCCAACAGTACAGAGACAGCTATTTACCTTTCAAAAGAAGCACAGAAGGCAGGAGCCGATGCTCTTTTGCTGGTAACTCCTTATTATAATAAAGCAACCCAGAAGGGTCTTGTGGAGCACTTCGTAAAGACTGCCGAGGCAGTAACGATTCCTGTAATCCTTTACAATGTTCCCTCAAGAACAGGCTGTAACATCCAGCCCGCAACAGTTAAGAAAATCGCTGAGCGTGCTTCAAACGTTGTAGCTATTAAGGAAGCCTGCGGAGACATTTCACAGATTGCGATTCTTGCATCAATTATGCCTGAGGATTTTGCAATTTACTCAGGAAACGACGACCAGATAGTTCCCATTCTTTCACTTGGCGGACTTGGCGTTATTTCCGTTCTTTCAAATGTGGCTCCCGCAAAGACCCACGAAATCGTCGCTTCTTACTTAAACGGTGACGTAAAGAAGAGCCGCGAACTCCAACTGGAAGCAATTGACCTTATAAAGAGCCTTTTCTGCGAGGTAAATCCTATTCCCGTTAAGACAGCACTTAACCTTATGGGAATGGAGGCAGGTCCTTTAAGACTTCCTCTTACCGAAATGGAAGGCGCAAATGTTGAAAGACTTGAGGAATCCCTTAGAAACTATGGTATCGAAGTAGCACCCAAGTCAGTTATCAAATTCAACGATCTTACGAAAGACTGAGGCAAAAGAAATGACACGAATTATAATGCGCGGCTGCAACGGCAAAATGGGCCAGGTTATTACAGGACTTGTAAACAATGACCCTAAATGCGAAATCGTAGCCGGAATCGATCCCAACAATAATATAATCACCAATAGTTATCCTGTTTTTGCGGATATTGAAGACTGTAATGTGGAAGCGGATGTTGTAATCGACTTTACAAGTGCAAAGGTGGTAGACAAGATTCTTGACTGGTGCAAGGCTCATAAAATGCCCCTTGTTCTTTGTACAACAGGCCTTTCCGAAGAACAGGTTAATAATGTTATGCTATGCTCTAAAGAGGTGGCAGTATTAAGATCCGCCAATATGTCCCTTGGAATAAACATGCTTCTTAAGGAACTTAAAAATGTGGCAGCTGTTCTTGCACCTGCCGGATTTGATATTGAAATTCTGGAGAGACACCATAATCAGAAGCTGGATGCTCCTTCGGGAACTGCTCTTGCACTTGCCGATTCCATTAACGAAGAACTCAACAAAGAGTATAATTATGTATATGACCGCTCACAGGAACGTAAGAAAAGAGATCCCAAAGAAATCGGAATCTCAGCGGTTAGAGGCGGAAGCATCGTAGGTGAGCACGAAATCATTTTTGCGGGAGTTGATGAGGTAATTACCATTACCCATACCGCATATTCCAAGGCTTTGTTTGCAAACGGAGCTGTGCAGGCAGCAAAGTTCCTTGCGGGAAAGCCTGCGGGACTTTATGATATGACACAGGTTATTGGCTGATACATAGCCGGGGGAGTATATGAAATTCAGACCTTGTATTGATATTCACAACGGAAAAGTAAAACAGATAGTAGGCGCAAGCCTTTCCGATGAGGGAGACTACGCCAGCGAGAATTTTGTATCGAAAAAGGACAGCACTTATTATGCCTCTTTGTTCAAAGAAGACGGCTTAAACGGCGCTCATGTTATTTTGCTTAACGGTAAAGATTCCGATTACTATCAGGCCACCAGAGATGAGGCACTTAATGCGTTAAAAGCCTTCCCGGGCGGAATGCAGATAGGCGGAGGCGTTAACGCTGTTAACGCTAAGTCATACATTGCAGCCGGAGCAAGCCACGTAATAGTGACAAGCTATGCGTTTAAGGACGGGACAATTCTTTTTGACAACCTCAAGGCGTTAAGGTACGCTGTGGGAGCAGACCATGTGGTGCTGGATTTAAGCGCCAGGGCTTTAAACGGTGACTATTATGTTGTTACGGACCGCTGGCAGAAGTTTACCAATATGAGAGTTACTCCGGCTGTTTTCGAGCACCTGAGTGAGTACTGCGACGAGTTTTTAGTGCATGGTGTTGATGTGGAAGGCAAACGCCACGGCGTGGATGAATGCCTGATTCACATACTGGGTGATGCGGCCAGGGCAGGTAATAAACCTATTACTTATGCGGGCGGAATTACCACTCTTTCTGACATTGATTTAATCGAGAAGATTACAGGCGGAAGAATCAATTTTACAGTAGGCAGTGCGCTGGATTTATACGGCGGAAATATTGAATACAAATATCTTGCACAAAAGTACAAATAGTATGACAGGGTCCAAGGAAACTTGGACCTTGTTTTTGTTTTTTCGGAATGATATTCTTTTTGGTGGGGAAAGTTCTACGTTGATGTTATGGAGGTTATATTTATGGGAAAAATTGTTTATTGTCCGAAGTGCGCCAACTTCTGGTGCGTAGAGACAGACGGGGATTCGAAGTGTCCGAAATGCTCGGGAACTTTTGTTCCTATGGGAATTACCAAAGAGGAATGGGATTCCTATACTCAGGAGCAGAAGGATGGAGCAAAGAAAGCTTTTCTTGAGGTAAACGGATTTGCCGGCAGTGCAGCCAGGATAATGGCAGAAAGACAGGCAGTTTCCAGCGGGTATGCTGCGAATAATAACACAATGTCAAAAACAGATGCTGTTTTAAGTGAAATGAACAGCAGTTTTAAGTCCATTGCCAAAGATTTCCACTTTTTCAAGGTGCTATCCGTGGTATGGATGATAGCGCTGGGAGTTATTTTCGTACTGAGTTTTTTTGTGGAAATATTGGCAGCTCTTTGATGATTATGAGGGGTCCGCGGAGCGGGCCCTGATTTTGCGTTTAATAAGCTATCTGTAAGAAATTAAAAACGGGATTTTATAGGATAGCCAAAAAACAAAGGGGCAAATGGAAACTTTGGTTTCTTTGCCCCTTTGTATTTTGGCTATCCTATAGAAATTTGTGTTCCACACAAATTTCCAAGGGAAAAGATAAAAAAGTCGGGAAAATCCATAAATGCATTTTCCCCACTTTTTTATCTTTTCCCTTGAAATCCCGTTTTAAATTTCTGCATGATAGCTTATTAAACACAAAAATGACTTCGAACTACTCGAAGTCATTTCGTGTACTTAATTTAGGATTCCCCTCACTTAAATCAAAAAACCGTATTGCTAATTCTAAATATCTTCTATACTAGAAAAGGCACATCGTGTAGCTGATTAAGTGTATAAGACGCTAGTACTTAATCTTATAACTTTGTTACGTTTACTGCCTGAGGTCCCTTTGTGCCGTCTACTACGTCAAATTCTACGGAAGCGCCTTCTTCAAGAGACTTGAAACCTTCCATGTTTAATCCTGAGTAGTGTACGAATACATCTTTACCGGACTCGTCACAGATAAAACCGTAACCCTTCTGGTTGTTGAACCACTTTACTGTACCTTTGTTCATTACAGATACCTCCAAAAATAATGCGTTGCACCTCGCAACAACTTAAGATTAGCACACCGCTTTTGAAAAGTAAAGTGGTGAACTAAACATTTTTTCAAAAGTTGCCATATCCCGTAAAGTCTGCTAAAATAGGTGAGATTAGGGCGATTTGCCAGGGTACTTTTATGAGAAGAAAACATAGAAAGATAAAAAAACATTATACGATTGCGGTTACATCCGATTATTCGGTAAAAAAGAGTAAATTCTACCGCTCCAGGTTTAATATCTTCAGGGTTTCTTTGGTCACTACCATACTTGTTGTTTTGATAGGTGTGGGCCTTACAGCCTTCGAGTTCTATGAGCTGAATCAGGTTGAAAGCAAGCTGATGGTTCTTAGAGGTATTATCAATGAACAAAGCGCCATGATAGAAACGCTGGGTAACGAAAAGGCAGAACTTACTTCCCAAAACGAGATACTCAGTAATTCCGTAGCCATGGCTCTTAAGGAAAAAGAAGAGGAAGAAGCAGAAAGCGCCAAGCGCCATATCCCTTCAGGATTTCCTTTGACGGGAGCTGCGGTTATTGTGGATATTTCGGTAATGGATGAACCTGAAGAAGAACCGGCCGGCTACTTCAATTATGATGTGGGAGACAGATACACCACAGAGTCCGACAAGGCAGTGGAAGAGAATCCTATTGCGGTATTTGAAATGTCGGGAGCCTCGGATGTGGTAGCAACTGCTGAAGGACAGGTGGTAGCCATTACGGAAGATGAAATCTTCACAAGATGCATTACCATAGATCACGGTAACGGATATTTTACCATCTACAGAAACGCTGCGGACCCCAAGGTTACCATCGGCGACGAGGTAGTGAAGGGGACCATTCTTTTTGTAGGCGGAGAGGATAATATTTATATGGGATATCAGATAACCTATAACGGCGAGTATATGGATCCCATGCAGGTTATGGCCATTGACGGCTAGGAGGGACAATTATGGGAAAGAAAGCAGACGAGTATCTTGCAAGCAGAGTTAACAGTGTAATCGGTAAAGGAACAGAGTTTGAAGGAACTTTGAGAACCAAAGAAACCGTACGTATTGAAGGCTCTGTTAAGGGAAACATCATTTCGGAAGGAACACTTATTATCGGTAACGGAGGATATGTGGACGGCAGAATCGAAGCCAAAAACATCCTTATAGGCGGCGAAGCCCACGGTGAGCTGTTTGCTACGGAAAGAATCGAAGCAAATTCCAGCGGACGTATTTTTGCTAACCTTCATACCAAGAACCTTATTGTGGATGAACAGGCTCTGTTCCAGGGAACCTGCGAGATGAACAGGGAAGAAAAGAAAACTGAAGAATAAAAAACTTGTCTTTGATGAAAAGTGGCTGTCTTTGCAGACAGCCACTTTTTTTGTCCATACTAAATCGTAAATAGCTGCGTGACAATCGCATAAGAATCATACAAAATTGAATACTTCTTTGCAAAAATATCAAATATGCGATAATATGTCACTTTGTAAAAGGGGACAATAAGAAAGGAGAACTAGGAATTGAAGAAACAAATGAAGAGAGGTTTAGCTTTGTTTTTGGCAGCTATGCTGGCAGCAAATCTAAATCAGGTACCTTCCTATGCTGCCGATATTGAAACGGCAGAGGAAGTGTACGAACAGGTCGAAGACCCGGGTGTTTCTGCTTTTGAAGCAGAAATCGAAGAAGAGGTGGTGTCAGACCTCGGAAATGAAACAGAAGAAGCCGTTGAAGGCTTCGAAACCCTTAACACATCCGATTTTCAGGAAGAAGTTGCGCCCGCGACTGAAGAAGAGGATGGTTTGTGGGATGGAGTAACCACAGTAAAGGAATATGTAACCGATTCTTACAAAGTTACATTTTTTTTGACCGGTTTCTGGGAAGGCGGTTATAACGCTTCGGTAACTGTTGAAAACAAGACAGGCGAAGTGCTCCATGACTGGTACCTTCTTTTGGAAACAGAGGACATTTTTTCTAACATCTGGAATGCGGAAGTAGCTATGGCTGAAGAAGGCGTCGTTCTTGTAAAGAATGGTGGATGGAATCAGGATATTGCGCCTAGTGCAAAAATTGAGTTTGGTTTGTCTGTAAACAAATCATTTGAAGGTTTTCCGGCAGATGTGGATGTCCTCAGCTTTAAGAAAGAGAGCAGTGAGAAAGATTACAGTGTTGAGTACAATGTACTTAACGACTGGGGACATGGATTTACGGCAGAAATCAAACTTTCAAACAACAAGGATGCCGCTCTTGAGGACTGGGTTCTTGAATTTGATTATGAAAGAAATATAGATACAATCTGGAACGGTGTGATTGAGTCTCATGAAGGTAATCATTACGTTATAAGGAACAGTGGTTATAACGCCAATATTAACCCCGGTTCATTTGTTACAATCGGTTTTAATGGTTCAAACGGTACAAAAGATAATGTTATAACAAATGCCAGACTTACTACTTATGGCGATTACATGGAGGGACTTGAGCCCGACGATGATGAAGAGATTCCGGATTTTTCAGAGGACAGTGATGGCGACGGACTTAAGGATTTCATGGAAGAAATCTTTGAAACGGACAAGAATAATCCTGATACCGACGGAGACGGAATAAACGACTATGATGAAATATTTGTAACCTTCACAGATCCTCTTGTTTCCGATGCAAAGACGGACAATGATGGTGACGGTCTTACAAATATACAGGAAATTGCTCTTGGAACAGATCCAAACAGTGCAGATTCTGACAGTGACACCCTGTCGGATGCAGATGAAATAAATGTATACGGAACAAATCCTCTTTTGTACGATACTGACGGAGATGCTGTATCGGATGGAAGAGAAGTGGAGATGGGAACAGACCCTCTTTCCTTTAACGAATACTTTGAAACGGTGATATACTCGGAAGTATCAGATACGGTCAAGGTTTCGGTAAAGGTTAATTTAAAGGGTGAGCAGGTTGAGTCTCTTGCCATAAATAAATATGAGGACGATTTATTCTTCCCCGAAACTATGCCCGGTTATATTGGCGGTGTGTATGACTTTTCGGTAGATGGAACATTCGGTGGGGGCGCTGTAATCACATTCGAATTCGATGAAGGTTTACTTGACGATCCTGATTTTGATCCGGTGATCTACTACTGGGATGAGGAAAATCAGGAGCTTATCCCGCTGGAAACTACTGTAACCGGCAATGTGGCTACGGCAGTGACACCTCATTTTTCTAAGTATGTACTTATCGACAGAAAGGTTTATGAGGAATCATTCACCTGGCAGGATACCTGGGCAACGACAGGCTTTTCGGATGTTGAGGTGGTGCTTGTTATTGACGACTCGGGAAGCATGGACTGGAACGATCCCTCAAACCAGAGACTTTCCGTAGCAAGAACACTTATAGACAACCTTCCCAAAAACAGCAAGGTTGGTGTGATAAAGTTTGAGAATTCCACTACCGTTTACACAAAGAACCTTACAACCGACAAAGAGGAAGCAAAGAAATACCTTACTACTTCCTATTTCAAGGCATATGGTGGAACGTATATGTATGCAGGTATCAACAATGGCTTTTCATTGTTCGAGTCTGATGAGGATACAACTCTTAAAATGATGGTTGTTTTAAGCGACGGTGATGCTCACGATGTAAGCAGACATTCTGCAACCGTAACAGCGGCAAACAATGCAGGTGTAAGACTTTATACCGTAGGCCTTGGCACTTCAAGCTCAACATATTTTACAAGATACTTAAAACCTATGGCCGAGGATACAGGAGCCAAGTTCTATCTTGCATCTGATTCAAGTAAGCTTTCTGAGATTTTTGAAGATATCAATGAAAAAATCGACATTGAAACAGACAGTGATCAGGATGGACTTCCGGATTTTTATGAAGACCATATGGTTCTTTTCACAGGAGTGACAATTCAGCTTGATAAAAACAATCCTGATACCGACGGAGATGGTGTTCTTGATGGCGAGGAAGTATGTGAACTTAAATACGAATATAATGCCGACAAAACCCAGGTAAAGGTTACGGGAAAGATTCACTCCAACCCGATTGAACAGGATTCGGATTTTGATGGTATAGGTGATTCAACTGATATCCTCCCTATGGATAATGTGTTTAAAGGAAAGATGTCCGGATATTATACTGTTGCAGACGCTACTTATACTATGGACTTAAGAAAGTTCTTTGGCGATTCCACCGGTTATGATAACGGAGTATGTTCGGCATCCTTAATGCTTGCAAATAATATATACAATGAAGGCGGATTTAATTACACCAAGGGTGCAAATGCAAACGCAACAACATGTGAGAAGATGCTTGAAGTTCATGAGTTTAATTCAATCAAGAATTACAAACTGAAGAACAGCTACTCTGATGATGACATTTCGGAAGTATCGGTAGGTGTTCATCCGGTTACATATGACGGCGTGACAAAGGAAATTGTTGCGGTAGTAGTAAGAGGTACAAACGGAACTATCGAAGAGTGGAGCAGTAACTTTGATATGGGAGATCCCGATGTATGGAAGAATGACTACCACAAGGGCTTCTACACTGCGGAAGAAAGAATTAAATCATACGTGGATAATTATGTAAGCACAAACGTTCAGGATAAGTCCGATGTAGTGTTCTGGGTAACCGGACACTCAAGAGGTGCGGCTATTGCCAATATTCTTTCCTCAAGACTTATTGATGACGGATACAACGTATATGGTTATACATTTGCAACACCCGAGACAACGGTAAAGAGTAGCGCTAACGATTCTAAGTACAGTTCGATATTCAACATTGTAAACAGACGTGATGTTGTTACATATCTTCCTGCAGAAGAATGGGGATTCAGGCGTTTTGGACGTACCAAAAAGTTCGAACTTGGTGAAGAGTCTTTGGTAGGTGTTTGGAAATACAGAACCGGAAATACAATTTATAATGCGTTAGAGGAAGGCTTGATAAATTCTGCCATTGACCGTATAGTGAAGTCGTGTGCGGGAAGCTGGAGCGAAGTTTTCGATTTAGCAGGAAGCCAGAATATTGACGATGATCAGTATAATATGTTTTCATGGAGAAGTAAGCGATACTGCTCGTTTGAAGAAAGAAAAACTCTCTTTTTCGGAAATCACAAAGGCTGGAAGGTTTATCCTTCACTTGCAATGTTCTTCCAGTTCGGAGCTGAAGCGCTTGCCGGTTCACAGACAGAAAAGGATAATGTAAGTGAATTGCTTCCGGAATTCTGGAATTCAAAGTTTGCAGGCGCAATTCTTCTTTTCTTGGGAGGAGTAGGCTTTGACTCAGATGTAGACTTGCCTGAGGTTCTGGGTGAGAATCTGGTAGGAGACGGACATGCTCCCGCAACTTATTATGTAGCAGTGCATGATTCTGATAGGCTGAAATAAAAGGTAAAAGAATGAACAGATATTTAAAAATACTGGTGATAACATTGTTTATCCAAATTTTTTGCTTCACTTTATTTAAGGTTTTGTCCACCGGACAGAATTCATCTGTGATGGCCGACAAGATAGGTGCTGCGTTCTTTTTTGCAGCCATACCGGTTTCGGTAATTACTGACATAGTGCTGGCAATCATGTGGGGGACGAATATAAAGGAAAGACTTATCTGCATATTTTTGATGCCCACAAACTACACATGGATTATTGTGCTGGTTTTCTTTTTCAAATTCATAAAGGGAGTTGGAAAGATACTTCACAGTATACCGGCTGATTTCGGCTAAGCTTTTGGAGCGGTGCATTTGTATGCACTGCTCCTTTTGGGGAGAAATGAAAAAGCCGGTACATTGTTGTACCGGCTTTTTGAATGCTTATTTGTTCATACGTGAGAAAATCATTTCGTATCCGTCGTTACCGTAGTTAAGTGAACGGTTTACACGGCTTATGGTAGCTGTAGAAGCGCCCGTTTTCTCAGCTATCTCCATGTAGGTCTTTCCTGACTTTAACATTGAAGCAACTTCAAAACGCTGGGAAAGAGATAAAAGTTCGTTTACTGTACATAAATCTTCGAAAAAGCTGTAGCACTCTTCGCGGTTTTCAAGAAGCAAGATGGCATCAAAAAGATGATCGACCGCATCTGTTTTAATTTTTTTGTTCATTTATAGTAACCCTCCTAGGAAATATACTTTCACTCACGACAATTTTACCATACTAAAGTTTTAAAGTAAAGATGTTTAGAAAATCTATCTTTCCCTTGAGTAGTGGTTTTGAATACCTTATAATAGGGTATGGAGATGACGTGTCATGACAATAGATACAAATGATTTGTTAAACAGCATAATAGAAAGCTTCGACAGGATGACATACATTCAGCCCGAAGACATTCCCAACATTGATTTGTACATGGACCAGGTTACCACCTTTATGGATGACAGGCTCAAGGCCAGCACCCGCAATAAAGGCGAGGAAAAGCTTATGACCAAGACCATGATTAATAACTACGCAAAGAACGAGGTTATTCCTTCACCGGTCAAAAAGAAGTATTCCAAGGAACATATTCTTGTTTTAATTATGGTTTATTACTTCAAGAGTATACTACAGATAAATGATATAAAAGAGCTTCTGGACCCGGTCATTGATAAGTTCTTTGGCAAGGGTATGGACTTTGGCATCGAAGAAATTTATAAAGAGATTTTCGATGATAAAAAGGAAGAACTCGGAATTATAAGGGATGATGTCGTAAGTCAGTATCAAGAGGCTATGACGAAGTTTGAGGATGCTCCGGAAGGAGACAAGGATTACTTAAAGCTTTATTCCTTTATTTGCAAACTGGGTTGCGATGTTTTCGTAAGGAAACTGATGATTGAAAAAATCGTGGATTCCTTAAGAGCCGACAGAGAAACACAGGAAGCAAAGGAGGCCAAAGAAGAAAAGAAGGCCAAAGAAAAGGATAAGGATAAAGAGAAAGAGAACAAATACGATATTTCCGTAGAAAAGAAATCAAAGAAAGCTTCAAAAGAAGCTTCAAAAGAAGAATAGTGCACAACCTTAGGAGTTACGGGGGTAAGATCCAAAAAGGAGGAGCGCAATGGTAATACAGGATTTGGCTAATCACGGCTTCAATCTCGAAGAGGCAATGGAACTTTGTATCGGTGATGAGGACATCTATAAGGAGGTTCTCGAAACTGCCTTGGAAGAGGGTAACGAAAAGATCCCCTACATGAAAAAACTTATGGAAGACGGAGACATGGAGCGCTATATTATTGAAGCTCACGGTCTCAAAAACGCTGCAAAGCAGATTGGTGCAGACGGTCTTTCGGAAATGGCAAAGGCTTCGGAACTTGAAGGCAAAGCCGGCCATATTGATTTTGTTAAAGAGAATCATGAAAAGCTTATGGATGCGTACCAGGGTGTAGTTGATGTTCTTAGTGAATTATTCTAAGGCATTCGGAGGTGACTATGCTTAAGGATACTATCCTTGTTGCTGATGATGAAGAGGTAAATCGTCTGATTTTGGAAGAAATTCTGAAATCGGAATATAATGTTATATGCGTAGAAAACGGCGAGGAAGCATTAGGAGTGATTCAGATGAAGCACCAGTGCATCGTCGCTGTTTTGCTGGACTTGGAAATGCCCGTTATGAACGGGTATCAGTTTTTAGATGAACTGATGAACATTCCTGAGGCCAATGGAATTCCTATTGTGGTGGAAACCGCGGAGGATAATATTGATGCGCAGCTTAAGGTTTTTGATTACGGTGTAACCGATGTGGTAAGTAAGCCCTATAATCATAAAATCTTATTAAAGCGTATGCGCAATGTTATTACCCTTAATGAATACAGAAGACAGCTAGAGTCCACAGTAGAAGAGAAGACCAACGCATTAAATGCGAAGGTCGAGGAACTTGCCAGAATCAATTCAGAGCTTCTGGATGCATTAAGTTCCGTGGTGGAATTTCGTGATCTGGAAACTGGCGAGCATATCAAAAGAATCAAAGACTATACCAATATTATCTGTAATACGATGCTTGATATGTACCCTGACTGCGGCCTTACTACCCACAAAACAGAGCTTATTACATCAGCTTCGGCTATGCATGATATCGGTAAAATAGCGATTCCCGATGCTATCTTGCTTAAACCGGGAAAGCTTTCCGCTGAAGAGTTTGAGGTTATTAAGTCACATACCATAAAGGGTGTGCAGCTTCTTGATACACTTCAGATTATTGCTGACAGCGAATACCTTACCTATTGTAAGAATATCTGCCTTTACCATCATGAGAAATATGACGGAAAGGGCTATCCCGAGGGACTTAAGGGCGAGGAGATTCCGATAGAGGCCCAGATAGTATCGATTGCGGATGTTTTTGATGCTTTGGTAAGTAAGAGAGTTTACAAGGATGCCTATTCCATCGATGAGGCATGGAACATGATTAAAAACGGCGAATGCGGTCTTTTCAGCGACAGAATTCTTTCCGTATTCGATGCTTGCTTCCAGCGTTTTAAAATAATCGCTGAAGATTCTTTTGCCAAAGAAAAGGAAAAAGAAGAAAAGAAAAAGAAAGACGCGGATTTAACCCGTCGTCTTTCGTAAAGTGAAAACCTCTCCGTTTCTTAAGGTTTTAATACTTTTGTCGGGGAGCTTTACCACAAGGCCCGCATCATCGTCTATATCAAGAACGGTGGCGGTCTTTTGGATATCATTTTCAAAATATGTAATGTC
The DNA here is from genome assembly GCA_045617745.1 of Lachnospiraceae bacterium. GTDB lineage: Bacteria > Bacillota > Clostridia > Lachnospirales > Lachnospiraceae > UBA1258. Next base: position 13,637 of record JAZLJG010000250.1, on the reverse strand, counting down.
ATTACCGGTAAGCATTGATGCCTGCCGGTATTTTTTTATGTAAGAATTGTCACTTAAGGCTTCAAGCTCTTTAAAAAGCAGAGTGATGATTTTTGCGATAAGCATCTCCCTTGATACATCGGATTTGGAAGGAAGAAAGCCGATTATGTCTTTTAAATCATCCGGGACAGGGCTTTTTAAGAAGTTTATGCCTATTCCCACCACAAGAGAGCCTTTGTTGGGGGCTGTTGTAACCGCTTCGGTAAGTATTCCGCAGATTTTCTTGCCCTCAAGATAGAGATCGTTAACCCATTTTATCTGAGGAGAAATACCGTAAAGCTCCTCTATTGCCTCTAAAACGCACACGGCAGCCTTTGTGGTGGCGTGGGTAGCATGCTCCAGTGAGTCGGGAGTAAATATGAGGGACATGTATATTCCGGTTACCTTAGGGGAATGGAAGGTGTGCCCTACGCGGCCACGACCTGCTGTCTGGGAATCTGCCACCAAAAGGGCGGATTTAACGAAGTCTTCTGCGATTAGTTCTTTGGCCCTTGTGTTGGTGGAATCGGTTTCCTCATAAAAATATACGGGAAGGTCCTTTAACCTTCCCGCAAGAAGCGCTTTTATGGAGTTTTCGGATAAAGAATTGTTATTTGAGCTCATCTTTAAACTTCATCAGTGTTTTTTTGTCGATTTTTCCGGTGGCAACAGTCTGGTCAATCCAGAGCTTTAAGGAATCAACGGTGGAAGCAATCTTGCCCATTTCTTCCTGAATCCGCAAAAAGTCGGGAAGCTCGTCTTCGCTGATTTCGCCGTCAACGGTAATGTCAATAAAACGTGCCTTTGCTTTATCAAGTGAATTGAGGGCGGCAAGGGTTTCGAGAGTGATTTGTGAAAGGTCTTTCATGGTAACTTCTTCCACATACTTTTCGCCGATGGGGCACTCGTGAGTACAAAAATAGTTGCATAATGTGGGAGCCTTGTAAACTTCGGCCATTCTCATGACTTCATCAGGGTGGGGAAGTGTTTTTTCACTTTCAATCTTTTCGATTCTTTCAGCAGAAACATATTCCATGAGTTCTTCAGCCTTGTCACGTGTAAGGCCTGCGTTTTCACGGCTTATCTGATAGATGTTTTTATTCTCTTTAATTGATCTTTTACCCATAACGTCCTCGCTTGTTTTTTCTTGATTATACACTATTTTTATCAATTCGCAAATTACTAAAGGGTATTTTGCTATTTTGAACATGTGCTTTTTAACTATTTTTTGGTATAGTTTATTTATCGATTACGAAAAGCGCGAAAACGCGTGGAGATAAAAAGGAGAAAATTTTATATGGCATTATTAGTTTTTGCAATTATTGTTGCTGTTCTTGGTCTTATTTTTACTATTATTAAAAAGAACGCAGGTCAGGAGGGCGCAAGAAATGCATTTACCGCATTTTCAATCATTGCTTTCTGTCTGGCAGTTGTTCTTGGTATCGGAAGCTGTGTAAGAATCGTTCCTACCGGTCATACAGGTGTTGTAACAACCTTCGGTAGAGTTGAAGATGTTACTTATGAAGCAGGTATCAATTTTGTGGCTCCCTGGAAAAAGGTTATAAATATGGATAACCGTACACAGAAGTCTTCACTTGCATTAAGTTGTTTCTCAAGTGATATTCAGGAAGTTACCTTAACCTACACAGTTAACTATCAGATTGATAAAGCAAACGCACAGAGAATTTACAAGACAATCGGTGTTGACTACTTTGAAAAGGTAGTACAGCCCAAGATTCTTGAAGCTGTTAAAGGTGTATTCGCTAAATACAATGCTGAAACACTTATCGCTTCCCGAGGCGTCTTAAGTAAGGAAATCGAGGAAGTACTTGCCCTGAGCCTTGAGCAGTACAATGTACAGCTTGTAAGCACATCCCTTGAAGATATCGACTTTACGGATTCCTTCACAAGCGCTGTTGAAGCAAAGCAGGTAGCTGAACAGAACAAGCTTCGTGCCCAGACCGAACAGGAACAGGCCATTATCGAAGCCGAAGCAAACGCAAAGAAAGTTAAAATCGCAGCAGACGCTGATGCGGAAGCACAGATTATTGCAGCAAAGGCAGACGCAGAAGTTGCTAAAATCGGCGCTGACGCAGCTGAATATCAGGGTATCAAGGACGCAGCCATCATGAGCAACCTTGGTGAAATGATTACAATGTATCCCGAACTTGTAGAGTACTACTACGTAACAGGTTGGGACGGCAAGCTTCCTGAGACATATCTTGGTGAGAATGCCAACACAATAATGGAACTTAATCCTTAATTAAGTAAGTTTTTGAGCCGGGGGCTTCGTTTGAAGCCTCCGGTTTTTGTTGCTGATTTTTCGCTAATAGGAAGGGTGCATAATAAGAGCGTGGGTGAACAGGGAATTGGAAAGGCATAATAATGGCGCAGAATATTCTTATTGTTGACGACGTGGAACTGAATATTGAGATGCTTTCAGACATTTTTGAGGGTGAGTATGAAGTGCTCAAGGCTTCAAACGGTTATGAAGCTTCTGAAATGATCGGTCAGTACAAGGATGAACTTTCAGCAATTCTTTTGGATATATTCATGCCCGGAATCGGTGGACTCGACGTTTTGAAGGGCATGAAGAGAGATAACCTTCTTGGAAAGATTCCCGTTTTGATGATTACAACCGACAACTCCCAGGATTTAGAGCAGAAGTGTCTTGAACTGGGTGCTGTTGATTTTATAAAGAAACCCTTCAGCTCAGTTATTGTAAAGGCAAGAGTTGCCAATGCAGTGAATCTTTATTCCTACAAAAACAATCTGGAGCAGAAGGTCAAAGAACAGACCGCAAAGCTTAGCCGCACAAACCACAGGATAGTAAATATGCTTGGAAACCTGGTGGAAAGCAGAAACCTGGAAAGCGGAGAGCATGTACAGAGAGTGTCAGGATACACCAGAGAACTTGCAAATGCAATGATGGAAATGTATCCCGAATACGGTCTGACATCTTCGGATGTGGACGTTATTGCGGATGCGGCAGCACTTCACGATATCGGAAAGATTGCCATTCCCGACAGTATTTTGCTTAAACCGGGAAAGCTTACGGATGAAGAGTACGAGACAATGAAGAGTCATTCCACTTTGGGAAGTGATTACATAAAGAGTATCGTAGGAGTGTGGGATGAGGATTACTATAAAGCAAGCTACGAGATAGCGAGATATCATCATGAAAGATACGATGGAAGAGGGTATCCCGAAAAACTTAAGGGTGATGATATTCCTATAGCGGCCCAGCTTGTTTCGGTAGCGGATGTTTATGATGCTCTGACCCATGAGCGCTGCTACAAGAAGGCTTTCACCAAGAGGGAAGCCTATGACATGATTATGAACGGTGAATGCGGAGTCTTTTCAGATAAGCTCCTTGCATGTTTTAAAAAGTGCTTTCCGTTTGTATCGGTTGAATGAGAGGTTGTTTGGTTTATGACCCTTAATGAGTTTTATAATGCGGTTGGTTCGGACTACAGTGAAGTTCTGAACCGACTGAACAAAGAAGAGAGAATAGTAAAATATCTTTTGAAATTTGCCTCTGAAAACACACTGGAGGATTTTGAGAAATCCTATGAAACAGGAAACTTTGAAGAGGCCTTCAGGGTTGTTCATTCCATGAAAGGAATGTGTCTTAATCTGGGTCTTTCGAAGCTTTGTGATATCAGTAGTGATGTGTGTGAGGATTTAAGAAACGGCCCTCCGAAGGAAGATATTTCAGAAGAAATTGACATATTGCGAAAAGAATATAACATCGCAATGGATAATATTAAGCTTATAAGTTAATCTATATAGAAAACTCCTCTTAGAAAACACCCGTGACCTTCATGGGTGTTTTCATTTTGGTAAAAAAGTTTGACAGAACCAAAAAACTGATGTATACTCCGTTAGAATTTGAACGATAAGAGCAAAGTTACCGAAAGGTAGCGGCGCAAAGCCAAGGGTCTAAAGACATTTGTCTACGACAGCCGGTTGCCGAAGGTACCCTTGACTGTGCTTTTCAGTCAAGGTTTTTTTGTTAGTACGAAAGGAATGCTATGAAAAAGATTTTAACAATCTTTATAGTTACGTTTCTTCTTGCGCTTACATCAGCCTGTGAAATCAAAACGATCTCACTTGATACAAGTGAATCGGTTCAAAACAATACGGAAGAAACTGTAATTATAGGAGAAAAGAAAGAACAAGTAATCAAAGAAACACCAAAGGTAAAAGAAGAGATTGTGGCGACAGAGCTTGAAGAAGAACCTTCAAAGTACGCCTACAAAGTTACGATAACCATTAATCCAGAAATCACTCTTTACAGTGACGGCAGAGAAAACATCATCGGATGGATTTATGAGAACGAGGATGCAACAGAAGCATATTCCGACATAGACTTTCCCAATATGGATGTGGCGGAAGCGGTTCAGGCAGTTACAAAGGCGGCAGTGAACTCAGGGTATTTAAAGAAAAACGGTAAAGTGAATATTTCAGTGGTTTCGGATACTGAAATCGAGATGGCAGAGGATATTCTCCAGTCCTTCGAGGACGCAGCCAAAGAAGCGATTCAGGAAGAAGAGATTAAGGGTGACGTAATCCTTACATCCGAAACCAGATAGAAAACGTAATACAGAGTTTATCTTTCATCGTGGTGTGGGAGTTAAACATAGAGAGGGGAACTTCTTACGGAAGTTCCCCTCATTTTGGCTTTATGGAAAGTTTTGGTGTATTTTGGATTGAATTGTGTTAGAATGCATTAGATTGTGCTGGGGAGAATTACGACAAAAGTGTAATGGAAAGGAATTTTGAAGGAATATGAAACGTTATTTGACATTTGTGGTGTTGGCGCTTTCTTTGGCTGTACTTGGTGGCTGCGGAAAGAATGCGGAGAATGGAACCGGTAAGGCAGAAGAAACAGTTAAGGAACAGGGCGGAGAAAAAAAGGAAGAAGCTACCGTAGAGGAAAAGCATGCCTGTCTTTACAGAACTATTTCCTATGATATGGACGGCTCGGTTATTTCCCATACTGAATATGAAACCGACAAGGAAGGAAGAACGGTAAAAAACACCGCCTTCAATCCTGATGGTTCGATTTATGAAGAAAAGGTTTATACATACGAAGAGGAAACTGACAAGGACGGAAAAGTAATCAGCCGGACATGTTTTGCTAACGGCTCATACAAATCCGCTTATATTGAATATGACAAAAACGGTAATGAAACAAGGTTCATTTCATATGATGAGGCGGGAAGCGAAGTATCCAAAAGTGAGACCGAGTATGACGAAAACGGTAAAAAGGTAAAGGTTACCGACTACGATACTTATTCTGATACCGTATATATGGTGACAGAGTACGATGGAAACGGAAATACTCTTTTGTACACATACTTCAATTCGGATGGCTCAAAAGCCTCCCACGGGGAATGTGCTTATGACGGAAAAGGAAACAAGATAAGCGAGGCTTCATATTACGGGGACGGTTCTTTGTTCTATAAATATGAGTATAGTTTCGACAGTAACGAAAATCTTACAAAGCAGTTAAGCTACGATAATGAAGGTAATGTTTATGAAATCTATGAGTATGCTTATGACAGCGAAGGCAGGAAGATTAAGTTTGTAGAAAACAATTCATACCAGGGAACAAAAGAATGTGAGTACACATATGAGATAGAAGAGGCTGTGAACGGTAATATTACAAAAGTGATGTGCTATAGAAATGAGAATGGTGCAACCTATCCCGACCACAGCACAGAGTATGACAGCGAAGGCAACGTAATAAAAGAATCATATTTTCTTGATAACGGCGGCCTTTACAATGTGATGATGTTTGACGGTAAGGGAAACTGCATAAGAAGCGAATATTATGATACAGGGTTTGAATATCTGAGTTTTCTGGATGAAACTATATATCTGGATTAATAAGGAAGCAACCGGGCCTCGAGGCCCGTTTGTTTTTGATGTGTCACTAATATTTTTCTCTTGATCGTTTTTTTCTTAGTACGAAAAAGGTTTTCCAAAGAACATTGACTAATAAATACAGAATAGGTAAAGAAATATTAGTGTTTTGACTGCTTTTTCAAAAGGAAAGACTAATAAAAGTTCAGGAAAAGGCAAAATATTAGTATACGAATTGGAAAGAGGCTTAGAATTACTAATAATCAGACATAATATGGAGAATTATTAGCCGTATGATTAATAAAAGGGGAAATTCGTACTAAGGAAAAAGGATTGCTATGAAATTTATTAGTATGTGAGGTTGATATTTCTAAATTGAATGAGTTATGTAAACTGAGAGGACGTTAAAGCAGGTTAAACCAGAAAATAAAAAAGGCAAGCTATCAAGCTTGCCTTAATTCCTGCGGAAGATGGGACTTGAACCCACACGATCGCAATGATCACAAGATCCTTAGTCTTGCTCGTCTGCCAGTTCCGACACTTCCGCGTGGCGGTTGTTCAACACGCAAGAACGATAATACCATTAGAGGGGGGCTGTGTCAATAAGAAAAAAGCAAATTTTTTAAAAAAATAAAAGGAACTTTTATAAGGGCTTTTTTTATTGACAAGAAATGCCCTAAACAGTAAAATAACTCTTGCATGCAGGAATGGCGGAATGGCAGACGCGCACGGTTCAGGTCCGTGTGTTAGCAATAACATGTGGGTTCAAGTCCCATTTCCTGCACTGAGTGGAGGCGGCTTTGTAAGGCCGCCTTTTGTTGTTTCTAAGGTGGGTGCCTAAGATGAAATACTTAAAGCAGTTAACGGTTATTTTGATAGTCAGTCTGGTGGCTGAAGCGTTGGGATATTTTATTCCGTTACCGGTTCCGGCAAGCGTTTACGGTTTGATACTGATGTTTATTCTTTTGTGTACGGGAATCGTGAAGATTGATATGGTTCAGGATGTTGCGGACTTTTTTCTGCAGATCATGCCCTTCTTCTTTGTGGCTCCGACGGTTAAACTGATGACAAGCTTTGATGCCATAAGGGGAAACATACTGGTTCTTTTGCTTATGAGCTTTGTTTCCACGGTGGTGGTTATTTTTGTAACCGGTCATGTGGCACAGTTTATTATAAGGCTTAGAAAGAGAGGAAAAGACAATGAGTGAGTTTATTGTTCAGAGTACTTTCTTCGGGGTAGTGCTTTCATTCTTTGCGTACATGCTTTTTTATGTGATCAAAGAAAAGTGCAAAATAAAAACACCGCTTTTCAATCCGCTTTTACTGTCCTCCACACTTATAATCGTTCTTTTGTCGGTTACGGGAATTGAGTTTGAGGATTTCAACCGATATGCGGAAGGGACGCTTACATACTGGCTTACACCTGTAACAATATGCCTGGCAATTCCTTTGTACAGAAGAGTTAAGGAACTTAAGGATAATCTGCCGGCGATACTTATATCCATTTTCTTTGGATGCCTGGGACATGTATTTGTGTTGGTGGGAATAGGAGCCTGCGTGAAGCTGAGTCCTGTTTTGCTGCATTCCGTAATGCCTAAAAGCGTTACCACGGCAATAGCTCTTGCCTTGAGCGAGAAGATAGGCGGTATTCCCGCAGTGACTGTTGCATGTCTTACGGTTGCGGGAATGAGCGGAGCTGTTTTGGGACCTACACTTTTGAAGTGGTTTAAGATAAAAGAACCCGTTGCCCAGGGACTTGCCATAGGAACGGCCTCCCATGCAGTGGGAACCAGTAAAGCAATGGAGATGGGTGAGATACAGGGAGCAATGAGCTCACTTGCAATAGTTGTAACCGGAATCCTTACGGTAATCGTGGTTCCGATTGTGACTTCAATATTCGGATAACAGGGGAAGATAATGAAGTTAAAAGAAAACAAATTTTTACTGTACGGGGTATGTGTTGTTCTTGTGGCTGCTTTGGTACTTATAGCAGTTTTAAACATACCTTCGAAAAAGGTAATACGTGTTTTAAACAAGGCGCAGAAGCAGTATGAGGCCATGGATTATGAAAAGGCCGAAAAAAACTACATAAAGGTTTTGAAGATTGACAGAGTAAACGTTGAGGCCGCCAAGGGATATGTTCTTTGTGCCATGAACGGGTCGGATGCGGCTGCAAAGGAAGCTTTTGAAAGTGTTGCCAATGCTCTTTATGACGAGATAAAAGTTCGGGGAAATAATTCCTTTATGGAGAATGACAGGGTGTCCTGGATTGATTTTTTCCTGCTGGCACCTGAATTCAGTGAAGGTTCTGAAACCTATCATTATGTAAAAACCGGATACGAGAACTTTTCCCGTCCCGCTGAATTAAAACCTGCGCTTGCGGATGCCTGCATTACCTGGGGCGTGGAACTTTATGAAACTGCCACAAAGGAGAATAATCCTGATATGTTGGAAAAGGCGCTGGGCATTTTCAGCGAGTGCCTGGAGTATTCGGACAGTGCAGCCTCCTATTGTGAGACGATGTATCCTTATGTGGACGACAGAGTGTGGTCTTTAACGGATAAGGGGGATTTCGAAGCTGCTTACGGATTAGCCGAATCCTTTAAAGCAGTATATGCTGACGGATATGATACTCAGATACAGAAAATAAATGAGGCCGAGAAGTTTTTCAATTTAAAGAAGAATCTTCTTTCAAAGGTATACGAGGCCATGAAGCCTTATTTCGAAAGCAATCAGGAAGCAAATCTTTCAGAGGTGTTCAATGCAGATGACCCTGTAGTGGGAATGCTGGGAGCAAACTGGGACAGCATGCTTCTTCTGGACGGAAGCGAGGATGCGGATACGCTTGCGACTTCTCAGTACGCCGGACAGTATTTGTACAGCCCTGAAGGCTTTGACAGAGCTTCCTCGAAAACCGGCTGCGGTCTCTATCCTTACGGTGAGATATATACCAATGAGGACGGTTCTCAGAGAATCGGTTACTATTTCTACTTCGGTGAGTACGAAAACGGCCAAAGAAACGGCTACGGAATTGCTTTCGCAAAAAGCGGCTCCACTTCCTTTGTAGGTTATGAGGGACAGTGGAAGGACGATAAGCCCTGCGGAAACGGAATACAGTATGAGTGCAATATGTACGCACACACATCTCTTGCCGAATACAGAAGAGCAACCTACGGAAACTTCTCGGAGGGACTTCAGGACGGGGAAATGACCACAAGGGCAGTTTTGAACGAACATCCTGACACATCCTTTTTGGGAACCTATGTTGTTAGTAAGGGTGTGGCAGCAGCGTTGGAAGGAGAGCCTCTGGATTACGGTATTGTGGATGCAACGCCGGAAGGTTATTTGCTGGTGGCAATCATTCCTTCAGTGGATGCGGGATATGATTATTTCATCCCTGTTTATGAAAAGAAAGACAGCGCCATGAGTGTTATAGGATATTGATTTTTTTAGGGTCCGGCCGGTTGGCCGGATCTTTTTTTGAAAAATTTCTGGTACTTTTTTCCTAAATTTTTGAACCTTTTTCTTTTTCGCCTCTGTCTTTACTATCGGAAAGACAAAAACGGGTGTTATGAAACACCACCTTAAGAGATGAGAAGGAAGATTAAGATGAGAAAAAACAATTTAGGAAATAAAACAGTTAAAGCATTATCCGTTGTACTCAGCGCAAGCATGATGTTACAGCCTGTTGCAGCTCTTGCAGAAGAAGCAGATGGCTCCGTTAACGCAGCAATGGAACTTAACGTTTCCGGCGAAGAAGTTAAAAGCGCGGTTGAAGCAGCCGAGGAAGCAGATGAAGCAGCATATGCAGCACAGCTTGCTGCACAAGAAGCTTTAAAGGAAGCAGAGAAGCTTGAGAAGGGAACAGTTACTGAAGTTGTAAAGACTGACGAAACAAGCTACCAGAATTATGAGAACGAAGAACTTTCCAAAGAAAACGCTTTGGATGATGCAATCGATACTCTTGTAGTGGACGCTATTGATGCGGTTAATGATGCTGAAAACGCTGTTACAGAGTTAAGAAACAAAGAGACCGAAGATCTTGAAGCACTTGTAAAGAATACAGATGAGTCAGTATCCGGAAATGTTTCTGACATTGCTTCTTTGGCAGAAAAGGCTGACAAGGCAGAAGATGATGCTTCAAAGGCTTTGGAAGAGACAGAAAAGAAGACATATAAGAACGATGCACTTGTGGAAGCAGCAAAGGCTCAGGCAGCAGCAGACGTTGCAAAGGAAGCTGCTGAGGACGCCAATAAGGCTTATGAAGAAGCAGAAGGTGTTTACGAGAAGGCTTTGGCTGATTATGAAAAGATCTGTGAAGAAGCAGACAAGGCAGCAGCAGAACTTGCAAATGCTGTAGACGAGGAAGAAAAGAAGGCAGCATTGGAGGCAATTGAGGCAGCAGAAACCAAGCTTTCAGTTCTTAAGACAGCTTACGAAACTGCTATGGCAGAGAGAATGACCGCTGAAGAAGCAGCTTCTTTGGCTGATGAAAAGGCATTGGTTGCGGCAGAAAACGCAGAAGCACTTATCGCTAACCTTGCAGATGTAAAGGGACTTGACGAGTTAGCTTCTTTGGAAGCAGACAAGGCAGCTAAGGAAGCAGAGTTAGAACAGGCTAAGGCAGACCGGGAAACAGTTAACGAAGCAAGCGACGCTGTTATCGCAGCCCAGACAGCAGAAAAGAACGCTCAGATAGCTGAAAGCGACGCTCAGAAAAAGAACTACGACGCTGCAGATAAGGATTACAAGGCAGCAGACAGCGCTTACAAGACAGCAGAAAAGGCTTACAACGACAACAAAACAGTAGCCGAGAAAAAGGCGGGCGATGTTAAGTCAAAAAAATGGGTTGGCTTACCTGTTTTCGGACATTACGAGTATAAATACTACACACAGGAAGAAATCGACGCAGCAAAGGCAGCAGTAGAAAAGGCAACAGCAGACAAGGAAACAGCTCTTGCAGCAAAGCAGGATGCCCAGACAAGAAAAGACAATGCTACAAACGCCAAGAATGCGGCAGATCAGAAAGCAAAGGATGCCCAGGCATTAATCGATGGTGCCAACAAGGCAAAGAGTGACGCTGCAACAGAAGTTTCAAAGGCTCAGACAGCATTGGCAGAGTCCAAGACAACTCTTTCATACATTACAAATTACGTATACGGTGCAAACGGCGAAAGTGCAGAAGTAAAGTATCTTGATAAGGACGAACTTGCTACCTTCAAGGCACTTATGAATCAGATGGATACATCCTACGATCAGTATTGTGAAATCAAAGCCGATGCAAAAGATTACGAAGAAGCAACAGACGGCTACACAGGAATTATTGACTGGATTCGCCACTTCATAGGTGACCAGTACACAGAAAAGACTCTTGAAAACAAGTATCGTAACTGGGACTGGAAATGGGAAAACGGTGAAGAAACACACTGGACATTTACCAAAAACAGTTCAAACCTTGCAGTACTTGTAACTCTTAGAGACAACAAGCTTACAATGACAGAAATCGACGAGGCAGAATTTGCAACATACTCAGCTACATTTGATAAGGTTGCAGCAGCAAAGGCAGCACAGAAGGCAGCAGAAGCTAAAGAAAAGGAAGCACAGGCTCTTTTGGAGTACAATGCAGCAAAAGAAGCTTTAACAGCAGCAAAGGCAAGAGTAAATGCATTAAAGGTTAACGAAAAGACTTGTGACGCTACAGCAAAGGAACGTGCAGAGAGAGACCTTGCAAAGGCAGAAGAAAGACTTGCCGGTGCTAAGGAAACACTTGAAATCGCCACATCTGAAGCATTAAAGGCTCAGAGTGAAGCAGACGCAGCATTAAAGATTGCAAACGAAAAGGCTGTAAGACCTTCAGAAAACAAGGAAGAGAAGCCTGAAGCAGTAATCGAAAAGGAAGAGAAGACCCTTCCAGTAATAAAGGGAAATGTTGTAGCAAAAGCTAATACTGAAGAGACAACAGAAGTTGCTGAAGAAGTTGCAGAAGAAGCTATCGAAGCTTCAACAGAATCCGAAGCAGTTGTAGCAATCGAAGAAGCAGAAGCTCCCAAGGCAGATGCTCCCGAAACAAAGACAGTAACTGTTGAGGACGCAGAAGCTCCCAAGGCTGCTGATGCTGAAGAAGCAGCTATGGGATGGTGGTGGATTCTTCTTGTAGTAGTTTTCGGAGCTGCAGCTGCAGAACTTTTCAGAAGATATCAGTTAAAGAAAAACGCTTCAAAAGTTAATAAATAAAGAGAAGTTTTTTTGAGGGACTCCGGCGGCTAAGCTGCCGGAGTTTTTCGTTGAAAGCGGACCTATATTGGTCCCTGACCGCTTCAAATCACAACCATTTCCTATAAGGGCTACATTAAAAGAATTCTTATAGGCGCTTTTTTTGTTCTTTTTCCCATAGATCAAGGAAAGCGCTTTTTTTATAGGCTGTTTTCATGCTGACCTGTCCTATAAAGAAGGAACGTCATTCTTTTTTATGGGTGGACTGCTTATGAAAAGTACCTATAAGGGAGAGGTTCTTTGGCGTTTATAGGAAAACTTTTCAAAAAAGGACCTATAAATTACGGACGATTCTTCTTTTATGGGAAAAAGAACAGAGGAGTGACTGAAGTTCTAATTTTTTCTTGCTTTTTTCACAAAAAATAAAAGGAAATCAGTAAGCCTTGAAGAATAATACTATTAGAGACATTTTTTAGAGTATGGCACACAATCCGGAGGTTAATATGCTTATTCGTGAAAGTCTTGAAAAGTGGGAACAGGAATATTTAAGCCCTTATGCAATGCTTAGCAGTGAGTCAAAGGGAAGGCTTCGCGATGAAGAGCCTTGCGACATAAGGCCTTGCTTTCAGCGTGACAGGGACAGGATTATTCACAGCAAATCCTTCAGACGTCTTAAGGATAAGACACAGGTATTTCTTACTCCTGACGGAGACCACTACAGAACAAGACTTACCCATACCCTTGAGGTTTCACAGAATGCCCGCACAATAGCGAAGGCATTAAGGCTTAATGAAGACCTTGTGGAAGCCATAGCACTTGGGCACGACCTGGGGCACACACCCTTCGGACATGCAGGAGAGAGAGCTTTGGACAGGGTTTGCCCGTTAGGCTTTGAACATGCCGTGCAGAGTGTACGTACCGTGGATGTTCTCGAAAAGGACGGCCAGGGCCTGAACCTTACCCACGAGGTAAGAGACGGCATTTTAAATCATCAGACAAAGGGTACGCCGGAAACCCTGGAAGGTATGGTGGTACGTTATTCCGATAAAATAGCCTACATCCATCATGATATGGATGACGCCATAAGGGCAGGTATCCTTAAGGAATCCGATGTTCCTAAGGAGATTTGTGATGTTATCGGATACACCACGGGTGAAAGACTGGACCACTTTATTCACGACATAGTAATGACCAGTCTTGATAAAGACGACATTCGCATGAGCGACGATACCGCACAGGCCATGAAAGACTTAAGAAGCTTTATGTTTGAAAGGGTATATCAGAATCCCCAGGCAAAAAGCGAAGAGGGAAGGGCTGAAGCACTTATCGAAACTCTTTTCGAATATTATATGGCTAACTTTGACATTCTACCCGATGACTTAAAGGCTCTTTATGACAAAGGAGATGCCAAAGAACAGATTGTCTGCGACTACGTAGGCGCCATGACAGACAGATATGCAATTTCAGTGTATGAACAGATTTTTATTCCTAAAACCTGGCACTGGTAATAAACGGAGGGGAAATGAGGTATTCTG
>JAZLJG010000249.1:0-2119 GCA_045617745.1 Lachnospiraceae bacterium | reverse complement strand
GTGATGAGTGATGAAAGACTTAGCTCTGTTAATCCTTATTATCCAAGGGAACAGGGAGGATGTATCTATCCGTATTTTTTCACAATGATGATTGAGGGTACACCAATAACAGATACAATACTTGCGATGTACAAGCGTATGAAGATATCGGATTTTATGAGAGAGAGCTATACCTATTGTGTAAAACATGAGAAAGAAATTAGGGAACATATTTTAAGGTCGGAGAATGGAGACGAATCGAATTGAGGAAGGATATCAATGGTGAAATGAAAATAAAATGTATTTGGGAACATAACGGCGATGATACCTTACTATATGCTGAAAAATTTGTAAGTGCGTTTACAAGGGGCGAATCCGTGAAAATCGCACTACAAAAGATGAAAAGTGAAATATAGCTATAGGTGGAATTATTGGTTTCTTGATTGGTATAATTGTATTTAAGATTAGGAAATAAATTTCAGATTAATCTCTCAGGGAGATTAATCTGAAACTGCAATTTATATAATCTTTCCGTCATTCATCTTTTCCCGTAGGGTCACTAATGCATTCTTTTCAATTTCCAAAATGAGTTTTTCCGTCAGATGGTAGTAGGCTGCTGTTTCCGAAATGGTTTTGCACTCCATAAAGTTCAACCCGAAGTGAACCATAAGTACCCTTTGCTGCCTTGGCTCCAAGGTTTTAAGTCTGTTCCTCATTTTTTCTAACATGACATGGAGAACGGCAATCTTTCCGGTAGGGTCAAACTCTTCATCGGCCTTTATTGTATCGGCAATAGTCAAATCGCTGTCTTCGTTTATTTTATCGTCAAGAAAAACCTGGGTAAGACCGGAATCAATCATTCTCTTTTCAAATGCTGAAATTCCCTTCTTACAAAGGTCTTTCATGGCATTTTCCATGACCGTATATGCAAAGGTTGAAAATTTCACGTCACTGTCTTCATCGTAATTTTGAGCGGCGCGCAGCATTGCTATACGTCCTTCCTGGATAATGTCTGCTTTATCAATTCCGTTCCAATGGTTTATATCCATGTCGTATAGAACTTCCATGTGTGAGGCAAGCTGAACGATAAGGCCTTCGTTCTCCATGAGTATTCTGTTTTCTGCTATATAATCGTTTTCTTTTACAAGCCTGCATAACGCGCGGTTGCGTCTGTCTTTTCTTTCGGCTTTAGTTAATCTTTTTTCCATAAATCCATCAATCCTGACATGGTCTGGTCAATCAGTCCTAAAAGAATTTCAGTCTTGTCATCGGGCAGGTCAATTCCGCGGATGACTTCGTTCTTTACACTCTGAATAACAATCTCTTTCTTTTTCTCATACGGAAGGTCTTTGATGCCCGGAGTTTCAAAAACATCCCTCTTTACATTCTCAATAATCTCCCCGTTTAACTTCTCTTCATTTTCGCTTACAAGCTTTATCTCATCCGAGAACTTTTTCTGGATTTCCTTTACGGAAGCCATCAGCTGATCCTGAATCTTGGTTATTTCATATCGTTGAGCGGGGACCTTCTTTGCCATAAGTTCCCTTTTCAATTCAATCAATTCTTTATCGCTTTTGATATTTAAATCAAGCATGCACTCGGTTGTCAGGCCATACGAGAAATCGAGAAGCTGGTTATGCATGGCAAGTCCCCTTGCAATGTATCCGGTAAAATATGTCGCAAGCATTCATGTCGCCGTTGCAAATTTGTCACTTATCAGGAGTTCATTTACAACATCGGGATTTACTTTCTTTGAATACAGATTTTTGGCAGCTTCGACAGAAAGACCGAGATCCTTTATCTCTATCCACGTCTTCTCCGGCGTATCGGAAAGACCTAAAATGTAATCGGTCGGAACATCATAAAGCTGTGACAGTCTGACTAAAATATCACTGCTGATTGTCTTGGTTATTCCTCTTTCGATTCGGCTGTAAGTTGTTCTGTCAATTCCGATCTTATCGGCCACGTCATTCATTCCGTATTTATTTCTTTCACGGATTTCCCGCAATCTTTCCTGAAGGGTTCCAGGCAAATATTCACCCATTACACAAACGTCCTCTCTGTATCTCCAAACATATGTTCCTGATTATCTTAACATATCTGTTGCAAATTTGCACGCAAAATCATAGAATCATTTCCT
>JAZLJG010000248.1:0-5448 GCA_045617745.1 Lachnospiraceae bacterium | reverse complement strand
AACAAAAAAGCCCTGAATCTGAATGCAATCCTGGCAGATCCTTCAGAAACAGAGCCTAAACACAACGGAAAAACCGTCATTAAAGTAATAATAACATAAAAAACATTATTTTAAAAGAGGCAGTTCTTTCCGTAAAAAAATAACAGGAGGACTGTCACTATGCAGACCGCTCAAATTACCGACCTGTACGAGGCCGCATTTCTTGTCCTTTCAGGCTGTACGCTTGAAAGAGTATCATGTATTCCAATATCCAGAACAATATCCTGCCGTTTTGATTTTTCAGGAGAACAGGTAGCAGAACTTCTTGAACAGGTAAGGTCAAGAACTGCAGTGGTAAACCTGTCATCATTTAGAAGCTGTTACAGTCAGGTAAACAGCTATGTTCATGAAGCAAAGAAGAGCTTTGAAAGAGAACAGAGAAAAGAAAAGGCAGGAGGTGAAGCATGAAAACAGTTGCAGTCGTACAGAGAAAAGGCGGCAACGGAAAAAGTACATCAACATTAAACCTCGCAAGAGCCTTTTCACTGAAGAATAAAAAAGTCCTTCTGGTAGATCTTGATGACCAGAAGAATACAACAAGTGCCCTCCCGTACAGCGGAGAAATCAAACATACCGTAGATGAAATCCTTATAAATGAAAACATGAATGTAAAAGAATGTGCAGTACAAACAGAGTGGAACGGAGTAGAAGTACTTTGCGGAAGTGCAGCATTGAGCGGAGCGATAAGGGAACTGGACAGTGAAGTCGGAAGTCATCTTGTATTAAAAGAAAAACTTGAAGAAGTAAAGGATGAATATGACATCTGCATAATAGATACAAGTCCGTCTCTTAATATACTTGTAGTAAATGCACTTTGTGCGGCAGACTTTGCATTCATCCCTCTTTCATCAAAATATTTTTCCCTGCAGGGACTCGGACAGACTCTTGAAAGCATAAGGAAAGTACAGAAGCGTCTGTCTCCAAGCCTCAAAATTCTCGGCATTGCATTCGTAATCTATGACGGAAGGGCAAGCCTTTCAAAAGAAGTCGTAGAAAAAGTCCGGAATGAATACAGCGGATATTTCCTGCACTCAAAAATAAACCAGAACGTAAGGATAGAAGAAGCCCAGGTCTTGAGGAAATCAATATTTGACTATCAGATGAAAGACAGGGGAGCCGTTCAGTACGAAGAGCTTTCAAAAGAAATCCTTTCAAAGATGGGGGATTAGTTTATGGCAAAAAGCTTTTTGAACAATTATTCCATTGGAAAGGACATCATAGATAATGTTGAAGAAGAAAACTTTCCAGAAGAAGTACAGGGCCTGCCTGCAGAAATGAAGGAAGAGAAAAAAGAGACACCAGAAGGCGAAACTGAAGAAAAGACAAAAGGCGGAAAGATAAACGTCAGGAAGGAAGGTCTTTTTACAGTCTTTGAAACCGGAGGAGTAAGCTACAGAATAGGCGGAGTAAAACCTCTGTTTGTAACAAGCCTGCGTGTGAACATAAGGGCCGGAAACGGAAAGGTGAGCTACTATGACTCCATTGATTTATATGCGAGCCGCGGCCGCTCAAGTTTTGCCCAGGGGTTATACAGAACATGGGGAATAAGTCCTGAAAGAGTAGAAACAGACCTTATCAGAATCCTGGAACTTCTGGAAAAAGAAAGGGATGAAAGGTTATTAAGAAAGGACAAGACTGTGAAGAATGAACTTACGGAAGAAGAAAGAATGATGGGAATGAACCTTTTACGTGACAGAAACATATTCAGAAGGATAACGGAAGACATGAGCCGCATGGGATATGTAGGAGAAGAGCTGAACAAGATTCTGCTATATCTATGTGCATCGAGCAGAAAGCTGGATGATCCTATCAGCGTGCTTATCATTTCGCAGAGTGCGAGTGGAAAAAGCTATCTTGTAGATACCGTAAAGCGCCTTATGCCTCCTGAAGATGTAGTTGCAGTAACAAGCCTTTCAGACCAGGCACTGAACTATATAGATGACCTTATGCACAAGTTCCTGATTCTTGGAGAAGCCGTACATTCAGATGTGATTGAATATCAGATAAGGGAAATGCTTTCGGGCAAGGAACTGAGCCGGCTTGTAACGGTAAAGGATCCTGAAAGCGGAAAGATGC
Organism: Lachnospiraceae bacterium; assembly: GCA_045617745.1. GTDB lineage: Bacteria > Bacillota > Clostridia > Lachnospirales > Lachnospiraceae > UBA1258. The sequence goes on along the minus strand of JAZLJG010000248.1, from coordinate 3,333 downwards.
AGAGCGAAGTTGTAAGGACACCAGTGGTAGTTTCATCTGTAATGAGCGGAACGAACAGGGCAATAAATCCTGAGAATGCCAGCAGATGTTTCGTAGTAAATACGGATGAAAGTGCAGAACAGACACAACGCATTCAGGAAAATCAGAGGTACAAGTATTCACTGGAAAAGCTTAAGGGCGGAAATGTGGAAAAGGAAAGGATAATCAAAACACACAGGGCTGCCCAGAAGCTTTTACGTAAAGTGAACATCGTAAATGATTTTGCACCTCTTCTGAACTTTCCTGTAAAACTCATGAGGACAAGACGGGATCATGAACGCTTTATGGACCTTATAGCATGTGTATGTTTTCTGAGGCAGTATCAGAAAAAGGAAGAAACGGAAGACGGAGTAACATACATAAGATGTGATCTGGAAGATTACAGCGTAGCATATAAAATCATGGTGGAAGGAGTCCTTTCAAGTACGATGAGGGAACTTCCTGCCGGAGCCCAGATTCTATATGAACAGATGAGAAACCTTGCAAAGAAGGAAGCTGAAATACAGGAACTCGATGTAACGGAAATAAGCATGACCCAGAGACAGATACGGGAATATACGGGACAGAGCCAGCAGAGCGTAAAGATGGGAATAAGACAGCTTATAGACTTTGAATACATCAATGTAGTAAAGGGCGGCGGGGAACGGATCAAAGGTTTTTACAGAATTAAGAACGATGAAGAAATAACGAAGGTTGATTTTTCAATGATACCGACACCGCTTCAGATGAAGGAACTTCTGAAAAATAAATAAAAACTGGTAAAACTGGTAAAAACTGGGTTAAACCCAGTTTGATGCCGTTAAAGCCTTATAATGCAAGGTTTTGAAAAACTGGTACGTCTGGAATAGAAAAAGACATACACACCGGAAGGAAATTTGAAAATGAGTTATACATTGAGTGAACCGTATGCGTCATTTTATGAAGAATATCTTGAGTATGAGAAAAACATTGTCAGCAGCCAGGGATTTGTTTCTCTCAGGAACAGGACAAGAAGGGTCTTGAAGTGGTTTGAAGAAGAAAACATCCTTCTTGAAGAGACAGACATCAGTGACGCACTGCGGTTTAAGGAATGGGTGTCAGAAATAAAGAAAGAAGACGGAAACTGTATAAGCGTCGGAACGATGGTAAACATCCTGAAAGCCGTAAGGAGCATCTTCAGATATCTTTTGCAGACGGACAGGATAAAGACAGATCCTTTTGAAGAAGTAAGCAATCCAAGAATACCGGAACACATAAGCCGTAATCTGCTGACCGAAAGCCAGATGAACTGTCTTCTTAATAAGCTGAAGGATTTCAATTCCATACAGGATGGAGATGAATGCAGGACGAGATACAGCTGCCATGTTATGGCTGAATTTCTTTATTCAACAGGACTGAGGGCAAGTGAAGCAGCATCTTTAGTACTTTCAAATCTTGACCTTAAGCAGAGGACAGTTTATGTTCCGGAAGGAAAAGGCAGCAAAAGCCGGACGGCATATCTGACAGGATATGCTTCAGATGTAATGAGCGTTTACATAGAAAAATCCAGGGATAAGATTTTCTATAAGACTTATGTGAAAAAAAAGGAGCTTGTATTCGGTCTTACAGCAAGTTCTTTTGAACACAAGCTGAATGAAGAACTCAGAAAAGTCTGCACGGAACTTGATATTCCTGTCATTACAAGTCATGGATTCCGTCATTCTCTTGGAACACATCTTCTGAGAGCCGGCTGTGACATCAGATATATACAGACGATTTTAGGACATGACAGTCTGGAATCTACACAGGTTTATACAAACGTTTACAAGGATGATCTTAAAAACAGTATAGACATGTTTCATCCGCGTCAGTTCAACACAAGGAAAGAATGATGGACGGTCAGAACATAACGGAACTTGGCTGCAATGTTTTTGAAAAAGAATTGAAGGTAAACAGATATTCAAGAAGATATGCTTCAAGAGTTCTGAAGAATGTAAATGAATATGTGGAATATCTTAACCTCAGGGGAATAAAGGATATAAGGAAAGCATCCAAAAAAGAAATAGTCAGCTACTATGTTTATCTTGGAGAACGTCCAAACAGAAAAAGAGATGGGAAGCTTGCAAGGACAACTGTCGCCGGGATTATTTCAAGCATAAGTATGTTTTATTCCTCTCTTTATCGTAATGAAATTATCAGTGAAAATCCTTTTCATACACTGAACCTTGGAATTAAGCATGAAAATAACTGGAAACGCAGGCCGCTTACAAAACAGGAAATGACAGATTTCCTGGAACAGATAGAAACAGACACTCCGAAAGGTTTACGTGACAGAACGATGTTTGAACTGATATATTCCTCAGGATTGAGGGCCTGTGAAGTTTCAAACTTAAAGACAGGTGACATCAATTTTGAACGGCGTGAAATGATTGTAAGGGGAAAATTCGGGACGGATAGAATGGTTCCGGTTTCACAGGTAGCAAAGGAATTCCTTATTCTTTATCTGGGAAAAAGAATCGAAGCTTCAGACAGTCCTGTCTTTCCCGGTGAAAACGGAGTTAAAGGAATTACTGTCGGTACTATAGGGAGTACATTCAGAAGTTATGCAGAAAAGTTTGGAATGAAGAAGGATGGAATCTGCGTGCATTCAATAAGGCATTCAACGGCAACACATCTTCTTGATAATGGGGCGAGTATCAGACATGTTCAGGAACTTCTGGGACACAGAAACATTAAAACCACGGAAAGATATACTCATGTACAGACTGAAGGTGTAGGGCGGATTTACAGAAAATATCATCCCAGGGAACATGAACTGTTTGATGCTGTTGATGATAAATATATGAATGATGTAGATGAACTTATAAACAAAAAGCTTTCCAGAAGAATTGTAAAAAGTGAACCTGCAGAAAATCTTAAACGATTACGGTACACAGCGGGAATATCAAGAAAACAGCTTGCTCAGGTTACTGATTTACCTTATTCCCTTATTGCTGAATATGAAAGGAAATGCTGTTCAATACCAAAGGAAAAAGCAGCCATATTTGCAAATCTTTTCAATGTAGAGATAGAATTATTCCTGTAAAATTATATGTACTAAAACCTGGAAGTTTTGAAAAAACTTTCAGGTAGCTGCCGCAGGCTTGTTCTTATCAAAACTGATTTCAAATCATCAAAAATTAGTACGCATAAAATCTGGAAAATATCATAGAGAAAATACACTTCATATGTTATAATTAACTCATCTATGAAAGTTTATCATCCTTCAGAAAAACTTACTTCTCTAAAAACACAAATCCTACAGTTACAGCTGACGCTCGAACTTTCACAGATTCA
>JAZLJG010000247.1:0-17591 GCA_045617745.1 Lachnospiraceae bacterium | reverse complement strand
CTTATGACGGATGAATCTATTTTCGAAACGGTTTTGAAACCTGTTCTTGCCATTACTGTCATAAGTTCGCGATTGATTTCGTCTATTCTGTCTGCTACACCCTTTGCACCGTTTTTCAAAGGATCCATAAGATTTCTTCCGATGCATACCCCGTCTGCACCAAGTGCAAGAGCCTTAAACACATCCATTCCGGATTCAAAGCCGCAATCAGCAAATATTGTTACTTTTCCCTTTACTTCTCTGACTATTTCGGGAAGCACCATCAAAGGAGGCACCATGGAATCCATTATGCCGTGATGATGAGATACCACAATTGCGGACGCTCCTGCCTCCACGCTCTTTACGGCGTCTGATACGCTAAGTACACCTTTAACTATGAAAGGAAGTTTTCCCGCGGAAGCTACATATTTTTCGAGCTGTCTGGCGGATTTGGGCGCCATGGAAAGTCCGAAAACATTGTCGTACTCTCCCCTTGAGGAAATTGCATGATCGATATCCATTCCCACTGCAAATGCTTTGTGGTTTACCGCATACTCAATCTTTTTAAAAACCTCGTCCTCGTCTTTAAGGGGTTTTACGATTTTAACCGTATCGGCCCCGGTTTTTACGATTTCACCCAGCTCTTCATCCTCACACATTCCCACAAAATGAAGTGCTCCGGCCATTTTCGCACCTTTGGCAAACTCGCACATCCCGTTGTCGCAGATATTGTGAAGATGTGACAATGCGGCCGTCATTACCGGCGTGTTAAACTTCTTCCCGAAAAATACGGTTTCAATGGAAGGTATGTCAGAATCCAGATATCTTGGAGTAACCATGAGAGAATTAAAATATTCCCTGGTTATCTCGTCAGTTTTTGCTGTGTACATGTTTCGTAGCCCCCTACGCAATTTCTTTATTCTAGTATATCCACCCTTGTCCTTCTCATATATAACGATAACTTCTGCTTTCATAAAAATAACGCCATGGCGAATCGGGGACGGGTTCCTATTCGCCTTTTGGCCGATTGGGGACGGGTTCCTATTCGCCTTTTGGCGAAAAAGGGACAGACGTCTCCTTGCACCGTTTTCTTTCCCTATCGGCATTTAACTTATAAACCACATTTGTTGAAATGCCCGTATAATCTGCAATCTGTTTTGCACTCACACCTTCATCAAGTAACTGTGAAATATATGTTTTCCTCACAGCCGCACAGACTCGCGACATTTCATTTTTGTAATTGCTTCCCAGCAAATTCATGATTTGTTTTTTGGCCTCTATATCATTAAGGGATTCTTTAACATCTTCGCATTCATCATCATTCGTCTGACACATATATCGCAAGAACTCTACCCGGCCTCCCAGCATACTCAGCAAAAGTTCAACCGAAACAAACGAGCTATCTTCAAGATATGCATTAAAACTACTCCACTCATAATCAGATGTGTTTGCGACACCGGCCTTTTCAGGATTCTGGTGAATATATCTCGCAACAGTAAGCAGTTGCTCATCGTCATCAATAACCACGCTTTTAAAACGGTCCTGAAACAACGGACCGATTCGTCCATTTTTCTTGTTAAAGTAGTACACATAACAGGAAGCCAGTTTTTTCACAAATAGTGCCATTAGTGAAGCATCACTTTTTATGAGAAGATGAAAATGGTTCTTCATGAGGCAATATGCCAGTATCTCAACTTCGGTTTCCTCCTGGAATCGCTTCAACGAATTTACGAATTTAAGGTAATCTGATCTGTCAAAGAATATTTGCATCTTATTTACGCCTCTCATGATTACATGATAATAGTCTGTTGCACTGATTTTTCTTGCTGTTCTGCTCATTTTAGTCTCCTTTATTTTTTCTGTTTCCCTTTTCGGGGGTAATAAATAATTCAATTTCTATATATGATGGAACCTGTCCCTTTTTCGCCTTTTGGCTAATAGGAACCCGTCCCTGATTCGCCTTTTGGCTAATAGGAACCCGTCCCCGATTCGCCGGGACGGCGATGTAAATACAGCCGGATGCGGAGGTGACAATGTAGGGAATGCGTTGGGCAGTGAGGCGTGAAAGCACTTCGTAGTTCGGATGGCCGTAGGGATTGTCGATTCCGGCGGAAATAATGGCCAAAGAAGGTCTCAGCTTTGAAAGAAGTATTTCGGAAGTGGCTGTTTTCGAACCATGATGAGATACTTTCAGAACATCAAGAGGGTTTTCGAGAAGTGCAGCCGCTTCGGAAGCTATCGCTTCCTCTGTGGCTGCAGTTGCGTCACCTGTAAATAACATGCTGAAATTGCCTTCCTTCATAAGAAGAACCATGGAGTCACCATTTGCTTCCCCTGTAAGGGAATCCTGTGAAGGCCAGAGGCAGGTAAAATTGACGTTAGAAAATCGTACTTCATCCCCCTTTTCAAGGAAAAATACAGGTATGTCATTTTCTTTGGCACAACTGTATAAAGAAAGCAGTGTGTCATCCGCCATCTCTACCGGAAGATTTTGCAGGAAGACAGACGAAACAGAAAAACCGTTTTCGGAAGCATCATTCAAAAGCTCGAATACGCCGTTCAAATGATCCGCATCACTATGTGAAACAAATATACCCTGTATTTTATTGATACCCATAGCTTTGAGATAAGGCTCCACTGTATATTTGCCCACCATATTTTCTGACGTGGACCCGCAGTCCACCACAACCGCCGTTTGTGGTGCAGTGCTTACCACCAGACAATCGCCCTGCCCCACGTAAAGCATGGAAACAAAAGGTCTGTAGGCCCTCATTCCCGCAAGAAAGGCAACTGCAAAAAGAGGAAGAATAACGCATAGATGCCTTGGCATAAAATCCTTCAGCCAAAAAAGAAAACAAAGAAGAAAAATGTAATAGATTACTACTCTTGCACCATCCGGCTGCCCTATGAAAGTGAAAAAATCCGCCTTTGATGCAAGTTTACATAACAAGTCAAAAATGCCAAGAATTGCCCCCAAAACCCAATCTGCAGCCATTGCCAGAAATGATAGTTTAAGGCAGGAAAACCCCAGACCCAGAAATGCCACAAAAATAATCGGACCCGCCATAGGCGCCAGAACAGCATTAATCAATATGGAAGCCAGCGAATATTCATAGGAAAGACACAACGTTACAGGCATTACAAAGAGCCAGAGAACAACCGGAATACGCAAAGACTCCCTCACAAAATCCCACTTTCCGAGGATTCTCAGCTTTTTCGGATGTGAGTATGTTATGTAAACCGATATGGCAAATACAGTCACATATGAGTATATGAAGCCCGAATTCAAAATGACAAGAGGATTGACCAAAACAGTCACAAGCAAAGAAAGTGACACTGCGCTGAGCATATCATAGATTTTGCGTACAATATCCGCAAAAAGCCTTACAAAAAACATTATAAGTGCCCTGATAACGGAAACAGAAAATCCCACCAGCATTCCGTATGAAAAAAGAAAAGCCATGGAGATCAGGCAGGAGCTTTTTGTCTTCAGCCCCATCCTTCTTAGGCATCTGTATATGAACAACCCGACGGCACTGATATGAAGACCCGAAATTACAAGAAAGTGCCCCACACCCGCCCGCTGATAAAGACTTTTTCTATTTTCTGAAAGGCCTGATTTATCAGCAAGAAGAAGGGTATTTATGGTTCCAGCTTCCTTCGGACAATATTGGTTGACTTTTTCAGTCAATCGTTTTCGGATATTTAAAAAGACTTCTCTTGGAGAAAAGACCGGAGTTTTAAGTACCTCGAAAGACTCGGTAAACTGATAGAAAAACACCCTGTTTGAACCATAGAAATTTCTTTGGTTAAAACCACCCTTATTCATAGGCAAAGTGAATTCGACCCGGTCCCCGGTTGCCTTAACAAGGCTTCCGACAGAGGGCTCTCTGCCCGATGGCACGTTGTTAACATAACAAAGCGTATCTTCCACGATCATCGTCTTCAGTCTGCCTTCCTCATCGTAATTCTTTTCTCTTACTTTCCCGCAAATACAGGATGTTGAAGAAGAGTCCTTTGATTTTCCGGCAGAAGGCCACTTAAATATCAAGTTTACATAAATTATATCAATAATAAGAATAATAATTGCTGCAAGAAAAAGCGGTCGTATTTTGAAAGGCTCAATAAACCGTAATATAATCTTTAATCTTTTCAAAAGTGCCTTCCTTTATACCGCTTATGTTCATGATGTCTTCAATTGATGAAAACGGACCGTTTTTCTCCCTGTAGCTTACTATGGTTTTGGCTTTTGCCGGGCCAATGCCCGGTATCTTCGTAAGATCGCTTTCCGAAGCAAGGTTGATGTTGATGGCGCCCGTTTCCCCGTTCCCCGCCGCTTCGACATTTTGCGAAGAAGCCCCGGGAACGTACACCCGGGCGCCATCCTTCAACACATTCACCAGGTCCACTCCGTTTATATCCCCGGGGGGCACAATGCCCCCCGCAGCATTCAAAGCCTCATAAACCCTGCTCCCCTCCGGCATGATATAAACCCCGGGCTCCTTTACGTACCCCATAACACTTACGTAAATAGCCTTGGTTTCCGAAGCATCATAAGCAGGAGCCCGGCTTTTTTCCACGCTCCAAACATCTTCACTTGTAGCTGCTCTTTCATAGGAAATTTCGGTACCTCTGCCGCATCCGGTAAGCGGAAAAGCGCAGGCAAAGCATACCCACAAAAAACACAGAACTTTTTTCATATAACCTCCGAAAGCCGGAGGATTTGTGTTGACTATACTATAATATCAACCGGCACACTTAAAATCAAGTGTGCCAAAGGGGACGGGGGAAAGTGTCATCAAGGAGTGTCCCTTCTGTCAACAGGGGCCGGTGTATAATGTGTATTTTCGCAGGGTCGTACGGAAGCAATAAAAAACGACAAAACCCGGCGCCATGAGAGCTGAGTGGTAACGGGCCCCCGCAGACGGCTTGCCTTCACAAAGCCGCAAGGGGGACAGCCGAAGTGGCTCGTAATTGTTCTTTGCGTGAGTAGACCAAGAAAAACACATTATACACCGGCCCCCTGTTGACAGAAGGGACACTCCTTGATGACACTTTCCCCCGTCCCCAATGGCACAAAAAAAAGGGAGCCTCGAGGCTCCCGTAATATTACTTATTCTCCTGTAACAATCTGCGAACTTATCTGGTCTGCAAACTTCTTTAATCTTGTGGCCGCATCCTCGCCGTTCCAAATGTCCTGGAATGCGATTTCAAGCTGTACCCACAGGTTTGACGTTTCCACAATCTTGGGAAGTGGAATAGACTCCGAATATTCCTTCTGGAATATTCGTGAAGCGTCGTCTGAGTAACCTGCATCCTTTGCCGCAGACAACCTTCCCGTTCTTGCGTACAAATCAGGAGCACACTCTGTTGAAAGATATGCCGCAAACTTGTCTGCAGATTCCTTTACCGTGGAATAACCGTTAATAACAAGTGCATCCGTAACCGAAAGGGATCTTGATTTCAAATCCGCCGAAATATCGGGAATTGCTGCATACCCATACTCGAAATATTTCTTCTCCGGTTCACCCACCTGTATATGCTTGGGAGTATATTCCTCCGGAAGTTCCTCACCGTCCTCGGTAGTTTCCTCGGACGCCGCTTCAGAAGAAGCTTCATCCGCCGATAACTCGCCGCTTTCGCCTTCTTCCAATGCCTTTGCCTCTGCTTCCGCTTTGACAAGTGCTCCCTCTTCCATTCTCTCACTAATCTTTTCAATACAGTCGCTTGTGGCAATCGTAAAAATCATCTTTCCATCCAGAAAGTCTTCAAGCATCTTGGAATAACTGGAAGTTTTTGAATCAATTGAAAACACCTGGTTCAGGTTCTTATAAAGGTTAACACATTTTAACGTGTCGTCGTTGTAAATATCAATGTTGGAGGTATCATCTCCCGAGTCACCGCCCACTATCATATAATTACCTACGAAAAGATAATTATAGAAAATATCGGAAACATCCCACTTTAAAACGCCTTCAACTCCTTCTTCCGCCTGATAGGTCTGAGAGAATTCGATAAGCTTATCAAAGTTTTCCGGGATAAGTCCTTCAAGTGTAAGTACTACTACTTCTTCAGTCACTTCCTGCTTTTCATCAAGACCCGAAGTATCTACTTCATCGCCCTCTTCAATCTGCATTTCATCAAGGGTAACGCCTTCACCGCCGTCTTCCACAAGTCCCGCATTGAACTTCTCAACCCAGTTATCAAGAAGGGTCTTATTGTACAAAAGAACACTTGTCTCAAAGCAGAGCGGATATGCCACATAGTTTTTCTTGTATGTTACGGCATCCAGCGCAGACTGTGAAAAATGTGCCGTATTTAAAACATTGCAGGTATTCTTTGCTTCTGAAGCAAGGCCCGAAAGATAAGCCTTTTCAAGCGAATCGTTGGAAATCATGTAAAGATCCGGGAACGAATCATTGCTAAGTGAAGCCTCATTTATTTTCTCAAGGTACTCCGAAGAGCCCACAAGAACCGGAATTACACGGATATCCGGATTTTTTTCATGGAAAGCAACAGCAGCCTTTGTAAAGAAGTCCGTATAACGGTCATCCGAATACCAGAAGTTAACCGTATCCACCTGATTATAGGCGTTTTCTTTGATTTCTTCTTCCTGCCGGTTCTGCCTGCTTCCAACATATACTATGCCCAATACCATTAAGATAATAAGCACTATTACCAATATTTTCTGACCAAATGACATTCTCTGTTTCCTTATGCCTTGTCAATGCACTCCTTAAGGATTGAAACCATTTTGTCCACATCCTCAGTGGAAATAACAAGGGGCGGAACAAACCTTATGATATTTGTTCCGGCGTTAATCAATACTAATCCTTTGTTCAAAGCTTCGTTGATAACAGGAGCTACGGGAACGGTAAATTCCAGTCCCTGAATCAGGCCAATACCTCTGTGAGCCTTGATTTTATCGCAACTTTCTGCCACCTTTTCAAGCTCTTTGTACATATAGTCGCCGACTTTTTGCACATTACTAATTATATTGGATTTATCGAATATTTCAAGCACTTTGTTGGCTGCAGCGGTTGCCAGAGGGTTGCCTCCGTAGGTGGTTCCGTGGTCTCCCGCCACCAAAGAATTTTGTGCCACACGCTCAGTCAAAAGAAAAGCACCGATGGGAACACCGCATCCCAAAGCCTTTGCGCAAGTCATAATATCAGGCTTCACACCATACTTCTGCCATGCGAACATATAACCTGTACGACCCATTCCGCACTGAACCTCATCAAGTATCAAAAGAATGTCTTTCTCATCGCAAAGCTTGCGGACACCTTTGATAAACTCATCTGTTGCGGGATAGATTCCGCCTTCACCCTGAACGGTTTCAAAAATAATTGCGCAGGTCTTGTCAGTAACAAGTGCCTTCACGCTCTCCAGATCGTTCATGGTGGCAAATTTAATATTTCCGATACCGGGCTCAAAAGCCTCACGGTACTTAGGTGTACCGGTTACAGACAAAGCCCCCATTGTACGGCCGTGGAAAGAATGCTCCATTGCTATAATTTCGTGGTCTGTACATCCATCCTTAAGATATGCATATTTACGGGCAGCCTTCAAGGCTCCTTCAACAGCTTCCGCTCCGCTGTTTGTAAAGAAGACCCTGTCCATTCCCGAAGCCTTTGTCAGCTTCTTGGCAGCCTCAATTGCAGGAACATTGTAGTAATAATTCGAAGTGTGAATTATCTTATCTATCTGTTCCTTCAAAGCGTCATTGTATTCTTTGTTATTGTATCCCAAAGCGAAAACAGAAATGCCGGCCACAAAGTCCAGATATTCTTTGCCCTCTTCATCATAAAGACAAACTCCGTCGCCGTGATCGAATACTACGGGATAACGGTTATAAGTATGAAGAAGCACCTTCTCGGCTTCCTCGATATGTTCCTTCATCATAGTTATGTAAACCTCGCGTTTCTATTCGTTGTCCTGCCTGAAACAGGTTCCCACACCTTCGTTAGTAAAGATTTCAAGAAGCAGACAATGGGGAGTTCTGCCGTCCAGAATATGGACTCTGTTAACGCCTTCTCTTATGGCATCAGTGCAGTTGTTAAGCTTGGGAAGCATTCCACCGCCGATAACACCGCTTGAAATAAGTTCCTCTGCCTCTGTAGCGGTAAGATGGGAAATAAAGGAGGACTTGTCTTCAAAATCCCTGTAAACGCCTTCCACATCCGTTAAGAAAGCAAGCTTTTCAGCCTTAACCGCCTTTGCGATGGCGCAGGCTGCATCGTCTGCATTGATATTATATGTGGTGAAGTTCTCATCTGTTCCGATAGGAGAAACAATAGGTAAGAAGTCCTTCTCAAGAAGATCCAGCAAAACCTTTGTATCCACTCCCGTAACATTTCCCACAAAGCCAATATCTTTTCCATCGGAAAGCTTCTTTTCACATTTGAGAAGGCCGCCGTCTTTACCGGAGATTCCCACAGCTTTAACACCAAGCTCCTGAACCATGGTAACAAGGGACTTATTAACTTTTCCCAAAACCATCTCTGCGATTTCCATTGTTTCGGCGTCGGTTACACGTAAGCCGTTGACAAACTCGGGCTTCTTGCCGACTTTCTCAATCCAACGGCTTATTTCCTTGCCGCCGCCGTGCACAATAATAGGTTTAAACCCTACCAGCTTTAAAAGAGTAACGTCCTTAATTACGTTTCTTTGAAGCTCCGGATTGCTCATGGCAGAGCCGCCGTATTTAACTACAATAATCTTTCTGTTGAACTTCTGAATATAGGGAAGGGCTTCAATAAGTGTTTCCGCCTTATTAAGAAGTTCGTTCATTTCCTTTTTCTCCATTGTATTAACTCCTGTAATCTGCATTTATCGAAACGTAGTCGTGGGTAAGGTCACAGCCCCATGCGGTTGCGCATGCATCACCAAGATGGAAGTCTGCCACAACGGTAACTTCCTTATTTGATAATATCTTTGTGGCCTTTTCCTCGGAAAAATCTGTTCCTACGCCGTTTTCAAAAATAAGTATCGATTCGCCGCCGCCCTCAAAAGAAAGAGTGACGTTTTCAGGATCGAATATTTCCCCCGAATAACCGAAAGCACAAAGAATACGGCCCCAGTTTGCATCATGACCGTAAATTGCTGCCTTGGTAAGTGAAGAGCAGACAACGGATTTTGCAAGCTTTCGTGCCTGTTCTTTGGACTTAGCATTGATAACCTTTACCTCGAACAAAGCCGTAGCACCTTCGCCGTCTGCCGCCATCTTCTTGGCAAGTGTTTCCATTACGTAATTAAGTGCTTCCTTAAAGATTTTATATTCTTCGGACTTCTCATCATTTATAATCGGGTTCTCGGCAAGACCATTTGCAAGAACCACAAGCGTATCGTTTGTGGATGTATCTCCGTCAACGGAAATCATGTTGAAGGTATCAACAACATTTTCCGAAAGAGCCTTCTGCATCAAAGACTTCTCGATAGCGCAATCGGTGGTAATAAATCCCAACATGGTGCACATATTAGGATGAATCATACCTGCACCTTTGCACATACCACCCATATTTACGGACTTTCCGCCGATTTCGAAAGTAACGGCCACTTCCTTATTGACCGTATCGGTCGTCATTATTGCCTTGGAAGCAAGAGTGCCTGCTTCCTTACCTGCCTCAAGAGTAGCACTCAAAACGCCTACTCCGTTAACTATCTTCTCTATAGGAAGCTGCTTTCCAATAACTCCGGTGGAAGCCACCAAAACTCCGTCAACCGGAACACCCAAAGCTTCGTTAACTGCCTTTGCAGTCTCTTCGCAATATGCAAGACCCTGTTCACCGGTACAGGCATTTGCAATACCTGCATTAATAACCACAGCCGAAACAAGTGCTTCCGATGCCGTAATCTTCTTATCCCACTGAACACATGCAGCCTTTACAAGATTGGATGTGTAAACGCCTGCTGCCTTACAGGGTGCCGTGGAATAAACCATGGCCATATCCGTACGGCCTTCATATTTAATACCTGCTGCCGCAGATGATGCTTTAAACCCCTTTGCCTTTGTAACTCCACCTTCACTAATTGTAAACATTTTGTTCCTCCTGAACGTATCGAATAATATTCTCTGTATTTATGGTAAAATCGTAATAATTCAAATCTTCTCTCTCTGTCCAAAGAAGGCTTTTCCAAAAGGCATTTCCCACATCGTTTTTGGTAAAAGCGATAAGACATACCTTATTTATATTCTCTTTGTGCAAAGCCTCCATACAAAAAACCACCATGGCTTTTCCTATGCCTTTTCTTCTGTGGTCCGGGGAAACACATACGTGGTAAAGGCATCCTCTTCTTCCGTCCTGTCCGCAAAGAATGGCTCCCACAATTTCTCCCTCGCAAACAGCCACACAGCTGATACCGGGATTTCTTTTTAAGAAGCGGTCCACTCCTTCTTTGGAATCATCGATGCTTCTTATGGCAAATCCGGTAATGGAATTCCAAAGAGCGTATACACCGTCATAATCCTCTATTGTCATGGGACGAATTACAAAGTTCTCCATATATCCTCCAAATGAATTATTAATCATTCATTCTTTCCTATAATATATAATCTACAACAAACCCTAAAGAAAATCCACTATGGGTTTTGCATAACTATACATTCATATTGAATAATATGCAACACTTTATGCATATTTTTGTGACATTTTTACACCAAAACCACATTTTTATTCATATTTTTGTACTTGCATTTGCATAAATATAGGTATATATTAGGGGAGACACGAAAGAAACGGCCCTCAACCGGGTCTTAAATGCATAAAAATGCAATTCATAAGGAGAGAAAAAAATGGCAAAAGAAAAAGTTATTCTTGCTTACTCAGGCGGACTTGATACAACAGCAATCATCCCCTGGCTCAAAGAAAATTTTGATTATGAAGTAATCTGCGTCTGCGTAGACTGCGGTCAGGCCGAAGAACTGGACGGTCTTGAAGCAAGAGCAAAGTACTGCGGTGCAGAAAAGCTCTATATAGAAAATGTTATCGACGAATTCTGTGACGAATACATAGTTCCCTGTGTACAGGCTCATGCAGTATATGAGAACAAATACCTTTTAGGTACATCAATGGCTCGTCCCGTTATTGCAAAGCGTCTTGTAGAAATCGCTCGTAAGGAAGGTGCAACAGCAATCTGCCACGGGGCAACCGGTAAGGGTAACGACCAGATCCGTTTCGAACTTGGTATCAAGGCACTTGCTCCTGATTTAAAGATTATTGCTGCATGGCGTAACGAAAAGTGGACACTTGATTCCCGTGAGTCTGAAATCGAATACTGCAAGCAGCACGGAATCGAGCTTCCCTTCTCAGCAGACAACTCCTACAGCCGTGACCGTAACTTATGGCACATAAGCCATGAAGGCCTTGAACTTGAAGATCCCGCAAACGAGCCCAACTTCGACCACCTTCTTGTTCTTGGTACTACTCCCGAGAAGGCTCCCAATGAAGGCGAATACGTTACAATTTCCTTTGAAAAGGGTGTTCCCACAGCAGTAAACGGCAAGAAGATGAAGGTTTCCGATATTATCACAGAGCTTAACAAGCTTGGCGGAAAGCATGGTATCGGTATTGTTGATATCGTAGAAAACCGTGTAGTAGGTATGAAGTCACGTGGTGTATACGAAACACCCGGCGGAACAATTCTTTACGAAGCTCACCAGCAGCTTGAAGAGTTGATTCTTGACCGCGAAACATATCGTGAAAAAGAAGAAATGGGTAACAAATTTGCCCAGATAGTATATGAAGGAAAGTGGTTCACTCCTCTTCGTGAGGCTGCACAGGCTTTCATCGAAAAGACTCAGGAATATGTTACCGGTGAAGTTAAGTTCAAGCTTTACAAAGGTAATATAATTAAAGCAGGTACCACATCACCTTACTCACTTTACAATGAAAAGATTGCATCCTTCACAACAGGCGACCTTTACGATCACCACGATGCAGAAGGCTTCATCAACCTCTTTGGTCTTTCCACAAAGGTTCGTGCCATGAAGATGCAGGAAGTTAACAAGAACGGAAAGTAATATGAACACTACCCTTTGGATAATAATCTACTTAGTCCTGGTAAATCTTCTTGGGTTTGCCTCAATGGGAATTGACAAAAAAAGAGCCATGAATCACAAATGGCGCATAAGCGAGGCAATGCTCTTCTTTTTCGCAATAATCGGCGGAAGCGTAGGAAGCATTATCGGAATGAAAAAATTCCGCCACAAAACAAAGCATTGGTACTTTGTGTGGGGAATGCCGCTTATACTTATTATCCAGTTAGTGCTTGTTGGACTTTTAATCTTCAGTCCCGGGCTTACAATTAAAATAATGTAGCATCAAAAAGCCGGAGTTTTAAAGCTCCGGCTCTTTTTGCATAAATATTGTTATACTTCAGCAATTATCTCAATTTCACAAAGAACATTCTTAGGAAGCTTCTTTGCTGCAACACAGCTTCTGGCAGGCTTAGAAGAAAAATAAGAGGCATAAACCTCATTAAAAGGAACAAAATCATCCATTTCAGCTAGGAAACATGTGGTTTTAACTACATGCTCAAAATCGGTTCCGGCTGCCTTGAGAAGCTCCCCTATATTTTCACACACCTGTTTTGTCTGTGCCTTAATATCTCCCGTTACTACCTCTCCTGTTTTGGGATTAATGGCAATCTGACCTGATGCAAAGAAAAATCCGTTTGAGATATAACCCTGTGAATAAGGGCCGATAGCCTGTGGTGCATTTTGTGTAGATACTACTTTCATTCTGCTGTATTCTCCTTTTTGTTATTATTTATTGAATGTCTTCCTCATCAAACTGAACGCATACATAGAAGCCTCTCGGAGTTTCCTCAACGCTTTTTACCACGCCGCTTCTGGATTTCAGTCTTTCGGGAAACGGTACATTTCCCGACATGGCAAGAGACGGGTCAATGGTATAGTAACAGTTACTGGGAAGCCATCCTTCAGTAATCGTAACCGTCTCACCCTCCTTAATAAGGCCCGGTCTTTCCATTTTAAACTCCATCTCTCTCATAAGAACACCTCTTTTTTTGTTTCTTTGAAGATAGTTTATCACAAAAACTCACAGAAACGTATAAATTATTAACGAGAAATTAACTGAAAATTGTGCAAATTTTCGAACAAAATGTTGTACATTGCGTTGTTTTAATATACAATATGATTGATATAAAAATACTAATCGGGGGTTAACATTGTATGTATAAAGTTATAGCAGTAGACGATGAACAGAATGCCTTAAACCGTTTCGAAAGGCTGATCACCCAGGACAACCGTCTGGAGCTTTTAAAAACCTTCACAAAGCCATCCGACGCTATTGAGTTTCTCAAACAGAATCAGGTAGATATTGCCTTTCTTGATATTGAAATGCCTGAAATGACCGGTCTTGAACTTGCTGAATGCTTAATGGATGTAAATCCTTATCTGGAAATCGTATTTGTTACGGCTTACAACCAGTACGCTCTTGAGGCCTTCAGGGCACATGCTACCGGTTATCTTTTAAAGCCTTTATCACATGATGACTTTACCGCACAGATAGACAGTATGGAAAAGAAGCTTGAAAAGTCCCACGTTGTGGAGGACGACAAGCTTATCATCAACTGTTTCGGAGCATTCTCCATAAAGAAGGCCAACGACTTCGAGCCTTTAAGATTCAGAACATCCAAGGCCGAAGAACTTCTTGCTTTCCTTATTCAGAACGAAGGCCGTGCCCGTTCCAAGGACATGATTCTTGATACTCTCTGGCCCGATGCAGACCTGGACAAGGCAGCCAACAATTTCCGTGTAACCTGTACTTACATAAGAAGTACTCTTGCAGACTTCGGATATACCGATGTTTTAGTAAGAGACCACGATGATTACAGTGTTAACACAGCCCGCATTAAATGCGACTATCTTGATTTCAGAAACAAAATAGCCAATCCCGACACCCTGGCTCTTGCCGATGTGGAAGCGCTTGTTTCAATTTACAAGGGACCTTACCTTGAGAACCGTTTCTACGACTGGGCCGAAGAAACAAAGGGATGGCTTGAAGGAAGATACATTCAGCTTCTTTACAGAGCCGGAAAGCTCTATTCCGAAGCCGAAAGAATAGATGCAGCAATTGATTCATACGAGTCGGTTCTCCATGTAGACCTTTATGAAGAGGACGCTTTCAAGGAAATCATCCGTCTTAAGCAGAAGAAGCTTCCTCCCGCAGCCATCAGGGAATACTATGAAAAGTATCGTGATTCTTTATTCAAAGAATACGGTCTTGAGCCCTCTCACGAGATTAAGGAGCTCATCAAAAATATTTAAAGCTTACAGAGGATAATTAATGTCAACCATTTTACGCACGTTTTGCGTTGTGTCGTGTTTAATATCAGGAATATACGCGAGTATAATCTATTACTACTTTCGCAACGCAAAGCGTATGTTATGGTTTGCGATTCTTTGTTTTGCCCTTTGTATCAACATAAACATGAGTATGGGCTTCTACCCTTGGTTGTTGTTTGACGCCGAGTATGTATCAGGTATCAGTGACAACATTTTTTTTGCCACTCATGCGCTTGTGGCTCTGTTTCTAAGTATCTATTCCCAGTCTATGAGCATAAAGCTCAATTTCAGATTCCAGCACGTTTTTAACTATCTTTGCCTTTTGCTTATAGGCATAAGCATGATTATTCCGGATTCCATGGAAATCCCGATGTTCATTCTCTTATGTGCTTTTTCTATGTTTTCATATCTGCTTTGTTTATACAGATCTGTAAAGATTCTTCAAAGCGGTGACAAATCCCACTGGTATCCTGCTTTTGCCTATATTCTTCTTATACTCGGCACAATTGCGGAAAACATTCTGTTCTTTAACAGACTCAATATATACAGTATCAGAGCTTTATGTTCTCCCGTATTCTTAGCTTTGCACGCTATAATGTTAACAAGCCAGTACAAACAGTCACTTTCAAAAACCCAGACTTTATCCGCTTCCTTGCAGGAAACTATTGAAAGAATCAACCATTCCGACAATGCTTTGATGTGCACACAGATGAAGGCGGACTTTTTGTATAAATCTCTTGATCTTATAAGCAGAAGGTGCGACGAAGATCCTTTTTCCGCGGAAGACCTTACGGTTTCTTTGTCCAAATATTTAAGACATACACTTAACTTCCAGCAGCTTCAGGGAATTGTTCCCTTAAGTAACGAAATTGAACTTACAAAATCCTATATTGCCATCGAAAAAGAAAGAAAAAG
Source organism: Lachnospiraceae bacterium (assembly GCA_045617745.1). Taxonomy (GTDB): domain Bacteria; phylum Bacillota; class Clostridia; order Lachnospirales; family Lachnospiraceae; genus UBA1258. The sequence goes on along the minus strand of JAZLJG010000247.1, from coordinate 2,386 downwards.
CAAGCTTTCTTTTGAATATAAATTTCCCAATCCCCTGCCTGATTTCCACATTCCGCCTCTTTCCATACAGCCCCTTGTGGAAAATGCCATCGAGCACGCTTTCCCTCCGGAGCAGGAGAATCCCAAGATTACCATCACGATAATTCCCTATCGTGATTATTTCCATATCGACGTTTCCGATAACGGCGAAGGCATGGACGAAGACATGGTTAAAACACTTACCGATTCCCTGCACGGAAATGCAAGAATCGGAATTTACAATATTCACACAAGACTTGTTAATCTTTTCGGAAAGGGTCTTGTTATTCAGAGTGCGCCGGGCGTAGGAACCAGTGTATCCTTTGTGGTGCCTCCCGATGCAATTGCATATCTTAAAGAGAAGGAGGAACAGTCATGAAAAGGATATATACTGCCATCGTCATAGCCATACTGGGACCCCTTTTGATAGTGACCGGGCTTTACCTTATTAACATAAGAATACAGCCCAAGGTCCTTGATATTGCAAGTGAAACAGGTTCCTTCACAACCTCCTATTTTGACGAGAAAAAGCTCTATTCCCTTTCGGGAGACCTTACCTGCTTTCCAAATGCCATTCTTGTGCCTTCCCAGTATACATTTATTACCAGAGGTAACTCTACAACCTTTAATGGTACATATGCTGACATGGGACGTGAAAACGGGCTCTGTGTCACTATTTCTTCTTTTACTGACATAAGGCACGACAATTTTCTCTCTAACGGAAGTTATTCGGCTACCATCGGATGCTTTTTGAAGCTTCCTTCCAATACGGATTATGCCATGTGGTTTCCCGCAAGTTTTTGCGAATACAAAATATATGTAAACACAGTGGAAGCGGCTTCCTCCAAAACCTTTGGTTCCAGCACTCCAGTTTATCCCCACTCCTTCTACGTAACCCTTCCCGCAAGCGAAACCGGTTACTATGAAGTGGTTGCCTGTGTATCATCTCCCGAAAACTACATAAATACCGGCTCCGAATCGGTTCTAATCGGAACCCTTGACAGAGTAGCCGGCTCTTACGATGCGGTTTCAAAGGTCAGCCTCTTTTATGTAATGTATATTCTTTTCACTATCATCTTCATACTGATCCAGATAATAGTTATAAAGAGTGATCCCAAGATGATACCGTTTATCTGCCTGTCAGGAATGACCGCTTTTGTAATGTCATTTTTAGACGGACGTTGTGTATTCACATTTATTCCGTCCCTGTCCTACCAGGCCGGTTTCATAATGGAAGCCGTGGCAATACCTTTGTATCTTCTGACGCTTTTATTCTTCAGCTCCAGAATGTACCGGGAATATTTCCCCTACAAAGTGGCCAATATCTTTGTTGCCCTTTTGACGGTTCCTTTTATTGATGTTCTGACCCTGAAAAGATTTCCTGTTTTAACACAGATTTCCAATGTGATAGAATTTCTCCCGTACTTAATATGCCTTTACCTTTTTGTTAAGGTATATGAGAAAAAAGAACCTCATGCGCTTGTATATGGTATTTCCATCATCTCAATAGCATCCAGTGTTCTTTTGTACGTTGCCACATCGGATATGGCAATTCCCTCAAGGTTCACTTACTCGGTGGGTTATTCCATCCTTTCGGTCATGATGGTTTCCATTCTTGCAGGTGAATACGTTACCCAGGATAACAACGAAAACTTCTATTCCCAGGAGCTTTCAAGGCAGCTTGAAGCGATGCAGGCCTCTGAAAATGCATTCTTAAATGCCCAGATGAAGCCGCACTTTTTGTACAACACCTTAAATACCATTGCAGACTGCTGTGTAACCGACTCTCAAAAGGCCAAGAAACTGATTAATTCACTTTCCGAATACCTTAAACTTATAATAAGTCTTGATAATATGGATAAAACCGTTCCGATACGTCATGAATTGGAGCTTGTGGAAGCCTATACGGCCATAGAGAAAGAAAGATTTCCAAACATTAACTTTTATACCGAGTTTCCCATGCGTATGCCGGTCATCCTTATGCCGCCCATTACGATACAGCCACTTATCGAAAACGCCATCAAGCACGGCGTTCGTAAGCTTGACAAACCCGGCGTGGTAACCCTCAGAATTGTGGACAATCCGCAGTCGGTTGACTTTTTTGTAAGCGATAACGGCGTCGGAATGACCCAGGAAACCATTGACAAGCTTTTCCGTGTTCCCAAAGAAAACCAGAGCATAGGAATCTACAACATCGATAAACGTCTCAAAAACCAGTATAAAGCAGGCCTTCACGTGGAATCCACGCCGGGCCTTGGAACATGTATCAGCTTTTCCATTCCGAAGGGGACTTAAAAAGGCGAAACAGGGAGCGTGCCAAAGGGGACGGGGGAAACTGTCAGCAAGGAGTGTCCCTAAGTCGGATCGT
>JAZLJG010000246.1:0-1049 GCA_045617745.1 Lachnospiraceae bacterium | reverse complement strand
GTTTGCCTTTGCGGTTTCGGCAATGCTGCATGCGATGGCGCTTGCTTTTGCACCATCAATCGTATCAATCAGCTTCCAGTTGTTTCTGCCAACGCAGAACCCACGGATGGCTCCTTCCGTTGCGTTATTATCAAGCGGAATGTTTCCGTTCTTCAGGAAGAGCTTTAAGTACTTTTTCTGATTGATACAGTAATCAATACCGTCAACCATGTATGATGCAGGCTGGTAGCGGAGTCTTTTGTACACTTCATCGGGAAGTTTTTTCCATGAGTCACCGAAGATTTCATGAAGCTTTTCTTCGGACAATTCATGATTGATTACTTCGACAGGGAAGCCTTCAAGGTTGCTTTCACGCTTTCCCTTCTGCTTAGGGGTATGTTCCGTTACAACAACCTTTTCAAAATCAGGTTGTTCTGCCGACACCACTTGTTTTTTGAAAGCCCACTTTCGCTGCAGGCTTTTACGACCGAAGTCCACTGTGACAGACGCATCTGATGAGTTAATTTATCCATATGAGACCTCCTGCTGGAAAAACTATTAGTTTTTTTAGTTTTCCTAGACAATATGTAATGACCTCCACTTTGTAAAATCGTGGATTTACCTGTATAATGGTGATTGTCAAGAAAACCAGGTAACAGGGATTACCGCATACAAAGGGAGGTCATCGAATGAATTATAACACAGTTTTCGTAGGAATGGACGTTCATAAAGAAAGTTTTACACTTTGTGCTTTTACAATCGAAGAAGACAAAGGAAAATATCACCAGAAAACAGATCCGGACTTTAAAAAAGTACTGAAGTATCTGGAGTTTCTCAGAACCATCTACGGAGACGATGCTAACTTCATATGCGGTTATGAGGCTGGTTGCCTCGGCTATACTTTGTATCACCAGTTAGAAAACTGCAATGTCAAATGTGTGATACTGGCTCCTACCACCATGCTCGAGCAGCGTAGCGGTAGAAGAATAAAGACAGATAAACGTGATGCCGAAATCATTGCCAGATGTCTTGCTCAGCATAACTATAGTCCTGTTCACATCCCGACTGCA
>JAZLJG010000245.1:0-2141 GCA_045617745.1 Lachnospiraceae bacterium | reverse complement strand
CATGAATTAGGACATCTATATGCTGCAAAGCATGAGTTCGGAGGTCGTGATTTTTACAGAGAATATTGTGAAACTGATAACGGGAATGATGTTTATATCGGAACCATTTGCGCCGGACATCAGGTGTGGCGAGAACTTATTGCGGAAAAGTTGGCATGTATGGCTGACTGCGACATGCTTACATTCCCGCTGGAAGAAAGCAAAGAGTGGTTTGAGGATATTGTTTCGGATATGAAAGACATGCCTTCGGATTTTAAACTTTGTATGTCGGCTGTGTTAGTTCAGCTGTTTACGAGCCGTGAATTTGAAGAATGCGACGAAGGAGATGATTTCCTTGTTGCTGTAGATGAATTGGGTGTATTTGATTATGACAGTTTCTTTATGATGTTTGCTTTGTTTTATAAGCAGATGAAGAAAGAAAAACTGTATGAAATAGATTTGGACTTCATTGAAAATGTCGGAGCGGTATTCCTACGTATCAAGACTGATATGATTACGAAAAACAAGTAAATGAGTTTTTGCCGGAATGCAGGAGTTTGAGGGAAAATTATGAAGAGAAATGTGCCGATAAATGCGCCATTTGCGAATCCGAGAGAACAACTTGATATAGATATCGAAAAGATGCAACCGAAGGTTTCCAAGGAAATGTTGTCTATGTTTGTTCAGGACATCATGAACCGGCAGAACGGCGTGGTTGAACCCGATACAACCGGAGCGGACTATTTCTTTATTCAGGAGTTTATTACTGACGCAATGTCATGGGATTTCGGTATTATCGAACAGGATTTCCTTAATCATTGCAGCGGGAAAATGAAAGAGTTCGGTGAGCATAGTATTCTGAGCTTTACCGAGTACAGATTGCATGAACCGGATGAAGTTCTCAAAAAGAAGGTGCTCGAAAGAATATATAACGGTGCCAAACTTGAGGATTCGTATTGCTGCGAGCTTCTTAAGAAACTGTATAAGCTTTATCACAAGCAGGAATACAATCAGCTCAAGCGATTTAATAAAATCTCGGCAGATGAGGTATTGTCCATAGCCGGAGAAGAATTCGATGCGCCAAGCTACGGAGCAATCGGAAGAATTCTCGGAATCTGCCCGTTGATGAGCATAGAATTTGAGGAAACATGTTCATTCCTTTTCCTGATGCTTAACAGGAAGTATGATGACTGGATTGAATATGACGAGGACGAGACGGAATACCTTGACTTCCCGGACGGACTTTTCGATGAATGCCTGGAGCAGGTGCAGAAGTGGTATTCAAATCCGGAGGACAAAGAGCCGTATAAGAAGTGTAAAGAATACTGGAAAGATGATGAATTCCTCGGAAATGTGTTCCGTAATCAAGGCTTCACGGAAGGCTATGAAATGATATGTGCCGAGAACTTTCGAGGTCTGGAACTTCAATTCGCCAGGACATTAGCTGTTCTTAAGATGACTTTCCCGAAGCGGGAATTCACGTTTGAAGAAGTGCAGCATTATTCGCATATATATACTTTGGCGACTTCAATGGTGAGTATTGTCGAGAACTATGATACGCAGACTTCGTATTTGCTCGGAGAACAAATAGATCCATATGAAGTTGAAGAATCATTATATAAACCCGATAGTCTTCAGGGAGTGAAATCAGAGACAAAGAAACCGGAGAAACCTATTCTTAAGACAGTTGCCCCGGTAAGCGTCGGAGATAATAAGGAAGAAGATTACCTTGCGGAAATAGAGAAATTAAGAGCACACCTCAGAGAAAAAGAGCAGGAGAACAGACACCTTCGAGAGCAGTTCCGTACGGCAAAAGCAACCTATGATGAGCAGGAAGGACTTCTTAAGAAGTATCAGGGCGAGCGGGATGAATTGATAGCACTTCGTGATTTTGCCTATAGGCAGGATCAGGATCTTCCACCGATAAAGGAAGAGACTCTTGAGCAGATGAAGAAAGCAATTGCCGCGAAGGATATTGTTATTGTTGGCGGTCATACCAATTGGATTAATAAGTTAAAGTCGATGTTTCCGAATTGGCTGTATGCTTCGGCAGATTCGTACAAGACCATTGACGGACCGATGCTTGATGATAAAGATAAGGTTTATTTCTTTACAAATCATATCAGCCATTCAAATTACAACAAATTCATTGCGGCGGTGCG
>JAZLJG010000244.1:0-6355 GCA_045617745.1 Lachnospiraceae bacterium | reverse complement strand
GTTTAATCTTTCGTTTGAGTTCTTTAAGTTCTTTATTCATCTCAAACTGACGATTTAATTGTTTTTCCTTTTTTATTTTAGTTTGAAGATATTCGATTTGCTTTCTCAAAGCTTCTTTCTCTTCCTCTCTGGCTACTGTATCTTTCAGAGATTCACCAGCTTCTGCTACCTGTAACTTATCTCCCGCAATCTGCTTTACGAAGTTCTCATAGACCGCATCAATATCCAAGCCTTCAAGCTTTAACGGCAGTTCATCCTCTTCCATCCATTCAGTGTGGTAATACTTATTCACCTTGAATGCTGCAGTACCGGAAGACGATGCTTCTTTGTATCCCATCCAAGCCTGATACTTACCCTGATATTCCAACAGGAATAAAATGTGGTAAGGTATCTCCTTGTCCATCTGGCGAAGCATTCCTTCATCCAAGGTCTTTTCACTGAGCTTTACTTCAAATACTTCTATCTCAGTTACATCATTGCCAGGGGCAAGGTTCAGGGTCGTTGTTGCAATCTTATTTCTCCAGTATATGGTTTTAACCTGATCTACAAATACTTTCTTTAATGCAGGCGATATTTCCAAATTCTCATAGAACTTCTGTTTCGGAATTCTTTTGTTAAATTCCGTGGTCTTTGGTAATCCCAGCATCAAATCACCTGACCTTTCTACTTCACTACCAGGAAGCAGATCAGCTCGAAGTCATCCAGTCCGGATACATCAGACATAAGTGCTGAGGTTCCTCCTGCTGAGAAGAGGCTGTCAATATCACTCTCTTCCTTTACATCGATGATGGAATTGATAGCATCGCTCAAAAGCTCTGACATCTCAGCCATATTTCTTCCATCCTCTGTTTCCTCATTGAAGATTGTATATACTTCTTTAATAGGTTCTTTTCTTCCTCTGCAGAGCAGACGCACATCATCCAGCAGCTGCTTCGGATTCAAATAGTCACAGATAACAGAACCATCGATACCCATATAAACCATATAGAACGGATGGATGCGGTTCTGGTTATCAATATTTACACTGTTATTTACATTCTTAAGAACAAAGATTACACCTTCCGGAAGTTCTTCTGTTGCAGGCACTACCGCATGAAGTCCTCTCGGCTTTTTATCCATGTCCGGATGTGTCTTAAGATATTCCAGAAGATCCAAACGGAATTCATTTAAGCCAAGATCCATAATAGAGATTCCATCGGACATTTCTTCAATATCCACAACCTCTTCCTGTAATCTCTTAAGCTGTTGCTTTCTGTATTCTAGATCACCTTTTTCCTCCGCATTGATAAGGTCATCATCACCGGTAGAAGTCATAACAGAAATCTTCATTCTTGTTTCTACTCTGGACTTCAGATTGATATAATCATCCAGAGTCATATCCGGCCAGAAATTTACCAACTGGATGAATTCATTCTTACTTCCGATACGATCAATTCGACCAAATCGCTGAATAATTCGAACCGGATTCCAATGAATATCATAGTTTATCAGATAATCACAGTCCTGAAGGTTCTGACCTTCTGAGATACAGTCTGTTGCAATCAGAATATCAATATTGAAATCATTATGCGGCATCAATACTGCCTTATCCTTGGATATCGGTGAGAAGCAGGTCAGCACATTGTTAAGTGTTGTTTTCAATCCCTTTATTGTTGACTTGCCATCTGTTGTGCCGGTAATAATTGCTGTATCCATACCATATTTTTTCTTTGCATAAACACTTACATTCTCGTACAGATAATCTGCTGTATCAGAAAATGCCGAGAAGATGAGAATCTTTTTATTACCTTCATTAATAGGATTTTCAATCTTCTTTGATATCAAATCATAAAGTGTCTGGAGTTTTGTATCATATTCCGGAGTGATATCTGCTACCATCAGTGTCAAAAGTTCAAGCACCTCTGCATCTGCCTTCAGCTCATCTCTCCAGCTCTTATAATCCATATCTGCAAGGTCAATCTTTACTTTCTTACCAACAGTGAAGTAATCAGTATTGCCATCATCCATATCGAATTCATCTTCTGAAGCTTCATACATATCGATGTCAGCGCCACCATATTTCTCATACTTCTCGATTGCAGAAATCGTATTTGTAATAAGATCTCTGATTCTTGATAAAGTAAGATTGAAGGAATATACCGAAGACTCCAATCGTTTGAGTAGGTTAATACTCATAAGTCTTCTAATACCTTCTTCTCGTCCTTTCTGGGTAAGGTTAGCACCCTTGTTATGCGTCAAATCCATATACTTATCCAGCTTACTTGGAAAGATATAATTTGACGGCGTATAAATACACAATGTAAGCAACATCAGCTGTTCATAAATCTGATTGTAGTTAATTGCAGATTTCAAAGAAGTAAGATTAGGTCTTAATGATATAGGCTTTAACCTCTCTGGAAATTTACCAATCTCTGCTGTGCTGTAATATTTCTCAATGTGTTTTCTTGATCTTGCAATTGTAACACTGTCCAACACTTCAAAGAAATCAAAATCAAGCGTTCTAAGAAGGGCATCCGTGGTTCTATCTTCCGGATTTAATTTACTCCATGCGTTGAACGCTTTCTGTGCCTGACGGAATATCTCATCTATAGGCTTTTTCGTATCCAGTTTTTCATTAATCAGGTCCGCATTTCCTTCATAGGCTATTGCTAATTGGTTCTTCAAATCATTAAAACGATTATTTACCGGTGTTGCCGATAACATCAGTACTTTTGTTTTTACTCCGGCTCTAATAATCTTGTTTAACAGTTTTAGATATCTATTTTCTTTCTGGTCTTCTCCCGAAATCTCTCCTCCATTACGGAAGTTATGTGACTCATCAATCACAACCAGGTCGTAGTTGCCCCAGTTCAATCTATCCAGGTCAAGTCCATTAGAAAAACCACCTTCCCTCGATAGATCCGTATGGAATAAAACGTCATAATTTAATCGATCCGAAGCAATCGGGTTATTCACATAGTTATCCTTGTATGTATTCCAGTTCTCTGCTAGCTTCTTGGGACATAGAACCAATACCGTCTTATTTCTGTTCTCATAATATTTCACAACTGCAAGAGCGGTAAAAGTCTTTCCAAGACCTACACTATCTGCTAAGATACAACCATTATACTTTTCGAGTTTATTGATAATGGCAAGTACAGCATCTTTCTGGAAGTCATAAAGCATATTCCAAATCTTACTTTGTTTGAATCCAGTTGCTTCATTAGGAAGAACATCCTCAGATATATCCTCCAAGAATTCACTAAACACATGATATAAAGTCATAAAATAAATGAAATCAGGAGAATTCTCATTGTAAGCAGAGGTAATATTGTCGATTACAACATCTGTAACATCCTGTAACTTCTCTTTATCACTCCATATACTTTCAAAAATCTGCATATACTGCTCAGTAAATGGAGACTCCATCCTGTTGACCATATTGTAAGCATTATTACCACGGTCACACCCAATATCAACTGTAGTAAAACCGTTAAGCGGCATGTATGTAACCTTTTCAGTTCCATTATCTGCAGTCATAAATCCCGGCATATTCTCACCGGAAGTATTTGATTTGAATTTAGCTTTTCGCTTAATCCAGTCCGCACATTCTCTTGCAATTGCTTTCTGCGTCATTTCATTCCTAAGCTTAATTTCAAATTCTGTACCATACAGACTCTGTTCTCTTCCCATCTTAGGAATGTAGAATTCTCTTTTTTCTTTTCCAACCTTATCTGTTACAAAAGTCGGTGAAGTAAATATAAATCTGAATTCATCCAGACATTCCAACTGCTTCTTTAATTCTTTATAGGCATACATAGAAAAACATGCAGCAGCAATTGATACCTTGCTGCCTTTTGTCAGCGTTTCAGCCATGTCATCTTTAACAATTTCAGTGACATTATTAAATACCTTCATAAATGCACGCTCCCTATTCTACATTTTATTTTTCTGGAGATTTTATATATTTCCCCGACTTAATTCTCTCATCCTTCGGCTTCTCCGCATCCACCGGAATAACCCAGTAAGCATTTTCTTTGTATGCTCCGGGTATTCTTCCTTCATTACATAAAATCCGAATTCTTCTCGTCGATATTCCCCATTTTTCTGATGTTTTTGTTATCGAAATATACTCCATTTACGTCCCTCTTATAAACCAAAAGTAGAGTTGCCCCTATCATAAAATAGTATACTAAAAAGTCGGAATAAAATCAAATTGATTTTTCCCTATTTTGTCGCTAAATCGGCGTGTTGGTCGCTTTTTCGACCGACTGAATTGTCTTTTCGCAAGTTCGCAAGCAGGGCCTCGCGATATCGCGGCAGCATTTTGCTTGTTGGCGGGCAAAGCCCCCAATCCCCCAGAACTCGTTGCACTCGGAGCTACGCATCAACTGAAGTTGACGCTGAATTCAAAAGCAGAAAAACAAAAAAGAGGGAAACCCTACCGGATGTTCCGATAAGATCTCCCTCAATGTTACCTGCTCTGCTCACGATTCTTCTGTTCTCTCTGCTCCTCTTCGGTCTGGCGCAGGAAGTGGTCGATATTATATTTTGCTGTCTGTATATCCTTCATGTCCTGCCTTGCCTGACGGTACTCGGCATAGGTCTTTTTCTTCTCACGAAGGACCCGCTCATATTCCATGTTGAGCTCCTTCATGGTCGGAAGTTTTCCGTCGATTTTTGAAAACGCTTCCTTTGCAGCCTTGTACAAGGTAAGCTCTTCACGATGCGACTCAAAGAATTTTCTGCTGTATCCGCTCTTCTGATATTCCTGATATACTGCACGGGTCTTTGAATAATTCATGATGTGTTTTTTCAAAGCACCAATCTCAATCAGCCGTGCCTCCAGCGACTTCTGTTTCATAGCCAGGGCTCCGAAATTATCGGAAGCAGCCTTTGCCCTTTCCTCAAGCTTTGAGTAATCACGAAGGTCACGTTCCTCCAAAAACAGAAGCGTCTGCGCCATCTCCTTGATGTTATGAACCTTTGCCCAGCGCTCATACCCGGCGCCTTTTCCCTTCGCCATAATCTCCTGAATATTCAGAAGCATATCAATCTTTGCTTCGGGAACCGGAGCTGAAATAATATTTTCTTCTGTGGTTCGGGCTGTATTTTTATCCTCGGATTTTTTCGGAGCAAACTCAGATTCCCCGGCAAATACTTTTGCAAAATCACTTTCGGTATAACCGTCTCCAAGGGAATTGAAGCGCAGAAATTTCTTCTGCGATTTTCCTCTGACGGATATATTTTTACCGCGTTTAATTTCATAATCGAGTTCCTCCAAAAGCCTTAAGAGCTCTTCCATATCCTTTGGCTTTTGCACCATACAACGATTAATATCCTCACGGATTTCCTCACGGATTGGTTTTCTTTTCGGGTAAACCGTCCGCTTTTCCCGTTCACTCGGACGCTTCGGCTGTATGACGGACAGACCGTTTTCCAGACAGACAATATCACTGACTCTTCGGAGTGCAACCCCCGACAAAAGGAAGTCCCGGAACTTTCTGTCACAGTCAAGGTTGGTGGAATTATAAATGATATGGTTATGAATGTGAGCCCTATCAACATGTGTCGCAACGATAAAAGCATGGTTCCCTTTCGTCCATCGCATTGCGGTTTCATAACCGATCCGGTTTGCTTCTTCCGGTGTAATCTCACCGGGCTTGAAAGCCTGTCGTATCTGATAAGCGATCACATCACCGGCGTAATGTCTTCCGGTTTTCTGATAATATTCTCTCTTGGCAAGAGCGAATTGTTCCTCTACAAGCTTGGCATCACATTCATAGCTGCTCACCAGCTCACCGCCCATTGTCTTGGCTTCGTTCTTGGCATAATCGGTTCTGTCCTTTAAGCACTGTGCAATTGTTCTGCCCTTATTCATATGCATGGCAATAAGTCTGGTTGCAGCCATTTTTGTTCACACCTCCTCGTCAAATCGTCTCAAGTCTTCTCAAGATTTCCTTGAAAATATACCAAAGCTCCTCCTGCTGATTTTTTATATCTTTGATGTCTTCAAGGTAAATGCTTCCGGTTTCATTTGCCTTTTTTACAAACTGGTTCAGGTTGTTGGCGTTGATACGAAGGAGGCGCGAGGCCTCCTTTATATCACTCATATCAAGCCGTACCACATAGCCGTCCAGAGACATTTTCCGGATATATGCGGCTATGTTTCTTACACCTGCCTCATCCATCCGCCGCTTCAGAATTTCTCTTTCTTCCGGCTTGAAACGGACAATGATTGCATAAGTATATTCCCTCATCAGAATCTCTCCGGTTCACAGCAGGCTAGACATCCGCGTATCGGTTTCGGAGCTTCTTCCTTTGGAGCTGCCTCCTGCAGCTTCTTAAGAATTGACTTTTTCTTCTGTTCAAGCTC
>JAZLJG010000243.1:0-3341 GCA_045617745.1 Lachnospiraceae bacterium | reverse complement strand
GGACAAGGCAGCAGACTTGGCGTATTAACGGCAAAGATGGCTAAACCCGCAGTTTCTTTTGGCGGTAAATACAGAATTATTGATTTTCCACTTTCCAACTGTATAAATTCGGGTGTTGATACGGTGGGCGTTCTTACGCAGTATCAGCCCTTAAGGCTGAACACTCATATAGGAATCGGTATTCCGTGGGATCTTGACAGAAATATCGGAGGCGTTACAGTTCTGCCGCCTTACGAAAAGAGCGAGAACAGCGAATGGTATACGGGAACCGCAAATGCGATTTTCCAGAATCTTGATTATATGGAAACATACAATCCGGATTACGTGCTTATTCTTTCAGGTGACCATATTTATAAGATGGATTACGAAGTGATGCTTGACTATCACAAAGAACACGGCGCTGAGGTTACCATAGCAGTAATGCCTGTTCCGATGGAGGAAGCTAAGCGTTTCGGTATAATGATTACCGACGAGGACGGAAGAATTACCGATTTTGAAGAGAAACCGGAGAATCCCAGAAGTAATCTTGCTTCAATGGGTATCTACATATTTAACTGGAAGACTCTTAAGGAAGCGCTTGTGGCAAAGGCAGAGCAGCCGGCCCTTGACTTTGGTAAACACGTTATTCCTTATTGCCATGAAAACGGAGCTCCCATGTATGCTTATGAGTTTACGGGCTACTGGAAGGACGTTGGAACCCTGGAGTCTTACTGGCAGGCTAATATGGAGCTTATCGACCTTGTTCCCGAGTTTAACCTTTACGAGGAATACTGGAAGATATATACCAAGAGCGAAACTCTTCCTCCCCAGTATCTTTCAAGAGACAGCGTGGTAGAAAGAAGTATTGTGGGCGAAGGAAGCGAAATATACGGTAAGGTTTATAACTCTGTAATCGGACGTGGCGTTACAATCGGTGAAAACGCAGTCATAAGAGATTCCATTGTTATGAACGAGGTGGTGATTAAGCCCGGAGCCGAGTGCAATAAGTGTATTATTGCCGAGGGAGCGGTTATCGGAGAGAACGCATTTTTAGGCGATGGCGAAGAAGCTCCTAATGAAACGGATGCAAAAATCTATAACGCAGGCCTTGTTACCATAGGAGAGAAAACAGAGATTCCTTCCAATGTACGTGTCGGAAAGAACAGCGTTGTTCTTGGGGTCACGGAAGCATCTGATTATCCCGGAGGCGTTTTAAAGAGCGGCTCAACACTTATAAAGGCAGGTGACGAGGTATGAGAGCAATAGGAATAGTATTGGCGGGCGGTTCAAGCCACCGTATGAAGGAACTTGTTTCCAAAAGAGCCGTTGCGGCTATGCCAGTTGCCGGCAGCTACAGAAGTATCGATTTTGTGTTAAGCAATATGTCAAATTCCCATATTCAGAAGGTAGGGGTTTTTACCCAGTACAACGCAGGAAGCCTTAACGAGCACCTGAGTTCTTCAAAATGGTGGGACTTCGGACGTAAGCAGGGCGGTCTGTATGTATTCACTCCTACTGTTACCGCTGAGAACAATTTCTGGTACAGAGGAACCGCAGATGCGATTTACCAGAACCTTTCTTTCTTGAAAAACAGCCATGAGCCCTATGTGGTAATTGCTTCGGCAGACTGTATTTACAAGATGGATTACAACAAGGTTCTTGAATACCATATTGATAAGAAAGCGGATATTACCGTAGTATGCAGGGATGCTGACGATCTTCGTGAAATTGACAGATTCGGAACTGTTAAGATGAACGAGGAATTCAGAATCGAAGAGTTCGAGGAAAAACCCGTGGTTGCCAAGACCTCTACAATTTCCTGCGGAATATATGTCATAAGAAGACGTGCACTTATCGAGATGATCGAAAAGTGTGCTTCTGAAGACAGATACGATTTTGTAAGGGATGTTCTTATAAGACTTAAGGACATAAAGAAGATTTACGGCTACAAGATAAGCGATTATTGGAGAAACATAGCCAGCATCGACGACTATTTTTCTACCAACATGGACTTTTTGAAGCCGGAGATCAGAAATTACTTCTTCAGGCAGTATCCTGATATTTACTCCAAGGTTGACGACCTTCCTCCCGCAAAATATAATGTGGGTGCACAGGTTAAGAACAGCCTGATATCCAGCGGAACCATAGTTAACGGAACCGTTGAGGACTCGGTAATATTCAAGGAGACATATATAGGGAACAACTGTGTTATTAAAAACTCAATAATTTTGAACGATGTTTACATCGGAGATAACTCATATATTGAAAACTGTATTGTGGAAAGTCATGACACGATTCGTGCCAACTCTTACCACAAGGGTACGGAAGGAATAAAGGTAGTTATCGAAGAAAACGACAGATTCATGATTTAACGGATGTAAAGCTAATCAACTGAAAGGGGAATTCGGGATGAACATTACAGACATTCGGGTAAGAAAGATTGACAAAGAAGGCAAAATGAAAGCTGTTGTTACGATTACTTTTGACGACCTTTTCGTGGTTCACGATATTAAGGTCATCGAAGGCGAAAAGGGCATGTTTATAGCAATGCCCAGTAAGAAAACAGCGGACGGGGTTTACAGGGACATCTGTCACCCCATCAGCACAGAGATGCGTGAAAGTCTTCAGAAGCTTATCCTTGATGCATACGAAAATGCACCGGATGAGGAGTAGTCAGTAAATTGTGAGGGGCGGTGATACACCACCCCTTCTTTTTAGGAGTTAAAATGATTATTATTGCAGGCCTGGGAAATCCGGGAAAAGAATATGTGAATACACGACACAATGTTGGCTTTATGGCAATAGATGCTTTAGCTTCAAAGTACGGAATAGATGTTAATGAAAAGAAGCACAAAGCCATTATCGGCAAAGGAACCATAAACGGACAGAAGGTTATTCTGGCAAAACCCCAGACCTTTATGAACCTTAGCGGTGAAAGCCTTCGTGAGCTGGTGGATTATTATAAGCCTGAGGTGGAAACCCAGGTGATAGTGGTGTATGACGATATTACGTTAGATGTGGGCGGAATCAGAGTCCGCAAAAAGGGCTCCGCCGGCGGACATAACGGAATGAAGAGTATTATTGCCCATCTTGGAACCGAAAACTTTCAGCGTGTGAGAGTCGGTATTGGAGAGAAACCCGCAAGAATGGATCTGGCGGACTGGGTATTAAGCAGATTTTCAAAAGAGGACCTGGCTATATTGGAAGATTCCCTCGGTGAAGCGGTTGATGCGGTTACAATGCTTACCGAAGGCGGAATAGACGAAGCTATGAACAAGTATAACCGCAAGGTATCAAGGACTGAAGAATGAGAGCATTGACAGGGCCCCTTTACGAGCTTTCGAATTTTGAGGAAGCAAGGG
>JAZLJG010000242.1:0-39296 GCA_045617745.1 Lachnospiraceae bacterium | reverse complement strand
GAGCTGAGTGGTAACGGGCCCCCGCAGACGGCTTGCTCTCACAAAGCCGCAAGGGGGACAGCCGAAGTGGCTCGTAATTGTTCTTTGCGTGAGTAGACCAAGAAAAACACATTATACACCGGCCCCCTGTTGACAGTAGGGACACTCCTTGCTGACACTTTCCCCCGTCCCCTTTGGCACAAATGAAAAGAGGACGCATCCGCGTCCTCTGTAAAAAACTCTACAGGATTTACTCCGTATAGAAAACTAAGTGCAATTAATGTGTCAGCCTGTGGATAGCACTCACCGCGCTCCCATTTGTAGATGGACTGAACCGATTCGAAACCCATGTACTCACGTACCTGTTCCACCGTGATATGACGCATCTTACGTATGTGACGCATCCTTTCCCCGCAGGCCACAGGGTCAAAATAAGGTCTGTTCATAAACACTCCTCCCTTCAACATCGGTAGCATAAAAACATAACATAACACCTGCCGCATGTCAATATGTACCATTGGGGACGGGGGAAACTGTCATCAAGGAGTGTCCCTACTGTCAACAGGGGGCCGGTGTATAATGTGTTTTTCGCAGGGTCGTACGGAAGCAATAAAAACCGACAATACTTGGCGCCACGAGAGCTGAGTGGTAACGGCCCCCCGCAGACGGCTTGCTCTCACAAAGCCGCAAGGGGGACAGCCGAAGTGGCTCGTAATTGTTCTTTGCGTGAGTAGACCAAGAAAAACACATTATACACCGGCCCCCTGTTGACAGTAGGGACACTCCTTGATGACAGTTTCCCCCGTCCCCTATGGCACCACGTCAGAATCTGTCTCCTGTTGTATTGTTGATGAAATAGGTCTGTTCCTCTTCCCTGAAGAATCTAAGGTCGGAACCGGGGGCCATATCATAGATTTTCATCAGTGCAGGCTCTATTTTTAAAAGTTCAGCAAAAGTGATTACAATATTGTTTTCAGGAAGAGAAACATACTCAGGTGTGTCCTTATCTCCGAAAACTCTCCAGCCACTGTCCATTTCGGCTTCAGCTTCTCTTCTGTAAAGCCATCTGACATCCGATGTTCTTTCCACAATAGACCTTGTTACAATAACGTTCTTCATATCTTCAAGAGTCACGCGAACGTCTGCTGCCGCATACTGCTTAATTCTTTTGATAATAAGAATATCCATCACAATAATGTAGGCCAGGAACACGAGAATCATTATTATTGAACCTACTGTAAGGCAGAAGTCAAAGAATCCGTGCATAAGAACAGGATACCACAACGCCTTTTTAAGATTCTTCTTCACTCCGGCCTTGTCGCCTGTGGACTCACAAAGCTTAGCCTGACCGTAGAAAATACCCATTACAACGGCGAATGCACCATGTCCCGGAATCGAAATGAGTGCTCTTACAATTCCGTTAGCCACTCCGTTTTCAACAACATAGAAAATGTTTTCAAAAACAGCGAAGCCCATTCCCACCGACACAGCATAAACAACAGCGTCAAAGCGGTAATTGAATGCTTTATTTTTCCAGCTTCCTAACTTTAACATAAAATACTTGCAAAGTTCTTCGGAAATACCCACCACTATAAAGTAGTCAAGCAAAATTCCAAAAACACCTTCAATACCCAGCATTCTCAGAATTCCCTCTCCTATAAGCTCAAGGACAACAGCAGGAACCGTTGAAAGAACACCCAAAGCAACCAATTTAAAAATAAGTTTCTTGGGTTCCTTCTCAATCTTATCCTTCTTATAAACATACCTCATAACGATAATTCCGGGAACTATCGCCAATGCCAAAAGACCTGTCATACACGCCTCCAAAATAGAAAAATATATATTTATACTATCACATAACTTTCAAAAATCACACACAGTTTTCACCACAACAGGGCACTTTTATGCTATTCTGAAAAAAGAAAATATTTACACCATAAATCACTGCCCTCTCCATCGTATAAAGATTGAGACAGGCTGAAAGGAGCATAGTTTGTCCGAAGAACAATTTTTCGACTGTATATGCCGCATGAAAAACGGCGACCGGTCGGGGCTCAAGGACGTGTATGAAGCTTATTTAAGCTATATATACAGAATTGTACTGGGTGTTGTGGGCCGTAAAGAAGACGCAGAAGACATAACCACCGACTTCTTTATAAAGCTTTACACCAAAGCCGAAAGCTACATTCCCGGAACCGGCCACAAAGGCTACATGGCCACAATCGCCAGAAACATGGCAATTGACTTTTTAAGAAAAAACAAACGCGAAGTTCTCGAAAGCTTCACTCAGGGAGACGACGAAGAAGTCTATACTCCCGAGCCCTCCGCTTCAGATGATACGGAAGCGGAAGTTATAGAAAATGTATCCCTTCAGGATGCACTGAACCACTTAAATCCCAAAGAACGGGTTATCGTGGACATGAAAATACTTTCCGAAATGACTTTCCAGGAAATATCGGATTCTTTGAAAATACCAATGGGAACCGTAACCTGGCGGTATCGGGAAGCAATGAAAAAACTAAGGAGGTGCGGTTATTATGAAGAATCTTCAAACTGAATATATTAAAGATATCGAAAATGATGTTCCGGACCTTTGGAACCGTATTGAAAAGGGCCTTGATGAAATCGAGAAGACCGCAGAAACACAAAGAACCAAAAAAGTAGTACCTTTTTATTCCACAAAAGCATTTAAAGTTACATGCGAAACAGTTGGAATCGCAGCCTGCCTTTTCATTCTTGTTTCGGTATTTCTAAGTAACGGAGGCCTTAAAATAGACAGTACCAAGAATTCTTCCCCTGCTTCCTATGCACCAATGGCTTCGGTTGCCGAAAGCACCGCATGTTACGAAGCAAGTCCGTCTTACGAAGAAGATACCGTCTACGCAGAGTCTGAAGACAGTACCGTCTACGAAAAAGCCGAAGCAACCGCAAACGGCTCAGAAGTTTTAGATAATACCGATGAAGACGGCATTACCGACATAAAAGAGTCCTCTGTTCTTTCTTCTGTTGAAACGGATGATAATTCTTCCTTCCTAATTCCGGACAGGGAAAGCGAAATAACAGAGCTCGACGACGGAACCTACATGTTGGACGGCCGCATATACTCCTACAAGTTAGTGCTCACCGGCCCCATGGGTATAAGCAGCGACGGTTTCTGCACCGTTCTTTCCAACAAAGAAGACATAACCTTCAACAACTGCATAGCAGCCTCTCCCCTCGGAAGCGACACCACAAAGTATTTCGACCCTGAAGAGACCGTAATTGTTAAGTTCGAAGTGAAGCAGAACACCCGCTAAAAAGCAAAAGAAAAAATTTTTTAAAAATCCCATAAATCAGAATTCCTTCTTTCGTACCTTGGGTATAGCAACAAACACATGTGTAAAAGTTTTTTACTATACGGAGGATAAATATTATGAAAAGAAAGAATCTGATTTGTGGGATTTTATTATTCACAACAATATTAACAGCGTGCGGTTCCCAAAAAAGTCCGGCAAGTGAGCCCGGTACTTACGAATACCCTGCAAGTGTTGCATACAGCACAGAGGCTGATTACTGCTACGAACCTGAATACAGCGGATTTTTTACCAAGAACAGTGTAGCAGACTGTTACGAATATCCTGAGTTTCCCGAGCCCGGAGATTTCAATACGGAAGAGTATTCATCCATAAAGGAAAGCAGCTTTTTAAAAACACTTACTTCTCCCCTTTCCACCTTTGCCGCCGACGTGGACACAGCAAGCTACGCAAACTTCAGAAGAATGGTGAACTCAGGTTACAACCTTAATGATTTCCCCAGCGGAGCTATAAGAACCGAAGAGATGATCAACTATTTCAAATACGACTATGCAAAGCCCGAAGGCAATGAACCCTTTGGTGTTACCGCAGTCGTAGGCGATTGCCCTTGGAATGCCGACGTTAAACTTTTAAACATCGGAATTACCACAAATGAAATGGATGCATACGACATTCCTTCTTCCAACATCGTATTTCTTATTGACGTATCCGGTTCCATGATGGATAACAACAAGCTTCCCCTTATTAAGGATTCCATGGAGCTTTTGGTGGAAAACTTTGGAAAAGACGACCGCATTTCCATCGTTACATATGCAAGCGGAACACGTGTGGTATTGGACGGTGAACGTGGTGATCACAGACGTGAAATCATAAAGGCCTTCGAAGACCTCAGAGCAGGCGGTTCTACCAACGGTTCCGGCGGAATAACCCTTGCTTACGAAACAGCAGAAAAAAACTTCATAAAAGATGGTGTAAATCGTGTAATCATCTGCTCTGACGGAGATTTCAACGTAGGACTTACCTCTCAAAGTGAGTTACAGGACTTAATCGAAAAAGAAAAAGAAACCGGTGTATTCCTCTCGGTTTTAGGCTTCGGAATGTATAACTTCTCCGACACCAACATGGAAACCCTGGCTGACTGGGGAAACGGTAACTACGCATATATCGATACACTTAACGAGGCAAAGAAGGTTCTTGTGGATGAAATGACCTCTACCTTCGTTACAGTAGCTAAAGACGTTAAATTCCAGGTAGAATTCAATCCTGCCACCGTATCCGAATACCGCTTAGTAGGATACGAAAACCGCGCAATGGCAGCTGAAGACTTTACCGATGATACAAAAGACGGCGGCGAACTCGGTGCAGGGCACCAGGTAACCGTGCTCTACGAAATCGCCCTTGCAAACGGTGCAGCCGACGGAATAGAGCTTAAGTATCAGGATACCCCTAATCTCTCCTCAAAGGGCGCTGACAGTGATGAGTACTGCACTCTTTCAATAGCCTACAAGGCGCCCGACGGCGATACCTCAAGTTACCTTGAGTTTCCTATAGGAACCGACAACTACACAAAGACCCCCTCTGACGACTTCCTTTTTGCGGCCTGCGTAGCAGAGACATCTCTCGCCTTGAGAAGCAGTGAGTTTCTTAAGGACCCTACTCCCGTAAATGCTCTGGAGCACGTTAAAAGATATCTTTCCGACAGGAAAGACCTTACCGATTATCAGGAAGAGTTCGAAGAACTGATAACCAAGCTGGAAGTCAGTCGATAACCCCTTAAATGGCGAATCAGGGACGGGTTCCTATTCGCCAAACGGCGAAAAAGGGACAGGTTACCACCTCGGAACCTGTCCCTTTTTCACTTTTTGGCGAATCGGAACCCGTCCCTGATTCACCTTATTTCTTTTTCGTCATCAGCTTGCGCATTGTGTCGTGTAATTCGCGGACATTGATGGGTTTTGCAATATGGGCATTCATGCCCTCTTCCAACGATTTGTTCTTGTCATCCTCAAAAGCATTGGCCGAAAGAGCAATAATCGGAATCGCTTCACCGCCTTCAAGCTTTCGGATCTTGTGGGTAGCAGCGTACCCGTCCATTACAGGCATCTGGATATCCATAAGAATGCAGTCGTAATAACCGGTGCCGTTCTTTTCTATCATTTCCACCGCCTGCTCACCGTTTGCGGCTTCTTCCGTAATAATCTTTTCTTCCTTGAGAATCGCCGTTATTATTTCACGGTTCAGTTCATTATCTTCAACGCAAAGAACACGTCTTCCCTCGAAAGAAACTCCCTTTGTCCTTCCTGTGCTGTCCTTCTTTTCTTTGCCTTTAGTATGCTTAAAGGAAAGAACAACCGTTACGGATGTACCTTCGCCGGGAGCCGAATCGATATCAATTGTACCGCCCATGTAATCCACAAGGCGTTTTACAATCGACATTCCAAGGCCCGTGCCCTGGATTCCGCTTATGGTGGAGCTTTGCTCTCTTGCAAAGGAATCAAATATGTGCTCCAAAAACTCCTTGCTCATTCCTATACCCGTATCAGCTACGGTAAAGGAAAACTTTGCGTTACCCTTCTCCGGATTCTTTAACTCTCTTACCGTAAAGTTAACGCTTCCGCCCTTAGGCGTATATTTTATGGCATTGCTTAGGATGTTCATCATTATCTGGTAAAGATGAAGTGCATCCGCATATATTGTTGTAGTCTTGATATCCTTCTTAATGTAGTTAAACTCAACGCCATGTTCCAGTGCGGTTTCACGGCAAATTGTTACTATGTTGTCTGTCTCCGTCTGGATATTCATAGGCTTAATATCGCTTTGAATCTTTCCGGCTTCCACACGGGCCATATCAAGAACATCATTTATTAGGTTAAGTAGGTATCTGCTGGAAACATCGATTTTTGAAAGATATTCCGCTACACGTTCTTTTTCATCTATGTGCTTTGTGGCAAGATCCGTAAAGCCCATAATGGCATTCATGGGAGTCCTGATGTCGTGGGACATACTGAATAAGAAAGTACTCTTGGCGTCACTCGCAGCATCGGCCTTTTTAAGGGCTTCGCTGAGAATCTTTGCCTGCTCAATCTTCTCTCTGTAGCCTTCATCAATTTCCACAAAGCCCAAAGCAATATTCACAGGTTCACGGCTTTCAGTTTCCACCTTTGCAAGGGTAAGCTCCTCATATCTGTATTCACCGTCAAAATCACGTCTGAACACTATGGAATGACGCTTTTTATCCGCAAGAAGTTTTTTTGCATTCTCGGGATTTGTTGTTTCCCTCATAAGCTTTCTGTCATCGGGATGAACAAGATTGGTAATGTACCACTCCAGCATTTCTTCGTAATTTTTTGTTTTGGCTTCATTCACAATCAGAGGATCGCTCTTTTCGTTAAAGGACTGAAGAATACTTTTTCCTTCTTTGAAATTGTAAAGATAAAGAGCGGTGTATCCTTCCGAAAGAATCTTGATAAGGTCTTCCCTTGCTCTTTCTTCCGCTTCTTCCCTCATTTCTTCACGGATTTCACTGTCGGCATCTCTGATTCCGATAATGAAATGGCGGCTTGTACCCATTTCCATTTTTACAAATTTAGCTCTGTTGTAATATTCTCTGCCATCTTTGCTGATAACTCTGTAGGTCACAAAATACGAGCTTCTTTCTTCAAGCCTTGAATATACATATTCCGCGTCAAACTCTCTTTTAACCTTTTCCTTATCCGCCGGAACAACATTTTTGACAACTCTTTCAAGGACCCTTGCTTTGTAGCTTGGTTCAGATTCAAGCTTATCAAACTTTCTTTTATAAGCTCCCGTAATCCGGACAATCCTTATCAGATCCCTGTCCACATCCACAAGAAAAACTCCGAAGAAATCTTCCGCAAGACCATTAACGATTTCCCTCGTGTTCTGGGAATCATAGCTCACTATCAAAATGTATACAACCGTAAGGGATACAACCGATCCGAGACCTTTAAAGGAATAGCGGGTAAAAAACTGTATAAGCGAAGTAACTACTATAGGAACACAATAGGCGGCAAAAGAATAATTAATAAGCTTTTCTTCTTTGTTCTCTGCTGCTCTGGCCCTCATCAACGCCCTTACCGAGGTGAATACAAAATAGAAAAGGTCGATATATGTTCCCAGTGCAAAGAAGGGTCCTCTGGAATACTTAACATCTTCACTCAGTACAAATACCGCTCCGGTCCAGGGAGAGGACAACGCAAGAACCATATAAACTGCCGCAGGAATGGAAGCAAGCACCTTTCGTGAAAAGCTTTTCCCGAAATGTGTTTTGGAATGTTCTTCACTAAAATACAGCCAGAACAAAGGGCCAAGCTTATTTGCTGCATACATAAGTGAATACATAACAGCAAACCAAGGTCTGGCCGACTTCGGAACTTCCGCAAAAAACCGTGAAAAAAAGTCCATCACGGCAGAAATCATGTACGCAATATATACCACATAAAGCTTATGGCTTATGTAATTTCCTTCTTTTTTGTTGTGATTTATGGTGCCGATTAAAAGGCACAAAAGAATAGCCACAAAGAGTCCCTGCAGCTCACCGAATACTACCGTAGAAAAAGCACTGAGTCCTGACATACTGTACCCCCAAATACAAAACACAAACCCATTAACGCTTCAAAGCAATTGTACCCTATCCCCGCGCTTCGCGCAAGATATCCCGTCCCCTGTGGCACAGCTAGTGACAGAGTTTTTTGATTTCGGTTTCGAATTCTTCTAAGGCGGCGTAGCCTGAGTCCAGAAGGCGGTAGGTGCCTTTTGAGACGTTTTCGAACCAGCCGTAGAAGTTGTCGTACATGATTCTGGTGGAGTTTTCTACTCCGGAAAGCTTTTTAATTTCACGGGAGGAGGCTTCGCCTCCAAGTTCGGCCAGGGTGTCCAGGACGCGAAGTGCGTCTTCGCGGTAGCCGGTTATAAGCTTTGTGGCATGGACACCACCGGTATTTGAACGGGTTTTGCGCTTTTGGAATTCACCGGAAACCCGGATTTTTTTGCCCTTGTTTTTCTTTTGGAAATTGGATAGTTCGCTTACCACAGGTTCACTCACTATTTCTACTGTCCGGGTTTTGGGTGACACTACAATAAGGCCTATCCCAAGGCGCTTAAGAAGATAGAGTTTATCTTTAAAAGCCCTGGAGAATAAATCACGGGGTCTGAAAATCCCGATAAAAACCGTATCCACAATCTTCTGCCTTAAGGCAGCCTGCTGGACAGAACGAAAGTCCAGGGTTACCTTAAGTTCCACGGCAAGGGAAGAACCGTCCTTTTCCATGTAAAGATCGATATCCCCTACTTCGCCGTCGCCTTCGAAACCTTGTGCTTCAAAATATTCTTTTATTGGCCGAAAAAGATCTCTCTCCATAGAATCTCCCCAAACTATGCAAGACCCGGCAGACACTCCTTACCGATTTCTTTTCTGTAGGCAAAATATAATTCCTCGGTTGCCAAAGCCATTTTGGTAACCGAAAAATCCTCACCGTGAGGATATATATACCATGTATCCTCCAGGGTGTTTAAATCCACACAATCCCCGAATTTACCAAGATATTCATACTCAATATGTACCGAGTACAAAGAAGGAACATTGATTTCCATTGAAAAAGGTTTTCCCTCATCATCTGTTCCCACACATGAAAAACCGTTCATGTCATGAACCAGCTTACCGTTTCCAAGACGTACAAACCTTTCTGCATTGGGAAGCGAATCTACGTGAACCTCCAGCTCTCCCGAAGAGTAAGTTCCCGCTTCCACTTCTTTTCTCACGTTTGCACGTTCCCACTCATACCAGTCGGGAATGTGGACAAACTCGGTCTCACCTTCGTCTGCACTCAGGCGCCCGAAGGAAGAAAGTGTCCATGTCTTGTTGCAGGCTTTGCAAATAAGCTTCTCGCCCTTTGATGTCATGCGGTATTCCGTATTGCATTTGGGGCACTGGTACAAAACCTTATGAAGACCTTCTGCCCTGTTTTTGTACTTGTTTTTTATTTTTCTTTCAAACTGCCACTTAAAATCATCGTACCTGAAAGCATTTACAAGAGTCTGATTCACTTCATCGGCAGTAACCTTCTCCAGTTCATCCGGGTAATAGAGAACAGTCATCTCTGCTTCCGTAGGTTTGATTTTGTTGTTGTGAAGGTTCCAGAAAGGCGAATTCACGTGGTGGCCGTGGCAGATAAAGGACACCACGGGCACCTTCAGAAGTTTACATAACTTTCCGAGGGATGCCGGAAGCACGGCAGTGGTACCGCAAAGCGAGTACCTTGCTTCCGGGTAAATGACAAGCACATCCTTGTTCTTTACCACTTCCACAAGCTTCTTCACCATAACTATGTCATTGGTGAATTTTCTTTTGCATATGCAGCCCACGTTTTTAAGAAGCTTTTCCCTTCCTATAAACCCGTCTATTGCCACAATATAATTCGCTCTGGCAGGAAAGATGGCCCTTGTGGCAACCTTAAAATCCAGAAACGCATTGTGGTTACACAAAAGAAGATACGGAGGCTTCAAATCCTGAGTATTGATTTTTGTAATCTTTGCCCTGTGAGCAAATACATCGGGCATACTAAGCGCCCAGGTAATGGGACGAAGATACCACTTAGTTCTCACGGGTTTGGAATGCATATCAAATCTTTTGAAATTTTTGTGATCCATAAAACAAAATTATCCTTGCGCAGTCTGTGTTCTGTACATTTCAGCATATTTGCCGTTCAAAGAAAGCAGTTCCTCATGGGTACCCTTCTCGGCAATCACGCCATCCTCTATTAAGATTATCAAATCCGAATCACGTATGGTAGATAATCTGTGGGCAATGATAAAGGATGTTCGTCCTTCGCAGATTTGTAACATCGCACGTCGTATTTTCTGCTCCGTAACCGTATCAACGGAGCTTGTTGCTTCATCCAGTATCATTATGGGAGCATTCGTAAGCACTGCTCTTGCAATGGTAAGAAGCTGTCTTTCACCCTGGGAAAGTTCTGAACCGCCCTGGGTCAGTATTGTTTCATAGCCCTTGGGAAGACGCTCTATGAAGGAGTCTGCACCCGCAAGCCTTGCGGCCTCCTTGATCTGCTCCATGGTAGCATCACCCTGGCCGTAGCTTATGTTTTCTTTGATGGATGCCTCAAAAAGAGAAGTATCCTGAAGTACTACTCCGAAGGCCTCACGGAGGTCTTCCATACGATAATCCCTAAGGTCGTGTCCGTCGAGGAAAATCCTTCCGTCTGTTACATCGTAAAATCTTGTTAAAAGGTTAATTATAGTGGTCTTTCCCGAACCTGTGGGACCTACTATCGCCACCTGTGTCCCCTGCTTTATGTCCAAAGAAATGTCTTTTAGCACAAGCTTTGAAGAATCATAGCCAAACTTCACATGGTCCATTACTATATCGCCATGGGGGTTTTTAAGTGTCAGTGCATCTTCTTTGTCCTCAGGTTCCGGAGTCTCATCCATTATCTCAAATACACGCTCCGCACCTGCCACAGCAGTCTGGAAGTTGTTGAAAATGTTGGCAATATCAATAAACGGGCGGGTAAAACGTCTGATGTAAAGAAGGAAACTTGTAATCAGGCCTATCTCCGCTATTGTTCCGTTTACAAACAAAAGACCGCTGAACACTGCAACTGCCACGTAACAAAGATTGTTTATGACATTCATAAGAGGCATAAGGTAACCGGACCATACAAGAGCCTTGATGGAAACATCGCAAAGCTCCGTGTTCTTTTGGTTAAAGGCCTTCTCCATCTCATCCTCTCGGCAGAATGCCTTTACAACCGTAAGCCCTGAGATACCTTCTTCCACATGTCCGTTAAGTATTCCCAAGGCCCTTGAACGGTCCTTGAAAAGCTTTCTGGTGTGGCTTGTTACGACCTTTGTAAGAATTACTATAAGTACTACGCTCACCATGGCAATAAGCGTCAAAACAGGGCTTAAAACAAGCATCATGGTCATAACGCCTATGATGGTGAAAATGTTGGTAAGAAGCATTGTAAGAGAGTTTGATATGGTGGTGCTTATGTTGTCCACATCGTTTGTAAGACGGGACATTAACTCTCCGTGCTGATGTTTGTCAAAGAAAGCAAGAGGAAGCTTTCTTATCTTTTCAAACAGACACTGTCTTATGTAATGGATAATCCTCTGGCTTACCGAGGCCATCAGATATCCCTGTGAAAACTTTATAAACCACTCAGCCACATAAAGGGCTGAAAGTTCGATAAGAACAAATGTCAGAGGATCCTGTGCCTTTACAGCGGAAATAGCGTTACCTGTAACGTAGGGTGACAAAATGGCAGCTCCCGAGGACAAAGCCGAAAGAACAAGAACCCATCCGAGGCCCTGTCTGTGGCCCTTTGTAAGCTCCCAAAGCCTTCTTAATGTGCCCTTTAAATCCTTGGGTTTAACCACAACACCCATTCCGCGGCCGGGTCTTCCGATTCCGTTTAAATTCTGAGGGGGTACCGTCATATTACTGCCTGCCATTTTTAGTACCTCCTATCTGGGATTCGTAGATTGCCTGATATGTGCTGCAGGAATCCATCAGCTCATCATGGGTTCCGAAGCCCTGTATTTTACCGTTATCAAGACAAAGAATATAGTCTGCACGCATTACAGTGGATATTCGCTGGCTTATCAAAAGAACAGTCATTGTCTTTTGCATGGACGCAAGACCCGAAAGAACCTTTGCTTCCGTTGCTGCGTCAAGAGCGCTGGTGCAGTCGTCCAGAATAAGAATTCTGGGTTCCCTTATAAGGGCCCGGGCAAGGGAAAGCCTCTGCTTCTGGCCTCCGGAGAGGTTCACACCTCCCTGGCCAAGAAGCGTATCATAGCCTTGCCCGGCCTTCTTAATAAACTCCGACGCACAGGCAAGATCTGCTGCTTTTTCGATTTCATCCTTCGTGGCGGTTTCTTTGCCCCACCTTAGATTTTCTTCAATAGTTCCCGTAAAGAGCAAAGCCTTCTGGGAAACAACAGCTATGGCACTTCTTAAAAGCTTTTCGTCTATTTCGTTAACGTTCACGCCATCCACGAGGATTTCACCCTTTGTGGCATCGTAAAATCTGGGAACAAGGTTCACAAGGGTGGATTTACCCGAGCCTGTGGGACCGATAATTCCCAGTGTTTTTCCTGCCTCAACCCTGAAGGAAATATTCTCAAGAGAGTCTGAGGAAGCATCGTGATAAGCAAATGAAACGTTTTTAAAATCAATGTTTCCTTTGATGTCAGGTCTCAAAGGATTCTCAGCCTTCTTCTGGGAAGGCTTCTCGTCCAAAACTTCCTGAATACGCTCGGAAGAAGCTATGGCACGTACCGCATTATTGATAACCATGGAAATCATGTTTACCGCAAAAAGCACCTGAGTCATGTAGTTAACGGAAGCCATCAGTCTTCCTATATGTTCCAGGTCTTTGCCCTTTGAAATCCACAAAAGAATAACGATACCAAAGTTTACAGCAAGATTGATAAATGGTGAGAAAACCGCCATTATTTTCATGGCTTCTTCATTGGCTTTGGAAAGTTCAAGGGAAGAAGCGTTAAACTTCTCGGTTTCCTCATCCTCCGCCCTGAAGGCTTTAACCACACGTACTGCGGAAAGAAATTCTCTTGAAACTCCGTTTAACTTATCAAGTTTTCTTTGGACTATTCCAAACTTGGGATAGCAGAATTTAATATTGCAAAAGATAATGACAGACACTATCACGATAATAATACCCATTATGGGAGCCTGTCTGGGAGTCTGGATAATAATAAGTGCTATGGCTCCTATGCAGGTTATGGGTGCCTTTACCATCATACGCATAAGTGAATTTACAAAGTCCTGTATCTGGGATACGTCGTTTGTAATTCTTGTGATAATGGATGCGGGCTTCAACTTATCGATGTTTTCCAAAGAAAGCTTCGACACGTTTTCATACATATCTTTTCTTAATTCCTTACCGATTGTCTGGGACACACGGCTGGCGAAATTGTTACGGAAAACCGCAGATACTGCGCCTACAGCCGCGATGGCAAGCATTATTCCGCCATAGAACATAATTTTCGAAACAGAGGCTTCCGCTACACCTTCGTCCACTATGTAACTCATAAATGTAGGCTGCAAAAGGTCTGCCATTGCCTCCATTGTAAGAAACATCGTTGAAATAATAAATATCCACAAATGCCTCTTAATGTACTGTAATATCAGTTTCATTTTCTTAATCTTTGCCTCTTTATTTGTTCTTCTTAAGGTTTGCGGGACACATATGCTTTGTGAAAGGGCCAAACTGACAGGCCTTACAGCCAAAGCACTTTGAGTATTCCGTTCCGTTTATTACTGCATTTGCAAAATCCGGGTCTGCAAGTACTGCGCGTCCAAGGTCCACCGTATCAACCAAATCGTTCTCGATTAAGTATTTAACGCTTTCGGGAGTATTGAGGCCTCCTACACTTGAAACGGGAACACGGTCTTTGAAGTGTTCCTTAAAGTAAATTCCAAGTGCGGGAACCTTGTCAATTTCTCCGCCCTTAAATTCCGGCAAATCGTCAAGGTTTGACATTCCTGTGGATACCTGAAGGTATTCACATCCTGCCTTAACATATTCCTCCGCCACTTCTATGGCGTCGGAAAGGGTGCTGTCGTGGCCGGTTGTTCTGACGGAAATCAGGAAATCCGGTCCGCATTCCTTGCGGATTTCCCTGATGATTTCCGCCCCGAACCGGCCACGGTTCTCGCCGTTTCCGCCGTACTCGTCTTCCCTTAAATTGTTTTCTGGAGACGCAAACTGATTAATAAGATAACTGTGGCAGCCATGAAGCTGAACGCCGTCGTATCCGGCCTTTTTAGCCCTTACAGCCGCTTCCACATACTTTTTCTGCATATCATGAAGCTCATCAAGTGTAAAGCCATGAGTCATATAAGGCTTTCCGTCCCAGCCATGCTTCTCCAATGTAGAAGGTCCTACTGAAGGGCCCATCATGGGATTAGTACCATAGCCTGTGTGATTAAGCTGTATGATTACTACCGCTCCTTCATCGTGGCATGCCTTCACAAGTGCCTTATGGCCTTCTATCTGTTCATCCTCCCAAAGACCCATGTGATTAGGACCGAAACGTCCTTCCGGAACAACTGCCGTTGCTTCCACACAAATAAGTCCGCAACCGCCCTTTGCACGGGCAGCATAGTGCTCCACCAGCTCCTTAGTACATACGCCGCTTGCATCCGTAAGATCAAACTTAACCGTAGGCGCCATCGTAATTCTGTTTTTAAGTGTAAATGCCCCGATTTTTATGGGGTCAGTAACCTTTGCCATACCAATATCCTCTCTTATAAACAAAAATATCCGTAAAACATTTTACCATAAAAAGCCCCGAAGAATATAACTCCCTCGCGGCTTTTTTGCAAAAAAACTCCCGTGATTTTGAATCACAGTGGAAAACAAATCTTCCGTCCTATAAAGGCAACCATCCAAAGAACTTTATAGGTACTTTTTTTGATAAATTTCCCATAAACCAAGAAATTGACCTTTTTTATAGGTCGTTTTCATATTAGTCCAACCTATAAGAAATGCTTCTCATTCTTTCTTATAGGCAGGCATAATGTGAAAAATACCTATAAGAATAATCTTCTTCGTTTTCTTATGAGAAATCCCTTCAAAAAATGACCTATAAAAAGCAGGCTAATCTTCCTTCTGTAGGAAACAAGCCCTTGAAACGTGAAAGATTCATTACAAAGAACTCCCACGGCTCAAAACCGCGGGAGTTCAATATCAATTAATAGATAAATTTACCTGTTACTTCGTCGAAATAATGCATTCCGGGAGCAACAAGGTTGTTGTGTCTGCTTCCTACGCTTCTCTTTCCGGTAGCAACCTCTGCGCTTGCACCTACATAGTACATATCGTCGCCGATCTTAATCATACCTGCCTGTGAACGCATTGCGCCGCCTACATAATAGCGAAGCTTTCCGTTAATCATAACGATTCCGTCAAGAACCATCTTGCCGTCTTCACCAAACTCGTGGATACCTTCGTTAACAATACCGTTTGCCTTAACCACGTCTACCATTCCGGTTTCAGCCTTTCCGCCTTCACCTATGTAGTAGTGGTACTGGTTCCAGAAGATAAGTCCGAGATTTTCTACGGGTCTGCTGTTCTCGTAATAGTAGTACTCATCACGGATCTTTACGATTCCGTTAAGAATCATCTTTCCGTCAGGACCAAACTGTGCGTGACCCTTATCCATGATGTCGTTACCGTGTGTGATGTAATAGCTTCCTGTGGAAACAATTCCGCCACCCTGAACATAGTAGAAATCATCACCGATCTGGATAAGTCCTGCGTATACTCTCTCGTCGTTCTCGTAGTAGTAAAGGACTCCGTCTTCTTCTACAATACCGTTCTTCACATCGGAAGCTTCTTCCTCAAATGTAGGATAGAACCAGATGCCGCTGTCTGTCTCAGGAACCGTAAATGTGAAATCACATTCATCCACAAGCCATTCTTCAGCCTCTAAGTTGTAATATTCATAGCTCCAGCCAACAATCTTCTTGCCTTCATATTCTGTAGGAAGTTCGAAAGTATCACCGGTTTCACAGATTCCCATAGTTTCTTCGCTGTCTTCAAGTCCTAACATCATGTAAATTGGATTGAAATCTCCAAGTACATATGCCAACATTCCGTCAACGAATCCGATTATTCCATCAGTATCCACTAAAGCAGGCAACTCTGAACCTTCCTCAGCGTCTTCCGGAACAACAAGCATTGAAAAAAGTTCTCCCTCTGTTGTGGTCGCAGTATCATACTCAAAGGTTTGATAATCTTCTTTTATTTTCCCATCTTTTCCCCTGTATACAAGGACAACCGTGATTTCCTGTATTCCCAAATCAGCCTCGAACCACAAGCTGCTTTGTGAGTCAATTCTCTCGTTGGGTTCAAGATAATTAACGACCCAACCCTTAATATCAGGATTGTTCTTTGCTTCTTCGGGAGCCCATGCCAATATCTCTTCTATTGTTGTGTTTTCATTTACATCAACAAACGTTCTGTAATAATCGTTCCAGCCATCACAAGGATAATGGAATTGAACATACATGCTCTTATAGAATGGTGAAACAGATGAGTAGTCTAAATCCTCTACAGTAGTATCTTCTGTTATTTCTATCTGTTCATAATCTTCGGTTTCTTCATTCCAACTCCAGAAAAACCATCCGGAAATGTTGGACAAATCACCTGTAAAGTTTTCTTCTATAGCATCAAGGACCTTGACATCAAAATCATCATTAAATTCCAAGGTCTGCTCAAAACCGTCAAACCACTCTATTTCTTCGTTATATTCTTCCCAATACAAGGTAACATACCTTGTTTCTTGAGAAATATTACCGGATGTTTCACCGAAAAGATTGATTACCCATTCACTATCATAATCTTCTGCTTCAAAGGTAGTAAGAGAGAATCCATAATCTACTTTTACGCTGTCCCCGTCTTCCCATCTCCAGGTATACCAATTTGAAACATCGTTTCCAAAGAAATCTGTCGGAAGTTCAACGGTTTCACCCGGGCGGAAAGTTCCGATCAGTTCACATTCCTCATTTCCGGCAGAACCCAATACACAAAATGCTTCGAGACCGGTTTCCTTAACATACAGGTTATCAGAGAGGCATAAAAACGCGCTGTATTTACTAACCTGTGCACCTTCTTCGGCATCCTCGGGAATAGTAATATAATCAACTACATCAAATATATCTTCACAGTTTGAATCATATGACAGATTCTGTTCACTTATTTTTAATTCGCCATTTTCATCCTGATAAAGGAACTTAACCTTTGCCTCTTGAATACCATATGTACCATTCACAAAGATAACTCTGTCTGCGTTCACCTTTCCGCTATAATCGAATTTCCATCCTTCAAATTCAGGATTTTCTCCAGCTTCATCAGGCGCATACATAAGCAAATCTTCTATTGTGGTGGAAGCATCCACATCAACAGTAACTGTTTTGCCGTAACCTTCTCCATTTTCTGCTATATAGCTGAACCAAAGCGTTGTTTTGTTATATGCAGGTGAAAGCTCAATGAAATCGTCTTTCTTAGTAACTACTCTGTTTTCTGTTACAGGAGTCAGAATTCTGTTTCCATCATCGTCATATGAAGCGATAAACCAGCCGTCGAAATCAGGTATCTCTTCATTAAAGCATTCATTTATAACATTAAGAAGCCTGTCTCCTACCTTTTTTTCAACACGAATCGAATCATAGTAATAATCTATTCCGGTCGTTTCGTCGTACGTATCCCAATTGAACGAAAGTAATAAATAGTCAGTTGCTTCGTACTCAGCGTAGCAAGGGTACAAGTAAAATTCCGTGAATCCTTCAATTTCCGGGAGAAAAAGAATTCCATCGCTGTAACCGGTTATCCACTCACCGTTGTTATCATGATAACCATAGTGCCATCCATCCAAAGGCCATCCTTCATATTCCAACGGAAGTTTTAAAAGTTTTCCGCCCTTGTAAAGGCCATACTCCTTATCATCGTAACCATCGGATACGTAAGCCAAAACTGCGCTACATCCGTCAGCACATGTTCTAATCCATGTACGTGCAAAATCAATTGAATAGTTCCTGTTGGTATAAGTGGTACCTTCCATGGCATCTTCAGGAATAACTATTCTTTCTAAAACTGTGCTTTCGTTTTCCACATTGGAATCATACTCAAAAGTCTGTATGCTTTCGTTTATCTTGCCATTCTTGTCATAGTAATAAAAGTGAACGTCAATAGAAAGAACACCATAACAAGCATAAATCTGAAGATTTCTTTCCTTACAAATCTGCGATACATTCGAAGGAAAAGCAATTCTCCATGAAACAAATCTTGAATCTTCTGAAATTGCTTTAGGAGCATAAGCAACTACATCATCCAATGTAGTGTTTTCATCCACTTCAATTGTAGCAAAGGAATAATCAACCCCGCCTTCTTCGTAGGGAAGGAATGAAAACTGCACATCCACCTTGTTATAATAGGGGTAAACGAAATAGACAAAATTCTTTCCCGCTACCACATCTTCGGTAATCGGATCTGAAATAAGTTCACCGTCAACATAGTACTCTTCGTACCAGCAGGATATATCCGACAAATCTCCCGAAAAGTTTGCATAGACAAGATCAAGAAGACTGCGACCTTCTTCAAAAGGGATTTCCACATAATCATCATGCTCCGCAAACCATCCCTCTGATTTTTTCTCTTCCCATGAATAGTGAATTCCGATAATACCATCGGATACTTCTTCATTGCTTACCCCTTCTTCAGTAATCTCGGTTGCGGAATCTTCAACTATTTCTTCCCCAACCGTTTCAATTTCCACTGCCGTTTCAATTTCCACTGCCGCTTCTGTTTCTTCTGCGGCTTCGTTAATTGCTTCGGATACTTCTGCGGTTTCAACTGTTTCCACTGTCTCAACTGTCTCCAGTTCTTCAGCAAATGCAGGAACCGAAAAGCTTCCGGCTGTGACTGACAATGCCATAACAAAAGACAACAATAACGCAGTCACTGAATACCCTCTTTTCTTCATTTTTAACCTCCAATAATCTCAATCGGTCATTCGACCGGTGCTGTAATTCTATCTTAAACATAAACTTTCAGAAATAATAATTGTCAAATTGTTATGAATTTCTTAATATGCCCTAAAACAGGGCAAAAAGAACCCGGCACATTCATAAAATGTGCCGGGACAAACTTACGAAAGCCACCACTTGCCATCGGCTCCCCTGTCAAAAGAACCAATTTCGTCGGAAAGAACTTTTCCGGACTTATCTTTTATTACAAGTTTTTCATAATATTTGTAGTCCTCAGTATTTAAGTCGCCTTCCTCCACCCAGTAGCTGCAATATATCTTGTCTCCGTCAATTTCCATCACTACCTCCTCAGGCTCCAAAGAAACCGTAAAGTGCTCATCAATTACTTCTTCAAATGATTTATCGCCATCAACAAAACCATCTAAGTTTTTAAATAAATCAGTAATTTTTCCGGAATTATCAACAATATTGCCCGTAGTCCTCGCTTCATCCGCAATGTCATCAGAAGCTTTATACAGATAATGAATGAGCCTACGCAACCAGATGCTGAAAAGGACCGGCTGCAAAGCCGGTCCCAAAAAGGAATAAATTAATGTAGCATAAGATCAATTATACACTTTCAGATAACCTTATTACTTCCTTTTTGAAGTCCTCGTGAATATCAAATACACCAACAAGAATCTCCTTCAGCTCATCGATAGAATTAAATATAGGATCCCTAATAATATAATCCGGGTTGATCATTAACCTGGGAAACAGCGTCCACGGTCCTCCAAAAGAAGCTCCTTTTTCATTGTAAACCAGCCAAATCAGTTCTGTATGTTCATACTTAATACAAATATGAAATCCGAAAGAAAAATGTCCTATTATTTCTTCTTCAAGTTCATAGAAATTTTCTTTCTTTATATACTTTGCTTTATGCCCCAAACTACCAAGTAGCTCAATCATTTGTGCACTTGAGATCTTGACTGAAAGGTTATTATGTATATCTCTTTTATGCTGATTTGCCAAATTTTCATATCGCGAAATAAAGTCAATGTTGCACAGTGCCTTCTTGTACATCTCGTCTATTTCCATCATGGTATTTCCTCCGTAAATCTTAATATAACATCATACTCAGCCGCTATGTCCATATAATGCTGAATATTTTCCAGTGATTCATTTGAAGCAGGTATTTCTAATATATATTGACCAGATAACACCGTTCCATCTATTCCAGGTATTCCATCTTTTCCTGTATATTTATTCGATCTTATTACAGTTCCCCTTGAATACTTCTCTGAAAATTCAGACAAATAGGCACGATATGTTTCTTCCTTTATTTTGTCCAAATCAGTGGCTTTTCTAGAAACAATCTCTCCCTTTACAGGATCATAACCATCCAAACGTTTACCATTTTCCAAATTAACCTCAAAAAATGGATACTTGTTTGCATCATTAACCGTCTGATTAAACCTATTTCCTCTGGCAACCGGTGATTCATTTTTCCAGTAATCGCTGGCTATTTTCCAGTCTTCTCTATCGCGGGGTACTTCTCCTGCTTTAGCCTTACGCTTCACTTATTCCGTTTGAAAACGCTTTTGCGACTCCATCAAGTGAAAACTCTTCCTTAAGCTTACTTAAGCCCTTTGTTAGATCATCTACCTTTATCTTGGCAAAGTTCTTAATTCCGTCTGCAAGGTTATCTGCTTCGGAAAAGGCTTTACCGATTTTTCCCAATCCTTCTGCCGAAAGAAGTCCTACTACAAGGTCTGCACCGGTAAAGATTTTGGATGCTATCTCTTCACCTTTTTCTGCACCCTCATCTCCTCCTAGTATACCACCTATGAATGAGCCGACGCAAACAGATGCTGAAAAGGACCGGCTGCAAAGCCGGTCCCAAAAAAGTATAAATTTACACCAAAATATCAATTCCAAACTGAGACTTTATGCCCGGACCAATATTATGATAAATTGTATGTAAAGGATTTGGTTTTTTTATCCCGTTAGGAAAAACAATTGTACCTTCTAATTGTTTTCCAAACTTTTTAATAGCTTTATTAATTTTTAATGTTAATTTATCTCTGTCGATGCTAAAAGTTGATGTGCGATATTTTTCAGCATAAAGGCATTCCTCAAAATACAAGAGTGCAATGTATGCTGAACACGCATCCCTATCAAGCATTACCTCGAGTGTTTGCTGAAAAATGGCTCCGATATTGGGACAATTGTCAACCCGATTATAAAAATATCTTCGCAGCACAGAAGGTATCGCAGTAGGAAAAACATCCACTTCAAAATCCGAAACCGTTATTTCGTAAGGCATATTTCCACTCAAAACTTCTACCCATTCTTTTTTTTTATATGCTCTTTCAAACAATTGATTTTCATCCATGATACTTATATCCTAAGGCTTATTTATTATTGTCACTGTAGTTCTCGAATTTGGTATTATTGACGTAATAGCTTCAGGAATTCCTCCTGATGTATAGCCACCTGGAATCCAATGTTCATTTGCACAAAACTCATTTCCATTAGGCATACGAAGATTAAGCCCTGAAATATCATCAACATCAATTCTAACCAACTCCGAATAACTATCAAAATAGTTTTTATCGAATCCTAATGCCTCTGCTATAGCAGAATAATCACCATTGGCATTCTTTATCACTTCATCGCAATAACTCTTGGGCAAAACGAATAATGTATCATCATCTGGCACACCCACATAACCATTCTTTAATGTAAAATTATTATAAGCTCGTGGTGCCTGAATAATTGTCACACCATCTTCAAACATATCTAGATGTGCATCAATGTATTCCTGACTCAAATATGTATCTACATTCGGTCTGCTTCCCTTGGGAGTATTAAGAATATCATCGATTTTTGTTTGTGTTAATCCGGCATCAGCAAAACTATGTGCAGCTTTTCCTGCCGAATCAGCCAAATCATCAAGGTCTCCCGAACTGTATACAACCCTCCCCGTAGTCCTCGCTTCATCCGCAATGTCATCAGAAGCTTTATACAGATAATCATCACCATAACCCTTTATTGCTATAGTGCCATCAGGAAGGACTACATAATCGCATGCGTCAGGATTCAGCTTCGCCTTTATTCCATAAAGGAAGTTTTCTACTGACTTCTCCCAATCCATGTTCTTGACGGTATCAGGAAAATCCTTAATTGCTTTTCCCAAATCCTTTATGGATTCTATTCCGTCTGAAAACGCTTTTGCGACTCCATCAAGTGAAAACGCTTCCTTAAGCTTACTTAAGCCCTTTGTTAGATCATCTACCTTTATCTTGGCAAAGTTCTTAATTCCGTCTGCAAGATTATCTGCTTCGGAAAAGGCTTTACCGATTTTTCCCAATCCTTCTGCCGAAAGAAGTCCTACTACAAGGTCTACACCGGTAAAGATTTTGGATGCTATCTCTTCACCTTTTTCTGCACCCTCATCTCCTCCTAATATACCACCTATAAATGAGCCTACGCAACCAGATGCTGAAAAGGACCGGCTGCAAAGCCGGTCCAAAAAAGGTATAAATTAATGTAGCATAAGATCAATTATACACTTTCAGATAACCTTATTACTTCCTTTTTGAAGTCCTCATAAATATCAAATACACCAACAAGAATCTCCTTCAGCTCATCGATAGACCTAAATACAGGATACTTAATAATGTAATCCGGGTTAATCAACAACCTTGAAAACAGCGTCCACGGTCCTCCAAAAGAAGCTCCTTTTTCATTGTAAACCAGCCAAATCAGTTCTGTTCGTTCATACTTAAAACAAATATGAAATCCGAAAGAAAAATGTCCTATTATTTCTTCTTCAAGTTCATAGAAATTTTCTTTCTTTATATACTTTGCTTTATGCCCCAAACTACCAAGTAACTCAATCATTTGTGCACTTGAAATTTTGACAGGCGGGTCATTATTCCAGTCTCTTTTATGCTGATTCGATAAGTTTTCATATCGCGGAAAAAAATCAATGTTGGCCAGTGCCTTCTTGTACATCTCGTCTATTTCCATCATGGTATTTCCTCCGTAAATCTTAGTATAACGTCATACTCAGCCGCTATGTCCATATAATGCTGAATATTTTCCAGTGATTCATTTGAAGCAGGTATGAATACATACTACTACAAACATTTAACCTACTAAATAGAGTCAAGATAATTATTTGATTGGAAACAAACCGAGAATCCGTTCCACTCGATTTTATAACAATCCCGGCACATTCATAAAATGTGCCGGGACAAACTTACGAAAGCCACCACTTGCCATCGGCTCCTCTGTCAATTGAACCGATTTCGTCGGAAAGGACTTTTCCGTTTTTATCCTTTACTATCAGTTTTTCGTAATATTTATAGTCCGCCATCATCTCATTATCCACGACGCCTTCTTCCACCCATCTGCTGCAGTAAATTCTGTCGCCGTCTATTTCCACAACGGATTCTTCGGGTTCAAGGGGAACTGTGAATTTCTCGGGATAGAAGCATTCAAGTTTTCCGTTCTGGCTTATAAGGTGAAGTGAAGTCCCCAGAATTCCTATGTTATAAAGCTCCACATCAGACATGGGAACGGATAATACGGTTTCTGTTTTTTCACCGGGATTAAATTTAATTACCGAAACAACCTTTGAATTGAAATCACCCTTCAAAAAGTAGTATTTTCCGTCTATAAAACGCGCGCCTGAGTAGGCAACATTCCTTTCTTTTTCAAAAGGGGTAAACACATCACCTGACATATAGTCGCAGAAAACAATCTGATTGCCTTGATAGCCTTCCCGGTCCACATACTCAGATATCTCATAAAAGTCCTGAAAATCCGTATAGCCGACACCCAGTCTGAACTGGCCCGCAAGTCTTGTCATGGCAAGACCTCTTACCTCTTTCATTCTGCGAATCTCAACCTTTCCGTTTAAGGCTTCGGGCACCGAAGATGCCTCCGGAAGATATTCCTCCATGGATTCCACCACCTTTTTGGCCACGGTTTCAAAGCCTTCCGGCGTCAGGTGAATATGGTCCGGTCCTATGAGCGAAGGGTTTTCTTTGGTTATCGGAAACAGGTCATCCACCGGAATGTTATGGCGTTTTGCCACGTTTTTAAGTATTTCGTTATAGCTTTCTATATCACTTGAATCCGGATTATCGGTGGGCATTGTGGTAGCCATGATAATCTTTGCCTCCGGAAAGGTTTTGTTTATTACAGTTACCATTCTTTCCAATGCAGATTCATACTCCTCCGGAAGTGAAAAAGGACGTCCCAGATGATAGTCATCTCCCAAATCCCACAAACCGTTGTTCCAGTGAATAAGGTCCGGCTTGGGCATGGAAGGAATCCAGAATCTGAATGAATTAAGCGTATATCCCGCCCATCTTCCGTTTTCCGAAGGGCCACTGACCTCTGCTCTTCCTTCAAGCATTTTTCTTACAATGGGTTCATACCCCATTCTTAATGAATCCCCCAAAAGCATAACCTGATACATTATCCCAAATACCTCCTTAAATCTATCCACTGCACCTGCGGTTCGGGCATTGCGCCTCTGACGCAGACCGCGTATTTATATTCATCATCAAAATCCAATTCATAGAAGGAAAAATCATCCCTTTTCTGTCCGTCCACCGTTACACCGGTGACAACCATTTTCTCATCAAAGTCCAAAGAAAAGCTGTTTAAAGGCGTTGAAAGTCCCCGACCCGTAGTTTTAATATAGCTTTCTTTTAACGACCAGATTCTTGTAAACAGTCCGGGATTGTTCATACAAAGTTCATACTCATAATCCGTAAAGAACCGTCTTGCGATTTTATCATCCAAATTCTGTTTTACCTTCTGCACATCGCAGCCGCAAGGATGCATGGTTACAACACACATAACCTTTCCCCCTGAGTGGGAAAGATTGTAGTAAACACAGTAATTTCCGGAAAGCGAAGGCTTTCCGTTTTCCGAAACCACCATATTTCTGGCTGCCTTCGGGATTCCCGCATCGTTAAGGGCAAGTTCCAGAAGAATTCCCGCTCCCAAAGATTCACATTTTCCGTTCTGATGGGCAATCCTGTATATCTTTTCCTGTCTGTACAAAGGCATTTTTTTGTAATAATAGTCAAACAGTCCTTTGTCATTCAAAGGACCGGTATCCGCAATATAGATACCAAGCTCCATTTTTGTTCCCCGCAAATCACATCATAGTGTAAGTCATCATCTCGTATTTCAACTTGCTGCCTTCACATATTTCAGCAGGAAGCAATGCCCTTGCCACAAGCTTCAGGTCATCAGTTTCTTCATCTGTTCTTTTGAGATTAGCGTAATCTCCGTCTATCGAGACCACTTCATAATACTTTGTTTCCATATTAACCTCTCACCTCCAAAAGGAGTTTTCTCATATCAAGATCAAGCTTTTTCAGGCATTCATCCAGTATCCACTGGGGAACGCCGAAATATGCGTCTCCTATGGCGCCCGCGATACAGGTAAGTGTGTCACAGTCACCGCCCAAAGAAACCGCATTTCTTATGACGTCTTCAAAGTCTTCACCCTCAAAAAAAGCAGTAAAAGCCTCCGGAACCGTCTCCTGGCAGGACTCCACATGACGATATGAAGGCCTGATTTCATCCAGGGTTCTGGAAAAGTCATAATCAAATTCCTTTTTTATGTATTTTTTAATCTCTTCTTTTGAAAAGCCGTTTCTGGCCATATATATTGCCGCAGCAACAGACTCAGCACCCTTGATTCCTTCAGGATGATCGTGGCTTACCAAAGCGGTAAGTCTGGCGATTTCCCTTGTTTTCTGCATGCTGTCATAAAGCCATCCTGCCGGGGAAACTCTCATGGCAGACCCGTTTCCAAAACTTCCGTAAGGTTCCGGGTTTGCCGACCACAGCCAGTGAACAAACCTTCCGCCGTAGCCTGCATTGGGATATTCCCTTCCCCATCTTTGCATACATCTTACAAGATTCTGCATTATTGTTCTGTCCGAATCCTTCTTTCCCGAAGAAAGAAGTGCTTCTGCCACAGCAAAAGTCATAACGCTGTCATCCGTAAAAAACGATTCTTCCGTAAACAACGGCCCAAAATTTTTAACTTTCGGACTCCTGTCAAATTCAAAGGGACTCCCCACTATATCTCCGATAACTGCTCCGTACATATAACCTCCTCGACTCTCCCCTTCTACTATACATCAGCGCCGCTTCTTTTGCCACAGGGACGTTCCTTTTGCCATAAGGATGTGTACTTTGGCTCGCAAGTATGTGCGAGCCAGGTACACATCCTTATGGCAAAAGGAACGTCCCTACGACAAAAGTGGAATGGATTATTACAGCAATTTTTCATGTTTCGGGTAAACTGAAATAAACAGGAGGGTTACAAATATGAGCTACGAAGCAAGACAGTCCAAATGTGTTCTCCACATTACGGACAAAGCCGGGAACCCGGTTAAGAACGCAAAGATAAATATTAACCAGACTAATCACGAATTTCTTTTCGGCGCAGGCGCATTTGACGCCATCGCACTTACCACTTTCAGAAAGGGCGATCCATATTTTGAGGACCGTATGCAGAAATGGACAGCCCTTTACAATTACGGAACCATGTCCTTCTACTGGGGCGGTTTTGAGCCCAAAGAAGGCGAACCCCAGACCGAAAGCCGCATGCTTGCTTCCAAATACCTTGTGGAGCACGGTGCAAAAGTAAAAGGCCATCCCCTTTGTTGGCACACAGCCTGCGCAGACTGGCTTATGGAATACGACAACAAAACCATTCTTGATAAACAGTTAAAGCGTATCGACAGGGAAGTTTCTGCCTTCAAAGGCGTCATTAATATGTGGGATGTCATAAACGAAGTAGTTATCATGCCCGTCTTCGACCGCTACGACAACGCAATAACCCGTATCTGCAAAGAATACGGTCAGGTAAACCTTGTAAAGGAAGTTTTCAACGCAGCCAAAGCCGCAAATCCCGACGCTGTTCTTTTGATAAACGACTTTAACTTAAGTGACAAATACGCTGAGCTCATCAGCAACTGTCTCGACGCAGGGGTACCCATCAGTGCCATCGGTCTTCAGACCCATCAACACCAGGGATATATGGGTCTTGAAAAGCTCGACACGATTCTTCACCGTTTCGAAAAGTTCGGGCTTCCCATGCATTTCACCGAAAACACCCTTGTTTCCGGTCACATAATGCCACCCGACATTGTAGACCTTAACGACTACCAGATTCCCGAATGGCCTACCACTCCCGAAGGCGAAGAACGTCAGAAACGTGAAATGGAAGAAATGTACCGCCACCTTTTCGAGCATCCCCTTGTGGAAGCAATCACAGGCTGGGATTTCGCAGACGGTGCATGGTTAGGCGCTCCCAGCGGAGTAATCCGTAAAGACAACTCCATTAAGCCTTCCTACAAAATGCTCAAAGAACTTATCCACAATGAATGGCACACCGCCCTCACCCTTTCCACCGACGAAAACGGAAACGCAGAGTTCACCGGCTTCAGAGGTACCTACGATATCGAAGCTTCAGGAAAGAAATCATCCTTCACTCTTTCAAAAGCCTCCGATACCATTAATCTTTCACTGTAAAATGTGCCACAAGGGACGGGGGAAACTGTCATCAGGGAGTGTCCCTTCTGTCCACAGCGGGCCGGTGTATAATGTGTATTTTCGCAGGGTCGTACGGAAGCAATAAAAAGACGATAAACTATGCGCCACGAGAGCTGAGTGGTAACGGGCCCCCGCAGACGGCTTGCTCTAAAAAGCCGCAAGGGGGACAGCCGAAGTGGCTCGTAATTGTTCTTTGCGTGAGTAGACCAAGAAAAACACATTATACACCGGCCCGCTGTGGACAGAAGGGACACTCCCTGATGACACTTTCCCCCGTCCCCAATGGCACAAAAAAAGCGGGAGCAAAGCTCCCGCCTCCTAAATATTTAGTTATTTGTGTTGGACCAGACTTTACCTCTCTGGTTAGGGTTAACGCCCTTTGCCGCGAAAAGTTCGCTCAGTGTTACAAGTGTGTAACCCTGGTTTCTGAGTCCGTCAATAATCTGTCCTAAAGCTTCAACAGTATTGTTGTTGCCCTGGAAGTCATGAAGTAAAACAATAGCTCCGTCAGAAGCTTTGCTTAATACACCGTTTACACGTGCCTGGGTTGATGTGCTTGATTCCCAGTCGTTAACATCAAAGCCCTGAATGAAGGCTAAATTGATGTTCTGGAACATGGTGTTGCTGGTAGCAAGATAAGGTGCTCTGAAGAATTTAACTTCAGTATTAACCTGGCTCTTGATAGCATCAACAGTACGGCTGATCTGCTGCTGTACTTCCCATGAGCCCATTCCGCTCATATCCTGGTGGTCATATGAATGACATGCCAGTTCGCAGCCCATGTTAAGCTGTCTCTGCATAATGGACTTTGTATTTCCGTTTACCTGGCTACCGATTAAAAAGAAGGTAGCAACAGCATTCTTCTGCTCTAAAACGTCCAGCACATAAGGTGTTGTGGTTGAAGGGCCATCATCAAATGTAAGGGCAATAAGCTTGCCTGTTGGCTTTGTATTTCCTGATGCAGGTGTAGAAGAATTGTTGGATGATGCTCCGCCAATCTTTAAGTAGTCAATGTAAGCATCCCACTGTCCGTTGTCTGCGGTAACTACAAGTTCAACCTTCTGGTTGCCTGTACCATGGCTTACGTTTTCAATAGTGTACTCTGCAGGATATTCATCGCCGTAGTAGAATGTACCCTTTGTCTGTCCACCGATTACAAGGTCAACTCTGGCCATGTTTCCGTTATTGGAGCAGCCGCGAAGTGTAAAGCTGTCTGATGTGGTGGTGAAGTTCTGTGTAAAGCTTACCTTATCGTTA
Source organism: Lachnospiraceae bacterium (assembly GCA_045617745.1). Classification (GTDB taxonomy): domain Bacteria; phylum Bacillota; class Clostridia; order Lachnospirales; family Lachnospiraceae; genus UBA1258. Next base: position 10,631 of record JAZLJG010000242.1, on the reverse strand, counting down.
TTGCCATATAATGCAACGCCTGTGAAAGGACTGGAAACGTTACCGGTGTACTGTCCTGACTTTGTCATGGATTCGCACTGAATGGTAGCTCCTGTAGAAACAGGTTCTGTTGTTCCCTGATTGCCACCCTGGCCCTGTTCCTGACCCTGATTGCCACCCTGGCCCTGCTGTCCGCCGCCCTGTGATGTGCCGCTCCCCGAAGAAATGCCGCTAATCATCAAAGCGTCAATGTAAGCATCCCACTGACCGTCGTCTGCCGTAACAACAAGTTCAATCTTCTGGTTGCCTGTGCCATGACTTACGTTCTTAATGGTGTACTCAGCTGTATTTGCATCTCCGTAATAGAATGTACCCTTTGTCTGTCCGCCGATTACAAGGTCAACTCTGGCCATGTTGTCGTTATTGGAGCAGCCACGAAGTGTAAAGTCGTTTGTGGATGATGTAAAGTTCTGTGTAAAGCTAACCTTATCGTTGTTCGCATATAATGCAACGCCACTGAAAGGACTGGAAATCTTTCCTGCGTACTGACCGGAAATGGTCATGTTTTCGCATTCAAATCCGCCGGATGTGGTAGGTGTTGTGCCTGAATTTCCACCTTGACCCTGGCCCTGACCCTGCTGTCCGCCGCCCTGTGAAGAGCCGCCTTCAGAAGAGATTCCGCCGATTCCAAGCCAGTCGATGTATCCATCCCACTGTCCGTCATCAGCTGTAACAATAAGTTCAACCTTCTGGTTACCGGTCTTATGACTTACGTTCTTGATGGTATATTCTGCGGGATTAGCATCGCCGTAATAGAATGTACCCTTGGTTTCTCCGCCGATTACAAGGTCAACTCTGGCCATGTTGTCGTTATTGGAGCAACCGCGAAGTGTAAAATCATGGGTTCCCTTTGTGAAGTTTTGTGTGAAGCTGACTTCATCGTTGTTTCCATACAATGCAACGCCGTTAAAGGGATTTGAAATCTTGCCTGCGTACTGACCGGAAATAGTCATGTTTTCGCACTGAAGCTTGTCAGCATTTGCCACTTCAACAAGATTGTTGCCGGCGTTTTCGTTTCCGCCGCCCTGACCCTGTCCGCCACCCTGTGAAGAGCCGCCGCCTGAGTATGAACCGCCGATGGTCATGTTGTTCTTGTATACATCCGCTGTACCGCTACTCTGGTAACCTTCAATATTGAGTGCTGCCTCGTAAAGATTACCTACGCGCATTCCCATTCTTTCCCAAGCCTTGAAATGCTCAGAAACAGTGATGGTTCCGCTTGTTCTCTTGGATGTACGCACACTCCAGTACTGCTGGAATGTGGTGTTGCCCTGGATAGAGGGCTGATTGTAACGTGTGGTTTCATAAACTTCGTATGTACCACCGTCAACATTGATGGTTCCCTTTGATGACGCTCCGGGTGGACGCCATGTTCCCCAGCTGTCTACGATGTAGTACTCCACTAAGGGCGATACTGTCCAACCGTAAACGCAAAGGTAGGAGTTACCGTTGGGCTGATAATTACAGCCATAGTCAAAGGAAATGTTTCCGATCTGCTGGTAGCTCTTGCTACTGTCGAATTTTCTTCCTTTTCTGAACAGACAGTTTCCGATGTTACTCCATGAACAGCTGAACGCTCCTCCCCCGTTCAGGGTCATGCTAGTGTTGCCGTAGTCTTTCCACAGCTCATAGTCGTAGCCATCTTCATTGCCTGTCTTGTTGTCATAGTATGTGGGACCTGCCAGAACTTCCATAGAAGGAACTACCAGCAAAACGCACAATAACAATGACAACAGTGAACGTCTGAAGTGCTTTTTCATTTTTCTCTTACCTCCTCCTGCGCCTAAACTATCATAAGATATTGAGATGGTAAATGTACTTTTTTGACCACTTTGTACACAAAAGTCAAATTTGTCCTTATGAAAGTATACGTATTGCACATAGACTTAAACGATTGAGATGGCTTCATTCGGTTATTTTAACAATAAAATAGCACACGATATGCAAAAAAATAATGGGAAACGTTTTACCCATTACATAATTGCGAATTATTGCTCTTATTTTTCAGACAATTAGAATAAAAGTGTTGTTTTTACTAGGTTTCTTACTACAATTTATCAAAAGTTGCTCTTTTGGTTAATTTGCACAAACATGCAAAAACCCCCGTGTTTCCACGAGGGTTAGTAAAACGTTTTATTACTATTTTTCTATAATATTTTCATACAAATCCAGTCCGAAGCTGGTAAGTTCAGGTACACTTGCTATCATCTTGTAGGTTCGAAGTCCGTTTTCTTTTCTTTCTGCACAGAAGAACTCCACTCCGGTCTCCTGCCCCTGTGCCTTAATTGCTTCGCACTCCTCATGAACCCTTTGGGCAAAAGAAAGAAGATGCGTAACCGTAATGATTTTTACTCCCGCTTCCTTTAACGCCTTTATAATGTCGTAAGCAATTGCAGAACCATCCTTTTCGGTGGTGGTGGCAAAGGACTCGTTTAAAAGTATCAGGGAATCCGGCCCCAGATTATTAATAATCTGGTTCATACGGTTCAGTTCCTCATCAAGACGTCCGGAGTTCATCTCAGAATCCTCACGCCTTGTAAAATGCATGAACAGTGAAGGGAATATTCCGCTTTCGAAATGACGGGCGGCAACCATAAGTCCGCTCTGCATCATAACCTGGGCAATTCCGATACTTCTAAGGAAGGTGGACTTGCCGCCCTGGTTTGCGCCGGTAATGATAATAAGGTTTTTAGGCTCTATATCGCAGGTATTACCCACAGCATTTATCTTCTGTTCAATACACATAACGAATTCTTTTAAATCGTCAAATGCCAGCTTATCCTTCGGCCCTACTGTAGGATATCCGTAGGTTACACTGAACCGTTTGAAATGATGATGTAAAAAAGAAGCTCCTCTGTAGAAGGCCGCCTGGAAATGAAGCTTGTCGAAGAAATATTCGAACTCGCTCATAAAAGGCTCCACAAAAGACATCATGTAGTTTGCCACTTCATATTCCAGCTTTGCAGTCTGCTTTTCCGCATTTATATCGCTGTTGCAGGAAACCGAATCCGGTGTAAGGGAATTAATGAATCCCTGAACCTTTGCCATGGTACTCTTGGGATCCCTGTATTTTTTCTCAACAGTATCTATTTCTTTTAACTCAAATCCCGTATATTTGCAGCCTTCGCCTATCCCGCACTCCAGAACTATCCTGGGCTTTTGCACCATAGGATTATAGGAACTCGTCTTTGCGTTATTACAGTAAAACTCCAGAGAGCCGCTTACCCTTCGAAGATTATCCTCCAGTTCCAAAGAAAACGCCTCACAAAAACGTTTGTAAAACTCCTTAAGGCCCTTTGACTGAACCTTCACCAGCGGGTCCTCAAAAGCATTCCTTATGGTGTGCAGGGAATCCAGAAACAATCTGAACTCGCCGATTCTGCTTATCAGTTTTGTGGCGTTGTCACGGCCCGTGTTCTTTGAATTAAGTCTACGGCCCATTTTATCCCATATATCAAGGGTTTTTGAGGCGGTATCGTAAAGAGTCTTTATAAGGGATTCATTTTTGATTACGTCTTTTACAATGTCCTGTCTGTAAAGAATCTCTTCTTCCGTTTTTAAAGGAGTAAGCATTACGCGCTGCATAACACTCTTTATGAAAATGTCGCACTCTCCTACTTTGTAGACCTCGCCCATGCGGTAAAGGCACTCTTTACCGGCTATAGTGAAAAGAGAGTCCAGACCAAGGTCCATCGTGATGCTTTTTTCGTCGTAGTAGTATTCAGGGCTGACCCATTCCCTGTCAGGATAAAGTAAATTTATATTCATGACAGTCTCTCCTTTAATGCTTCATAGGTCAGGCCGTATTTGTTGACCTGGTTTACGGCACAGTTTGTGTATTCCATAACCCTCTTCTCGATTTTGAATGTCTGGATTCCGTTGTCATCAAGCTGGGCACAAAGACCCACAGCCCTTTCCTCCGAGTCCAGTAATTCCGAAAGATGGGTAACATATATTCCGTGACAGCCCTTTTGAATAAAGTGGGAAAGAACCTTCTTACCCATTATGATGGCGTCATAATTGGCGGCTGTGGTAAACAGTTCGTTTATTATTACAAAAGAATTTTCCCCACCGTTATCCATCATGGGTTTAAGGCGGACCAGTTCCTCCATAAGTTTGCCACGGCCGGTCTCAACGCTTTCCTCCACGGAAAAGTGGGTAACTATGCTGGAAAAATAGTGAAGATTCGCCTGTACCGCAGGCACAAAAAGACCCATTTTCGTAAAGAACACGAGCTGCCCAAGGCTTCTTGCGAACGTGGTCTTACCACCCTGGTTAGGTCCTGTAAGCACAAAGAAAAGCTCCGAATCATTATAGGCAAAATCGTTTGAAATAACCGCTTTTCCCCTTTTGAGATTTGCTATGAAAAGAGCAAGGTCATAAAGTCCCTTTGCCCCGACAGGCCTGCTTTCATCAACCGTAGGTGTGCAGAAAGCCGCTCCGTTTTCCCTGTAAAAATTCATGAATTTCACAAAGGAAAGATAGAAAGGAATTTCCTTAAAGAACCTGAAAATTCTCTCTCCGCCGTATTCCTCGTACTTTTTGAAGAATTTGCTGATGTTTTCAAAAACTTCAGGATGTTTCTTTATAAAAATAACCGCCAGCTCCTGCTCCATACCCGCAAGACTGTCATTATCCAAAAACGGACTCTGGATTCTGGCCGTATTGGAAGGATAAAGACTTTCAAGCACCTCGTATATCGGTTTCAACGGCTTTACTCCGTCTTCGGGTATTGTTTCTTCATAACCGCCTTCCGCAAGAACGATTCTGCTGTTTTCGTATGTCAGGGTAACTCTGGTATTAAAAAGAGTTTCTTTGGCATTATGGCTTGTTTCTTTCATCTCCTTAAACATGGGAGAATTCACATAGCCTTCAAGTATCTCCAGAAATGCTCCCATCCCCGAAGACTTCGGTTTTTCCTTCTTAAGGCCCTCATAAACAGTTTCTATGGCATCGGTAAAAAGGGAAATCTCCACTATGTGCCACACCTGCTTTTGAACAAGCTGCCTTGCCTTTGCTCTGGATTCTCTTGCCTTCAAACATTCCTGCATGCAACGCCAGCCGGCTTCCAGACACGCAAAAACCCCGGGGATGGTTACATCCCCGGTTATTTCTCTTCGATAGTCCTCGGCCTCTTTGCTGTTGGGAAAATACCTGTAATAGTCGATTACATCTTCTCCCCACATTCTGCCGATTTCATCAATTATCTGCTGGATATTAAGGTCTTCAAAGAACGCATCCCTCGGCGCATCCTTTACTTCCACATCCTCCATATCCAGAATGCTTACAAACTCCATAGGTTGTCCTTACCAGAGGTTCTTTTCCAGGCTCTCCTTAGAAACAAAAGGTCCGGGCACAGCGGTAAGTCCTCTGTGATCTCCAAAATAATCGCTGTCGAAAGTAATGGCGGAACCGTCAGTATTTTCGAAGCGCTGTTCAGGCTGAAATGCCTTTCCCAAAATGTCACTTGTAATTATACCATCTGTATAATCCTTTATGAAGTCGTAAATATTCGTCTTAACGGAGTACTTCCCGTTCTTTTCCACAAGTTCAACCTTAACCTTGGCATTCTCATCCACAAGCTTGTCGGTTTCCTTGCTCCATGCTCTGGCACCTGCAAGGTAAACATTACCCTTTGCCCATACAGGAAGATGGCTTTCGTGAAACTTTGCAAGCTTGCCCATGTCGGGACGCTTAACGTCAAGATCAAAGTTCTTTATCCACTCATCGTATGTGGGATACTCGTCAAACTGCCAGGTTCCGGGAACGGAATCCTTTTCGTTGTATTCGCCGGTCTTAGGATCCTTAACATCGGGCCAGTACTTAACAAAAATGTTGTTATAAAATCTATCGTCGCCGTGAAGAATAGTGTTAAATCCGGCAACCTCGGTCCTGTGACGGATATGGTAAGGAGTATAACGTGTTCCCGTTCCGCCGCCTACAGCAAGAAATGCTCCCAGGCAAAGGTTATGAACCATTGCAACACCTTCTGTAGCTATGAACAAAGAAGCCTTTGACAAAAGAACGTTGTTATCGATAAGTGTAGGGCCATGACCAACTTCCACAAAAATATCCTGGCTGCCCATTCCGCCCTCTGCCCATGTACAGAAATCAGGTCTCTGGTTGTCATGAAGAAGGTTCTGGGTAATTCTGGTGCCCTGTGCTTCCCAGTCTGTCCAGATACCCATTGTGCAGTGGTGGATGTGGTTGCGGCGCATGATAACGTCGATTGCCGCATGAAGCTTGATGCCGGCAATCTCTGCGCCGCCAAGCTGCTGCATATTATTAATATTATGAATATGATTGTCTTCAATGATTGAGAAAACAGCACCCATTCTGCCTACGATACCGGTCTGCTCGCAGTGGTGGATGTGGCATCTTCTTACGATGTGTGAGCCTACCCGTTCTTTGGTCCAGCCATGATACTGACCACGGCAGACTGCATCACGCTCCATCTGCGTAGGGCTCTTTAAGTGCTTTGTGGTAAAGTAGTGATCATTTTCAGGATCGTAGTACTTACCAAGTGAAATACCGCAGCACTTTGAATTGGAAACTTCGCAGTCTTCAATAATCCATCCCTTGCTCCAGTGAGGACCTATCATACCGTCCTGGAAGGCTGCGGGAGGAGCCCATGTGGTAGCGGCTTTCATTACATTAAAGCCTGAGAAAGTAATATATCCCCTTCCGGGTTTATCCGGAAAGAAGCAACGTCTTCTTACGTTTATTTCAACGTTTTCCTTATTGGGGTCTGCGCCCTGGAAGTTTGCATACAAAACAGTATCATCCCCATCCTGCTCGCAGTACCATTTATAAATCGAAAAATCCGGATCCCAGGAAGGTGTATAAACTTCACCCTTTATACACTCCTCAAGAGTTTCCGTTTCATAAAGCATTTTATCGTTAAGATATACGGCTCCCGTATGTCTTACAGCCGGTGCAAAATACCAGTCTCCGTAAACCTCTGTGGTATAGGGATTGTAATTTCCGAAAACGCCGTTTCCTACTCTTACGGTCCAAACATTTCCCTCATACTTTTTCCATCCTTTGATAACCTCCGCACCCGTAATAACGGCGCCCAAAGGCTCCTTTGAACGGTACACTATTCTGTTTTCCTTATTACCGCCTCTTAAGGGATTTACGTACTCTCTGTACACACCCTTTTCAACAATGACCTCGTCTCCGGGCATTGCAACCTTTGCAGCATCATTAATATGCTTAAAAGGTCTCTCCAAAGAACCGTCGCCATCTGTTTTTGCTGCCGCATCCACATAATAAATCATAATAACCTCCTTGTGCCATTGGGGACGGGGGAAACTGTCATCAAGGTCCGTCCCTTCTGTCAACACTTTACATTTTCATATTCGGAAGAAGCTCTTCCAATACCTTCACAACCTCTTCAAGGCTTTCTTTGTCCTCATCCGAAAACCGTGCAAACAGAGGGCTGTCTATATCCAGCACTCCGAACACTTCACCGTTCAAATGAACAGGTATCACTATCTCCGAATTGGAAGCGCTGTCACATGCGATATGTGTCGAAAACGTGTGAACATCATCCACCACCAGTGTTTCATTTCTCTCAACCGCCGTTCCGCAAACGCCCTTTCCAATCTGTATTTCCGTACACGCAATCTTCCCCTGGAAAGAATTAAGCACCAGCTTTCCGTCTCTCATCAGATAGAAACCTGCCCAGTTCAAATCCTTCATCTGTTCAAAAATGTATGCGGAAATATTCGCAAGATTCGCGCTAAGATAAGGAACATCCTCAATAATCGCCCTGATTTCACCTGCTAAACCCATATAAACCTCCATAAGTACCTACTGACAATGATAACTTTCCCGTAGGAAAAATCAATTTATCAAAGCCCATCGAAAGAAATAGTATTAAAACTCGAACAAATCACGACAAAGAACATCCATCACATTTCCATGTAAGCTTTGACAACCTTTTCGTATTCTTCTTTGTCCTCAATCTTTTCCACGCTGAAATCTTCTTCACCGATAATGGTCCTGTAAATATACACACCATCCTCGTTGATGCTGTCCCCCTCTATCTTTGCGGCCGCAGCATAAGTCTTTCTTTCAAACTCAAACTCCTCCAGAACCGCCATCTCCACTTCTTCCCCTTCCGAAGAAGTAACCGTAAATGTCACATACTCTTTAAACTCGTCCATAAATACCTCCTTTTTTCTCCATTATACCATACAGGTCCGGCCGTAGTGACTCGTAACTGTTCTTTGCAAAAGCAGGCCAAAAAACACATTATACAACAGTCCGCTGCTGACAGAAGGGACACTCCTTGATGACAGTTTCCCCCGTCCCCAATGGCACAATGACAGTTTCCCCCGTCCCCATTGGCACAAAGGCTTATGTTGAAGAAAAAAATAATTTATAGTATGATACCCCTTGATAACAATTCAAGGGGTACCTTTTTATGAAAGCCAAAAGAACAAATTTCGTAAACCTTTTATACAATATGCTCCACTGGTTCTATGTGGACATTCTTGCATTTTTAAGTTTCAACATAATGTTAGGTTTTTCTAAAGACTTAAGTCCTGACATGCCCGACGGCCTTTATCTTGTTAAGGAATATGCAGTCAATATTCCCGCCTTCATAGTCGGCGTTATTGTGTTACTGGCAGGTTATTTCTTTATCTGGAAGCTCTGGCTTTTGGAAGACCGGGACAATTTCAAAGAAAGCAAAAAAGTCTGGAAAGTACTTAGTGTAGTCGTAGAAATACTCACACTGATTGCTATTTTCCTCATCTTCTTTCTGGTAATGGTAATGAGTCTTGGCTGGGGCTACTTCACAGCCTCTTCCCACTGGGTAGATTACAGCATTGTAGTGTTCATAATTCTTCTGGCAGTAATGCCTGTTGTGCTGATAAAAAAGAAAAACACAGAGAAATAAAGAAAAAAGAGTTCACTTTGTGAACTCTTTCTTTATTATTCAAACTATATATCTATCGCTAAACAAAATCAAAAAGTGAATTGACACGGTTCAAAACATTAAGCAGATCAGCCATACCCAGCCTTCCCACTACAGAAAAGAAACGCTTCGACAAATCCAGTCTTCTCACGTCGTCGCACTGGGCATATTTTTTACTGTCATTTAACGTCACACAAAAAGAAAGTACCGCTCCATCATCATTTATAAGTGGGCAGACAATTGCTTTTCCCGATTTGTTATAGGTGTTTTTGCTGACAACCACAACCGGAAATTTTACATCTTCGCACATTAAAATATCACCCTGCTCTACCATGTTTCATCTCCCACCGGATTGCCCCAATCATGTTCCCCTGAAGCTATCATTTTATCCGGGCCCGCCTCTTTAATATATTCTTCAAGAGTCTTTCTTCTAAAACGAACTCCCGATTTAAGAAGCAATCTTAATTGTTCGTCGGTAAAATTCGAAGCAGTTTCCAAATCAAGTTCCTGAAGTCTTGTAGCATAAGCCATAATTCTTTCCTCACCGTATTCTTTCCGGTTATCAAAATCTATAAAGAAGTCGCACACCTGAATGCCAAAATAAAGCGCCATTTTCTCCAGGGATTCTATTCGGGGATAGGTTTTTGCATTTACCCAGTCGCAAAAGGTTGTGTATTTAAAATCAAGATCTTTGCAGACTTCCTTTCGGGATTTGCCCCTTAAATTCAAAAGAAAAACAATATTCTTGGCAATAACTTTTTTGTTATCAATTACCTCTGCAGATGACATTTCCATCTCCCTCTACGTTTATATCGTATATTCTAATACGGTTTAACCGTACTGTCAAGAAATAAAAGAATGCACCTCAAGGTGCAATTTCTTTTATTTTTCTATCACGCTTTTATACCACTTCCCGTTTTCAAGGGTAGTTTTTATAAATCTGTCTGCCTCGTCGGAAACCTCTTCAATAAGGTCGGTATCGATGTCATGTCCGCAGTTCGAATAAATGACAAGCTTGCAGTGTGGAAGGCATTCTGCCGTACGCATCATAAGCTCCGTTTTGCTTATGGGGTCTTTTGTCCCACCAATCAGAAGAGTAGGCGTTTCGATAGTCCTCAGTGCATCGCAAAGCTTTTCCTCGGTCTTTAGATACATAAGGGGTCTTCCATAATCGATGGCCTGCTCTCTTGGATCCGCAGGCGGATTGTGGGAGATGTGCTCCGCACGTACACTACGCCTTTTTTCTCTCAAAGGGTCGTTATCGATGGGCGGGTTAAAGGGCGGAACCTCTTTAATGATGCCCTGCTCCAGCATCTGCCTGTAGGACATGGTTCCTTCCTTAAGACTGTGAGGACCTGCAACCACGGCTATAAAAGCCTTTACCCTGTCAGCATGTCTTAGCATAATATGCCAGCCCACTCCTGCCCCATGGGATGCTCCCATGTAAATAAATTTCCGGATTCCCATTTTATCGGCGAAGGCTGCAACGTCGTCTGCAAAGACGTTGTACCATTCTTCGCCGTAATCCTCCGTTACATACGAAGAAGGAGCAAAGCCTCTTAACGTAATGCAGTATACGTGGTAGCCCAGTTTTGCCATATAATCCTGCATACCCGGATGATAAAAGCCTACCTGGGCAGAAAGAATTATATTGTCTCCCTCTCCG
>JAZLJG010000241.1:0-6634 GCA_045617745.1 Lachnospiraceae bacterium | reverse complement strand
CTTCTACGTAGCCTGCACCAGCTTTATCGGCCAGAATATGGGCGCAAAAAAGCGAGACCGCATGCTTAAAAGTTACTACATCAGTCTCGCTTATTCATTTCTCGCAGGGCTTATTCCCGGCGCATTGATTGTTGTTTTCGGTCGCCGGTTTTTAAGCATTTTTACCACCGACGCGGCCGTTATAGAAGCAGGACTTACAAGGCTTTTCATTATGGGCTTTTCCTACTGTGTTTCCGCCTTTATGGACAACACAATCGCTGCCTCCCGTGGCATCGGCAAAACCGGTGTTCCCACACTTATAGTAATCCTTGGTTCCTGCTTATTCAGAATCATCTGGGTTTACACAATCTTTTCACACTTTAGGACAATACAGTCTTTGTATCTTCTTTATGTATTCTCCTGGAGTCTCACAGCTGTATTCGAGCTTTTGTACTTCTTTAAATCCTTCAAAAAGCTGGAAAAATTCAGCAGTTGAAATGAACTGTTTTAATAGTAGTAATAATATTCCGGTTCATTTTTTGCCTGAGGGTCTACCCAGTTCATTAATTCTTCCATCTCGGTTCTTGAAAGACCTGTTACTTCTTCCAGTGCTTTAAGGGTATGTTCCATTCTTGATCCCACATTGATTACTACCCATTCCTTTTCACGAAAAACAACTCCGTAGTTGCTCTCTACCCACTTGCCGTAGGAAAGATCTATTCTGATTCCTCCATCTTTTCCGGAAAGAGTTTTGTCCAAAGGATTCCAGTTTCCTTCCTTTACATCCGTAAGTAAAGCTTCGTAAAATTTTGCGAAATCACTTTCCCCCACATTATAGCTGTTATATAACTCCCCTGCATAAGCATCTACGCTTATACTGACAAGTTCAAGATCCTCATCCGTGTGGAAAAGCTGCATAAGTATTTCCGGCTTTGAGCAGAACTCGTACAGTGCCTTTGAAGAAGCAGAATCAATGGTACTTCCCACTGCAGTACTATACGATCTTCTTATGCTCTCCTTGTCATTGTAATAGTTGATACCGGTATGAATGACGCTTCTCGTATTGTCAGGAAATCCGCCAATATAACTGTTTTCCAATTCTCCTTCGCTTTCGCATAACACTTTATGGAGCTTCTTTACTTCTTCAATGGCTTTGTCATCTTTACCGGTTTCAAAATAGTAAGTATTGCTGTAAATATTCACTTGAACAGTATCAAATTTCGAATTGTCAGGTATGTATTTTTCAATATTGAAAAGGTCCACACTCATGGAAACGCTTAACACAATACCTGCCGCAAGGGCTATGGCGAATCCGATATTGGTACGCTTATTGAAAACATTTACCTTTTTCTCCACCACCATGACCGAAACATAATAGGAAATAGTAACTGCCACAAGCATACAAAGCAGGAAAGGAACCAGTACAAAATCGTCTGACTCATCAATGAAAATTATATACAGAATCAATGTTCCGCAGGCAGTTGCGATAAATGTAAGTATTGCAACAATAACAGGTTTCAATGACTTAACAGCCAGTACATCTCCCGCAGTCTCGTTCTTACGTTTTTTGTATATGAAATAAGCTCCTATGGTAATAGCGAGGCCCACTAAAGCGTAGATAACCTGAATATTGAAGCCCGTAAGAGTGCATTCAAATATATTTGCATATCCGTTCGGGGTTTCATATTTTACGCTGTAATCCACAACGTTCTGAACTCTGTCTATCATGTAATAAATAGGACACAGGAAATCCAGCTTGTGCCAATAATCAAAATTCAATCCGTATAAAAAGCCTCCTGCGATAACGCCCACAAGCGATACCACAATAGGTTCCAATGCCATAAACATTACATAAAGAACCGGAAGTGCGATAATGTGGCTTGTTACATGGGCTATAAGTGTCGCAAAGGAGAAATAAAATACTGTGGTACAAAGAATACTTAAAATCAGTGTCCATGTACAGGCAGGAACTCCCGCGCCCTTTACGGCCAGAAGAATTACTAATGCACTTCCTCCGAAAACGTAAGGAATAAGCATCATTGCAAGTCCGGAAAGGTAATTTGTTACAAACAGTGTCTTTCTGGACAAAGGATATGAATGCATTCCTCCTGCGCTTTTAGGGTTATAAAGGTAATTCCATACACAGATAGCAGCCATGCTTGCCACAATCATAGCAACAACCGGACTTGCCGATTTAATAAAATCGTAATACAGACTCTTTACCACCAAAGCCAGCACTTCGCTATCGTAAAGATATTCCTTTCCGATTTGAAGTCCCACATACACAGGGACAAGAAGTGCGAAAATAGTGAGTATAACCCACAAAGGCCAGTATCTTTTCAGGTTTTTGAAAAAGAGGGTTTTACTAAAGAACGATGTCTTTGACTTCATAGTTCTCACCTCCCAGTTCGTAAATAAATATTTCTTCAAGTGTCAAAGGAATGGCATCCACTAACATAGGTGAATAGGGCTTCAAGGTATCCATCGCCTGTTTCGCATTCATACGCATAATAAGTGTATAAACCCTTCCAAGTTTCGATGCATGAAGAACAGGTATTTCCTTGGGAACCTCCTCTGTGTCCGCATTGAAAACAACCTGAAGCTTAACCATGTTGTCCTGCAGTTCGCTTAAGTTTCTTTCAAGAAGGACCTTACCCTTGTCCATGATTCCCACATGATCGCACACATCCTCAAGCTCCCTTAAGTTATGGCTGGATACAAACACCGTTGTTCCTCTTTCGGAAACATCATTCATCATAAGGCTCCATACCTGACGTCTCATAACAGGATCAAGACCGTCAACAGGCTCGTCAAGAATCAGGTAATCGGGCATTGTTGAAAGAGCAAGCCAGAAAGCCACCTGCTTCTGCATACCTTTCGAAAGATGTCTTATAGTTTTGCTTTCATCAATGGGAAAGGCTTCTTTTAGTTTCTGATATCTTTCTTCGGAAAAGCTTTTATAAAGTCCCTTGTAGAAATTTTTCATTTCTTTAATGTTCGCGTTTGCAAAGAAAAACCAGTCATCCGGAATGGATGCGCATGTGCCTTTTATAGCGCTGTTTTCCCAGACAGGTTCTCCGTTTATCATTACGCTGCCGCTGTCTTCTTTGTATATACCCAGAAGATGTCTTATGACTGTGGATTTACCCGCTCCGTTAGGTCCTACAAGACCGTATACAGACCCTTTGGGTACTGTAATATTCGCACCATCCAGAGCTTTGAAACCCTCAAAGGTTTTTACCAAATCTCTTATCTCAATCATTTTTTAAAGTCTCCCTCAAAGTTTTCTCAAGTTCCTCATATTTTATCCCAAGAAAACTTAACTCTTTTAAAACTTCGATTAATTTTTTCTTTAATTCGTTAATGTGTTCCTCGTCCTGCCTTACAGATGGGCTTACAAAGTTTCCTTTACCCGGAACAGAATAAATATATCCTTCCGCCTCCAGTTCGTTGTAGGCTCTCTGAATTGTGTTGGGATTGATGGAAAGCTTTACCGCAAGAGCCCTTACGGAAGGAAGCTTTTCGTTGGGCGTAATGCCTCCGCCTATTACAAGCTTCTTTATGGCATCCTCAATCTGCTCATGTATCGGACGGGAATCCCTGTAGTTTAATTCTATCAAGGCTTCTCCTTTCCAAGGGGTGTTCCCTTACTAACTGTATTAGCACAGTTAATACAGTTGTGCAATACACTTCATCAATTCTTCAGAAATTCATTAGAATTGTGTTGATTTGTGTAAAGTTATGTAAACTATTGTCCTGGGTTTGGGTCTTTTCCCCTTTTTCCCAATATTCTGACCCAAGAAAACGACTCTCCAAGGCCGGATTTCTCCGCTTTTCCGGCGTTTTGGGTCTTTGATAGAGTTTTTGCATCTTTGGACCCACAGATATGACAAATCCTTGGGTCATTTTGAGGAAAAGAAAGCTATAGACCCAAAACCATTCCCAAGTGCCTTATAACCATCAAAAATCCACCACTTTTGGGGTCTCTAGCTTTATAGATTTCATATAGACCCAAATGGACTGTTTCAAAGTAATCATGAGGGGCCTTCAGCAGGCATACCACTCCATTCATTGCTTGGTTACCCTTTTAAACATAAAAAAATCTGTCGCAGGCAACTGTTCTTTCGACCCATGACAGACTTTTCTATTTGTTTATATCAGTTAAGCGATGAATGAAAACTTTTTCTTCAATCCGATAACTTTATTTCATGTTAATCAGCCCCAGTCCCCCAAGGCAGACTATTATTCCCACAATTTTGTTCCAGGTAATTTCCTCCTTAAAAAGAACCTTACCCACAAAAATCAATATTACCGCCAGCACTGCTGCCTGCACTATCTGGGCCGTACTTACGGGCCAGCCTGCTTTATAAGCGTAGATATATCCCACTTCAAGGCCAATAATCACAAGTCCCAGCACAAAGGGTGCCCAGTTAAGCTTTGCATATTCCTTTATGATACTGGCGTTTTTATTCATTAAACAGTACATGGCAAAAGAACAAACCGCGCCCACTAGATACGTTACCGTAAGCGAAGCAAAGGGATTCATCTCCCCCGGAACAGACTTTGCGCAAATCTGATAAAAGACATTTGATAACACCACCAAAAGAAGCGGCCAGATATAACTGAACATATATGTTCCTCCTATGTAAATTATCTCTTTAAAAGCTTATTGACTTCCTCAAGAGTGGGCGGATTAAGAGGAAGCGGATATCTTGAAATAGCTACTGCAGAGCAGGCGCTTGCAAATCTGACTGTTTCCTCCTCAGAAAAGCCATGTAAAAGTGCGTAAATGCAGCCTGCCTTGAAAGTATCCCCCGCCCCGAGAGTACTCTTGACCTCTGTTTTGAAAACAGGCATATAGTGAATACCTGTGGACTTTCTTCCGTAAATCATATCATTGTGACCTGTGGTAATGATTACAAGGCCCTCTGTTGTATCGGTAAGAAGCTTGAAAACCTCTTCCTTGGGAACGTCCTTGTAATGCTCCGAAAGACATTCCTTTGATACAATGTTTATCGCACAATTTTTGTGAAGATAGTCCGTGTGAGGACAGTCAATTGTCACATAAGGAACCCCGTGCTTTACGCAAAGCTTTGCCGTCTCATAGGTTTCATCCATAAAAAACGGATCTATTCCGACAACCTTTGCAGCACTGATATCCTCTTCCTTCGGAGCATTCCAGCGAATTTCTTTATTGGCGTACAATGTCTGGAAAACTCCCATGGGGGAACGCACAAGTCCTGCCACCACCACATAATCCATAAGTCCCGTATAACCCGGGTCAAAGAACAGCGAACCAAGATCCACCGACTTGTTCTCGTAAAACTTCTTAAGCATGGGAGCAACCTCTGTTCCGATATGTGTTCCGTCAATTTTTACGGAAACGCCCAAAGAAGCCAGCACCGTGGCAGCGGTACCTGTTTCTCCTCCCGGAAGAAAATACTTTGCCTTCAGTTCCGCATACTCATCCGGCTCCAGAAATCCGTCTCTTAAATAAAAAGAATGTGTCCCCAGAATCTGCCCGTACATATAAACATCATATTTCATGATGAAAACCTCCCAAACATTCTTTATCCATTATATCCTTTTTTCTGTTTCCGTGAAGCTATGCAAGCCACATTTTTATGGGCGCGCCCGGGTGGTGGCCTATATTGATTGCTTTGTGGAATTTCTAAACGGATGCACTTAAAGGTTTCGAGGCGAACGACTATTATTTTTTTAGCCCCGTACGAATGTCTGAAGCGCAGAAGCACTTAGAAAAGTTTTTTACTTTTCTTAGTGGTTCAAGCGAGTTTCGAAGGGGCTTAGAAAATAAAGCAGCGAGACGATGAAAGCTTTTAGTAAATCCGTGGTTCTGAAAGCAAACCAACAAACGGCCCGCCCGGGAGAGCAAAGAAAGGCTCCGCCACTTGACCCGCTTAGCCGCACAAAAAGAGCAGCCCCAAGGGCTGCTCTTAATAAATCATATCCATTCGTAATCTCCGCCTGTAATGGCAAGGCTCAAAAGGCTGTCCATTTTTTCCACCTCTTCTTCGCTTTCGATTACTTTGATAAGCTTTGCGCTTTCTTTAATTGTGGGAAGTTCATCATCCGGACCCACTTCCATGTCGGGAACCTCGCCACAGTATGGGCAAACCATACGGGGCCTTATCTGAAGCTCCAGAAATCTTTCGCCGCAATCCTCACACTCGTAGAATCCGCAAAGATTCGTACCATCAGGAACAAAATACATATTATTTACCTTCTATCTGTAGATTTTATATGATGATACATTGGTAATGGTCTCTCCGTCAATCTGTAATGCGCAGGGTCTGTCAAAAGAAACCTTCACATCATATCCCGAAATCTGGGTAATCACATCATTGTGCTTAATATGCTCTCCCTTGAAAATACCGGGGAAAATGGCAAGAGTCTTTAATCTGCTCTTTCCCGTGAAAACAAGGGTGGTAACACTTCTGTTTTCATTCAGACGATCCTGAAAAGGTGTATCCTTCATTCCGCCGCCGTAATATCTTCCCAACATTGTGGGTGCCAGCCAGACGTTCGTAAACTCACGATCCTTTCCGTCGGAAATAACCGTTGCCTTAACGGATTTGAAATGAAAAAGAAGTCCTTTTATGGCAATTGAAGCATAGTTTATGGGTTTCTCGGATGT
>JAZLJG010000240.1:0-1293 GCA_045617745.1 Lachnospiraceae bacterium | reverse complement strand
GCCACGGCAAACCAGCGCAGAGGCCGCAAACAAGCCCCAGCCCCTGATGAAACGCAAGCCGAACCCCGTCAAACCATTGAGGAAGGAGGTCTTTCGGCTTAACCTTTACTTTGTTTTCTCTGCTTAAACTGATTGCCCGAAAGACAAACTCTTAAGCAGTAAGGCAGCCCCAACCGCAAACGGCCATCCGCCATCCATAATGGGGCTGCCTGTTTTTATTGTGTGATAATTAAATATTGGTGTCCGCTAAAAGTTTAGCGGACAGCCAAACTGTCATTTTCTTGTCACTTTCTGCTTGACCAGAAAGTAACCAAAGAGTCAAGGGCAAAATCATCGGCCCTACGCACGGCCAGCCTAAGTGTCTGAGCCTTAAGTCGCGGAACTTAAATGCAGCTCCCTAAGGCTCAAACACTTAGTCTGTCCTTTGGGCGGACGCTGCCCCGCATTTTGCCCATGGCCATCGCGCCCAACCCAGTCGGGCTTTCAACACTTCTGTCACAGTGCTTTTTCCTTGGAATTATAGTGACTATTAAGCTGCTGAAAAGTAAGCCTCCTTTTCTCCAAAGCATCATAATTCATTGTAGCTTAATTCACTAATAGCTCTATGTCGATTTTAGCGGACAGCAATAATAATTAAAAGGCTATTTTGACCTATGTTGGTTGCCAAAGTCCTGTCCATTGTCGGGCAGCATCTCGGAGAGATGCGATTTCTGTTACCCCATACGTAGTGTGGGGCATGCGCATAACCCATAGATATGATGGACGTCGCTGCCCTACACTCCGCTACGCTCGTATAGGGTAACGGAAATGAGACCTCTTCGAGGTCGGGCGGGGTCAAAAAAAATATGATTGCAAAACAGATTCGTTGTTTTTTCAATTTTTTTACTTGACAAATCAAAATTTCGTATATTTGGAGCCGAAAAGAAAAATGAAAATTGGAAGCGGGGCAGCCCGCCACAAAAGTACAAATGCTTTAAAGGGAACAACCATTAATTTTGACGACTATGAAAAGAAAGATTATCTTTTTATTACTAATATTAAATTCTGTTCTTTTGCCAGCTCAAATCCGAATCGACTGGCAGCAATGTTACGGAAGTATGGAAACAGATGAAGCACGGTGCATAATGCAGAATGAGGCAGGTGGATATCGTATTGCTGGCTATGTGGGCGAAGAAAGCGGAATGGTGGGATGCAGCTTTGAAAATGTCAATAGATGCTGGCTTATTGAGATAGATAGTTCTGGAGGATTTATCGGAGAAAATTGCATTTCGAAGTTTTATCCTTCTAAAATGT
>JAZLJG010000239.1:0-6300 GCA_045617745.1 Lachnospiraceae bacterium | reverse complement strand
ATGAGTGAAGGAAAAAGTTATCACAGGGAACGAGAATATACTATCGGATTTCGTGTAACCCCCGAAGAAAGAAGAATCATACAAGCAAGGATAAAAGCTTCAGGTCTTACAAGGGGTGATTACTTTCGGGAAACATTCAATGCAGGTGTATCGTGCCACTAAGAAGGTTAAGGATTCATATGAAAGAAAACTTGCTGCTTGGAATGATAAGTACGGTCAATATGCTGAAAGTGACGCCA
This sequence comes from Lachnospiraceae bacterium, assembly GCA_045617745.1. Lineage (GTDB taxonomy): Bacteria > Bacillota > Clostridia > Lachnospirales > Lachnospiraceae > UBA1258. The sequence continues at coordinate 6,061 of JAZLJG010000239.1, read as the reverse complement.
AGCCGAGAAAGAGTATAAAAGAATCTCTGAAAGATAATGAGAAAAAGGTCAGCAAAGAAAAGAAGGAAAGAAAAGTCGGGAGGTCAAAAAGTTCTGAAAGGGAATAGAGCGGAATTATCCTCAGCACCACGAGGGGCACAAAACTATGGTCTATTATTATCTTTTGTGTTATGATTGATTAAAAACGTAAAGGAGAGTAATTGTGGGCGGAAGTAAACATATCAGAAACATACTTTGCAGCTTGATGTGTGTAGTAATTCTATTATCCCTACTTACAATTACTCCGCAGAAAGTCTTTTGTGAAGCCGGTCAGGGTAATGATGCTTCACATAAAATCGTAAGTATTGCGAATGATTTCTCCTTTATTGGTATAGTAAACACTGAAGAAGAACAGATTTCTACTAATCTTCAAAAGAATTATTCGCCGAATCGCTTAAGTTTTAATGCTGCAAAACTTCTCAAAATTACTATTTCGTTTTGCATTAAAATACTGATACTATTGGCGACATTTAACGGAAGCTATCTAATCTTGTCGTTGACTACAACTCGTAGTCAGAAAATCATTATTCGGTACATTCAGAGTGTAAACGGACAATAGCATAATCTTCATTATTACTGATTGACCGATAGAACTTGCGAAGCAGGTTCAGTTGTTGTCGTGCGCAAAAGTATATGGTTAATGGAGGAATATGTAATGTCTGTTGCACAAATCGTGGCGGTAGTTATTTTTATTGCCATGTTTATTTTGATTGTCATTGATAAAATAGAAAAGCATCCACGATGAATGGGTTGGAAAAGTTATGGAAGAATTAAATGACGAAGAACAGAAACAGTTTGAAATCTATTGCCGTCGGCTTTTAAGCGCGGCAAAGAGGTTGCAGGAAGAAGAAAAAAAGAGTAAAAGAACATTGAGGAGGGTAGCATTTGGAGAACAAGAAAAACAGTCGTGAAAAACAGGAAAATGCAGTAAAGCTTTTGCGTGAATATGCCACACAGCTTGGGGTAAGGTGCACAGAAAAGGATTCAATTCAGCCATCCTTGTATGAGGAATATGGGGTTAACCTGGGACTGCGCGATAAGAATGGAAACGGAGTCTTGACCGGACTTACCAACATATCTAAGATTACTTCTTTTACAACGGTTAATGGTGTAAAGGAACCGGCAGAAGGGCAGCTTTGGTATAGAGGATACAAAATCAGAGAATTAATTGAATCACTCGGAGAGGACGAACTTGGCTTTGAAAAGGTTGCTTATCTGTTACTTATGGGAGATATGCCGGATGCTGAGGAATACAGAAAATTCAGAGGATTAATCGGAGAATGCAGAACACTTCCGACTAATTTCGTCAGAGATGTAATAATGAAGGCTCCGACGGAAGATATAATGAATTCGATGACAAAAAGTATCCTCACGCTTTCTTCATATGACAAGCAGGCGAAGGATACAAGCCTTGATAACGTTATACGTCAGAGCATACAGCTTATAAGTGCCTTCCCTCTTCTTGCGGTATACGGATATAACGCATACAGTCATTACGTGAAGGATGATAGTATGTTCATACATCATCCTGACAAAACCCTTTCGACGGCGGAAAATATTCTCATGCTTTTGCGTCCGGACAAGAAATATACAAAGACGGAAGCCAAGGTACTTGATACCGCGCTGATTCTTCATATGGAGCACGGCGGTGGAAATAATTCTACATTTACGACAAGGGTAGTTACGTCCTCAGGTTCAGATACATATTCAACGATAGCGGCTGCAATGTCTTCGCTTAAGGGTCCTCGTCATGGCGGGGCCAACATCAAGGTTATGGAAATGATGAAGGACATCAAGGCAAATGTATCGGATTTTGCAGATAAGGACGAAGTGCGTGCATATCTTGAGAAACTTGTTGACAAAGAAGCTTTCGATCGAAGCGGTTTAGTATACGGAATGGGACATGCAGTTTATTCTTTGTCTGACCCGAGAGAGAGGATATTTAGGGAATACGTTGAAAAGCTTGTAGCTGAAAAGGGACGGGAAAAGGAACTTCTTCTTTACAGAAACATAGAAGAACTGGCACCGCTTGTCATTGCGGACAAAAGAAAGATATATAAAGGCGTATGTCCGAATATTGATTTTTACAGTGGATTTGTTTATGACATGTTGGATATTCCTGCTGAGCTATATACTGCGATATTTGCCTCGGCACGTATTGTTGGCTGGAGTGCGCACAGAATAGAAGAAATTATTTGTATGAATAAGATAATCAGACCTGCATACATGAGTGTGATGAAAGAAAAGGAGTTACAGGTATAACAAAAAATGGTTGTTTCAAATTTGTCGCTGAATGTTTTGGATTGGAGGTTTGATATTTGAAAAGAACATTATATGTGAAAATAAGGGAGGCATTTGTTTCGGTACTGCCGGTTGTAGGTATTGTTGCAATATTGGCATTAACTCCGACTGTATCCTTTACTAATATGGAAATGATAGTATTCCTTGTTTCTTCTGTTTTTCTGATTCTGGGAATTGGTTTATTTAATCTTGGCGCAGATATGGCAATGACTCCTATGGGAGAGTATATGGGGACAGGCATTACACAGACGGGAAAACTGAAACTTCTCTTGTTTGTTAGTTTTTTAATGGGGCTGTTGATCACTGTTGCAGAGCCGGATTTGTCCGTTTTGGCAGGACAGGTGGGTGCTGTTATGAACGGAACAGTTCTGATTATTACGGTTGGTGTTGGCGTAGGTCTGTTTCTTTTAATTTCGGTCTTAAAAATGGTGACTAAGAAGAGTCTCTCATCACTTTTGATGCTCTTTTATATGCTATTGTTTGCTATTTCAGCTGTTCTGATTGAAGCGGGTAAGGCTGAGTTTTTACCAATGTCATTTGATTCCGGCGGTGTCACGACAGGACCTATTACAGTTCCGTTTATTATGGCGCTGGGTGTTGGAATTGCGTCTACAATCGGTGGACATGACGCCAATGAAAACTCTTTCGGACTTATTGCCCTTTGTTCGATAGGACCAATGCTGGCGGTATTATGTTTGGCACTTGGAACTTCCGGGAATCTTACTTATACCCTTGCGGATTATTCGGTGGAATCTGTACTTGCGGAAGGAATTTTTCCGATTCTTTTTGATAAGGCATTAGAGGTATTCAAGGCGTTAGCACTTATTGTAATATTCTTTGCCATTATTCAGAAATTTGTATTAAAGCTTCCTAAAGAGAGGCTGCTCCGTATTGCGGTGGGAATCGCTTATACGTTTGTTGGATTGGTTATCTTTCTTTCTGCTGCTTATATAGGCTTTATGCCGATTGGTTTTAAGCTTGGATGTGAACTTATGAGTTTTAGCGACAAGGCAGTAATTGTGTTTGGTTTTATTATCGGATGCGTGGTAGTAATGGCTGAGCCTGCAGTTCACGTTTTAAACAAACAGGTTGAAGAAATCACCGGAGGAATGGTTACCAAACGCTCGATGATGGTTGCACTTTCCATAGGTGTAGGACTTTCAATAGGTCTTTCCATGATAAGGATTATATATGGTTTTTCGATTCTGTATTATCTGATACCGGGTTATTTTTTATCACTTGCGCTATCCTTTTTTGTACCCGGAATATATACGGCAATAGCATTTGATTCCGGCGGTGTTGCCAGCGGTCCATTAACTTCCAGCTTCATTTTACCACTGGCAATTGGTGCATGTACCATGTCAAACGGTGTAGATGGCGTACTGAACTATGCATTCGGTGTGGTTGCTATGGTAGCTATGACTCCGTTAATCACCATTCAACTTTTGGGATTTAGGGCTATTGCATCCAGAGCTTTGAGAGAGAGGATTGTAATGAGGCGCATTTTTGATGCTGATGATAAACAGATTATTTACTTTGATGTGGAGTAGGAGATATGGCAAATTCAAAGAAAAAAAACGTATCCTTGACTAGGCTGATGCTGTTGATAACCGTTGTTAATCGAAGAAAGGCGGAATTCTTCGTTGATTTAATACAAAATCTTGGCGCCAATATGCAGTTCGTTTCTTTTGGCGAAGGTACCGCAGATACTTCGATGTTAAGCATAATGGGTTTGAATGATAGTGAAAAGGCAGTCATTTTCAGTGTTATAAGGGAAGATAGCCAGGATTTGATTCTAAGTACAGTCGATGACAAATTCAATTCAATTAAAGATGGAAAAGGTATATCATATACGATACCTTTCTCGAGCGTAATAGGGGCTTCGATTTTTGGCTTTTTATCCGATAACCGGATGACACTCAAGTAGGGAGGATATAATGAGCGAGAATAAATATGAGATGATTTTATGTGTAGTGAATGCCGGCTATTCCGATAATGTAATGGAGGCTGCAAAAGCAGCCGGAGCCGGTGGTGGAACGGTAATTCATGCACGAGGAACTGCAAATAAGGAAGCGGAAGCTTTCTTCAATATCTATATACAACCGGAGAAGGATGTCGTTATGATGATAGTCCCTTCCAAAATAAAAGACGATGTATTAAACGCCATATATGATAAGGCAGGTCTTGAAACAGAGGGTCAGGGAATCGCTTTTTCAATGCCGGTTTCAAAGGCAATTGGACTTAGAAAATAAATAGAAAACGGAGTTATTGGTGATGCAGAAAGACAACACAAAATGCTTTTGCAGAGGATAGAGTGGCGGCCATTGATGCAGGAATGAATGACCATCTTTCAAAACCGTATAATCCCAAACTTGCTAGTATATTCTTTATGAGTGACATGATTGAAGCTTGGGGCCATCTATAGATACGACATCAATTTTCCGATATAATATATCAGTGTTATTGTATCTAAAGAACATAGTAGGTGAGTGACATGAATAAAGCAAATAGCAAAGTTTTGATGACAATAAAAGAAAGTAAGAAAAAGTCTATCAGTCAGATAGCGGCAATCGAAAGTAAGAATATGAAGAATAAACTTCTTCGAAGTAACGTAGCGTTACCAAGATAAAGCAAGGGCGGAACTCAGTTTGGGTTCCGCCTTTTTAACTAAATTATTCATAATGTCCTTTGCAAGACAGGATTTCGAGAATACCATTATTGGGTCGATATACCAATCGATTTTCTTCGTCGATGCGGCGACTCCAAAAACCTGACAAATCGCCTTTTAAGGGTTCGGGCTTTCCTATTCCATTAAAAGGATCTCTTTCTGCATCGCGAATTAGTTGATTGATTCGTTTAAGAGTTTTTTTATCCTGGGATTGCCAGTAAAGGTAATCGTCCCATGCTCTGTCGTACCAAATTTTATTCATTAAGCATCCTCCTCAATGAGCTCATGAGGAGTACCTTTGCCGGAATTTAGAGCAGAAATTCCTTCACGCAGAAAAGCCATGTTGCTTTCGCTGTAGAAGGGATCACTTTCAATAGAAAATGGAATTCGTTGTTCTCTTATTACCTTTTTGACAAATACATTCAATAATGCTGATGTAGAGAGACCTACTGTATCGCAAAACTGATCAAATTGTGCTTTATCGACTGAATCTATTCTTGCAGAGATAGTTGCTTGTGCCATAGTATCAACTCCTTTCGTGATGCAATTGTAACACAAATGCAAGCATAATGCAATAAGTTTACTATTTATTAATATAGAGATTGGTGGCTCTACTTTGGCTCTATTTTTATTTTTTTACTATTTTTCTGAATAGTTGCTGTGATTAGTTGCTGTGATATTTAATCTATTCTGCAGGATAGATTTTTACGGATAAACCGCGGGTTTCCTTTGAAACAATTAGGTGTACCGTGCAACTAAGAAGGTTAAGGATTCTTATGAAAGAAAATAAGGAAAGAAAGTTAAGAGACAAAAAAGAACTGAGAGAGAAGAAATTATAAAAATTACTAAAAATCGATTGAAAGTTAAATGAGATTGCTTTGTAATGAAACAACATTCATTATAATAAATGCAATTTCATTATAGAGAGTTTTAGAATACTCATTTCAACTAATAATATGAATGTAATCCATCAAATGGTGAAGAAAGGACTATGTATGGCTAGGGTATCAAAAGAATACTATGAATTCCGAAAAAGAGAAATAATTGATGCGG
>JAZLJG010000238.1:0-1415 GCA_045617745.1 Lachnospiraceae bacterium | reverse complement strand
ATTTCATTTCAATACTGCTTATTGCAACCCCGATTCAGCAATTAATATTAAAGAAAAAAGCGTGGGTGCTTACTTTGCTTATCTATTACTCAGGTTCTGGAATACCTTTATCGATGGATAAGCAACTAATCAGCCCACGCCGGACTCTTTATAAAAGTTCTTTTGTGCTGATAGTCAACGCTTCGCACTTACTTCGCTTCCTTAGTGATACCTTCGTGTTCCCAAACTTTTTAGGAGCCTTGAATCGTGTTCCAAGGTTGGAGAAAGAGCGTGGGAATGATGAGGATTTTGCAAAAGCAACTTTTACATTTATTAACATCGAATTAACATTTCATTAACACTTTATAGGGCATGGGAATTTATGTCGGTGATGGGTGATTATGGGATGGTAAGGATGGTAAGGCTGCAAAATGCGAGACAGGAAAGCCGAGAATTGAGCTATAGTACAAAAGGCAGACAATGAAAATGAGGGGACAGTGAAGTTAATCATGCTAATTGTGCAATAAAAATAAGTAAATTAGTTACACAACGTAACGGAATGAGTGTAAAAGTGATACGCAAAAGAAGCTTTTGCGCGTATTTTAGTTAAAAATTACGAAATATTATAACTTTTTCTTATATTTCTTGCCTGATTTTAGATATTTTTGCTATATTTGCATTTGATTTCTCGTAATCGTCGTTTAAAAACAGCGCAGGCGAACGTGTTCGCTGCTGTTGGAACAGAAACGTCGATGAAGACACGCCGAGTCGTATTCGGTTGGGGAAACCTGAAAGTTGCGACGGATGGGTGGGTGATACGAGACTTCAAGACATAAAGGCGTTTATCAGACGCTCTGTTTAAGACGTGTCGTAATCTAGCAAATTCGAAATTATTGTCTTGAACTTAGCAACGGTAGATGTCCCGGGTGTGATCTTTCACAACCGCCATGTTCCTACAAAGGGATTTTTGTACCTATGCAGGTGCAACACAAATCGTATATGTAGGCTATGTAGCAGAGTGAATCCTCATACGGCGTGGCTTCTGACGTTGTCTGTTCAACAATAATAGGCAATGCTAGAGCCTCGACATGTGGAATGGACAGCAGGACGATTCCACGCTTTTTTTGTGTACAGTCGCTTTGTTCTGTTTAGAAGAAGAGTTATGGGCATCACCGCAAAGGCATCTATTGATGCGAACATATCAGAAGGCATCTGTCCTTCTTGCGTTGGACTTACCTCCAATGCTCTCCCCGAAGTTCAAACTCCCAATGAGTAGGGTGTTCAAAATCGGCATCTGCCCCGAGACAGTTTTTTAAGCTGTTTTGAGTGTTCTGATGCGTTTTGCGACAAGGTTCTCCATGAGATTCTCATCTCGCCAGAGTTTGATGTCTTTGATCTTTGTCCTGCATAAGCGTTCCTTGATATTATAGTTCTTT
>JAZLJG010000237.1:0-10326 GCA_045617745.1 Lachnospiraceae bacterium | reverse complement strand
ATATTACCACATGATAAACATCTGTCAACTATTTTTCAAATATGTTATAATAATCCTGCAACTGTTAACAAATAACTTGGGAGGTTATTTTATGGGTAGCGGATATTCCGAATATACTCAGTCAGCCATGGAAATTCTTCGGAATCCACAGCTGACGCTTCAATGGTACACTGTACCGATTTTTGTAATTACTCTCTACATCATCACCAGAGAAATTCATGACAAACACTACAAAGTGGTTCTCGGCGGTCTGGCACTATGGGGAGTAGACATTTTCAATGAAATATGGAACTCAATAATCTGCCACGTAAGCGGTTATGCTCCCGTCTGGGGCACACCCGTAGGCGTAGGCGACACCTCGTGGCTTCTGATGATAGGCTACAATGTGGAAATATCCATGATGTTTTTAATAATGGGTATTATGGCCTGTCTTACACTTCCTGAAGACCCCAAAAAGAAAATCTTAGGTATTAACAACCGTGTTTTCTTTGCCGTCGTTCTTACCACCATGGCCGTTATAGTGGAATGTTTCCTGAACTACTGCGGCATACTTACCTGGGAATGGTCCTTCTGGCAAAGGAAAAAACCCTGGCTCTTATGGCTCATCGGTTATCTTCCCTTCTTCAGCGCAGCCTTCTATACCCACGACAGACCCACCATCAAGGGTTCTGCAAAGGTTGTTGGCATTATCCTCGGTTCCGACGCATTGCTCATTATCGTATGCGCGTTCCTGGGATGGATTTAAGGAGGTGACAATATGATGCACATTACAGGCGCAGCCTTAGCGGTTCTTATAATCGCCACAGTGATCGACTGTGGAATAATATTCATAGCTTTCAGAAGTTTCCTGAAAAAATAAAAACAGGCGGGAGTTTTAAGCTCCCGCCTTTACTTTGCTCATTTCCTTCAGTCCAAAGAAAGCCTCACAATATCCAATGGTCTTTCTGCTCCCACATACTCAGGCATTCTCTTTGCCGGCTGTCCGCAGCCATCCCTTAAATACCAAAGTGCCTGCACCGGCTTCATTCCAAGTTTGGGTCTATATAAATTCTCTTGTCCTTCTGACCCAAAAACAAGCCCCTAATCCAGCCTCTTCTTCCTAAATTCCTCTCTTTTGGGTCTATACGATTTTTCTTCTTCAAAAGACCCGGGAATGAACCATATCTCCGGGTCTTATTCAAAGAAATTCACATATAGACCCAAAAGGCTCAGAAAATGCCATAATTCATCCAAATATATATATTTTCTTGGGTCTCAACTAACACAAATTCCATATAGACCCAAAAGATCAGAAAAGGCATAGATAAAGCATTTCCACCGCCCCATCAACCACATAAAAAGCAAAAAAGCAGGAGCCTAAGCTCCTGCCACAAATTATCTTATAACAACCTTACCGCTACACTCGTAAACCTGATCATCGGATATTATTTCTCCCACAGAATCCACTGTGATGGTTCCGGACATGGGATTTTTAATGGAATCCACATGACCCTTTACATCTGCTTCCACCTCGGAATACTCAAATGCAAGATCCGTATTCTCCATGGTGCAGTTAATAAGGCGAAGGCCCTTACAGTAGCAAAGAGGCTGTGTGCCTATTATCTTACAGTCTATAAGTGTTAAGCCCTCAGAAAACCATGCAAGATATTCGCCTTTAATGGTACTGTTTTTAACGGTAATGTTTTTCGCGTGCCAGAAGGCATCCTTGGTATCAAGATTCGAATCTTCAATGGTAAGATTTTCAAGATACTGGAACGAATACTTACCCTTCATGCGGACATTTTTTAAAGTGACATTTTTGCTGTCCAAAAAAAGATATTCCGATGTGATAGATGAATCCTCAAGAGTGATTCCGTCACACTTCCAGCCGAATTCCTGGGAAAGAATGTCGCAGTTTTTAAGCTTAATGTTCTTACATTCCCTTACAGCCTTTATACCGCCTAAAACAGAATCCTCTATGATTCCGTCATCCGCATACCAAAGTGCTGCTCTGGTAAGTTCGTCCATTTTAGAACCGGTAAGCGTAAATTTCTTAACATGCCACATAGGATAACGTAAGGAAAAAGAACAATCCTTCACATTAACGTTTCTGGATTCCTTAAGAACCGACTCACCGTCTGCGGGACCTGCAAAAACACATTCGCAAACATCCGAATCCTTTAAATTGTACAATGCTCTTTCTTCGTCAAAGGTCTGACCCTTTACTAACATATAATCACCTGCTTTCGTATTGCAGTTTATAAAGCTCGTAATACTTGCCCTGCTTTTCGAGAAGTTCAAAGTGGTTTCCCTGCTCAATAATGCGGCCATGAGAAATAACGATTATCTTGTCCGCATGTTGAATGGTAGACAGTCTGTGTGCCACTATAAGCATGGTTCCGATATTCATCATCTTCTCAAGGGAGTTTTGGATAAGGCTCTCCGTCTCTGTATCAATATTGGCTGTAGCCTCGTCAAGAATCATAACATCAGGCTTGTGGATAATGGTACGGGCAAAAGAAAGAAGCTGCTTTTCTCCCTGTGAGAAATTGTTTCCTCTCTCCCTTACTTCCTCGTTAATACCTCCCGGAAGCTTATTTATGAAATGGTCCGCATTCACATACCTGCAGGCTTCCATAATCTGTTCATCCGTAAAGTCCTCTCTTCTAAGGACGATATTTGACTTTACGGTACCTGAGAAAATAAACACATCCTGAAGCATCTGTCCGAAATGACTTCTCAATGAAGACAATTTTATCTTCTTTATATCCATTCCGTCTATAAGAATCTGCCCCTTCTGTATATCAAAATCGCGGCAAACCAAAGAAAGAATTGTGGTCTTTCCCGAGCCTGTGGAGCCTACAAAAGCCACTGTTTCCTTGGGACTTACGTGGAAGGAAACGTCTTTAAGCACCCAGTCTTCCCCTTCGTAAGCAAACCATACATTCTTAAACTCTATCTCACCCTTTATATGGTCAAGCTCTATGGCATCGGGCTCATCCACAATTTCGGGAACCATATCCATAATGGAGAAAATCTTCTCTGCAGAAGCGAAAGCGGACTGAAGCCAGTTAAACTGTTCCGCAAGGCTCTGTATAGGGTTGTAGAACTTGTTTACGTACATGTAAAAGCTTACCAGCGTTCCGCTTGTAATCACCTGTCCGAAGGCAAAGGAATCCTTAATATATCCCTTACCGCATAGATACAAAAGGCAAAGAACAGAAGCCATATAAAGCATATACATTGAAGGACGGAAAACCGAAAATACCGATATTTCCCCGCGTCTTGAGGCAGCAAGTTCGTCGTTACGCTCTTTGAATTCCCTGAATTTCTTGTCTTCGCAGTTGAAAATCTGGGTAATCTTCATACCCGAAAGGTTTTCGGAAAGGAAGGTATTGATAGCCGTGTTCGCATCCTTTGTGCGGCGGTATGCGCGCCTTGAAAACTTACGGAATATAAGTGTGAATACCACTATAAAAGGCGTAAACGCAAGAACCATCAAAGTAAGTTCCAGGTTCAAAGAAAACATGGCAATCAGAACACTTATGATTACAAATATGTTCTTGATAAGGTTAACAATGATGTTTGTAAACATCATGGAAATTGCGTTTGTATCGTTGGTAACACGGGTAACAAGCTTTCCCACGGGAATATGATTCAACTGGTCATGGGAAAGGCTTTCTATATGCGAAAAAGCATCCTCTCTTATGGCAGAAAGAATCTTCTGTCCGGTTATCTGCAAAATCATAGCCTGCGAATAGGAGCAGACAATGGTAATAACCAAAACTCCCGCATACATCCAGACCATTTTAAGAAGCTCGCTCATTTCAAAACGGTTCTTAACAAGCTCCTCTATATGACCGATGATTAACGGTGAAGCCACATCATAAGTTACAGAGAAAACAAGTATCAAAAGCACAAGAAGGAAACTCTTCCAATGGGGCTTTGCATAAACAAGAAGACGCTTTGTTATTTCAGAATCCTTCATGTTTCTTTCAAAGCCTATGGCTGTTTTTTTGTCCTTCATAAATGCAAAAGCAAGTACAAAAATAAGTGTAAATACACCTACTATCGCACCGATTATCAAAAGGGGATAATACTCACGCATTCTTTTCACCCCCTTCTTTTGTCTTTGCTTCAAGTTCCTGAAGCTTAACCATCTTTTGGTATTCCCCGTTACGTAAGAGAAGCTCTTTGTGGGTTCCCACATCAAGAACCTTTCCTTCGTCTATAAATATAATCTTGTCCATTTTTTCGATGGTGGATATTCTGTGGGCAATAAGAATTGTGGTCTTGCCCTTTCTTGTTTCCTTAAGATTATTAAGAATAATCTTTTCGGTCTTGGTATCAACAGCCGAAACGGAATCGTCCAGAATAAGTATTTCAGCATCCTTCATAAGAGCTCTTGCTATTGAAATACGCTGCTTCTGGCCGCCTGAGACGGTTACGCCACGTTCTCCCAGTATGGTATCGTACTTTTCGGAAAACTCATCTATGTTGTCGTGAACATCGGACATTTTCGCTGCTTCTTCGATTTTCTCCCTGTCCTTGTCATCTTCTTTGGAAAAAGCAATGTTGGCGGCAATTGTGTCGGAAAAAAGGAAGTTGTCCTGAGGCACATATGCTATGTGACGGCGAAGCTCCTTTATGGCTATGTCATTAACGTCGTTTCCGTCCACAAAAAGCGAGCCGTCGGAAACGTTGTAGGTTCTGGCAATAAGGTCCACAATGGTGGTCTTTCCGGAGCCTGTGCGGCCGATAAGTCCCACATTCTCGCCGGCGTTAATCTTAAAAGAAACATTACTGAGAACTTCCCTTTCGGATAAGGGATATGTGAAACTAAGGTTTTTAAATTCAATATCGCCCTTAATATCAAAAGGCTTTTCCACAAGTCCTTCTTTGTCCTTAACATCTATGGGAGCACTTAAGAATTTGTCCACACGTTTTGCGGAAGCTGAAGCTCTGGCAGTCATATCGATAAGTATTGAAACTGCTTCAATGGGCCAGATAATGGATGTAAAGTAACTGATAAACTCCACAAGTTCACCGGCTTTGAAGGTTCCGATGTGTACAAGATATCCGCCGTAGCCCAAGATTACACAGATTACGGACTCTACAAAGAAGATAAACATGATATTCATAAGAGTGGAAATCTTAGTAAATTTAACATTTATCTTTTCGTTGTCTTTATTAAGCTTTTTAAAGGCCATGAGTTCCTTTAACTCTTTTGTAAAAGCCTTGATTACGGCAATACCCGAGAAAGACTCCTGGGCAAAATCCGAAAGGTTTGAAAAGGCTTCCTGGCGCTTGTCCCAGGTCTTTGATTCCACCTTTCCAAGAATAAGTGCCATGGCAAAAAGAAAAATCATGGGAATCATGGAAAAAGCAGTCATTTTGGGATTCATCCTGAACATTTTCACAAAAGCCATGGAACCTAATACAGCTGCATCAAAGAACGTAAGAACACCGTTTCCGAAACAGTCCTGAATGGTATCCACGTCGTTTGTAAAAAGACTCATTAAGTCTCCCACCTTGTTTACGTGGTAATACTGCTGGGAAAGGTCCTTTGCCCTGTTAAACATTCTGCTTCTTACGTCAGTTTCCACCTTAATGGCTGCGCCGTAAAAGAAAATACGCCACATAAATCTTCCGATGCATATAAACAAAACCACTATAAGCAAAGGTTTACATACTTCATCCAGAAGAAAATCCATGTCAAAGGCTCTGGTAACTCCGTTGAAATCCACCACGCCTTCGTTCATTCCGTTTACAACCATTCTGTAAAGTTCCGGAACCTTTAACTGGCCGTAGTCTACTACCACAAGGGCTATAATACCCAGCAAAAGCATCCAGCCATACTTTATGTAATAAAAATTAAACCGTTTATGCAGTACCATAAATACTCTCTACAATTGCCCGAAGCTCGGCAAATGTCTCCATTTCATTTATTTGCTTTCTGAGGGCTGCTGCTCCTTCAAAGCCCTTTAAGTACCAGGAAAGATGCTTCCTCATTTCCCTGACACCTATAAACTCACCTTTATATTGTAACTGCAAATCCGCGTGACGTAAAACGATTTCCCTAATTTCTTCGGAAGATGGTTTCGTAAAGGGTTTACCTTCCAGAAAGTTTTTAACTTCACGGAATATAAAAGGATTTCCCTCTGCTGCCCGGCCTATCATAACTGCGTCGCAGTGTGTTTCGTCCATCATGCGTTTTGCGTCGGCGCCGCAGGTAATATCGCCGTTTCCGATGACCGGCACATCAAGTGCCGCCTTCACATCGGCGATAATGCTCCAGTCTGCGGCGCCGGCGTAAAACTGCTCCCTGGTACGGCCGTGTACCGCTACGGCTTTGGCTCCGCCCGCCTGCGCGGCCTTCGCCACCTCCACCGCATTCACGTGGGCTTCGTCGAAGCCCTTGCGTATCTTTACCGTCACCGGCTTGCTTATCGCCTCCGAAACGGACCTTACTATTTCATAGACAAGGTCCGGGTTCTTCATAAGTGCAGACCCTTCCCTGTTATTAACAATCTTCGGAACAGGGCACCCCATATTTATATCAAGAACCGAAAAAGGCCTTTCCTCAATCCTCTTGGCAATTTCCGCCATAATCTTCGGGTCGCTTCCGAAAAGCTGAAGTGATACACACTCTTCCGAAGGATGGATTTCAAGAAGACTTTCCGTATTTTTGTTGTTATACAAAATAGCCTTGGCGCTTATCATTTCCATGCAGGTCATCCCTGCGCCCATATCCTGACACAGCAAACGAAAAGGCAGGTCTGATACACCTGCCATTGGAGCCAGTATGATGTTGTTTTTTAACTCAACCGTTCCTATTTTCATAATTTCTTTGAATTCTTACAATAAATAATCCTTAAACCTTCAAGGGTAAGAGCAGGATCGTATATATCAATGAGCTTTGTTTCTTCGCTGATAAGTCTTCCAAGACCTCCCGTGGAAACAACCTTTAAATCCTTAAGACCGCTCTGCTTCTTAACTTCTTTGATAATGTATTCCGTAGCTCCGATCTGTCCGTACACAAGGCCCGCCTGCATGGAAGAAATGGTTTCTCCCGCAAGAATGGATGCAGGTTTCTTAATCTCTATCTCAGGAAGCTTTGCGGTATCAGTCCACAGAGCCTTTGCCGAAATCTTAATTCCCGGCGCCGTAATACCCACTCCGAAGCAGCCGTCAACCGTAACAAGATCGTAAGTGGTGGCAGTTCCGAAATCAATCACAAGAACCGGTCCGCCATACTTTTCATAGGCCGCAACCACGTCCACAATTCTGTCCGCTCCGATTTCCCTGGGATTCTCTGTAGTAATCTTTATACCTGTTTTTGTGCCCGGTCCCACTATCAGAGGATTCACTCCCACATATCTTGAAACGGCTCCGGTAAGAGCATGCATAACATTTGGAACAACGCTTGCGATAATGGCTCCCTTAATATCGGAAGTATCCACTCCGTTCGCCGTAATAAGGCCCTTAAGCATCATTCCGTACTCATCGGATGTTCTTTCCACATTTGACATCATGCGAAAAGAAGTAACAAGCTTCTCACCTTCGTAAACACCATATGTAATATTTGTATTTCCTACATCAATTACAAGTATCATGATTACTCCTCTAAATCTATCTCTTCACCACAGATAACCACTCTGTAAAAAAGGTTAAGTGCCTCGAACAAATCCTGCTTTGTGGCCCTTATTTTGCTCACAAGAAGACCGCTTGCAATATCATCGTACATGTAATCGTCTGAAGAAGACTGGGTCATAATCTCCAGTTCCCCTTCCTCGTCAAAACCGATAGTAATGATTCCTCCCACCTCTTCGGTAAAAAGAACACAAATTATCTTCAGTTCCTTCTTAATATCGTCGGGAATCTTGGTAAATCTGGGGTCAAGAAAGTACTTTCCCTCATATGCGTTTGCTCCGCATATAACTACTTTTTCCATATATTTCCTTTCCTACATCTCGTAGCCGAGAGTAGAAGCCATAATAGCCTTTATAGAATGCATTCTGTTTTCAGCCTCGTCAAATACCTTGGACTGTTCAGACTCAAATACCTCATCGGTAACTTCCATCTCCGTACGGTTAAACTTCTCGCCCATTTCCTTACCGATTGTGGTCTTCCAGTCATGGAATGCGGGAAGACAGTGTAAAAAGATAGCGTTTTTGCCTGCATTGTCCATAGCTTTCTTATTTACCTGATAGGGTGAAAGTTCACGGATACGTTCTTCCCAGACTTCCATAGGCTCGCCCATGGATACCCAAACGTCTGTGTAAATAATGTCCGCATTCTTCGTGCCCTTATTAACATCCGTGGTAAGTTCTATGCTTCCGCCTGTGGTCTTGGCAATTTCCTCGCAGGTCTTAACAAGTTCTTTATCCGGAAAATACTTTTCCGAAGAACATGCCACAAAATGCATACCCATCTTGGCACAGGTAACCATCAAGGAGTTAGCCATATTATATCTTGCATCACCCATATATGTAAGCTTCAGGCCCTTAAAGGAACCAAAGTTTTCCTTAATAGTCATTAAGTCGGCAATCATCTGTGTGGGATGAAACTCGTTTGTAAGGCCGTTCCATACGGGAACATCCGAAAACTTTGCCAGTTCCTCCACGATTTCCTGACCATAGCCTCTGTATTCAATACCGTCAAACATGCGGCTTAAAACCCTTGCGGTATCGGCAATACTTTCCTTTTTACCTATCTGGGAGCCTGAAGGATCAAGATATGTGGTTCCCATTCCAAGGTCGTGGGCAGCTACTTCAAAAGAACATCTTGTTCTTGTGCTGGTCTTTTCAAATATAAGGGCCACGTTTTTACCCTTAAACACGTCATGTCTTGTGCCTGCCTTTTTAAGTCTCTTAAAGTGAAGGCCCAAATCAGTAAGATAGGCAATTTCCTCAGATGAATAATCCAGTAATTTTAAGAAGTCACGTCCTTTTAAATCCATAGCATTTTCCTCACAATAAAAAATAAACCCCCGGGGAACATATCCCCGAGGGTGTTCTTTTTGATTATAATACTTCTTTTACAGACTTCGCAAGACCTGCAACTCCCTGAATTTCCGAGGGAATGATAATCTTTGTAGCCTGTCCGTCTGCAGCCTTTTCGAAAGCTTCCAGACTTCTTAACTTAATAACGGCTTCATCAGCACCTGCTTCCTTAATCATTTTGATACCGTCTGCGGTAGCCTGCTGAACCTTAAGAATAGCTTCAGCTTCACCTTCTGCTTCGCGGATCATCTTTTCTTTCTGAGCTTCTGCTCTTAAGATAGCTGACTGCTTTTCAGCTTCTGCTTCCAGAATAGCGGATTCCTTCTTACCTTCAGCAACAAGGATGCTGGACTTCTTCTGACCTTCTGCAATAAGGATAGCTTCACGTCTTTCACGTTCTGCCTTCATCTGTTTCTCCATGGCGTCACGAATGGCTGTGGGAGGCATAATGTTCTTAACTTCTACTCGGTTAACCTTGATACCCCAGGGGTCTGTAGCTTCATCAAGTGTTGCACGCATCTTTGTGTTGATGGTTTCACGGGATGTAAGTGTCTGGTCAAGTTCCAAATCACCGATGATGTTACGAAGTGTGGTTGCTGTTAAGTTCTCAATAGCAATCATGGGAGCTTCAACACCGTAAGTGAAAAGCTTGGGGTCTGTAATCTGGAAGAATACGACCGTATCAATCTGCATTGTAACGTTATCCTTTGTGATAACGGGCTGAGGAGGGAAGTCAACTACCTGCTCCTTCAAAACAACTCTCTTGGCAATCTTATCAAGGAAAGGAACCTTAAAGTGAAGTCCTACCGACCAAGTTGACTGATAAGCACCAAGTCTTTCAACTACAAATGCCTGAGCCTGAGGAACGATCTTGATGCAGGAAATAATGATAAGTAATGCTACTACTGCTAATACAATAATTAAACCTGTGCTTGGATTCATAAAAATCTCCTTTTAAATTATTTTTCTAATTCTACTATTAACTTTACGCCTTCTACGGCTTTAACACATACTACGCTGCCTTCTTTGATGATTTCACCGGTTGCGGATCTGGCGGACCACTCAAGTCCGTCAAGCTTTACCTGTCCGATACCCTGAAGGTTATCAATCTCGCTGACTACTACAGCCTGTTTACCAACCTTTTCTTCAACATTTGTTTTAACCCTGCTTTTGTTAAAATACTTAACGGCAATAGGTCTTGTGAAGTAAAGTAAAACCCCTGAGACAACTACAAAAGTAATTATCTGTAACCACAACGGAAGTTTTAGCGCTGCCATAATGCAAGCGAAAATAGCACCTCCCGCAAACCAGACAGTTGTGAGACCCATTGTAACAAGTTCAA
>JAZLJG010000236.1:0-7624 GCA_045617745.1 Lachnospiraceae bacterium | reverse complement strand
CGGTTCCGGAAGACTTCTGGTATCTACCTTTCCATTGACTGTGACAGGCATTTTATCAAGTCGCATAATAGATGCCGGTATCATATATCTTGGCAGTTTTTCTGAAAGCTGATAGCGTATTTCCTGTGCATTGAAATTCTCTTCCCGGCACACAATATAAGCACAAAGCATCGGCTCATTCATGTTACTCTTGCGTGCAACAACGATACTGTCTTCCACAGCAGGCAGACTTCTGACTGCGTTATTGACATCGTTCAGTTCCAGACGTTGTCCATGAATCTTAACCTGATGATCGCTTCTTCCCATACCTATCAAAAGTCCGTCTTTGTTCCAGAAAGCCAAATCTCCCGTATGGTAGACCAGAACCTCTTCTCCGGTGTTAGGCAAAAGAAGCTTACGGAATTTTTGTGCACTTAGTTTTTCATCCAGGTATCCACCGGACAGACCAAGTCCACCAACACAGATTTCGCCTATAACTCCAACTCCGCAAAGAGAATCATCTTTCACGAGATACACGGAAGAATACTCAAACGGTTTTCCAAGCGGAATACGATTATGTTTGACGTCCTCTTTCGTCAGCCGATGATAACATACCCTGATTTGTGCAGTCTCGGTCTGACCATAAACGTTAATAATTCTGACGTCCGGTCCAAAGAAGTCTAAAGCTCTTCCGGCAACAAATGGAGTCATCGGCTCACCACCGCACTCGATCAACGTCAGAGAAGGCAACAGACGGTTCTTTGTGTTTTTGTCCGCCAGTTCCTCAATCATCAGATTCAGAATCGTTGGAACCACTGTCATACCGGTAACTTTGTACTGATCCACACAGCGAATAATCTCCTTCACATTACTCTCATATCCCTGCTTCAGAATGACAAGTGTACCGCCGGTCAGTGTGCCATAGAAAAGCTGCGAAACGGAAGTTATGTAGGAAAGATTTGCACTCATTAAAAAGACATCCGTATCTCTTAACTTATGTTTTTCTTTTGCATGCGTAGTAAGCAGAATCGGTCCTCTGTGTGGTATCCGAACTCCCTTTGGTTTACCATCTGTTCCGGAAGTAAACTGTATATAAGCAATCGTTTCTGATGTCAAAACAGGCAGCACTTCCTGTTTTTCTGCTAATTCCATACATTTTTTTTGCGAAATTTGTTCCCCTGAGATTTCAAAAAGCTCTCCATTTTCAAAATAGTATTTTGCCTTTACTTCCTCAAGAATCATGTTTCGGCGTTCTTCCGGCAAAGAAATCTCCACAGCAGTAAATGCAGCTCCTGACATCAGAATTCCATATACACTGATTGCATAGTGAAGATTTCTTCCTCCAATAATTGGAATGATATCTCCTTCTTTTATTCCAAGTCCTCTCAGAATATGCGCATGCCTTCTTGCCAGATTATAAAACTCTCTATAAGTAATTTCCTGTTCGCCTTCAATGCAAACAACTTTATCCGGTGTACGGTTTACATACTGTTCAAATCTGGAAATGATTGAATCTTCTATTCCGGCCGGAATTTCTCCCTTTCCATAATTCTGAGTCAGATAACAAATGTCCTCCGGAAGACCATTGCTGAGATCTTTTATCTTTTCATATTCATCTCCTGTGATCTCATCAACGATTTTCTCAAATAAACCAAGAATTCTCTCTGCAGTCTCCGGATCATAAAGATCTGTATTGTACTCATAATTGATCTTATATCCATCCCGATCAATGATCTCAAAAATCATATCGTACTTAGAGCCGCTTCGTTTTGATTCAAATTCACTGATTATCAGATGTTTATCCGCCATATTGGAATCTGATTCTTTCTGTGATTCATCGCTCTCATTATTCTGCAAAATAAATGCAACATCAAAAAGAGGACTTCTTGAAGCATCTAATTTGATACCAAGATCTTCCACCAGCGATACAAGCGGATATTCTCTGTTTGCAAATGCTTCCAGACAGAGGGATTTTATCTCAGAAAGGAACTCTTCAATCCGTTTTTGGGGTGCAGGTTTTCCTCTAAGTGCCATATTGTTGATGAAAATGCCGGGGAGTTTTTCAATATCCCGATGTACACGACCATTATTTGGACTTCCGATAACAATATCATCTGTGTTGCCATATTTTCCAAGAGTAATCATTATTGCTGCCAGAAGCAGCATGTATTCTGAGATGCCTTTCTGCTTGACAAATGCATGGATTTTTTCTTTATTCAGATGTCCCCGGATGGTATTTCCGTTGTTGGATCGCACAGATCCCCTCGGTCGATCTGTCGGAATATTCAGTACAGGAATCTCATCACGATACATCTGATTCCAGAATTCCTTCTGACTAGACAGATCTTTCTGATTCATCCATTCTGTATAATCTATAAAGCTGACCTTTTCAGCTTCCAATGTTTTTCCGCTGTACAGATCACCCAGATCTTTCATCAGTAAATGGGTTGAAGCACCGTCACAGATCGTATGATGAATATCAAACATCAAAACAGACTGATTTTTCACATATCTTGCATGAATCAAAGGTGCTTTTGTTAAATCAAATGGTCTGTGAAATCCGGCTAGTTCATTCTCTGTTACTTCCATCTCAAAATCAACATGATCATGCAAAATTTGGCATGCCACACCATCTCTGATCTCAAAACTCAGTCTTAACGCACTATGATGATCTACCAGTTTTCTGAAGCTTTCTTTTAAACGATCAACGTCTACATCCCCCGGCAGTTTCATTTCAAATGACATACTAAACGCAAGAGATTCCGGCGCCTGAATACTTCCCATATAAAACTGTCTTTGTACAGGTGTCAGAGGATAGGTTTCCTTTTTCTTTGCAGCCGGGATTGATTCACGTACTATCTTTGGCAGAGTTTCAATATATTCCGCCAGTTGTTTCGGTGTTGAATAAGAGAAAATGTCTCTGACTTCCACGGTAACCCGGAAGGCATCCATGATCTGATTACACAGATAAGATGCTTTCAGAGAATGTCCGCCACATAAGAAAAAGTCATCCTGAGTACCCACTTGCTCTACTCCAAGTACAGTTTCAAACATTTCGCACAGAAGACGTTCTGTCTCTGTTGCCGGCTCTACGTATTCTGCTTCTTTTAAAGTCTCCGGTTTTGGAAGAGCGCTTTTATCCAGCTTTCCATTTCTTGTGTGAGGAATGGCTTCCATTTCCACAAAAGCTGTCGGTACCATATATACAGGCAGTTTCTGTTTTATCTGATTTCTGATCTCTTCCAATGTTGTGTCAGGCTTCAATACCAAATAAGCTACAATACTTTTATCTGTATCGTTTTCTTTCAATTGAATTGCCGTAACTGCGCAGTCTCTGACCTTTTCGGTAGCACGGATTGCATTTTCTATCTCACCAAGTTCAATTCTCTGGCCGCGTATCTTAATCTGATTATCCATACGTCCGAGACAGACTATCGTTCCGTCTGCCAGATATTTTCCATAATCACCGGTATGACAGAGTCTTCCACTTCCAAAAGGATTCTCTTCAAATTTAGCCTCTGTCATCTTCTCGTCATTCACATAGCCCAGTGAAAGTCCCTCTGCTCCTATACAGATCTCACCCAAAATACCAATACCGCAGAGTTGTCTGCCCTTTACTATATAGTGGGTTACATTCTGAATGGATCTTCCGATCGGCATGACAGAATATGCCGGATTGATCTCGTCATCCATCGCTATTTCAAAATGCGTGGATGAAAATCCGCCTTCACTCTGTCCGTATTGATTCAACAGACAGCACGAGGGATTCAAAACGTGCTGTGCCTGTTTTACAGTAGATTCTTTCAATGGTTCTCCGCTCAGAATAATCAGACGCAGACTGTCTAACGCATCACCGGATGCTCCGATTGTCAGCAGTTCGTTCAATACCGTCGGTACTAAAATTATATTTGTGATCTGATATTTTCTGATAGTGTTTACCAGACGATCCGGGTACATTTCGTCTCCCTGAGGCAGAATCACCAGTTCTTTACCGGCAGAAAGCGGCCAGAACATCTCATAAACAGAATCAACAAATGACAAGTTTGTCTTTTCAAGCACTTTCGCGTTTTCTGTCATTGGATGTTCTTTCATCAACCACAGAATCAGGTTCACAACACCTCTGTGTTTGCAGACAACACCCTTTGGCTGTCCGCCAGTGCCGGATGTATAGATCAGGTAGGCCGGCATATCCGGGCTCACGCTGCACTGCGGCTCGCACGCATCAGCTCCATCCCCTAAAACAGTATCATCCTCTGAGAAAGCCCGTACCACAAGCTTTGGTGCCGCATCCTGAATGATTTTTTCTTTCCTCTCTTCCGGAAGGAGATCATCTATCATGACATATGATGCCCCGCACTTTAACGCAGCATAACAGCATGTCACCATCTTGATGCAACGCTCTCCAACGATTGCAATACAGTCACCACTGACGACTCCTTGTGCCAAGAATTCATTGGCATAGCAATTAGTCAAGTCATTCAGTTCCCGGTATGTAATCGCCTTTTTGTCCTCTCGGAGTGCTATCTTATCCGGATTTTCAATGACTGCTTTCTGAAGAAGCGATATGATAGTCTCCTCTTTTGTATCTGTTACTTCTCCGGCAAAATTTGCTAAAATATACTCTCTTTCTTTGGAAGAGGCTACTTCTATATCTGCTATCTTACTTTCCGGCTGCCGCATCATTGAATTTAATACAGTCTCCAGATGCTCAAGAATCCTCTCTGCTGTCTCTTCGCAAAACAAGTCACTGCTATACTCCAGCTCCACTTCATAATCATCTGCCAACTCGTTGATCGCAAAGCTCAGATCAAACTTGGAACCGTGTCTCTTTTCCTGGTTTTTATATAATACTACGTCCTTAAAATATGCCGTGTTTTCCTCTGTGTTAAAGGCCTTTTCATTGTTCTGCAGAACAAACATCACATCAAACAGCGGATTCCTTGAACGGTCGCCTCCCACTTTCAGCTCATCCACAAGTTCTTCAAACGGATACTCCTGATGGTCATAAGCCAAAATACACATATCCATGATTTCTTTCAGAAATGCATTAATGCTTTTATCAGCCGCCGGATAACCTCTCAGGGCAAGCGTATTTACAAACATACCATAGATTTTTTCTGCATCTTTGGTGGTACGTCCGTTGATCGGGCTTCCGATCACCACATCCTCAGCGTTTCCATACTTGCCCATAAGGATCATGATGCCTGACAGGAAAAGCATATAGTCTGTCATCTGATGCATAGAAGCAAAGTCCCTGAACTGCTCCTTTTTGAGTAGACGGAAAACAGAGCTTCCTCTTTGGCTACGCTCTTTTGGTCGTGGATAGTCTGTTGTAAGATTCAGCGGCTCCGGCTTATCTTCATAAAGATCCAACCAGAATCTTCTCTGTTCTGACAGATCCCTGTTAGCCATCCACTCGCTGTAATCCACATAACTCAAGCGTTCCGGCTCTATCTCTCCTTCATTATAAAGTCCTACCAGTTCTTTCATAAATTGTGTGATGGTCGCGCCATCAGACACAATATGCGGTATGTCAAACAAAAGTTGGACACTCTCACTTTCGTTTCCTGATTCATTTGGGACATAACGCACGCGAAGCTGCGGTGTTTCATACAGATCAAATGGGCGCACAAATCCCTCCGCAGTATCGTTCACCTCAAGTTTCAATCTGCAGTCTTCTACAATTTCCTGTACAAACTCCTCCCCATGCATGAAAAATCTCGTTCTGAAAGCACTTCTATTTTTAATGATTTCATTCAGATTTCTCTCAAGTTTCTCCGAATCAAGCTTTCCTTTCACTGTGAAAGAAAAACTCAGATTGTAAGCCAGAGAATTCTTATCCATAAGATAATTCAAATACATTCTTTTCTGAGAAGATGACATCGGATAATACGGCTTTCTTTCCGCTTTTGGAATCTGATCTTCATCAAAATGTTCTTTTGTTCCATTTGTTTCCAGATATTCTGCCAGGTCTCCAACCGTCGGATGGGCAAAAATTTCCTGTACTTTAAGCTTATACTGAAGGACATTCTCAATCTCATTTGCCAGTCTGACTGCTCTGAGAGAATGTCCACCTATTTCAAAGAAATTGTAATTTACCCCAACCTGCTCCAACTCCAAAACAGAAGCAAAAATCTCAGCCAAATCTTTTTCAAGTTCTGTCTTAGGTGCCACATATACCTGAGTGCTGCCTCCCTTTAATTTCACCTGGTAATTCTGTATCCTTCTGATCTTACCAAGTTCCGTACGCAGAAGAGGTTCGGTTGTCAGCTCTATATGCTGTATTTTTTCATAAACTTCCAGCATCTGATTGACTTCCTCTACCTGAAGGCGCACTTCCTCCCATGAGGCATTAGAGTAGATTGCTGCAGCAATGCATTCCATCGAACCGTTTTTTCTCTCATAAACATAAGCATCTTCAATGGCAGGGCAAAGCATCAGCTTATCCTCGATATCTTCCGGTGCGATGTTTTCGCCTGTAGGAAGAACGATGGTTGTTTTCAAACGTCCGGTCACATAAAGATAACCATTTTCATCGATCCAGCCTTTGTCACCGGTTTTGTAATATCCATCTTCAAATACCTGCTTTGTTGATTCTTCATCTCCAACATAGCCGGTAAACACATTGTCCCCCTTTACCAGAATCTCTTCATCACGAATTCTGACTTGGATTCCTTCCAGCACCTTTCCCGATGCCTGGGGATTATTAGCATTAATTGGATTGACCGCAATAATCGGGGAACATTCTGTGGTTCCGTATCCCTGGAGCACTATAATTCCGTAGTTTCGCATTTTTTCAATCAGTGTCGGATCCAATCTTGCCCCGCCGCAGAATACCACCGGGAACTGCTCAACTTTCTCTATATGGTTGGCCTTTAGGTATCCCATAATGCCATCTATAATCTGTGGAACTGCAATAAAAAACGTTGGTTTCAGTGCAAAAAGTTCTTTTATAAACTGCGCAGGGCCTGATCCAAGGCAAATTGTTTCGCCAACGTAAATTGGACAAAACAGATTGGCCTGCAGTGCAAACGCATGACAGAATGGAAGAAATCCATAAACCTGTAACTCAGCATCCCATGTGGCCGGAAGTAATATCTTTGTGATGGCATGTGCATTTGCTAAAAGGTTTTTATGACTTAAACTGACACATTTTTTTCTTCCGGTCGTTCCTGAAGTCAGAAGCACCACTGCCTCAACATCATTTTCTGTCTTCTCTGCATACAAAGAAGCATCTTTTTCTCCTGCCTGCACAAGAAAATCATTTCCATCATAAACAACATATGCCGCAGTATGAATATTTTTCAGCAGTTCCTTGTTTTCATCGTTATTTACAAAATCAGTGACAAGCACTGCTGAATTATGAGAACACAGAATTGCCATCAGCAAAATCAAAAAACGATAATCCTGCTTTCCACAGATTGCAATACGCTGATGCTCATACTCTGAAAAATATTCATCAGCACATACCAGAATATCTTGATAAAACTGACTGTAAGTTTTCGTAATACAGCCTTCCGCTCCTACCCATTTTACTGCGACCCGATTCGGTGTTATCTCTGCCCAATGTGCAATATAGTCCCCAATCAGATGCACATTATTTTTCAAATTGTTCATTATTCTTTAACTCCTGCCAGACGATAGT
>JAZLJG010000235.1:0-1023 GCA_045617745.1 Lachnospiraceae bacterium | reverse complement strand
CCGACATAGTATTTGAATTCGGTTACATCTGTCAGCCACTTTTCATTTGGTGCATCCGCAGTAAACTTACGGTTCAACACATTTTCTGCAGTTACTTCGGGTGTGGATTTGATGTAATTGTATTTCGCTTTTCTGCACACCGATTTCAAGTGCAGTATCTGCATAAGTCGGCGTATCCGCTTTTTGTTGAACTGTGTATTCTTTTCTCTGTTTATCGTAATTGTCATTTGACGGTATCCAAGGATACCATCCTGATCTTCATAGTATTCCTTTATCCACTCAACAAGCTGTTCATTTACAAGCTGACTCTGACTTGGTGTCCGGTTCATCCACTTGTAGTAACCGGAACGGGATATATGCAGTTTCAAACACAACTTTTCAATCGGATATTTTTCTGTTTTGTTCAAGTATTGAACTGCAATATATTCATCTTCTTGTCGTACTCCGCTCAGCGACCGCCCCCTCTCAATTCCCTCAGTTTTTTTAACAAAGCTATTTCCATTTCCTGATCCTTGATCTTTGCCTGCAATATCTTGTTTTCCTGACGAAGTCGGTCTTCCTCCGTAAACTCGTCTTCCGGTTTGGCTTTTCCTCGGCGGTCTGTTAACCCCTTTACACCTTTTTCCTCATACTTTTGTACCCACGCATAGATTTGCTGATACGATACCTTGTATGTTTCTACTGTCAGTCCGTAGTCTTTTCCATGTTCTATGCAGAATGCAACGATCTCCGTGCGTTCTTCTTGCGTGGTTTTTCTTCCTTTAGTCATATAGATTTCTCCTTTGGCGGCACTCCGCTCCTTAAAATCTTTATGACCATTATACCACTTTATCCAGCTTCGCAGTGAACTTGTTCTGGTTATTTTATACTTTTGGCAAATTGTTATCAAACTACCGTTCCCGGATTGGTAGTCGACTACTGCTTTCAGCTTTAATTCTTTACTGTATTTTTGATTCTTCTTTCTTAAAAATGCTTCCTCTCCTTGCGATTCATATATTGCGACAATCTCTTTTGCCGGTGTTG
>JAZLJG010000234.1:0-10497 GCA_045617745.1 Lachnospiraceae bacterium | reverse complement strand
AGTATGAAATGCATCAGTTCCAATAGCTTCATAGTTGTTGACCCACTGTTTTAATGAGTCAAAGTCAATACCTAGCTTACTAGCAATGGATTGCATACTTGCTTTACCATCAAGATATTCATTTACGGCACAAATCTTTTCTTCTGGACTATACTTTACTTTTCTTCCCAATAAAATAAGCTCCCTTCCAGGCAACAAGTTTTTATTATTTCACTTGTCTACCTAAAAGGGAGC
The DNA here is from genome assembly GCA_045617745.1 of Lachnospiraceae bacterium. Taxonomy (GTDB): domain Bacteria; phylum Bacillota; class Clostridia; order Lachnospirales; family Lachnospiraceae; genus UBA1258. The sequence goes on along the minus strand of JAZLJG010000234.1, from coordinate 10,263 downwards.
ATATCAGAGTTCCGAGGTTTGTAAATTCTTTACCACGAGGCACCTCCATTCCGCTTCGCTCCATGTCGGTCGCGACAGTCGTCGCGTCAGAACAAAAAATAACGCCCTTGGAATGCAAGCATTCCAGGGCGTATGTTTTTGTTCCTGATGTGCCTCGTTGTTTCGCGAAGATTATCTCTTGCTGAACTGGGGTGCACGACGTGCCTTCTTTAAACCGTACTTCTTTCTTTCCTTCATTCTAGGATCTCTTGTTAAGTATCCAGCCTTCTTTAATGTAGGTCTGAAATCAGCATCAACAGTAAGTAATGCACGAGCGATACCGTGACGAACAGCACCAGCCTGACCTGTGAAACCGCCACCCTTAACAGTAACGATAACATCATACTTATCTACAGTTTCTGTAGCTGTAAGAGGCTGACGAACGATTGTCTTTAATGTCTCGAGACCAAAGTACTCGTCGATGTCTCTCTTATTGATTGTGATAGTTCCCTTACCAGGTACTAAATATACTCTAGCTACGGAAGATTTTCTTCTACCTGTGCCATAAAATTTAGCTGCCTTAGTAGCTTTTGCTTTAGCCATTTTAGTAATCTCCTTTCAGTTCCTCTTAGAATGTTAATACTTCAGGTTTCTGAGCTTCATGCTTGTGTTCAGGTCCTGCGTATACATAAAGCTTCTTAGCCATCTGACGACCAAGAGGTCCCTTAGGAAGCATTCCCTTAACTGCAAGTTCGATAACGTCTTCGGGCTTTGTAGCAAGCTTTTCAGCTAATGTCATCATACGAACACCACCAACGTAATCTGAATGACGGAAGTATTCCTTCTGTTCCATCTTCTTACCTGTAACTGAAATCTTCTCAGCGTTAACAACGATTACATAATCGCCTGTATCAACATGAGGAGTGAAAATTGCTTTGTTCTTACCTCTTAAAACCTTAGCTACTTCTGAAGCTAAACGTCCAAGAGTCTTATCTGTAGCGTCAACTACGTACCATTTTCTTTCGATGGTAGCAGGATTTGCCATAAATGTTTTCATTGTGTTTCCTCCATATAAAAGTCAAAAACTAGTGTATATATGTTCATATGTCTCTCCGGGGCTATGGCTAGACATAGTACATTCGTCGCACACTAAAATAGTATACTAACAAGAAAGACACGTGTCAAGTGTCTTTTTTCGATTGCAGAGAGCAATTTAACTCAGGATTTTCCACAAATTTGAAATCCTTCAACCACAGTCCAAGTGCCGGTGCTGTCGGTCCTGCTGCCTCTCGATCTAACGCCTCAAGCATCCTCTTAACGTCGCCAGGCTCCCTCACACCAAGTCCAACCCACATAAGTGTTCCGGCAATAATCCTTACCTGGTTATATAAAAATCCATTTCCGGTAACGCTTATAATAACTTCGCTTCCCATTCTTTGGACTGAAACATCAATAATATTTCTAACAGTCGTAATAGCAGAGGTGTCAACGCTGCAAAAGCTCTTAAAATCGTGCTCGCCAATCAGGTACTTTGCACCCTCCTGCATCTTTTCAATGTCCAAAGAACGTCTTTCGTGCAAAGAATACAGCCTGTTTAACGGAGGTTGGAATTCTTCATTATATATATGATATTCGTAGGTTTTCTCTGTAGTCTGATGCCTTGGATGAAAATCCAATGGCACCTCGGTGCTCCACTTCACCCTCACATCCTCGGGAAGCTTCGTATTTAAGGCAAAAGAAAACTTATCCGAAGGCATGCGCATCGTCGTATCAAACACGCACATCGAAGCAAGACTGTGCACTCCGGAATCTGTTCTGCTTGCACCAATTACCTTAATGTCCTCGCCGCTAAGATTGGATAAAGCCTTATTCAGTTCTCCCTCAACGGTTCGCACATTTTCCTGCGCCTGCCAACCGCAAAAGTTTGTCCCGTCATAGGACACACACATCAATACTCTCTTCATCAAAATATAACCCTAACAGCGATAATAAGTGCCATATAAATTGCCATCACAAGATACGCAAGCGCATCTGTTTTCGTATATTTAAGAGGTTTCATTTTGGTGCGTCCATCACCACCTCTGTAGCAGCGAGCTTCCATAGCCATTGCAAGATCATTCGCACGTCTGAAAGCAGATACAAAAAGTGGAACAAGTAACGGGATCAGGCTCTTAACTCTCTTTATCAGATTCTTGTTTTCAAAGTCTGCACCTCTCGCCATCTGCGCCTTCATGATCTTATCTGTTTCTTCCATCAAAATAGGAATAAATCTAAGTGCAATTGACATCATCATTGATATTTCATGAACAGGTACCTTTATAGCCTTCAAAAAGCCGAGTCCCTTTTCAAGACCATCTGTCAGATTATTAGGAGTTGTCGTCAATGTCATAATTGATGAACCGACAATCAAAAAAGAAAGCCTGATTGCCATAAAAGCTGCAGTATAGATACCCTGCTTGGTAATTGTCAGCCTCCAAAATGAAAAAACCACGTCTCCAGTTGTCAGAAACAAATTCAAAACAACTGAAAAGCACAGCAAAAATACAATTGTCTTCATTCCCTTTACCATATAAGAAAAGGGAACCTTACATAATTTTACACATGCAAAAAGAAAGATAACCGCTACAACATAGCCAATAAAATTATCTGTGATAAAAAGCGATATTAAAAATAGAAGAGTTGATAGAAGCTTAACTCTTGGATCAAGTCTGTGTATCACCGAATCTACCGGGTAATACTGACCTAAGGTTATCTCTCTAAGCATTTATATTCCTCGTTTTAACGCAAAATCTTTGTTAGCTCCTCTACAGCATCCTCAACCGTGACAATATCTGTAGAGATCTTTATACCAGCCTCATTTAGTGCATACATAGCCTCTGTAATCTTTGGAATTCCAAGGCCCATCTCCTTTAATTCCCTATGATGCCTAAAAACATTAAGAGGTACATCATCAAAGGCAACCTGACCTTTATCCATAACAATAATTCTATCAGCGTACTTTGCTACATCCTCCATACTGTGAGAAACAAGCAAAATCGTGCAGCCGCTTTCCCTTCTTATTTCAGAAAGCTTATCCAAAAGCTCATCTCTTCCCTTTGGATCCAGCCCGGCTGTTGGTTCATCAAGAATAAGCACCTTAGGCTTCATAGCAAGAACACCTGCTATCGCAACACGCCTTTTTTGTCCACCAGACAAATCAAAGGGCGACTGGTAAAAATATTCATCCTCAATTCCTACCATTTTCAGTGCTTCGTAGGCTCTAAGTTCAACTTCCTTTTTCGAAAGTCCCATATTTCTTGGTCCAAAGCAAACATCCGAAAACACATCTGCTTCAAAAAGCTGATGCTCAGGATACTGAAATACAAGGCCAACCTCAGAACGAAGCTTCTTTAAATCATAATCTTCATCCGAAATATCAGCTCCATCAACATAAACTCCACCCGCAGTCGGCTTTAAAATACCATTTAACTGCTGTACAAGCGTTGATTTTCCAGAGCCTGTATGACCGATAAGTCCGATAAACTCACCGTCATTTATCACTATATTTATATCATTCAAAGCAACCTGCTCCATTGCAGTGCCCGGATTATATTTGTAAGAAAGATGATTAACAATTAACGACATTTCTTTATAGCCTCAACAAGCTCCTCTTTTGAGAGGATTCCTAAAGGGATATCAAACCCTTTCTTTCTAAGTTCGTACGCACACATTGTCACCTGAGGAACATCAAGTCTGAGTTCCTTTAGCTTATCCACCTGCGAGAAAATTTCTCTTGGAGTTCCGCACATTGCAATGCTTCCCTTGTCCATAACAATGACCTTGTCCGCATTAACAATTTCATCCATATAATGTGTAATCAAAATGATTGTAATCTTCTCTACATCGTTCAAAGCTCTTACAGTTCTTACAACCTCGCTTCTGCCAACCGGATCCAGCATAGCAGTAGGCTCATCAAGAACAATACATTTGGGGTGCATAGCAAGAACGCCTGCTATAGAGACACGCTGCTTCTGTCCTCCGGAAAGTCGGTTAGGAGATTTCTTCCTGTAATCATACATTCCGACCACTCGAAGACTTTCCTCTACACGCTCCCAAATTTCCTTTGTCGGCACGCCAAGATTCTCCGGTCCAAAGCCAACATCCTCTTCAACAACCTGTCCGATAATCTGGTTGTCAGGATTTTGAAAGACCATTCCAACAGCCTCTCTTATATTCCAAAGGTTTTCTTCCTTTGTAGTATCCTTACCATCCACAAAAAGTGTTCCCTCGGTAGGATAAAGAATGCCATTCAAATGCTTTGCAAGTGTCGATTTACCGGAACCGTTGTGACCTAAAATAGCCACAAACTCGCCCTTTTCAATAGTAAATGACACATCATTCACTGCAGTGGTAATTCCTTCAACGTTTCCCTCTTCGTCACGTCTTATATATTCAAATGTTAAATTCTTAGATTTTACTATTTCCACTTTTTTTGTTCCCAAAACTACGATATTATTAGTTTATATACAACTGCAATCTAGTTGATTATACAAGGAAAATCAGTGAAAATCAATGAAACAACGAATAATAGACTTATACACAAAGCTAAAAACCACTCTGGCACCATATCAAAAGAACATAATTAAACCTGCGCTAAAGATTCTTGGAATCATCATTGTCTGCGCCATTGTTGCACATCTTATGGGAGGTCACGAGACACTCTTAGAGTATGCCGCTAAAAGAGGCTAGTTTGTTTTATATTTTGCGATAAAAAAACACCGCATGCACTGCATGCGGTGTTCTTATGTTTAAGATTAAACGAGCTCGAGAAGAACTTCCATAGCTGCGTCACCCTTACGAAGGCCAATCTTAACGATTCTTGTGTAACCACCGTTACGATTAACATACTTGGGAGCGATTTCATCGAAGAGCTTGTTGGTCTCATCTGTGTAGAGAACCTTAAGCATCTGACGACGAGCATGAAGCTTTGAAGGCATATCCTTCTTGATTTCCTTCTCAACTGATTCGTAAACTGTAACCTTCTTACCGTCTACTACTTCCTTGTCGCGCTTTCCGTCTTTGTCCTTCTTAGCAACCTTAGCAGTAACCTTAACTGTTTCGAAGTTATCCTTCTCCTTAACTGCTAATGCGATAAGGCCTTCAGCAATCTTCTGTACTTCCTTAGCCTTAGCTTCAGTTGTAACGATCTTGCCGTTAGCGATTAATGATGTAACCTGGCCTCTTAATAAAGCCTTTCTCTGTGCAGATGTTCTGCTTAACTTTCTGTACTTTGCCATTTTTATATCCTTTCGTGCGTGCTCTTACGGTCTTACCGCACAATCATGCAATTATAACATTTCATCAACGGAGTTTAACTGTAAACCTAACTCCTTTAACTTCAACAATACTTCTTCTAATGACTTACGACCAAGGTTTCTAACCTTCATCATGTCATCGGGAGTCTTATTAACAAGCTCTCCAACAGTATTGATTCCTGCTCTCTTTAAGCAGTTGTAAGAACGAACTGAAAGTTCTAACTCATCGATGCTCATGTCATCAACAGGTCTTGCCTTTGAGCTGTCTTCCTTGCTTGTGATAACGTCTGTCTTCTGACCAGCTTCTGAAAGGTCGATGAAGAGAGATAAGTGCTCACTCAATACCTTTGCTGCAAGGCTTACAGCCTCTTCGGGAGCAAGTGTACCGTTTGTGTAAACGTCTAATGTGAGCTTATCGTAGTCAGTTACCTGACCTACACGAGTATTAGCAACAGCCATGTTTACTCTTTCAACAGGTGTGTAAACAGAGTCGATTGCGATAACTCCGATAGGAAGATCATCGTTCTTGTTCTTGTCAGCGCTTACATATCCACGGCCCTTAGTGATTGTAAGTTCCATGTAGAACTTAGCATCTCTACCACCGCAAAGAGTAGCGATTACAAGATCGGGATTTAAGATTTCGATGTCAGAATCAGCCTGAATGTCAGAAGCCTTAATAACGCCCTCACCTGTAAAATCGATGTAAGCTGTCTTGGGCTCGAAGGAATCGCTTGTATTCCTGATAGCGAGCTTTTTGATATTTAAAATAATCTCGGTTACATCTTCCTTAACACCGGGAATTGATGAAAATTCATGAAGTACGCCTTCAATTTTGATCTGGCTTACTGCAGCACCGGGTAAAGAAGAAAGCATGATTCTTCTTAAAGAGTTGCCAAGGGTAATACCATAGCCTCTCTCAAGAGGTTCAGCCACGAACTTGCCATACTTCTTATCTTCGGACACTTCAACAACTTCCACATTGGGTCTTTCAAATTCAAACACAGTAAATACCCTCCTTTGATTTTAAGTGAAATTACATTATTTGGAGTATAACTCGACAATAAGCATTTCGTTAACAGGTACATCAATCATCTCTCTTGTGGGAAGATTCTTGATTGTTCCCTTGAATGCATCAGCATCAACATCAATCCATTCGGGAACGAGTCTGCCACCTGTTACTTCGAGGATATCTTTGTAACGCTGTAATTCCTTAGCCTTGTCGCTTAATGTGATTACATCGCCTGCCTTAATAAGGTAAGAAGGAATGTTAATCATCTTGCCGTTAACTAAAACGTGCTTGTGGTCAACAACCTGTCTTGCTTCCTTACGGGTACGAGCAAATCCCATACGGAAAATTACGTTATCAAGTCTGGTTTCAAGCATAACCATAAGGTTTTCACCGGTCATACCTTTCATACGCTCAGCCTTCTCATAGTAGTTACGGAAAGGCTTCTCAAGTACGCCATAGATGAATTTTGCTTTCTGCTTCTCACGAAGCTGAAGTCCGTACTCAGACATCTTCTTGCCTGCGCGTGCATTGTTTCTGTTGGACTTCTTATCATATCCTAAATAGATAGGATCAAGATCAAGAGATCTGCATCTCTTTAATACAGGAGTTCTGTTAATTGCCATTGTTTTATATTCCTTTCAAATTATTGTTTACAGCAGCTTTACGCTGTCTTCTTCCAACGGGTAAATATATCAGTCTCAGTAAACAAGACTACACACGACGACGCTTGGGAGGTCTGCATCCGTTGTGAGGTACAGGAGTTACGTCCTTAATAGAAACAACTTCCAAACCTGCAGCAGCTAATGCACGAATTGCAGCTTCACGGCCTGAGCCGGGACCTTTTACAAATACGTCAACATACTTTAAGCCGTGTACAAGAGCAGCTTTTGTAGCTGTCTCAGCGGCTGTCTGTGCAGCATAGGGAGTAGATTTCTTTGAACCTCTAAATCCAAGACCACCGGCACTTGCCCATGATAAAGCGTTACCCTCAGCATCTGTTAATGTAACGATTGTGTTATTGAAAGATGCCTGGATATGTGCCTGTCCACGTTCAACGTTTTTCTTTACGCGCTTTTTTGTTACTTTCTTTGCAACTTTAGCCATTTTAAACTAACCTACTTTCTTCCTAATGTTTACTGTTAATTACTTCTTCTTATTTGCTACTGTACGCTTAGGACCCTTACGTGTACGAGCGTTTGTCTTAGTCTTCTGACCACGAACGGGAAGTCCTTTACGATGACGGATACCTCTGTAGCATCCGATTTCCTGAAGAGTCTTAATATTGAAAGCAACTTCTCTACGAAGATCACCTTCTACCATGTAGTTAGCTTCAATCTCTTCACTAAGTCTCTTTACTTCATCATCAGTTAAATCTCTAACACGAGTGTCAGGGTTAACCTTTGCTGCTGCCAAAATCTTGCTTGAAGATGTTCTACCGATTCCGTAGATGTAGGTCAAACCGATTTCAACACGTTTTTCTCTAGGTAAGTCAATACCTGCGATACGAGCCATTTTTGTTTCCTCCAAATTTCTCGCGCTTTCTGCGCGTCTGTGCGTGCGCTCATTTGCACGCTAAAACTAATTGAATGGGGCAATACTGCCCGATCGGGACGGCTCCCGATTTTTCCGACAGGTTGCGAGTTCTCCGTATTATTGAACTCTTCTCGGTTTCAAAAGTAATGTCGTAGGCTCAAAACTACGTCTATACTTTAAATCCTTATAAGGATTAACCCTGGACCTGTTTGTGCTTAGGATTTTCACAGATAATTCTGATCTTACCCTTACGCTTAATAACTTTGCACTTTTCGCAAATTGGTTTTACAGAAGATCTTACTTTCATGATTGGTCCTCCTTTCAGTTCTTCCATATGGCCTTTTTACACGCAAAAATCGCCCTTTTGACGCACTTTCACCAAAAAAGACCGAATATCATTGTATCACAACGGTTTCCCGATTGCAACCACATAAATAAAGAATTTTGAAACTTATTTATCTCTCCAAATAATTCTACCTTTAGTAAGGTCATAGGGAGATAACTCAAGTGTAACTTTGTCTCCGGGCAAGATACGGATAAAGTTCTGGCGAAGCTTTCCGCTTATGGTAGCCAGTACCTTGTGACCGTTCTCAAGTTCCACACGAAACATTGTATTGGGAAGCTTTTCTACTACTGTTCCCTCAATTTCAATAACATCCTGTTTAGACATTCAATTCCTCCAATATTAGTTCATTTTGCCAAGTGTCAGTATTTCAGGTTCACCCTCAGTAATAAGAATGGTGTTTTCGTAGTGAGCTGAAAGTGATCCGTCTTCTGTTACGACAGTCCAGTCATCATCCTCCCAGACAACTTCCCAGCCGCCCATATTAATCATGGGTTCAATTGCCAGTGTCATGCCGGGCTCAAGCTTTATGCCGTGACGTTTCTGTCTGAAGTTAGGTATCTGAGGTTCCTCGTGAAGGCTGGTTCCTATACCGTGACCTACAAGGTCTCTTACTATTCCGTAGCCAAAAGAAGAAACATAATCATCTATGGCATTTGAAATATCATGTAAATGGTTTCCGGCCTTTGCATACTTGATACCTTCAAAGAAAGACTGACGGGTTACATCGATAAGTTTCTGTGCCTTGGGATCAATCTTTCCGACTCCGTATGTTCTGGCTGCATCGGAATGATATCCCTTATAAATAAGTCCACAGTCAAGGCTTACGATATCGCCTTCTTTTAAAATATGCTTCTTATTGGGAATGCCGTGAACGACTTCGTCATTTACTGACACACATATCGAAGCAGGATATCCGTTATAGTTCAAAAAATTCGGAGTGCATCCGTAACCGCGGATCAAACGCTCGCCTTCAATATCAATATCCTTTGTGGAAATGCCGGGCTGAATTATTTCAGCAAGTTTGTCGTGAACCTCGCTTAATATTCTGCAGGATTCCCTCATAAGTTCTATTTCTCTTTGAGACTTAATGGTTACTGACATACGTCCTCCTACCTTAGCCAAGAATGGCAACGATTGAATTAAAGACATCATTCATAGCTACCGTTCCGTCTACTTCTTTGAGCACGCCCTTCTTCTCATAGAAGTCAATTAAGGGCTGTGTCTGTTTGTGATATACATCAAGACGGTTCTTTACTGTTTCAGGCTTGTCGTCATCTCTTAAGATAAGTTCGCTTCCGCACTTGTCACAGATGCCTTCTACCTTTGTAGGTGCATACTGGATGTGATATGTAGCGCCGCATGTTACACATGCACGACGGCCTGACATACGATTGATAATGTTCTCATCAGGTACGTCAACGTTGATAGCAAAATCAACCTTGTCGTTAAGCTCTGTAAGAGCCTTGTCCAAAACTTCTGCCTGAGGAATTGTGCGGGGGAATCCGTCCAAAACGTATCCGTTCTTGCAATCATCCTTAGCAACACGGTCAAGCAAAATCTTGACTGTCAATTCATCGGGAACAAGAAGACCCTGATCCATGTACTTCTTTGCTTCCTTACCAAGCTCTGTTCCGTTCTTAATGTTTGCACGGAAAATGTCGCCTGTAGAAATGTGGGGAAGGCCGTACTTTTCGCAAATCATCTCGGCCTGTGTGCCTTTCCCTGCGCCGGGAGCGCCTAACATAATAATCTTCATACTAAAAAACTGCTCCTTAACCCTTTATATTAAATAAAACTCATTATTTTCTTTTTTAACGCACAACATCGGAGCAGGAAAAATCCTACTCCGAGTATATTGTGCAACATGCTTACTGATTTAAAAATCCCTTGTAATTTCTTACAAGCATCATGCTTTCAACTGTGTTAAGTGTTTCAATGATAACACTAACGATAATGATAAGGCTGGTACCCAAAAAGCTTACTTCAGCTTTGAATACGCCGTAGAAGATGTAAGGCAGTACACCGATAATGGTAAGGCCTACAGCTCCGATAAAGATGATAGCATTTAAAATGTTTGTAATATATTCACTGGTAGGCTTACC
>JAZLJG010000233.1:0-6659 GCA_045617745.1 Lachnospiraceae bacterium | reverse complement strand
ATTTTCTTAGCCCCGTACGAATGTTTGAAGCGCAGAAGCACTTAGAAAAGTTTTTTACTTTTCTTAGTGGTTCAAGCGAGTTTCGAAGGGGCTTAGAAAATAAAGGAGCGAGACGATGAAAGCTTTTAGTAAATCCGTGGTGACACAAAGCAATCAATGTAGGCCGCCACCCGGGCGCCCATAAAAATGTGGCAGGAGCCCGGCTCCTGCCACCACAAAAACATTATTTACTTAAAGCTGCAAGTCTTTCGGATACTTCCTTAAGCATTCCTTCGTACTTTTTAAGCTTTTCTTTTTCCTCATTAACCTTAGCTTCGGGAGCCTTGCTAATGAATTTCTCGTTGGAAAGCATTCCGTTGGAACGCTTGATTTCGCCCTCAAGACGGGTCTTTTCCTTGCTGAGTCTTTCGATTTCGGCGCTGATATCAACAAGCTCCGCAAAAGGCATGTAAAGAGTTGCGCCGGCGATTACGCAGGATACTGCGTCATCGGGGATGCCTGCCTTATCGGACTGAATCTTTACTGCTGATGCATATGCAAGAGGTTTGAAGTAAATCTCGCCGTCTGCAAAAATATCCCGGATAGCTGCATCTGAGCTTACTACAAATACTTCCGCCTTTCTGGAAGGAGCAACATTCATTCCTGTACGAACGTTTCTAATTGCACGAACAGCTTCCTTGATGGTTTCGATTTCCTTTTCTTCTGCTTCGAATACAAATTCATCACTGAATACAGGCCAGGAAGAAATCATGATGGATTCTTCTTCATCCTGAATGGTGGTGAAGATTTCTTCTGTTACAAAAGGCATGTAAGGATGTAAAAGCTTAAGTGCTTCGATACATACGTGCTTTAAGGTCCAGAGTGCTGCGTTCTTGGAATTATTGTTTCCTTCCGCATAGAGACGGGGCTTAACCATTTCAATGTACCAGTCGCAGAACTCATCCCAGATAAAGTCGTAAACCTTCTGAACTGCTACACCCAGCTCGTACTTTTCCATGTTATCGGTAACATCCTTAATGAGGGTGTTACACTTGGAAAGAATCCACTTGTCTACAGGCTCGAGCTCTGAAGCAGCGGGCTTTTTAGGAGCTTCTTCGCCCATATTCATCATGATAAATCTGGAAGCGTTCCAAATCTTATTTGCAAAGTTACGGCTAGCTTCTACTCGTTCATTGTAGAAACGCATATCGTTACCGGGTGCGTTACCGGTGATAAGTGTAAGTCTTAATGCATCTGCGCCGTACTGGTCGATAATTTCAAGAGGATCGATACCGTTTCCTAAAGACTTACTCATCTTACGACCCTGTGAGTCTCTTACAAGTCCGTGGAAAAGTACGGTCTTGAAAGGTCTTTCACCCATATTTTCAAAGCCTGAGAATATCATACGGATAACCCAGAAGAAAATAATGTCGTAACCTGTTACCAAAACATCTGTAGGATAGAAGTACTCAAGGTCCTTAGTCTTTTCAGGCCAGCCAAGTGTTGAGAAAGGCCACAACGCTGAAGAGAACCAGGTATCAAGTGTATCGGGATCCTGCTCAAGACGTGTGCATCCGCACTTGGGACACTTGTCGGGAGCAGACTTGGCAACAGTTATTTCGCCGCATTCAGGGCAGTAGTAAGCGGGAATTCTGTGGCCCCACCAAAGCTGTCTTGAAATACACCAGTCGCGGATATTGTCGGTCCAGTTAAAGTAGGTCTTGTCCATTGACTCGGGAACAAGTTTGATGTCTCCGGTCTTAACTGCGTTAACAGCGGGTTTGATGAGTTCATCCATCTTTACGAACCACTGCTTTTTAATCATGGGTTCGATGGTGGTCTTACAACGGTCATGGGTACCTACGTTATGTGAGTAGTCTTCGATTCTTACAAGAAGGCCAAGGTCGTCAAGTTCCTTAACGATTGCCTTTCTTGCTTCGTATCTGTCCATTCCTTCGAACTTGCCGCCGTTTGCGTTGATGGTGGCATCATCGTTGAGAATGTTGATTTCGGGAAGATTGTGTCTCTTTCCTACTTCAAAGTCGTTAGGGTCATGTGCAGGAGTAATCTTAACTACACCTGTACCGAATTCCATATCTACGTAGGAATCTTCTACTACGGGGATAGGCTTGTTAACAAGGGGAAGCCATACACTTCTGCCTTTTAAGTAATGATATCTTTCATCGTCGGGGTTGATGGCTACGGCTGTATCACCAAGCATTGTCTCGGGACGGGTTGTTGCAAACTCCAGAAATTCTGTTGTTGAAGGCTTTCCGTTCTCGTCTACAAGAGGATACTTAATGTGCCAGAAATGGCCTGCCTGCTCTTCGTACTCAACTTCCGCATCGGAAATGGAGGTGTTACATACAGGACACCAGTTGATAATTCTGGAGCCTTTGTAAATCCAGCCTTTTTCATGCATTTTACAAAAAACTTCGGTTACGGCTTTGTTACAGCCTTCATCCATTGTGAAACGTTCTCTGTCCCAGTCACAGGAAGAACCCATCTTCTTAAGCTGAGAAATGATTCTTCCGCCATATTCTTTCTTCCAGTCCCATGCACGTTCCAAGAACTTCTCACGGCCGAGGTCTTCTTTGGAAATCCCCTGTTCTTTGAGCTTTTCAATAATCTTTACTTCGGTAGCTATGGAAGCATGGTCTGTTCCGGGCTGCCATAATGCATTGTAGCCCTGCATTCTTTTGAAACGGATAAGGATGTCCTGCATGGTGTTATCAAGAGCATGACCCATGTGGAGCTGTCCTGTGATATTCGGAGGGGGAATTACGATTGTAAAGGGCTTTTTGGTCTCATCTACTTCTGCGTGGAAGTACTTCTTATCAAGCCAGTTCTGGTAGATACGGTCTTCCATCTCCTTGGGATTATAGTTTTTTTCCAGTTCTTTTTTCATGTTTATTCTCCTAAACAAGTTTTTCAAGTTCGTCAATAATCTGTCCGCACTTTTCAAGCGCTGCATCTATGGGTGCTGATGTGGTAAGGTCTACACCGGCAATCTTCAAAAGTTCTACGGGTGCGTCTGTACAACCGCTTGATAAGAACTTTTTGTACTGCTTAACAACAGGCTCACCGTCTCTTAAGATTCTTGCTGCGATATCAACTGCCGCACAGAAGCTTGTAGCATACTGATATACGTAGAAGTTGTAGTAGAAGTGAGGAATTCTTGCCCATTCGTAGGAAATCTCTTCGTCGGAAATCATTGAAGGACCGTAATAGCGTTCGTTGATTTCCTTATAAAGCTTGCAAAGATTTTCTGCATTAAGGCTGTCGCCCTTTTCCACCATTTCGTTTGTAAGAAGTTCAAACTCCGCAAACTGTGTCTGACGGAAAACTGTTCCTTTGAAGGAATCAAGGTAGTGGTTAAGAAGATATGCCTTTTCCTTCTTGTCTGTTGTGTTCTTTAAAAGATATTCCAAAAGAAGAATTTCGTTACATGTGGAAGCAACCTCTGCCACGAAAATCTTATAGTCGCTGTAAATAAAGGGCTGACCGTGCTCTGAATACCAGGAGTGCATCGAATGGCCCATTTCGTGAGCTACCGTAAACATGCTGTCCAAAGAACCACTGTAGTTAAGAAGCATGTAAGGATGTACACCGTAAGTATTTGCCGAATATGCACCGCCGCGTTTTCCCTTGTTTTCATAAACGTCACACCAGCGGTTATTGAATGCGGTCTTCAAAAGTTCCACATAATCGTCACCGAGAACGGAAAGGGCACTTATGATAGTCTTCTGTGCCTCTTCAAAAGGAATTTCCTTTGAAACGCCTTCAATCATGGGAGTGTAAATATCGTACATGTGAAGCTCGTCCACTTTAAGGCATTTCTTTCTCAAATCCACGTATCTGTGGAGCTTATCAAGGTTCTTGTTAACCGAATCCACCAGATTTCTGTAAACGGTAGGTGAAACATTATTGCCGTCTACAGCAGCTTCAAGGTTCGAATCATACTTATGAAGTCTGCTGTCAAAAATACGTGCCTTCACTTCTCCGTTGTACGTGGTGGCAAGAGTATTCAAAAACTTTTTGTATGTTGAGTAATAACCTTCAAAGGTATCCTTGCGGACACGTCTGTCTGAAGATTCAAGAAGATGAACGAATCTGCCGTCTGTAATTCTGACTTCCTCGCCGTTTTCATCCTTTATGGAAGGGAATTCAAAATCGACATTTGTCATGGCTTCATATATTTCAGCGGGGCTTTGGGCCATTTCATGGGTCATGGCAGCAACCTTTTCGATCTCTGCGCTGAGCATATGAGCCTTCTGTCTTCTTGTTTCCTTAATGTATATTTTGTAAAGCTCAAGTCCTTCATTTTCTTTAAAAAAGTCCTCAAGTTTCTCATCGGAAGCTTCCACTATTTCTGGCTCGACAAATGAAAGTTCAGTGCCGATTTCTGCCCACAAAGAAACCATTTTTTTGTGCATTGAAGAGCCTTCCGAATTGCCCTGGTCCTGATCGAATATTCTTGCTGCATATCCGTAAAGCTTATCTGCCAATTTTCCCACTTCACACTGAAGTTCAAGTGTCTTTTCAAGATTCTTCGCACTTTCACAGACCTTTCCTTCGAAAGCTGCCACCTCTTTAACAAGCTTTTTCACCTTTTCGATGTCTTTTTCCCAAAGGGACTTGTTTTCGTAAATGTCCTTAAGATTCCAGGTATTCTTCTCTTCCACCTGGTCTCTCGAAATAAGTTCTTTTGCCATAATCCACTTCTCCTTTTCGATAAAAAAAGCCCTCTGCCTGTAACAGGCAAAGGGCGTTAAGTACGCGGTACCACCTTTGTTCACTTCCAAATCGCTTCGAAAGCCTTTTAACTCCTATCAGAGTCATGCCCTGTAACGTGAGCACACGGGATAAGCTACTTAAATTCACCTAACCGGTTCAAAAGCTACCTTCCATACCTTCCGTCTAAGCACTTTCACCGCCGTGCTCTCTCTGGAGACTTCCAATATGTACTCCTCTTTATCATCACCTTTATCTTGGTTGTGATAATATCACTTAAACGTGCAAAAAGCAAGAATTATTTAAAATGCTTGCCGGTAACGGATTCCCTGTACTTTTTCTCCTTAATATCCATTGACGAACCGATAATAAGGCAGAAGAACACGCCAATTCCAAGGCCCACCCAGCCGTTGTTAAGAATAAATGCCAGTACAAGACCTACTACAATACCTATCATAAGATAGAGTCCGGTCCAGCTTGTTTCCTGCTTGGTAATCGAATAATACTCGGTTTCCCTGGTAGCATCCCTGAGCACAAAACCGGCCTTCTGGAGTGCCATGATGTAGCCACTGTTTTCGTGTTCGGAAACTGCGGTGATTTCAAAAATGTTTTTGTGTAAAAACACCCAATCAGTCATGATGCGGATTGCTTCTGTTCCATAACCCTTGTTTCTGTCGTCGGGATCGTTAATAACGATTTCCATGGGAATGGTTCCCGTCTTCTTCTCACCGGCAAAAGAAATCCACCCGATTACGGGCTTTTCCTTCAGTTCTTTAAGATTAAGGCTGATGTTCCAACGTGACTCCCAAAGATCATCGGGATTAGAAGGACTGATGCAAAGTGTCTTAGATTTCTGGTCGTGTTTGGTACTCATTCTCTTTTACCTCCGATTTGTATTCAATTTTAACAAAAAAACGCCGAAATATAAAGAGGTTTCATTGACATATGCGTCGAAAATCATTAATATTACAAAGATAACTGATTTATTAAAAGAGGTTGATTATGGACTATGTAAAAGAACCCAAAATGCGTCCTGTTTTCCCTAAGCGTGCGGTTATTACAGCCGGTATGCCTTACGGTAACAAGGAGCTTCATTTCGGACACATCGGCGGCGTATTTGTACACGCCGACACTTATGCAAGATTTTTAAGAGACAGAATCGGTGAAGAGAACGTTATCTTCGTATCCGGAACAGACTGTTACGGTTCTCCCATTTCCGAAGGCTACAGAAAAGCCAAGGAAGCCGGAACCATAGACGGAACCATCGAAGACTATGTAAAGAAAAACCACATTTCCCAGAAGGAAACACTCGAAAAGTACGAAGTAAGCCTTAACCTTTTCGGTGCATCTGCTTTGGGCCGCGCTTCAGAAATTCACAAGGAAACATCCGAAGAGGTTTTTGAAGGTCTTTACAAAGCAGGAATGCTTGAAAAATTAAGCACTCCCCAGTTCTTTGACCCTAAATTTAAATGCTTACTTAACGGACGTCAGGTAATCGGAAAGTGCCCCATCCAGGGATGTCAGTCCGAAAAAGCCTATGCAGACGAATGTGACCTGGGTCACCAGTACATGCCCACAGAGCTTATCGATCCCAAGAGTACCCTCTCCGGAATGACACCCGAGCTTGTGGACGTAACAAACTGGTACTACAAACTCGAGGACTGCACAGATCGTATGCAGGCCCTTGTAGATGACTGGCGTGCAAACTCCAATGCCCGTAAGTACATGCTTACCACCATCGAAGAGTTTTTAAAGCCCCCTTACATCTATGTACAGAAGAAATTCATAGAGGACCTTGAGGCATTCGAAGCAAAGCTTCCTTCCCATGAAATGATTGATGACAACAAGAACTCCTACACCTTTGTCTTCAAAAACCTTGATGACAGAGATGCGGCAAGAGCTGTTCTTGAAAGCATGAATATAAACTACCGTACAGGAAAGACCCT
>JAZLJG010000232.1:0-1133 GCA_045617745.1 Lachnospiraceae bacterium | reverse complement strand
CTTGTGAAGGGTAATGAAGGATAATGAAGGATAAATTACTTCCTTCATAGTTATAACACAAAGAGTATCAAACCGTTATGCCGATATTTTTTCAAAAATGAAGGATAGAAGCAAAAAAATCTTTAAAAAAAATATTCTGACTACGTTGCTGGCTCCATGCAGGCAAGGAAGTAAAGTCAGCTTGCGCTCTGAAAAGAAAGTTCAAAATGGGTAGATAAGTATATAAATCGAGTAGGAGGTAAACGCTAATCGTAGGCGTATATCTCCTACTTTTACGTTTACCGACCTCTCACACCACCGTACGTGCCGTTCGGCATACGGCGGTTCCTATTTTGGATTCCATTCGAGATATGAATCCGTAAGACAAATGAAACATGCTTTCTTTAGATTTAGCGTGGATATTGCCGTATTGACATAGTAGTTCTTTGACATGCGCCAATAGCTTTGGCGGGCATTACCGATTGACCATGCCTTATCTTGACTTATTCCACACTTGATGAGATTTGCCACTTTTGTCTTTGGCTTCTTCCAAGCCTTCCATATACACATGCGTATTCTTCGTCTTAACCATTCATCGGTGTCTTGGCAAAGACGTTTCATATTGGCAAGATGATAATACCCTACCCACCCTTGTATGTACTCTTTCAGATTCTGCTTCCTCTTCTCGTAACCCCAGCCGTTGCTTCGACTTGTCAGCTCTTTCAGTCTTGACTTCATCTTTGCCTTGGACTTGGGATGTACGGCGAGTTGGCATTTGCCCTTGTGTACATAGAAAGAATAGCCGAGATACTTCACACCCTTGATGTATGAAACGACGGTCTTTTCCTTGTTCACCTTTAGGAATAGTTTTCCCTCTATGAATTTGGTTATTGACTCTCGTACACGGTCTGCGGCACGCTTGGTCTTGCAGAATATCATCGAGTCGTCGGCATAGCGCACAAAGAGGTGTCCTCTGCGTGAGAGTTCCTTGTCCAGTTCATTCAGCATTATATTAACGTGAGTTCGACGAAATATAAGTCTTTGAAAATTTGGTAATTAGCGAAAATTTTAGTAACTTTGTAATCGCTACAAAACAAAATAAACTAAAAAGATCGCTATGATTACCGAAGACAAAGTTACTGAAATTTTCTGTA
>JAZLJG010000231.1:0-1554 GCA_045617745.1 Lachnospiraceae bacterium | reverse complement strand
CAGTGCACGTGCTGATTCATACATTGTTCTTCGTAGTTTTCTTCTGCCCCTCTTACTGATTCTTGGCTGACCTTTCTTTTTACCAGAGCTCTTCTTGACTATCTCTAGTCCTGCAAGCTTCTGTATCTGCTTTGGGTCAGTGAAACGTCCGATATCACCAACCTCTGCTATAAAGCCAATCACAGTACTCATCCCTACCCCTTTAATGGCGAGCAGTTTCTCCACATTTGGTACTTCTTTTACTTTTTCTTCCAGATATTCATCAAGTCGTCTTAGTTGTTCTGCTTTAAGGATGTAGTCATTTACAAGTACCCATATCTCAAGTCTTGCAGCCTCGCCGGCTTCCAATCCTACACTGTTCTGTGCTGCTTCTACCAGGGTCTGAGCCCTCTTTATTCCTGCCGCACGAACCTTTGCATCACGCCATATCTGATTGATTCCACCTGCTCCGATTTTCAAAATATCCTGTGGTAGTGGAGCCTCTTTAAGAAGCATAAGTCCACTGGTTGAATCCCATTCCGAATAACACTCAAAATACTCCGGAAAAAACTTCTGAAGCCATCCCTGTATCTGATTTGCCAAACGTACATGCTGCTTCATGAGCTGGTCTCTACAAACAGAAGCCTCTCTAATTTCTGCATATACTCCACTTGGAAGATAAGAAGTTGAAAATCTTCCATCTTTCACAAGCAACGCTATCGTCTTCGGATCCTTTAAATCACTCTTTTCAGGGCTGTTATCATCCAGCTCCATACTTCTGTTAACTGTAAACGGATTAACCGTTACCAGTTGAATATCGTGGTCCTGTAAGAACTTCTGGAAAGTAAGCCAGTAGCAACCGGTAGGCTCGCAGCCGACAATAACCTTTTTCATTTCGGTTCTATTCATGAGTTCCTCTGTCCAACGAAGGAAAGTCAGGAATCCCACTCCGGTATTGCTAAACTTGAATACTCTTCTGGAAAGTTCAAATCCTCTCCAGTCAAACGCTCTGCAGAAGTGAGTCTGTGATCCAACATCAACTCCAACAATAAGTGTGTCACTTGTTACTTGTTTTAATCTGTCATTCTGTGTAGAATTCATAGTGAACCTCCAGTTTCGATTGTTTTGTTTACATCCGCCAAGATGCAACTCAATCTTACCTTGAGGTTCTTTTTTATTCAATTGGCGTTATTTCTGAATTACAGGAATGCTCCTCTTCACAACAACGTCTCACAGATAGTCGAGTAGACAAGAGCCTCACAACTCTTGCCCCTCTACAGAATCCGTACGTGCGGCTTTCCCGCATACGGCTCTTCATAGTAACATTCACTGTTTCAATATAGCTTAACCTTTACATGCGGTCTCACTAATGGACAATACCTTAAGAATTCCGTAAACTGCTCCGAAGTATAACTTCTCTTATGGCTGCGCCTGTTCAGCGCCTTGAAAAGATATTTCTGTGAAAAGTGCAAGAACGTCTGTAACTTGACACCATTAAACGAAACTCCATAATAATTGTAGTGTCCTACTAGTTTACGATTCATTGCCTTAATCAGCTCATGTATTGGCATTGTA
>JAZLJG010000230.1:0-1059 GCA_045617745.1 Lachnospiraceae bacterium | reverse complement strand
GCACAGGCAGTGAATCCAATGCAGCTTCCCGTTGACGCGTGTTCCTGTTTCATCGCAGTTTATTATGTTCAGATTACTGACCCGTTCCCGTATCAGATTTACCGCACCGGACACTTTCTCTACGCATCCGGATAATATATTCTGAATCGTCCCGGTACTTATAGGAATCAGAAAACCGTTCAGAAACTCTTTGATGCGATTGACACTCATGTAGCCTACGGTAAACAGAGAAAGAACCGTTGCTTTGAGCTCTGTTCCATATTGTTTACTGGAAGTGATCTCTTCCGGATATTCTCCGGCTATTTTTCTGTTTTCTTCAAGCGGACATTCACATGCAAGGATACGATGCTCTGTTAACGTCGTTATCACTTTCACATCGTATTCGTAACGTCTTCCTGCACAGGTATAATTGCTTTCACATTTCGAGGCTATCGGGCAGTTCCTGCATTTTTCGGGCAGATATTCTTTCACCTCATCAGGTTCCCGGGTGATCTCCATGCTGTTTCCCTTATGCCCGGGTTGTCCGCCTGCCTTCTTCCCGGACTTTTCCCTCAAACTTTTTGGTGACGGCTTTCCGTATCCGTCACTGGATGGCGGCAGTGAACTGTTATGACTGTCTTTCCTGGTCTTCTTGGCTGTCAGCTCTTCTACCTTTCTGGTCAAGGCCTCAATTTGGGCGGCGTCTTTCTCATGCTGGATCCGTGCCTGTTCTCGTTCTGCATCAAGTTTTGCAGTTAGCTCCGTTACTACTGCTGTCAGCTCTGCTATCTGAGCCAGTAACTTTTCTATTGTTTCTGCTGTAACAGGCATCTCTCGTTTCTTCTTTCTCTTTATGATACCTGTATTATACCCCAATATTCAGGTATTTGTAAAATCGCCCATCTGCATTCAGCTTTCAACATTGGGCGTTTTCACCAATAGCAATAGCATCCAATCTTTTTACCTGTTTATTTTTCACCTTTTTTACCTGGCGGGTGAATAGTTACTTCTTCGAAGATATTCCGGTACGTGCCGTTTGGGACGACGAGACTTCCAAATGGTGGTTTTGCGCTATGGATA
>JAZLJG010000229.1:0-29043 GCA_045617745.1 Lachnospiraceae bacterium | reverse complement strand
ATCCTTAGTCTCGGAAAGATGCCCGTTTGCATCATACGAAAAGGTAGTAACGTTACCACATGCATCTGTAACAGTCTTTACGTTACCGTTTTCGTATGTGTAGGTTACGGTCTTCTCTCCGGCTGTTGTCCTTACAAGCTGACCGTCTGAATTGTATTCATATACAGTTTTAAGGCCTCTTAAGTCTATAGATGATATGATTCTGTTACTATCATCATATTCATATGTTACTTCATTTCCTAAGGTATCAACTATTTTTATCAGGTTGTCATTTGAATCATACTCATAGGTTGTTACATTGCCTTCGTAATCGGTTACCTTAACAGGATTGCTTCTTTCATCGTACTCTGTAAGAGTAGTATTTCCCAAAGGATTTACAACCTTGTTTCGATTACCCTTTTCATCATATGCATATTCAATACGATTACCATCTTCAACAGTAATCAGCGTTGGTCTTCCGTAATAATCGAAAACATATGTCCTACTATTTCCTTCACGGTCTGTAAATATAGTTTCTTTACCGTTTTCAGTCTCACTGTAGGCAAAGAATGAAATATTTCCCTCAGCATCCTTTTGCTCTACGACCTGACCGTTCTCATCATATATATCTTCAAAGTAGGTATTACCATCAGCATCGGTAGCGGTTAACACCTGGCCGTTTTCGTTATATGTATAGATGGTATCAAAGCCGTCAACATCGGTGTATTTAACAAGATAATCGTTATCGTCGTACTCAAAGAAAGCCTCTGCAGTACCGTTTGTGACCTTACTAACCAGTCCTTTACTGTTCAAAATGAGGGTTATGGTCTGTCCTGATACGCCGTCGGTTAATCTGATGTTGTCGGATGCATAATCAACTACTACCTGTTCACCGGTTTTCTGTGTGAGCCTGCAAAGCTTTCCGTCTTTATTATAATCAAAGGTTTTGCCGTTACTCTCAAGTGTGATGGTTCCATCTGCATTTTTATAAAGTTTATCCTGTTCGTATCCTATAGTGTCCGTTACATAGTAATCATCTGCTTCTTTTTTGTATTCAACAAAGGAAGACGGTGATTGATACAGCTTAATAAGTCCATTTTCTTCTTTGACATAGCTTTCATAATTCCATGAAAACCCTTTTCCAAAAACACCGGGAACAGTTTTATTGGACTTATAGTTTATTCCGACTGATATGTTCTGAGTTCCACCGGAAGCCAAAACAGTTAGCTCTATTTCATGGGCTCCCGTATAATTGTTCACCGGATCTCCCGAATGTTCTCTGTAATTTTCTGCAATTGCCTTCCTTTCGGCTTCTTCATGAGTGGTTTTTGTGTCTATTTTTCCCAAATTTACGAAATTATAATCATTCAGGCAAAGCACACAATGATCCCATTTTAATCCATCTTCATTGACCGTGGGAGATACAATTATCTCAACAAAAGAATGAGCATTGGGATCAGGATCAGACAAACCGGTATGAACATTTAAGGTTTTACTGCAAATGTTACATATGTCATATGAATATGCTCCCTTTATACATGTCGCCGGATAAGGCACGGAATGAGTAGCGCCATGCTTGTATAGATAATCACACGTACTCGAAAGAACATTTCCGCATTTACAATGTTCTTCATATCTTCCATAATTATAGCAATTACCATCAACATGTTCTGTTGTATGGCCATAATTAACATGATTATTGGGATTGTTTATCCCCTTTTGGTATAAGCCTTCTCTACTTGCTTCTCCGCAAGCGCATACTTTTTTATACCAGGCAGCTTCCACGCAATTAGCTGCATATACCATTTTCTCAATGCAATAATTATGGGGAAGTTTTTCAAGAGGTATTCTTCCTGATGTTATTCCACAGTTGGAACATGTATATCTCACCCAACCTTCGGTTGTGCAAGTCGAATCCTTACGTTGATACTCTATGTCATATTTGTGTGGTTCTATGTAGGTTTCTCTTCCAAGATAATTTCTGCATCTTTCACAATAGACATCTCTCACTCCTTCTTTTATGCATGAAGCCGGTTTAATAATGACATATCTCTTTGTCGTGTGCTCCCTGCATTGCTCATTTATTTCATAGCCGGGCACATCTTTTTTAGCATTTTCTAAACCAGAATCTCCCATATCAATTGGAGAATCTTTCACCTTCTTCAAACTTGATACAGAATCTTCTTCAACTATTAAATTGTTAGTAATCTGGGTGTTTTTAGTACTTAACGAACCGGCCTCTACCGGAATAGAAGTAACCAAAACAGATGCCATAGCAATCATAGCTATGACCGAATAGAATCTTTTTTTGAATTTAATCTGCATAACCCCTTATGGCGTTTTCTTACGCCATTGTAACCTCCTCTTTATACCTTCCCAAGATGCTTCCCCAAGCACCCGACAATTCCCTTAGAAAATGAATATGTTTTCCTTAAAACACATTCATCTGCCGGTAAAATGCATTTTAGCAGATAAATTCTAAAAAGTAACGGGTAAAATACTTCCCATTTTCCCAACAAAAAGGGAGTGCAAAGTGTCACCTCACTTCGCACTCCCTAAAGAGCTTTTTTAGTCAAAAATGCAGTTCATCGCAACCGAATTACAATTTATTACAAATAGTTCATAATCGCAAAAACCAAAAAAGTTTCAACAAATTGCGATATTTTTTCGATATCACTTACTGTAATACTCAAAAAAATAGGACTACTCAATGAGTAGTCCCACTTTTTTATCTCAGTTAATTATTTGCCGTTAACTAAATCCTTTAAAGCCTTACCTGCGCTGAACTTAGGAGCCTTAGAAGCTGCGATCTTCATTTCCTTACCGGTCTGAGGGTTGCGGCCTGTTCTAGCTGCTCTCTTGGAAACTTCGAATGTACCGAATCCAACTAACTGAACCTTTCCACCCTTCTTTAATTCAGCACCAACTACTTCTGTAAAAGCCTTAACAGCCTTTTCAGCATCCTTCTTGGTTAAATCAGCGTTTTTAGCAATAGCTTCAACTAATTCTGTCTTGTTCATTGAGAACTCCTCCTCTTATTCAATGAGTCTTTTTGTATCCGTTTTCATTAGGAAAACGTCTATATTATTTATATATTAGACGAGGCTTTTTGTCAAGAAAAAATGCCGATTTTTCAAGGTTTTCCGCACTTTTTTCACAAGATTTTAAGAGCCATTTTTTGACGTAATTTATTAAGATATTACTAAATAATTAACGGTAAATTAGCAGCGGTTAAATTGTGTCAATTATTACCCGAAACGCCCGAATTTCCCGAAACTGACTGGTTTGAAGACACATCGATGTGTTTTAACACATTGTCCTCTTCCAGGGCTTCAAAATTGTAATAAACGTCTTTTGCCGTATTTTCTATGTTAACATTGTAGGTTCTTGAAAGGCATCCGTTCTTTCTTAAGGTAATGGTATGGTTACCTGATTTTTTAGGAATGGAAAGAGGAGTCATTCCAATATAATTTCCGTCAAAAGAAACTTCCACACCTGAAGGGGTAGAGATGAATATAAAATACCCTTCCGTTTTGTCCTCTTCCTTCGTGTCGCTCTTTTCTTCTTTCTCTTCAAGCTTCACGGGAAGCGTGGCCTGTTCTTCGCCCACATTAAAGTATCTGGTCACTTCCTCAAAGCCCTTGGCGGAAGCCACAAGCTTATGCATACCGTAGCCATATTCGTATATCTTGGAGTTATCAATAAGCACTCCGTCAATAAACACACTAGCATCTGAAGGATAAACGTCAAACAGAACCTTTCCGGTTTTTGCTTCTTCAACCTTTATATCGCTGATATCAAGAAGAGTTTCCTCGTCAGCATTAATAACAACTTTTCGTGTTTCTACAGTCTTCCCTTTGGAAAGAGTCACATCATACTTTCCTTCCGGAAGCGTCATCTCAAATTTCTCGGTAATCTTCGCTGCATCAAAAAGCCCCGCTTCCAGAATTCCGTCCAGCATGTTTCTCTGGCCCTTAAGCTTCAGATAGCCATGTCCCTTATCGATTCGGATAGCATAGACTGTGCTGTCTTTACCCACAAGGGTCACCACATCTATTTCATCCAGATCACGAAGGGTCTTGTCCTCTTTTGAACCAAGAACAACGGTATTGGAAGAAAGCTTGTAGGATTCGCTTTTATAAGTAAATATTTTAGCAGCAGCGTCGATTGAAAAGCCTGTAACATCCGAAACGGAGAAAGTATCTGCGGACTCCTTAAGGCTTACCAGAAGCTTTCCGCTCTTAAGAAAAAGAATGTCTGCTATGGTTCCTTCTTTTAACTGGTCGATTGAGAGGGCAGAATCATACTTATCCGAAAAACGCGTAACCGAATCAACGTTTAGCGTATAGTACTTTCCCATATCATAGTTATAAAAAGAAATCAGTCCGGCCTTTTTATTAACATTTGTAATAACTGCGGTATCTGCACTGTCGTATTCCCCGGGCAAAGCCGCTTCAAAGGTTTCGATTTCCGTCTTTTCATCCTGACCCGCAAGAGTCAGGCCTTCACCGGAACAGCCGCAAAGCGTTACTGCAAATATTAAAAGGACTGCAAAAATCCCTCTTTTACCCATTTGTCTATTCCTCATTCCTTATACGCGAAATTAAATACTCCCTGTTATTTTTTGAAGGATCGTCCAAAACTTCCTCCAAAAGACTGTTCATGATTTTCCCCACCTCGGGTCCTGCAGGAATACCTGCTGCCAGAATATCCTTTCCTGTAACAGCCAGAGACTTTAAGGAAACGCATTCTTTGTTAGCTACAACATTCCTGTAGGCTTCCTCGAGCTTATCCACATGCTCAAGCTTGCTTTCAAGATTGTAGTTTCCCTGTCCTCTGTAATCCGCACGATTAAAGGTAAATATCATGGGGAATGCATCTTCCCCGATTCTGTTTATAAAGCGTCTTATGTTTTCAGGCTTTGCTTCACGGGCCCAGTCGTGATATGCCACAATATTGCATACCTTTGTCTCTGTGTCCCTGTCAAACTTCAGTCTGTTAAGTACTTCCCTTGCAATCTCAGCACTTGCTGCGGGATGATTTTTAAAGTGGTCTATTCCTTTTTGATCTGTAGTTTTGGTAACAACCTTTCCAAGATCGTGAAAAAGACCTGCCAGCCTTAATACCTTATCCGCAGGAAGGCCCTGTAAAACCTTGACGGTATGAACACCTACGGAATATGCATGATTCGGATTGTTCTGCGCACATTCCATGGCTCTGTCAAATTCAGGAATGAACTCCTTTGTAATTCCAAGCTCATATGCGGTCTCTATATATTCCGGATGTTCTCCGGTCATCATTTTCACCAGCTCGGCCTGAATTCTCTCAGCACTTATTTTTTTAAGAGTGGGAGCCAGTTCTTTTATGGCTGTTCTTGTGTTTTCCTCGATGGAATAGTCAAGCTGTGAAGCGAAACGAACCGCTCTCATGATTCGTAAAGCGTCCTCAGAAAATCTGTCATAAGGATTTCCTACGCATCGAATGATTTTATTCTGAAGGTCCTCCACTCCGCCGTACAAATCCACCAGACCTCTTCGGGGATTATATGCCATGGCGTTTATGGTAAAATCTCTTCGAAGCAGGTCCTCCGAAAGCTCCGATGTGAAAGAAACTTCCTTAGGGTGTCTCGAATCCTCATACTCCCCATCAATTCTGTAGGTAGTTACTTCATATATTTCTTTATCCAAAAGAACGGATATGGTTCCATGCTTTATACCCGTATCAAAGGTACGCTTAAATAAAGCCTTTGTTTCCAAGGGCTTTGCTGATGTGGTAATATCCCAGTCGTTGGGTGTTCTCCCTAAAAGAGAATCCCTTACGCATCCGCCTACGGCGTATGCTTCAAATCCTGCAGATTCCAGTTTCTCTATTATCTTTTTCACATTTTCAGGAAGTTTAATCTGCATCTTTGTCCTCTGTAAATAAAAATGGGAACCCAAAACCGGGTTCCCATTAATTATATCATACTATGTAAAATTATTTCACCAATCTTACTGTCTCTCTGCAAATAGCAAGTTCTTCGTTTGTAGGAACAATCATGGTAACAACTTTGCTGCCTTCATCGGAAAGAACAACGGTTTCACCGCGAAGCTTGTTCTTCTCGGGATTAACGTTTGTGCCAAGATATGTAAGGTACTCACCTACCATAGCTCTGATCAAAGAAGTGTTTTCACCAACACCTGCTGTATAAGCGATAACATCAACACCGTTCATGGCTGCAACATATGAACCGATATATTTTGCTACGTGATATGCATAGGTTTCAAGAGTAACCTTTGCAAGCTCGTTGCCTTCATTATAAGCCTTCTCAAGGTCTCTGAAGTCACTGGATACACGGCTTAAGCCATATACGCCGGATTTCTTGTTAAGAATTGAAAGAACCTCTTCAGCGCTTGTGTTAAGCTTTGCTGCCAGGAAGGTAACAATTGCGGGATCGATATCACCGGATCTTGTACCCATAATAAGTCCCTCAAGAGGAGTAAGTCCCATGGATGTATCTACAGATTTTCCGTTCTTAACAGCTGAAATGGAAGCTCCGTTTCCTAAGTGGCAAACAATAATCTTTAAATCTTTTCTGTCTTTTCCCAAAAACTTTGCTGCTTCTGAAGAAACAAAGTCATGACTTGTTCCGTGGAAGCCGTAACGACGAACCTTGTACTCTTCGTAGTATTCGTAAGGAAGACCGTAAAGGTATGCTTTGGGAGGCATAGTCTGATGGAATGCTGTATCAAATACCGCTACCATGGGAACTGAAGGCATCAATTCCTTACATGCGTTGATTCCGATAAGGTTTGCAGGATTGTGTAAAGGAGCAAGGTCGTTACACTCTTCGATTGCTTTCATTACTTCGTCAGTAATTACTACAGAGCTTGCAAACTTTTCGCCACCGTGTACGATTCTGTGACCTACGGCGTCAATTTCTGAAAGAGACTTAACAACACCGTTAACGGGATTTGTAAGTTTTTCTATAACAAGGGCAACTGCCTTTGTATGATCGGGCATGGGAGTTACGGTAATCTCCTTGTCTGCACCGGCGGGCTGATATGTAATCTGGCTTCCGTCGATTCCGATTCTTTCGCAAAGACCCTTTGCCATTACCTCTTCGGTATCTGAATTAATGAACTGGTATTTCAAAGAAGAACTACCACAATTAATAACTAATACGTTCATGTTTTTCTCCCTCTACATTAATATTAATATGCTCTGCCCCAGTAAACCATTTTCTTGGCGGGTTTTCCGCAGCATACACATTTGTCGGATAAGTTTTCCTGATTGAAAGGCATACAACGGCTTGTTACGGCAAGTTCTTCTTTGATCTTGTTTTCACATTCCACGTCTCCGCACCACATAGCCTTAACAAAACCGGTCTTCTCATCAAAGATTCCCTTGAATTCTTCCCAGTTTCTTGCTTCATATGTCTGGCTGTCGCGGCGTGCCTTTGCTGCCTCGAACATATCCTTCTGAACTACAGGAATAAGTTCAGCAATCTTAGCAGCTATATCACTGATAGCGCATTCCATCTTTTCGCCGTTATCACGTCTTGCGATGATGCACTTACCTTCTTCAATATCCTTGGGTCCGATTTCAACTCTGAAAGGAACACCTCTCATTTCGGTCTCGGCAAACTTGAAGCCGGGGCTCTTGTCGGAATCGTCAACCTTTACTCTGAAGCCTTTTTCTTTGAGCTCTTCACAGATTTCATATGCTTTGTCAAGAACACCTTCAGCCTTCTGCTTAATAGGAATAATCATTACCTGTGTAGGAGCTACCAAAGGAGGAAGCTTAAGTCCTGAATCGTCTCCGTGAACCATAATGATGGCACCGATAAGTCTTGTGGTGGAACCCCATGAAGTCTGGAAAGGATTCTTTAAGGTATTGTCTTTGTCTGTAAATGTAATATCAAATGCTTTTGTAAAACCGTCACCGAAGTTATGGCTGGTACCTGACTGTAAAGCCTTACCGTCGTGCATAAGTGCTTCGATTGTGTAGGTTGCTTCTGCTCCGGCAAACTTTTCCTTGTCTGTCTTGCGGCCCTTAACAACAGGCATTGCAAGAACATTTTCACAGAAGTCTGCGTAAACGTTAAGCATCTGGATAGTACGTGCTTCTGCTTCTTCGGCTGTAGCATGTACTGTATGACCTTCCTGCCATAAGAATTCTCTGGATCTTAAGAAAGGTCTTGTTTCTTTTTCCCAACGGACTACAGAACACCACTGGTTGTAAACCTTGGGAAGGTCTCTATAGGAATGTACTTCATTCTTAAAGAAATCGCAGAAAAGAGTTTCCGAAGTAGGACGTACGCACATCTTCTCCTGAAGGGGCTGAAGTCCGCCCTGTGTAACCCAGGCAACTTCGGGAGCAAAACCTTCAACGTGATCCTTTTCTTTCTGAAGAAGGCTTTCGGGAATAAACATGGGAAGATATACATTTTCAACACCTGTTTCTTTAAAACGGGCATCCATCTGCTTCTGAATAAGTTCCCAGATAGCGTATCCTGCAGGTTTAAATACCATACAACCCTTAACGCTGGTGTAGTCGCACAAATCTGCCTTTTTAACAATATCGGTATACCATTGTGCGAAGTCTTCGTCCATAGAGGTTATAGCCTCTACCATTTTCTTGTCTGCCATTTGTTCCTCCAAAAAAATATATAAATAATCAACTCATTGAATTGTATTCTCTTGGGTATTCTTTGTCAATAAAAAGCCTTATTCTAAAGCTTTCTCTACTTATTTAACTTAACGACACAGGCTCCTCCCATCGCCAGTACAAGGGACATAAAAGGAACGCTTGTTATCTGTTCAAAGCTGAAAATATTGTTTCCCAAGTAAGCTACTAAGCTAAGGGCAAATCCAATCACAAAAGGATTCTCTTTAGCTTCTTTAAAGAACAGCTTCAATGCGTTTACACACATAAAGACAAATGCGGACGCTCCGAGAATACCTACATTAACAAGATGGTTCAAAAGCTCGTTATGGGCATTTGTAAGTCTGGCATCTCCGAATACTTCTTTGGCGTATTCAAAGGCTGTTTCATTATCACACAGACCATAATAAAACATGTCAGGACCTACACCGATAAGCTTCTTACCAAGGGGAAGATCTTTAAATGTAAGCCACCCCGAAGTCCATGTTGCGCCACGATTGGACGCCCAAAAAGGTCCGAAGGTAAACCATTCGCTTCTGCCCACAACCGGAACCTTACCTTCCGTAACAGTATTCACTACTATCAGAACCACCAGCAAACCAACACATGAAGCGGCAAAAATACCCAGGATACGGGGAAGCTTTTTCCCGACCCATTCCGGATATTTCACTTTTTCCTTCTTCACGGCTATTATATATATCTTGACTACCAGCCCTGCCAGGAAAAGAAGAACAGCGATGGCAGGCAAAAGAAGTATATCCCCCAGAACCGTTCCGGCACTTCTTAAATCAGGGAAGCATTTATCAAGAACACCTATGATGAAAGCGCCCAAAGCAAACAGCATTAAAATCTCAGAAAATGCACTCAGGCCTGTTTCACTCTTTAAAGAAACCAGAAGCAGCACAAACAGCATCAGAAAATAACCCACTACAAGACTGTCCGAACCGTTTAAAAGAATCGTAGCGTCAGAAATCAGCAAAGGAACAATCAACGCCAATTTAACCCACCGCTTCTTAATCCCCCAGAAAAAGCCAGTCAGAAGAGGAACCATAACACTTACAAAACCGGCAAACCAGTTTATATTGCCAAAAGAAGCAATAAAGGAAGGCGAAGCATATTCCATTTCTATGGGATATATTCCGTATCTGTTCAAATTGCCCCAGACAAATTCCAGTAAAGCAACCAAAAGGACCGGAATCCAAATATGATTTGAATATTTAAAATATCTTGATACAAAAAAGTACAGGCAAACAACTACGAGAAAAGTCATAAAGCCCATATACCAACCGGATGCTCCGTAAAGCGAACCTTCATAAAAGAAGAAATCGTTTTTCGCACCCTCAACCTTATAATCCGATAGAAGATGGGAAAGAAAAGCAAACAGGATAAATGACAAAGCTCCTATATCAATGCCCCGCAAAGATTTGTAAGCAGCTCTCTCTTCTTTGTTCATTCCCCACAAAGACATATGCGCCAGGACATAGACTCCGCATATTATGGCCGCATATTTTGAAATTTCCATAAGGCATTGGTATTTTCTTGTGGCTATCAATTCATAACCGTTCTGAAAGTAAAACGGAAGCACAATAAAATATGTAAGGACAACAGCCCAGGCAAGAATATTTCCTATATGCTCAAGCCAGAAACCGAGATTCCTGGTTCTTTTTGCTGATTTAACTTTCGCCTTTGATTTTGTTTTTGCCTTCAAGCTACCTTTACCCATTTTTCCCCCTAAAATGCAGGTTCAATTTTCATATATAACAAATCCATCATTTCGGAATAACTTAGCAGTTTGTTCCACACATATCCGTACACGGCTTTCTCCTCAGGAAATGCCTTCGAAAGCTTTTCAGCGTACTTCTCCTGCGTAAGCAACTCATTATTCCAGTAATATTCTACTTCCTCTACCCGGAAAATACCTTCACAGACTCCGGAGTCGGTCATCTCCAGAACGCCGGAATTATCCAGTTTATATATATAGTCCGAATTAATGCCCTGAAGCCCCACGCTGTTTTTAAACAGTCCTTCTCCGGGAACATAATAAAATGCAAGACGTTCAAAATCAGTGGCACTTACTCCATCATATCCGTATGAAATAATTGTGCTTCCGACTGCCTCACTGTCTCCTATGGCCGCTATTTCAGGATAACCTTCCGAACCGGCTCTTGTATACGTGAAGTCGTATTTTGAAAGGTCCTTATCACTCTTCTCTAAATATTCTATCACGGCTTCCCTCCAGCCGTAAGCTTCTTCTGTGCATCCCTTGATGCTGTCCATTTTCCATCCTGCATCAACGATGTTCTCGTAACCCGAAAGCTCCTTAAGGTACTCCATACTTCCGTCATCGAGACCATGATAAACTCTCTGCTCGAACACATCCCTACCTTCTTCACTGTATTGGATAATCACCACCACATCAATACAACCATCATAGTCAAAATCATCAAAGCATATATCGGTTATTGCCACAAAGATAAGGTCCCCCGTAAGATTATTGTCCGGACCCTCAAGCATCTGAAAAACCTCGCCGTTACTAATAAGAGCAAAAGAAACATTACTGTAGGAATCCTTCGGAAGATAAGCAAAAAACTGCTCTCTTCCTTCTGACATGGCCACAAATGAAAAGCAATTGTCTTCAATTATCTCATCATCCAGTATCTCTTTACAGAACTCGTACTGGAAAGAATCATCTACCTTTATAAGACCCACGGCTTTATCTATTTTGCGATAACCGTTTTCTTCTTCGGAAAGGGTTTTGGGTGAAACCCTCACTATGTATTCTTCACCGTTTGATACGCCTCCGGTCACCTCATAAATCTTCCCCTGCAAAGGCTCCTGTTTTTCTTTGTAATAGCTTTTGTATTCAGGAAGAAAAGTCCAAAAATCCTCATCTGAAAACCAGGTGGAAAGGCTGTCGTAGCTGTATCCTGTTCTTTCTATCAAAAGCCTGTTCATATCATCGGTTCCGACTTTGATAAGTGGTAAACCTGTATCCTCCAGTCTGCCTTCTATTTTCCGGTCGGAATAATAAGCTTCTCTTTCTTCTTCGGTTATCTCTTCGTCCTTATAACCGTTATTAAACACTTTATTGACATCTACTTCCTTCGGAGTCCCGTAATTATCCTCCAAAAAAGCAGAACTTAAAGGAAGAGAAAAAAACTGTGCTATGGCAGTTTTTTCCTCTTCGGTAATAGGTTCATATTCTTCATCCGGGATATCTGTTTTTGTGAAATTTAATGAAGCATCCTCTGTTTCTACAGACGATGATAAAGACTTTTTAACGGAATCGATTATTCCGTTCTGTCCTTTGCATGCTGAAAGAAGCGTAGCTCCTGCCAGCAAAACACATAGAATCTGCTTTTTCATTCTCCTTTACCCCCTCAGAAAATGCATTTCTATATTGAAAACTCCATATGGCCTCCAGTTTTCGGATGGTTAAATTCCAAATGACAGGCGCAAAGCCCTATCTGCTTTATTCCTGTTTCCTTAGAGTAAGCAATGCTCTCCTCTGTTCCGTACTTCATATCTCCCAAAAGAGGCATACCTGCATTGGAAAGTTGGACGCGGATCTGATGATGGCGTCCTGTTTTTAAATGCACCTGTAAAGTGGCTGTTTTATCGTTTTCTTCTTCGACTTTATACACCAGTTCGGCTTCTTTGGCTCCGGGAGTAGATTTCGGGACAACGCAGGACATATTTGTGCGGCCGTCCTTAATAAGGCAGTCCACAAGTTTGGCGCCGGGCTTTATGGGCCCTTCCTTATAAACCACTGCACGATAATCCTTTGAAAAATCTTCTTCATTTATTCCCTTAGTAAGGGCTGCTGCCGCTTCTTTAGTCTTGGCAAACACAAGAATGCCGGAAACAGGCTGATCCAGACGGTGAACCACATATATTTCAGGTTCTTCACCCTTTGATTTTCTGTACTTTTTGCATTCTGATTCCAAATCCTTTGAGGAAACTCCCTTTGACTGGGTAGCTATTCCCGAAGGCTTGTTAACCACAAGCACACTGTCATCTTCAAATAAAACTTCCATTGTAACCCCTATCGATACTACTTTCTCTTTATGCTATAATCAATCCATAACAAAAAAGGAGATTTGCCATGAACTACAATATAGTCGCTCTCTATTTCAGCCCCACCAAAAACACGGAAAAATGCGTTAAAGCTTTGGCAGACGGTCTCTCATCCGTTCTTAACGGAGGAGATTATTTCTCCATAGACATTACCCCCAGAGATGCCAGAAGAGGGGTCTATGATTTTGGTCCCGAAGATATTGTTATTGTAGGAATGCCCGTCTACGCAGGCCGGATTCCCAATAAAATATCTCCTTTCATTACCGACTCAATTTACGGAGACGGTTCTCTTGCCATTCCCCTTGTTACCTACGGAAACAGGGCATATGACGACTCTCTCAAAGAACTTGCAACCATTCTTTACGACAACGGCTGTGATATAGCCGGTTCTGTTGCCGCTCTCGGAGAGCATTCTTTTTCTGAAAAGCTTGCAACGGGAAGACCTGATGCCAAAGACCTTGAAGATATCAAAAACTACGGAATAGATCTTGGCAAATCCCTTCTCAAAGGAAACCATAAGCTTTTAAATGTTTCATCCTTACCCGGAAGAGATCTTGAAATCTCCGAATACTATGTTCCCCTAAAAAAAGAAGGAACTCCCGCAAAGTTTTTAAAAGCCATGGTGGAAACCGATCTTTCCAAATGTACCGGTTGCAAGGCTTGTAAGGAAGCCTGCCCCATGGACAATTATAGAAATTCTCTTTCCGCCCCCGAAGGAATCTGTATTAAGTGCCAGGGCTGTATCAAAGCCTGCCCTCAGCATGCAAAACGCTTCACCGATGAAGATCTTCTTTCTCACATCGGAATGATAGAAGAAAACTTCAAGGACGTCGTTCGTGAAATTGAATTTTTCTGATTACATTTTGAATCTGTATCCTACGCCCCATATTGTTTCGATATACTGGGGATTAGCCGAATCAAACTCAACTTTTTCACGAATCTTTTTGATATGAACGGTTACGGTAGCAATGTCTCCTATGGAATCCATATCCCAGATTTCCCTGAAAAGTTCATCCTTTGTATATACGTGGTTAGGATTCTCAGCAAGGAATGTAAGCAGATCGAATTCCTTTGTGGTAAACTGCTTCTCTTCACCGTCAATCCACACACGTCTTGCGGTCTTGTCTATTTTAAGGCCTCTGATCTCAATCATTTTGTTCTCAGGCTTTGCATTCGAATGCACAAGCCTGTCATAACGGGCCATATGCGCCTTAACTCTTGCCACAAGTTCGCTGGGGCTGAAGGGCTTTGTCATATAATCGTCCGCTCCCAGACCAAGGCCTCTTATTTTGTCTATATCATCCTTTTTGGCAGAAACCATAAGGATGGGAACATTCTTCTTTTCTCTGATGGCTCTGCAAACCTCAAAACCATCCTTTCCGGGAAGCATCAGGTCCAGAATGATTAAATCAAAATCCTCTGAAAGAGCCTTTTTCTCACCTTCTAATCCATCGCTTGCAATCTCTACGTCAAAATCACTCAATTCAAGATAGTCTTTTTCGAGATCTGCAATGGCATCTTCATCTTCAATTATCAGTATCTTACTCATCTTCTGTATTCTCCTTGTACTTTCTGATGACGAAATGCATACATGTGCCTTCGCCCTCTTTACTGGTGGCCCAGATATAGCCGCCGTGGTCTTCCACTATTTTCTTTACTATTGATAAACCGATACCGCTTCCGCCCTTTGCGGAATTTCTGGAGGTATCTGACCTGTAGAATCTTTCAAAAATATTGGGAAGGTCCTTTGCGGGAATTCCCCTGCCGTTATCTTCTATCTCAACCCGGATGGCATCAACTTCGTCAAGAATCTTGAAGTTTATGATTCCCTTTTCTTTTTCTTTGTCCATGTACTTAACGGAGTTACTTATGATATTATTGATAACTCTCTTAAGCTGCTCCGGATCTGCAATAATACGCGTACCCTCCGGAACAAGGTTTGAATAGTCAAGCTCTATATGCTTGGACTCCATATCCAGGCCCACTTCCTCGATACAGTCGTCAAAGAACTCTCTTACGTCAAGCCGTAAGAATGTATAGGGGATACGATTGGCATCTATTCGTGAATAAATGGTCAGCTCATTAATGAGTCTGTCCATGTCATTTGCTTTGTTATAAACGGTTTTTATGTACTTATCCATTTTCTCGGGAGTATTACATACACCGTCCATTATTCCTTCCACATAACCTTTAATGGCAGTTATGGGTGTTTTCAAATCGTGGGAAATGTTGGTAATCAGTTCCCGGTTCTTGGTCTCGTTCTGAATGGCTTCCTCTGCACTTTCTTTGAGCTTTAAACGCATGTCCTCGTAGTTTTTGTAAAGCTCGCCGATTTCGCCGTCGCCCTTTTCCTCCAGAGCGTAATTAAAATTACCTTCCGAAATCTGCTGCATTCCGTTCTTTAAATCGTTTACCGGATTGAAAACTCCCTTTGCAATCCATCTTGTAAGAAAAGTAGCTATAACAAGAAGAATGACAAATATAGTAATCCAGAGGGTAATAAAAACACCCTTTGGCATCAGATTGTCAATCTGTTCAACTCCGTCCGCTCTCCCCAGGTGAATCATAACGTCACCGATTACGTAAAAAGCTATGGTAAAAAGAAAAAGCGGCAGAATGGTTATTGCTGCAAATGTAACTTTAAGTCTTGTTCCGAGCTTCATAATAGACCCTCACTTAATCCTAATTTTACCACAAACCATCTGAGAAATTAATTAATTCCGGGATATAGATTTATAAAATTACTGTTAAATCCGCAATAAAAAATCACATGCCAAACTACTTTTGACATGTGACATTTATAATATTAACTAGTCATTGGTAAGATTTCCGTCTCCGTGTATATCAATCTTCTCACCATGGAAAGTTGGCTCTGCTTTAAAAAGGCAAAAAAGAATATCTTTATCCCTTGCAAGCCACTCCCTTACCATTCTGTACTTTTCCTTTCCGTATATTCTGGGAGCCGTAGGAGAACCATAGGCTTCTATTCCCATACATTTGCAGTCATACAAAGAACGATATATGTGGTACTCCTGGGTCACGATAATAGCTTTTGAAACACCGAAAATTTCTTTGGCCCTGTACATGCTTTCATAGGTTGAGAAGCCTGCGTGATCCATAAAGATGGCTTCGGAAGGAATCCCTGCTTCGATTAAGTAATCCTTCATGACATTCACTTCATCATAATTAGTCCGGCCATGGTCTCCGCTTACCAGAATAGTGGAACAGATTCCTTCGTTGTAAAGGCGTATCCCTTCCTTCAGTCTGTCCTCCAGCATGGGACTGGGGCGTCCGCCTTCCCAGACTCCTGCGCCCAAAATCAATATGCAGTCCGCTTCCGCTTTCTTAAGCTCTTCATCAGACACCAGTTTCTTTTTCCCTCTTTGAACCATGAGAAGATTACTAATCACAAGAAACAAAACTGCTGCCGCACATAATGCGCAAAAAAAGAAGGCAACTCTTAGAATTGCCTTTCCTTTACTTTTTTTATTAGTATCCTTTTTTTGTCTTTCCTGCATTGACTACCCCTTTATTTCAAAAGATCGAGAACCGTCCGATTTATCTGGTTGGCCTGGGCCATCATGGACACACCCGCCTGAGCCAGTATATTTTCTTTGCTGGAACGCATCACTTCAGCAGCCATATCCGCATCTCTGATTCGTGATTCCGCAGCATCTGTATTTTCGGAAGTATTGGTGTTGGTATTGTATGCGTGTTCCAGACGGTTCTGGCATGCACCCACTTCAGCACGATGTCTGGCAATCATGTCACTTGCAAATTTAGTGGAACTAATTCCGTCCCTGGCTCCGCTTTCCGTGGTAACACTTATTCCGTTAATTCTTAAAATAACAGCATTCATCCTGCGTGTCCAGATAATATCCACATCATTTACATCGGAACTGCACTGAATGGGAATTTCATTTTTCAAATCCTCTTCGATTATGATGTTCAGCCTGGATGCATCTATTGCACCTGCCCAGGGATTTACACTGGAAACAGAAGAAGGATACGCATTTTTAGCCTCTTCTTCGGTCGCATACCCTGTGGGAGAAAATGTTCCCTCGGAAGTAATTGTTCTGCTGGCATATATAGTAAGTGTATTCGGATCTGTACCCTTCATCATAAAGTTCGAATGGCTGACAGCCAATGCTCCGGGCAACTCATTTACCGTATCCTTACCGGTTGTGGGTTGATGGTTTTTTACAAAATCGTATATTCTATCCACCACCTGGGAACCGTTGGTACAATCACTGATATCTATTGTGTAGTAATGCGTAACTTTTCCGTCAAGATTGGTGGCGGAACTTTTTGTTCCGTCTCCGTCAGTCTTGAATACAAAGTCGAAGGTTTCCTCACATCCTCTGCAGCATGAAAAAGCAAATCCTTTTCCGTTTAAAAGACTTAATGTATCTGCATTTATACCTGAAAAATCTATATTAGCCGCCGGCAACCATCCGTTTGACGTATGAACCGCCTCCGAAAGATAACCTCTGTCAGCAGAAAGACAGGAAACAACCGTAGTAATACTGCTTTCATCGGTTCCGTTATAATCATCGAAAATCTTCTTTTCATTATAGGTCGTGGTACGTCCTATTCTGTCGATTTCCTTTGTAATCTCATCGATTTCCTGCTGAATGTATAAACGGTCTTCCCTATTATTTGTCGCGTTTGCCGCTTGAACGGAAAGCTCCGTAATTCTGTGAAGCATATCGTTTACTTCACTTAAAGCTCCGTCCGCAACCTTTAAAAGGTTTATACCTTCAACAATATTTCTGGCACCCTGATTAAGCCCCCTGACCTGCCTTCGCATCTTTTCGGATATGGCAAGGCCGGCTGCATCATCTGCAGCCCTGTTAATTCTGAAACCTGACGACAGCTTCTCTGTTACCTTAGCTTTTCTCAGGTCTGTATTTTTAAATTGTCTTGCTGCATTTGCAGCCAACATGTTGTGTTGTATAGCCGTTATACCCATAGTACACCTCATAGGGTATATCGGCTGAAAAGCGCCTATTATCAAGGGAAAATTTAAAACTCCCGAAGAAATTTTCTTCGGGAGAAATAATTATTCTTTATTCACCTGCTACAGCTACATTTTTAAACAGACATGCCTTGGGACCTTCGAAATTCGCCTTCTTCTGAAGTTCTTTTGAAAACTGAAGATCCTCCTGCGTATCGAAAATACTACCGTTGATACTTCCTCCGGTTACAAGCTCCACATTTCCCTTTCCGTCGTAAAGGTAAGCCAGCCTTATTTCGCCTGCAAAATGCCCGTCCAGTTCGTCCATCTGGAAATCGGAGAAGTTCACTACGTGAAGACAAGGCCTCTTTAAAAGCTCGTCCATAGGAACTGTTCCCGCCTCGGAAATTATTTTCTCATAGTTTCCCAAGGGCTCTACACCAAGATAGTACGAGAATCTGATTCCTCCATGAATGGTTTTAAGAACACCATCCTTAATAAATTCACGTTCTATCATCTCAATACCATCTTCACTGAAGGGATCCTGGGGAGCAAACTTAAGATTCAGTTTTTCGCCTTTTATATTCTCACCCTGAACCTTATCATTTATTTTCCAATCCGAATAGCCTGGATAAATATACCCTGCGTTAGCTCTTGCTCCATAATAGGAAAGAACCTCGGGAACAAACTTTCCGGAAAGAACCACATCATACTTTCCTGCCTTGGGCATCTTAACGGCATTTGCACGATCCTTCGTGATTTTTAAATTTGTAGCCACGAAATCCTTCACATCATCAAGAGCCAAAGAATCATACTCGAAACTATCGTATGTTTCAACATCCTGAGGTTCCTTACACTGTGTAACCATTTCACCCCAAACTGTTCTTTTGACAAAGGAAACATCATTGCCTACAGAATTTACAATATGCACTGTCTTTTCTCTGGAAAATACTTCAAATGAATTTATGAAAGATTCTGAATCTTTGTCCACACTGTAAACAGCATCCACAAATCTGTCCGCTATCTCTGAAAGGTCAAAATCATTCAAATCACTTTCTGTCACAACACTCTTTACCTTGGGAGCCGGAAACTCATAAAAAGGATTCATGGCAAATGAAGCTGCATACTTGGCAGAATTAATTTTCTCAACAATTTCTTCATCTGACATGGAAGATGAAACATAAACATTTCCTCTTCCTCGAAATTTCTTTCCGTCCTTTTCCGAATCCTCAAAAACGCTTAAAAAGATACTATCCACGTTTTTCATACGTCTCATATCAAGCTTCTTCTTAATGAAGAAAAGTTCAACGCTTTTGGATATCTCCGCTTTTATTTCATATGTTTGTACATTACATTTCTCAAGTAGTTTAATATATCTTTCCATCGCTCTCTCTCCCTTAACCCAGTCTGATTCTTGCCTTTATGTAAGGGCCGCCGTCGGAAACCTTAACCCATTCTTTGTGACCTTTACCGCAGGCTCCGGATCCGTTTAACTCAAGAGTATCCGAAACCATGGTAATACTCTTTAATAAATCGGGAACATATCCGGTAAGAACAATAGGAGAAAACATCTTTCCTGTGAGTTTACCGTCTTTTATTTCTCTTGCATAGTTTACCATGCACTGAATTCCCCAGTTTTTAGGGTCTTCCATTCCGGAGAAGGGCATCTCAAGTAAAAGACCATCTTTAACCGAGGCAATCATATCCTCCAGTTTGTCTTTTCCGGGTTCAAAATATGTATTGGTCATACGAGTATAAGCTTTTCTCATAAAGCTTTCACGACGTCCGTTTCCCGTAGGCTTTGTTCCAAGAACAAGTGCAGACTGCAAGTCACTGATTCCTGACACAAGAATACCCTTGTCGATAATAACCGTATCGTGAGAAAGGGTTCCCTCGTCATCAAAATAGTATGTAGCTGTCTGGTCCACCGCATTACCATCGTGCATGGTTATTAATTCCGAAGCCACATATTCACCGATATATTTTTGAGCCAACGCTCTGTCCTTTACAAACATATCCATTTCAACACCGTGACCGAATGCTTCGTGTACAATCATTCCTGTGGTGGAAGGATCACAAATACACTCATATTCACCGGGTTTAATAGGCTCACTGTCAAGAAGTTCAAGTGCTATCTTCGCAACCTTCTCAACCTTTGAAGGAAGCTCCTCAAGAAGTTCTAATCCTCCGTTTGAAGAAGCTGAATCATAGGCTGTTTTTATTTCCGCGCCTCGCTTTGTATTCACTGATATGGAAATAGATGACCATATCAGATTTTGTTCCAGGTCTTTGTTCTTTGAAAGAAAAAGATTGGAATACTTTTTAAAGTTGGTACTTACGCCACAGTTAATGATTCTCTCATCAAATTCCATTCCCTGTTTCTGAAGCTTTTTAAGCCTTTCAATTATTTCCTCATCTCCAAGCTCAATAGGATCAATCTCCATTTCACCAAACTTGGCAAAAGAAATCTTCTCATCTTCAGGCACGGGATATACTGCTTTTTCAAAATCTTCGGAAAGTTTTGTCAACTGTTCTTTGACTAAAGAAATTATATTCTGTACTTCGTCTTCATTTATGGTATTTCCCGAATACTCTGCGTAACATCCTCTGTCGTAAACCTTGACTACATATCCCCTTGTGGTATTCAGTTCACTTTCGGAAATATTGATTCCTGCTTTTGATACGGAGTAACCCTTTCCTATGGAGTCATTTACAAAAACGGAAACATATTCATAATCCTCAAGAAGGGTATTAACAAGCTTCTTAAACAGTGGCTTGTTCTCCTTAATAAAATTACTCTCCTTAACCTTCATTTCTGCATCCTCTCTTTATTTATCTACACGGCAAAGTTCTTCACCGTTTAAAAACGCTTTAATATTATCGTAATTAAGTTTAACGCAACGTTCTCGTGCTTCAACTGAAGCCCATGCAAGATGGGGTGTAATAATCAGTTTTGTGGAATCCATAATGGTTCCAAGAGGATTGTCCTTCGAAATGGGTTCTTTTTCCAAAACATCAAGACCTGCACCTGCAATTTTTTCCTCCATGAGTGCATCATATAAATCCTGCTGATTTACAACCGGTCCTCTGGCTACATTAAGCAAAAATGCCGTCTTTTTCATCTTGGAAAAAGCGTTTTTATCTATGATACCTCTTGATAAATCAGATAACGGACAGTGCAAAGAAAGGTAATCCGACTCCTTAAGAAGTGTGTCAAAATCAACCCTTTCATACTCTGTGACGGTAGATTTTCCCGTTACCGAATAGAAAATAACACGGCAACCGAATGCTGTAGCTATCTTTGCAACCTTTCTACCGATATTGCCCATTCCGATAATACCCCAGGTCTTCCCTGCCAGCTCAGTAAAAGGAAGATCAAAATATGAAAATCTGTAATGATTTGCATACTGTCCGCTCTTTACAAAATTATCATAGTGACTGAGTTTCTCGGACAAATAGAGCGCCATGGCAAAAGTATGCTGTGCCACCATATCGGTACTGTAATCCCTTACATTACAAACTCCTATTCCACGGCTTTTACAATATTCTATATCAACGTTGTCAAACCCTGTGGCAAACTCGCAGATAAGCTTCAGATTTTTCGCATCTTCAAGGGTATCCTTGTTGAGTCTGCTTTTATTTGCTACCACGATATCTGCATCCTTAACACGTTCTGCTATTTCTTCATATGCAGTAACCTCATAAGCGGTTACATCTCCAAGTTCATTAAAGCAATCGATGGAAACATCCATTCCCACGCTGCTTCTTTCAAGTACTACTATTTTCATGGTTATCCCTCCCTGTTTTCTCCCCTAGTATACAACAAACCCCGCGACTATGTCGCGGGGTTTTGAAAACCTTCAGTGATTTTTCACTATCTTATTTGAAAGGATTCTCTGTAGGATAAGGAAGGTTTGCAGGCTGATTGTATGCAATATCCTTAATTCCGAAGAATTTGAATACTTCGTAAAGAAGCTTTCCGTAGTGACCAAATGCAACTGCGCCGTGGTGAGGATATCTCTTCTCAACGAGAACGTGACGATAGAAACGTCCCATTTCAGGAATAGCGAAGATACCGATACCACCAAATGACTGTGTAGGAACGTCAAGAACTTCACCTTCTGCGATGTAAGCCTTTAATTCGCCGTCAGAGTTGCACTGTAAACGATAGAATGTAATATCACTTGCAGCGATATCGCCTTCAAGAGTACCTCTTGAAATGTCGGGTTCTGAACCGGCGGGCTCAAGAACTCTGTGCTGGATAAGCTGATACTTAACAGCACGATCAGCGCACATCTTGCACTGAGGAGTATTTCCGCAGTGGAAGCCCATGAATGTATCTGTAAGGCTGTAGTTGTACTTACCCTTGATACCTTCATCGTAGATGTACTGAGGAACAGAGTTGTTAATATCAAGAAGGGTAACTGCATCATAAGATACGCAGAGACCAATGTACTCGGATAATGCACCGTAAACGTCAACTTCGCAGGATACCGGAATTCCCTTGCTTACTAAACGGCTGTTTACGTAGCAGGGCTCAAATCCGAACTGTGAAGGGAATGCAGGCCAGCACTTATCAGCAAATGCAACATACTTACGAGCACCCTTGTGGTTCTCAGCCCAGTCAAGAAGGGTAAGTTCGAACTGTGCCATACGTGCATTTAAGTCAGGATAGTACTTTCCTTCGCCCATTTCCTTAGCC
This sequence comes from Lachnospiraceae bacterium, assembly GCA_045617745.1. Taxonomy (GTDB): domain Bacteria; phylum Bacillota; class Clostridia; order Lachnospirales; family Lachnospiraceae; genus UBA1258. The sequence goes on along the minus strand of JAZLJG010000229.1, from coordinate 6,682 downwards.
ATCTCATCGCAGATAGCAGGAATACGGGGATCGTTAGCATGCTCCTTGTAAGAAACAAGTAAGTCAAGCTCTGAGTTTTCTTCAATTTCAACGCCTAATTCATATAAGCCCTTGATAGGAGCGTTACAAGCGAAGAAGTCCTGAGGTCTGGGACCAAAGGTAATAATCTTTAAGTTCTTAACGCCAACGATAGCACGAGCAATCGGAACGAAATCAGCAATCATCTTAGCGATGTCATCAGCTGTTCCAACGGGATATTCAGGAATATATCCTTTAAGGTGTCTCATACCAAGGTTGTAAGAGCAGTTAAGCATACCACAGTATGCATCACCACGTCCGTTAATCATATCGCCATCACCTTCAGCTGCTGCAACAAACATGCAAGGGCCGTCGAAGTTCTTTGCGATAAGTGTTTCAGGTGTTTCAGGTCCGAAGTTGCCGAGGAAAACAACAAGTGCATTACACTCTGCCTTCTTAACATCTTCAACTGCCTTTAACATATCCTTTTCGTTTTCAACAGTAACAGGGCATTCATATAAGTCACCCTTAAATGCTGCTTTGATAGCTGCTCTTCTCTTTTCAGATAAAGCGATGGGGAAGCAGTCACGGCTAACTGCTACAATACCCAATTTAATCTCGGGAATGTTAATCATATATTTTTCCTCCTAGAATAATGATTTAAATATTTAACACATCGATAGTATTTTACCATACATCGACATTCTGTTCCATTTATTTATTCGTTGATATTAAGGTTCTTACCCTTAAGGCCAAGGAATGAACCCTCATCAAGTCCGCCTTCCTTGTGACCGATAAGCCACTTGTTGGTAGCTGTGATTAATGCGTCTTCGTTGGGAGCTGTTCCGTCTGCATTCAATTTAGCATGCTTTGCAGCAAGGGGATAGTTTGTTCCCTTGGGAAGAACGATTGTTACCTGGAAGCCCTTTCCGTCAACACCACAAGGTGCATAGTGAAGAGTGGTAGCATATACTTCAACAGCTGTTCCTGCAGGTACAAAGAAAGCCTTAACATTCTTTGTGTCATAAGTGAAATCCTTTTCAACTTCTCTTAAAAGACCAAGCATTAAGATAGCATCTGTAGCTGCAACATTTATTTCGGAATCTCTGTGATACTCAAGTGCGTTGAGCATGCAGTTGTGACCGTTGCAGTAACCAATCTGAATAGGCATTTCACCATATACTACGTCTGAAATTTCCTTAGCAACCTTTAAGCTTTCAAGCTCTGCAATACCGGGCTCGTAAACTACGCCTTCGGGGCAGGGGGTCTTTTTCATAGCTTCTACAAGTTCTGTAAAGTCTACGTTATCAACCACACGTCCGTACTCTTTGAATTCCGCATCGTTAACTGAATAAATCTTCATAGTCTTTTCTCCTTATTTGATTATTTCAAAAACAGGCTTCAAAGCAGGATAAATCTCTTTGAACTGTTTATATCTTGCGTCATACTTGGCTGCAAGCTCTGCATCGGGTTCAACCGTATCAACAACGTGTACAAACTTCTCAGCGATTTCTTCAACTGATTTGTACTCGCCTGCTGCTACTGCTGCAAGCATTGCACCGCCCATGCTGGGTCCTTCTTCACTTTCGATAACGTCAACCTTGATGTTAAGAATGTTGGCAATCATCTTCTTCCAAAGAGGGCTCTTGGCTCCGCCACCGCAAATCTTGGTACGTTCAATCTTAATACCAAGGCTCTTGGCAACTTCAAAGGAATCACGAAGTGCAAATGCAACACCTTCCAAAACTGCCTGAGTCATATCTTCTCTTGTGGTATCCATTGTGATTCCAGTGAAGGTTCCTCTTGCGAAGGGATCGTTCAAAGGAGATCTTTCACCCATAAGGTAAGGAAGGAAGAATACATGGTTCTCACCAAGCTTTGTAATGTTCTTCTGCTCTGCTGCGTAATCCTTTGTACCGATGATTTCATCCATCCACCACTTGTTACAGGAAGCTGCGGAAAGCATACATCCCATTAAGTGATATGTTCCGTCTGCATGTGCAAAAGAATGTAATGCGTTGAATTTATCTACGCCGAATTTCTTGGAAGAAATAAAGATTGTTCCGGAAGTTCCAAGGGAAATGTTACATCTTCCGTCACCTACTGTACCTGTACCAACGGCTGCTGCTGCGTTGTCGCCTGCGCCTGCTGCTACGATTGTATCTTCGGGGAAGCCTAATTCCTTAGCGATTTCGGGAAGTAATGTTCCAACCTTCTCATAGCTTTCATAAATCTTTGCAAGCCATTCGGGTTTTACGGAACAGATTTCACACATTTCCTTGCTCCATGTACGATTCTTAACATCGAACAAAAGCATACCGGAAGCGTCTGATACGTCTGTGCAGTGAACTCCTGACAGCTTGTATGCAAGATAATCCTTGGGAAGCATCATCTTAGCGATTTTTGCGAAGTTTTCAGGTTCTTTGTTCTTTACCCATAATACCTTGGGTGCTGTAAATCCTGTAAAGGAAATGTTTGCTGTGTACTGGGAAAGTTTATCCTTTCCGATAACGTTATTTAAATAATCGCATTCCTCAGTAGTACGTCCGTCATTCCAAAGAATAGCGGGTCTTATAACATTGTCATCCTTATCAAGAATAACGAGACCGTGCATCTGTCCGCCGAAGCTTATACCGCGAACCTTTGACTTATCAATGTCCTTTGTAAGCTCCTTAAGGCCTGCCATACTCTGCTCAAACCAGTCCTCAGGCTTCTGTTCTGACCAGCCGGGATTGGGGAAATAAAGAGGATATTCCTTGGAAACGATATTTACGATTTTTCCTTCGGAATCCATGAGCAATAATTTTACTGCGGATGTTCCTAAATCAATACCAATGTAATACATAGTCTTACCTCCATTTTACTTTTATTTTAGCCATCTATTACCTAATAAACAATTCATTTATAGTTAATTAGTTTTCAAATGTTGCTATTCTTATAGTAAAAAAAGGGTGGACAAATGTCCACCCTAAATTTCAATATTTCATACAACTTTTTACTGTCTTTCGTTAAGGTAAATAGAAGCTCTGCTCTGAATAATCTTAACAACCTCTTCTGCGGTTTTTTCACCGGCGAAGAAGGGCTCTGTATCCTCGGCAATAATCTCTTCAAGACCGGTCTGATAGCTGCTGATTTTGTTAACGGAAAGAATGAAGTCTTTTACTGTTTTTACTTCGTCGGCAGTCAAAGGATCCATAATGATTTCCTGACCGTTTAAGTAGTAAGTATCATCGTATTCAACTTTTTCAATGCCATCCATCCAGTAAGGCTTTTCCATTGCTTCTTTGCCAAGCTTGTCAAACTGGGTCATGGAAGCGGGAAGTCCCCAGGAAATTTTGCTCTGGTAGTCGGAAGATACATATTTCTTTATGAAATCCCAAGCCATATCAGGATTTGCGCTCTTGGAAGAAATAGCGTAGCAGGAGTTAATAAACAGTGCGGAACCGTTTCCTTCCTTACAAGGATATCCTACAAATGTAAGGTCCTCTCCGAATGTTCCTCTTAATGAATACTTGTAGTCGGAAAGTGAATACAAGGTATACATCTGAAGAATTGCCCTGTTTTCCCTGAATGCTGTTTCAGCACTTGTGTAATCGTAATCTTCCCAGTACTCATCGGTATATAAGTCTTCCCATGTAGGTAAGCTCTTAACATAGGTAATAAGATCGATGAATTCGGGAGAGTCAAAATAACACTTTCCTGCCTGTGCATCTATGTAGTCGCCCACATTGATGTTCAGCATACTGTTAAGAAGGTCCTCTCTTGTTAACTCATTGAAAAGAGTTGTTCCTTCGGGTAAGGTCTTTTCAAAGTTCTTGAAGTCTTCAAAGGTCCAGCTCTTTCTGCCGCCGAGAGCGGAAGTCTTTCCGATTACTGTGGAAATATAGAAGCTGGGTGTGATAGCACAAAGCTTTCCCTTATAAGAGCAGGCCTCCAAAAGGTTGGGGAAAATGTCGCTCTTATCAATATCGGGATCCTCATCCATGTACTTGTTTAAGTCTACAAACAAGCCCTTGGGTGCATAATTCATAATCATGGAAGCATCGTTTGCGATAATAATATCAGGGCTCTGTCCGGATGCAATGTCGGAATTGAACTTCTTGCTTCCTGCATCCCAGTCTTCTTGTGAATCGTATGATGAATAATCCTTGATGGTAATTCTGTATTCATTATTGCTCTTGTTAAAAGCAATAACATCTTTTCTCATTTCGGAATCAAGCCACAGGCAACCGATAGTAAGAACCTGCTTGTCAACAATTGTTGAAGGGTCAACCTTTGTATATTTGCATACTTTGAAGCTTGAGGTCTCGCTGTCCCAGTCATTGTAACTACCTACAAGCACTCCGTCCGACGTGAAACCGATGGAAGTGAAATACTGTGTGGAAAGATCCGAGTTTACAAAGTTCATGATAGGCGTAATTTCTGTATCGCCTACATTTGCACCATAAAGCTGTACTGAATCATATAACAAAATGTCGTAATTTCCGGAACCGTCCATAACAGACATGTTGGAAACATTATCGGGGAAAGAAATCGCTTCACCCATTTCGAGTCTGTTCAGATCAAATCTGTGGAACTCTGTCTTTCCGTCCATCCAGAAAGAAACGGCCAAAGAACCATCCTTAAGCTTCATGAAATTGTAATATGTATCTCCATTGCTGTCCTTCTGGCTTACTACATTAATATCCTTGTCCAAAAAAAGGAATCCTGTTCCGTAGGAAAGAAGAAGTCCTCCGTCATCAGTAGCAATAAAATCGTTAATGTATTCAATGTTGTACTTATCGGAAAGGGATTCTGTTTTCTTTTCATTTCCCTTTTCATCAAGAAGCTTAGCGGAATATCTGTTAATGTAATTGTATCCTTCTGCATAAATGTCATCGGGAACTGATTCATTAATAAATGCAACAAAATCTCCGGATTTAAGAGGAATAACTCTGTCAATCCATGCTCCACCGTAGTAGGGAACATAAGGATCAATCAGCATATCACTTGATGCATATACATCTTCATCTACCCAAAGGTCTTCACCTTCTTCTGTGGGTAATTCCTCTTCAGATCCGATTTCCAAATCTTCTACAGGCTGTGCCTCATCAAGTGCCTCCTCAAATGCCTCTTCAAGTCCTTCCTCTACAACGTAGGGAGTAGGCATATCGTCTATAGGGCCGTATGCGCCTTCGGGCATCTCATACTCGGGAAGTTTGATTTCAAACATATTGAAATCGGAACCGTCAACATTTACCGAACCGCAAAGGTACTTTGTTTCGTATGTAATCTCATCCCAGGTATTTCCGTAAAATGCCAGTTTATTACCCACAATATCAAGGGTATTTACACTAAAGTTCTCAGGAAAAGCAATGTTAAGTGCTTCTTCGGAATATATTGTGTTTTTATCAATGGTATTTGTGTTTTTGTTCTTTTTCTTACAAGCGGTAAGCGATGCAATCATCACTACGCACAAAGTAAGGCATAATGCTCTCTTACAAAATTTCTTCAACTTCAAGTTCATCCTTCTTTCTCTTTCTGTTTTCCCTGTAATCCTCTGCTTTTTCTTCGAAAAATCTGAAGATATCGCTTTTGTGGACAGTTCTCTTTCTCCACATACGTATAAGGATACAGACAATTAATATTATGGGATATGCAAAGAAAATGCAACCCAAAACAGCCAAAGGCGTCAGATAATCTTCAACACCTCTTGCCATGTTCTCCCAGTAGGGATATATAACTCCCTTGGCATTCATTCCGCGGGTTCCGAATTTTGGAACACGCTTCAGTAAATTGACAAAATTGAATCTTTCGGAATTTTCGATGATTTCAAAACGCTTCTCTTCTACGGGAACCTGGGATTTCACCGTATCAAGAGCGTAGGAAGAAATCGGATTCGGAAGCAATGCCTCAAAGCAATTTATATAGCTCGCCCTTCCGTTCTCTGAAAGAGAACTGAATGACATATAAATAGTTGCTTCATCGTTTCCGGCAAGAGAATTCAGTCTTCCTTCTTCCTGCTTTACAACACCGGTTACCACATGGGAAACTCCGCCGATTTCAACTATCTGACCCACCACATCATATGAGCCGAAAAGGTTCCATGCTGTTTCTGTGTCCAGTAAAATAAGGTCCTTCATAACATAATCACTGTCAAAGAAGGAGCCCGTTACAAGCTCCACGGGATGGAACAGGAAATAATCCCCTCCGATTCCCATAACGCGAACCTTCCTGCTTGATGATTTAGATACAACATCCGCTTCTCCGTTGGCAGAATAAGCATAGACCCATGTTCTGGCATTTTCATTCTGCGTGGCAATGGAATCTGTCAGAAGCTTTTTGTCAATTTTATATGAAAGCTCCATTACTCCGTTTTCGTCAAACCCGGAAAGCTCCGAGTAGAAAACACTTACCTGGGAAAAATCCTTTTTGTCGCTCCAGCGGCTTGCAAAATTCTGATCCTCAAGGCTGGAAACGCTTTTCTTTCCAATAAGTATCAGAATAAGCCCCAGAACAAGGGATATCCCGGCGATAATCAGAAGCTTTATATGTGTCCTGTCGAATACCTTTCTTAAGTACTCCATATATTCTTCCTTTAGTTGTCTTTAAGTCTTACAAGCTGACCATCCTCAAGAGGCTTTGAGGAGGTTGTCACAATATACTCCCAGCTTTCCAAAGCTCC
>JAZLJG010000228.1:0-3209 GCA_045617745.1 Lachnospiraceae bacterium | reverse complement strand
CCTCCCCTGCCACCTCATACTTTTCTCCGGAATACATACGTATTTCGTTTATCTTCTCATCCTTCAGGGTTCCCTTAACCTTAAGGGAACCTCCTGTAACCTTCAAATGTGTAAGACGGTTTCCCGCCTTATCCTTCGTGATTTTGTAGCACACTGCCCCAAAATCATTATTGTATACCGGGCTTTTTGAGTAATTCAAAAAGCCCTCCAGAAATTCCTTTACCCCTTCTTGCCTTAGGGCAGAGCCAAAGTATACCGGGAAAATCTCTGATGCGGCCACCGCATCCCTGATTTTCCCCGCAGGAATCTCCCCTGCCTCCATATACGTATTCAAAAGGTCCTCAGACCCGGTTGCCACCTCTTCGAAAAAAGCTTCGCTTAAAGCATCCGTAAAATCCACAACTTCCCTTGAAAGCTCTTTACGAAGATTTTCAAGAAGCCTTCCCTTGTCCGTATCCGGAAGATCCATTTTATTTACAAATATAAATGTGGGTATATTTCTTTTTCTAAGTAATTTCCATACGGTTTTCGTATGTGCCTGAACCCCGTCGGAAGCATTAATCAATAAGATGGCCTCATCAAGAACATCCAGAACTCTCTCCATTTCGCCGCTGAAATCCACATGTCCCGGCGTATCCATAAGGACAAGCTCCGTTTTCTCCATCCTAAGCCTTGCAACCTTTGAAAAGATAGTAATTCCTCTTTCCCTTTCCATCACATCCGTATCAAGAAAAGAATCCTTATTATCTACCCTGCCAAGCTTTCTTATATTGCCTGCCTCAAAAAGAAGGCTCTCCGATAATGTAGTTTTACCTGCGTCAACATGGGCCAAAATTCCCGTGACAATTGTTCTTTTGCTCATAACCGTAATTTTAGCAAAAAGAAAAGACTCTATCAATCAAATTGACAGCGTCTTTATTTTTTCCTCCGGAAAATATATAATACTTGCTATGAAAAGAAATCTTACCTTTGAAGAAATTTCAGATGGACACAAATACACCGCTGAGGACATGGTCAAGGTATTCTGTCAGGACTGCAAGGGGTGCTTCGAATGCTGCAAGGTTACGGATGACACTATTCATCTTGACCCCTATGACATTTTCGAGCTCTCAAAAGGCTTAAATTCCAATTTTACGAAAATGCTTAACGACGGAATCATTAGCCTTACCGTTGTAGACGGAGTAATTACTCCTTACCTTTGCAAGAAACCCGATACCCACACCTGCAGTTTCTTAAGCGACGAAGGCCGCTGCCTTATTCACGACTTCCGCCCCGGCTTTTGCAGGCTCTTCCCTCTCGGCCGTATCTACGACGATAAGGGTGACTTTAAGTACTTTATCCAAGTGCACGAATGCCCTTACCCTAATAAAACCAAAATCAAAGTCAAAAAATGGCTGGGCATCCCCAACCTTTCAAAATACGAGCAGTTTATAAGAGACTGGCATCGAATCGTAAAAAACATTTCCGACTGCGCCCTGGAAAATCCCGACGCAGCCAAAAGTGCCAACATTCAAATGTTAGAGACCTACTTCGTTTCCTGTCCCGCCTCCGGCGACTTCTTCGCCTGGTTTCGCCTCCCGGCGAATTAGGGACGGGTTCCTATTCGCCTTTTGGCGAAAAAGGGACAGGTTCCACCTGCCCCTTTCACTACCGACTATTTTCAGAAACGGCCCCCGCCCCGATAGTTCTAAAGTTTTCCCACTATTTCCTTCTGAACATTTGCCACCACAAATATTCCGTCCTCTCTGTACTCTTCAGAAATCAACTGCCCGGACTTACGAATCAGCTGGATTTTTCCTGCCTCGCCAAAAGAAAACAACTTCTCAATATGTTCTTTTCTCTCGCTTAAGACTCCTTCCAAAGCCTTTGTAAATTCCCGCAACCCCTTACCGGTTTTCGCAGAAATATTTATAGTCCTTAAAGCATTCAAATCCTTGATGCCATGTTCTTCTCCTGCCACATCGCACTTATTAAAAAGCGTAATAACCGGTTTTCCCTCTACCTTAAGGCTCTTTAAGGTATCGTACACAACATCCATCTGGGAAAGTGCCTCGGAGTTTGACGCATCCACCACATGTACTATGATATCCGCATACTTAGCCTCTTCAAGGGTACTTTTAAAAGCCTCCACAAGATGATGGGGAAGCTTATTGATAAATCCAACCGTATCTGTAAGAAGAACTTCTTCTCCCGATACCAGCTTATAATTTCGCGTGGTAGGATCAAGGGTTGCGAACAGCTTGTCCTCAGACAAAACATCCGCATCCGTAAGGGTATTTAAAAGCGTTGATTTACCCGCATTTGTATAGCCCACAATGGCCACAACGGGGATTCTGTTTCTCTCCCTTTGCTGTCTCGTAACGTCTCTATGTTTAACAACCTCAGTAAGCTCTGCCTTAAGCTTAGAAACCCTGTTACGCACCACTCTTCTGTCGGATTCCAGCTTCGACTCACCGGGTCCCCTTGTACCGATACCACCGCCAAGTCTGGACATGGATTTACCGTATCCTGCCAGACGGGTAAGGCTGTACCTTAACTGGGCAAGCTCAACCTGAATTTTTCCTTCGGCGGTTTTTGCCCTTCCCGCAAATATATCAAGAATAAGTACCGTCCTGTCCATTACCTTGGTATCGAGTATTTTTTCCATATTGTTCATCTGGGAAGGCGAAAGCTCGTCATCACAGATAATTCCGGTTGCCCCGGTTTCTTCGATAAGCTCTTTGATTTCCTCAAGTTTACCTGTTCCCACATATGTGGTGGGATGTTCATATTCCCTTGCCTGGATTACCATTCCCACGGTTTCTGCCCCTGCGGTCTTCGCAAGCTCGCTAAGTTCCCTTAAGGAACTTTCCGCATCAGGATTTGTTGAGGATGATAACCCTACAAGAATTACTTTTTCACTTATCTTTTCCACCTGACAATTCACTCCATAAAGTTGCGCCCAAAATCAGAACAGCGCCCATAATCTTATAAACATCCATGCTTTCTTTCAAAAGAAACGTAGAAAGAAGAATGGCTACCACAGGATCGATATAACTTAAAATAGCCACCGAGTTTGCCGAAAGCCCTCCCATGGCAGAAAAATACAATGCGTAGGCAATTCCCGTATGAACAACGCCCACAATCAAAAGCATCACAACACACAGCATGTCCATGGAAACATTATTAAAGCCTCCCGTAGCCCATACATACGGTAAAAGCACTACCGC
>JAZLJG010000227.1:0-12356 GCA_045617745.1 Lachnospiraceae bacterium | reverse complement strand
TGTCCAAACATCCCTTTGAACATCATGATTTAAAGCATATGTACCGACAGCATGACCATCCTCTTTATCTATAACCAGCATCAATATATTGATTTTGGATTTTGGATCCTTCTTTGGAAGCCAGACAAGAGGTTCCTCCGGAGTTTTGCATACCGAACTCATCAAATATTTGTATACTCTTTCATCCATATCCCATGCGGTCATTGCCAAATAATCGTCCGGTCTTAATCGTCTCATGATGAGTCTTTCTGACTCAACAATTTCCTCACCAGGCGCATAAAACTGATCTATATTCATTACATTACCTCCGCATTAAATTAAAATTTATCTCTCTAATGCCATTATTCGTCTTCTTATAATTATTCCTTTTTCTCAAACTCTTCCAGTCTCAATTCTCGTTTTAACTCATCCTTAGTAGGCATGTAAGGAAGGTATTTTGCAGCATATATCTGGTTATTATCTTCCGGAAGAGTGTATTCCACTAATGTATCGCTTTTATCTGCGCATAATACAATGCCAATAGGAGGATTATCACCCTCATTCATCATGTTTCTGGTGTAGTAATTTACATACATCTGCATCTGTCCAAGATCCTGATGAGTAAGATCGCCAATTTTCAAATCTATTAGTACGAAGCATTTTAATATATAGTTATAGAACACCAAATCAATATAGAAATGACGTCCATCCATATTAAAATGCTTCTGTCTTGCTACGAAAGAATATCCTCGTCCAAGTTCAAGCAAAAACTTTTGTAAATGATCAATTAATGCCTGTTCCAATTCAGACTCATAGAAATGCTCATTAGCCGGCAAATCCAAAAATTCCAATACATATGGATCCTTGATTATTTTTTCATATTCCGGTCTAGGTTCTAAAGTGTCAATCTCTGCAGCAACACTATCTTTATCTTTACTTGCAAGAATTCTCTGGTAATAAAATGAATTAATCTGACGGTCTAATTGTCTAGAACTCCATCCTGATTTAACTGTTTCTTCAAGATAAAATTCTCTTGCGGCTTCATCATTCACACGCATAAGGCTACGATAATGTGTCCAACTCAATTCGCTACGCACTGCGTCGCGATTCTGAAATGTAAGGTAAAACTGCCTCATGTTTCTTAGATTTGATACGGTAAATCCTTTACCAAATTCCGCTGTAAGCTTATCGGACAGATACTGTAGCAATTGCTTTCCGTACTCAGCGCGTTCGCTTTCTCCGCATGCTTCATATATCTGTTTTCCTATATTCCAATATGCATTAACCATCGCAGAATTAACGGCAGCTGTAACCTGTCTCTGTGCGACAATAACATATCCTCGTACTGCATTGTAAGTATCTTGATTGTCGAGATTGCTATTCTCATTTGTAACCATTTTTATTTCATTGTCAGCCATATTATTCCTCATCTTCCTGTTCCAGCTGTTCTAAAGCTTCCTGCAGCTCACCAATTTTATTCTTAAGGCGAGCTTTTTGCATTTCTCTTTCTGTTTTATCTACTATTCCCTGCGGATATGTCCATTCCCAGTTATTATATGAATCCATGATTGCTTTTCTTTCTTCATCAGTTGATGCAACCTCTAACTCAGATTTCATCTTTTCATATACCTTATACCATTCCTCCATGTGCCTATACATTCCTTCGCGGAAATCTACCGAAAGGCAAAACCCCGGAGCATGATCGGAAGCTGTTTTTGATATATGCATATTGAAGGTACGCTCCATTTCAAACATGGCAAACATGGCTCCGACATAATTTGTTGTAACCGGATCAGCAAGTGCAAGAGTACTTACATCCAAAACCCTGGCAATCTGCTTAAGCATATCTGATTTGGGTTTTCTTGCTCCATTTTCATATTTTTGAATTCTATCTGCATTTAATCCTACCTTTTCACCTAATTCAGCCTGTGACACACCTTTAGCCATTCTGATTGCGCGAATTCGTGAGCCAACGCGATCTGCTGAAGTATCTTCATTGAAATCCAATGGATCATTTCCAAACTGATTATTTGTCATTATCATACGGTTTTTCCTCCATATTTTTTGAGTTATCTGGATTATATCATAGCTCCCGACACAATAAAAGCACTAAAATGAACTATTTAAGAACATTTACCTATAAATAAGCACATATATGTGCTTGACAACATCTAAATATACTGATATGGTAACTATAAGAACATTAAAGTGCTTTTGATAAAAAGAAAAGCACAACGTAATAACAGACTTGGTTCACAAGAACCCGGAGTTTCCCGAAAAATCGGATGTCGCCGTTACGAGCAAAGGCTTATTAACTATGCCAAGAAAGGAGAAACGTGAAAAACCGAAACAGACAACGAGCAAATCGAAAATTTAAGGAGGAGTTGCTTACCCTCAGAGATTCATGTGGTGTAAAAGATTCCACACCCTATGAGGCAATTCAAGAAATCATTGAGGAATTCAAAAAAAATAATGAAAGGAGGTGCCAGCATGAAGTACACGCAGCTGTTAACTGAATACAAGGATGTACTTCTACCCGAAGAAGTACAGAAAATCCTACAAACCGGGCGGAATACTGTTTACAACTACCTTGCCGAAGGTAAGATTCGATCAATCAAAGTTGGCGGGAAGTACAGAATTCCCAAACTCTATCTTCTGGAATTCATGTATCCCGACTATGATTTTACAAAGGAGGCAGTATAACATGGCAAGACTCAAAAAAGACGGAAAAAGAGCGACCGGTATACAAGGCAAGAAAGGTTTCCTATATATCGTAAGCTCCCACCCTGTAATAAAAGACGGTATCAAGAAATCAGAGAAGAAATGGATATCAACCGGGCTTTCCGACACACCTGAAAATGTTAAGAAAGCAATTGAAATACGTAGAACATTACTCAATCGGAACTTTATGTATATAACCGATAGAAATATTACTTTTTCAGACTATATTGATATTATTCTAAGGAACAAGAAGCGAGAAGTATCAGACACGACTTATTCCGCCTATTGCCAAAGAGCAAATCATATCAAACACTTTTTTAAAAAGGTAAAAGTCAAAGAAATAGATGAAACCCTGGTCGAAGCTTTTTTAGACGACTTGTTTATAACCCGCCATCTCCAACAACGCACCGTTAAAGACATCAAAGTCTTTCTCGGACTGGTTTTGGAAGAAGCTACTAAAGAAGGATTGGTTTCTTATAATCCTTCCAAAAATGTAATAATAAATAAGAATCTGGCTGTGGAGTATTCAAAGGAAAAGAATACTGATGATGAGTTCTTTTCCTACGAAGAAGCACAGCTTTTCTTATTTATAGCGAAAGACCATCCTCTATATGAGTTGTTCTATGTTTCTCTTTTTTTTGGACTCAGACGTGAAGAAGTACTTGGCTTACGATGGTCTGCAATAAACTTTAAGGACAAAACAATGCGCATCAATCATACTGTTACCAAAGGAACAAAAATCAATCGATCCAATTCCACAAAGACCGAATCAAGTAACAGGTTGTATCCTCTTACAGATGAGCAGATAGAGATGTTTATCAATCTGAGAAAAAAAGAAGATGATAGTCGCAGACTTTTTGGAAAAGAATATGTTGATAATGATTATATTTTCAAACATATCGACGGTTCTCTGTTCTATCCCGATTACCCTACTAAAGCCTTTGGCAAATTAATCAAAAAGCATCCGGAGCTTCCCCAGAGAATCACCCTTCATGGCCTTAGAAGTTCATGTGTTTCAATACTTATTCATCAAGGTCTGGATGTTAAAAGTATTCAAAAATGGGTTGGGCATGCCGACATAGATACAACTCTTAGAATATACGCTAAAGTAAAAGACAAAGAAACAAAGAAAGAAGTATCGGAAGCTATGACCGATATCATTTCACTTAAGACATATACAAAGTAAAAAACACAATATAATACAGTAAGATTCAGAGAAGCTATATTCCATGAAAAGATAAGTATTTTATGAATAAACGGAAAAAGTTAGAATAAAGTTAGAACTGAGTAATAAAATAAGGGTTCAGACTTTTCTGAAACCCTTGTTTTTACTGAATCGGAGTGACAAGATTCGAACTTGCGACCTCCACGTCCCGAACGTGGCGCTCTACCAAACTGAGCCACACCCCGAATTTTCGTTCTTTGCGAACAAAAATGATTGTACCTTATGCACCCTCTTTTGTCAATGATTCCAAAGGATGACCATACTAAATAATAACTTTTCCGGACAACTTAACCCTTCCGTCACAAAAAGTCTCTACCAACAGTTTTCCGCCCGGTTCATTAAGTTCCATTTTAACAGGTTTACCTGTTTTCTTGGCAAAATAAACTCCCACAGCCGTTGTTCCGCTTGCGCAGGAGCTTTCCCAAAACATGGTCTCCGGAGTAGTAACATAAACCAAAGGCCTTAAAGAAGTATTATTGTTATAAAGCATCATCAGGCCAAGGCCCTTTGCCCTCAAACTGTCGCACCACATTTTAATGCATGCCTCAGGCATATAAACCGGAAGGTCATTTTCAATAATGGCGTGAGAAATTGAATCAAACTCCACCACCGGGTAGATGTAGTTATGTCCTTCAAAAGTGAATTTCACATCTGAAATCTTCAAAGGCTTAGGCATTTCTATTGTTGTATAAAAAACGCCGCCTTTGTTTTCCACATCCACAGCCAAAACTCCGGATGTTCCCACAACCTTAACCTTAACGGTTTTCTTTTCACCATCTTTTAAATCTTGCTTTTTGCAAAAATACGCAGCAGTAGACATTGTGGCATTACCGCAGAATTCTCCTCCGGCCATTCTGAGTGAAATATCGCTTCCATCCATGGGCCAAAGAATATAACCCACCTGTTCGCAGGTAGGTTCTTTTTCCAAGATAGCTTCTGCAATTTCAGGCTGGTTCTCTGTAGGAACCAGTGTCTCCACCAGGGCTGTAATGTTTCCCGTAGGATCTGCCATAACATATTTTATATCCATTACTGCTCATAACTCCGCAAAAATTGTTTTGTTCTTTCCATTTTAGGATTTCCGAATACTTCTTCAGGTTCTCCCTCTTCTACTATGTAACCGCCATCCATAAAAATAACTCTGTTACTTACCGCTCTTGCAAAAGACATTTCATGGGTAACGATTACCATAGTCATTTTTTCATCCGCAAGCTTACGGATAATTTTCAATACTTCGATTGTAAGCTCCGGATCTAATGCTGATGTAGGCTCATCGAAAAATAAAATATTCGGATTCAGTGCCAACGCTCTTGCTATGGCAACACGCTGCTGCTGTCCTCCGGAAAGCTGGCAGGGATAAGCATTCGCTTTATCCGAAAGACCCATTTTGTCAAGAAGCTCCAATGCTTCTTTCTTTACTTCTTCTTTGTCACGCTTCTGAACATTAATGGGCGCATCCATAATGTTTCTTAAAATAGAATAGTGGGGAAAAAGATTAAACTGCTGGAATACCAGGCCAAAATAACTTTTCACGTGGGTCAATTCGTTTTTGGAAAGATATTCGGCCTTTCCATCCACTGTTTTTGCCACAACGGTATCATTATATCTGATGGAACCTGAATCTATTTTCTCCAGAAGCGTTGCACATCTTAAAAGAGTAGATTTACCGGAACCGGAAGGCCCGATGATGGAAATTACTTCACCCTTGTCAACTGAAAGTGAAATACCCTTAAGTACTCCGTTTTCGTCAAAAGCTTTAGTAATATCTTTTAACTCAAGAATATTTTCTGACATACCGGCTCCCTCCTTAATTATAGTAATTCAGTTTTTTCTCTATCTTACCCATAGAGAAATCTACAATAGCATTAAATACAAAATAGAATACTCCGGCTACTACAAAAGGCATAAAACTTGTCTGGGAATTTGCTATCTGCTTACCGATAGTAAACATTTCCTGATAAGAAACAGTAAATGCCATGGAAGTATCTTTTACCAAAGTTACCACTTCGTTAGTGATGCTGGGCATTATTCTTTTTATTACCTGGGGAAGAATAATCCTAATAAAGGTCTGGGCTTTAGTGTATCCCAAAACCTCTGCTGCTTCATACTGTCCCTTGGATATGGATTCGATTCCGCCTCTGTAAATTTCTGCAAAATAAGCCGCATAATTTATGGCAAAAGCAATAACAACCGGAATCAGCTTATTGCGGGCTACCGATATTTCCGAAAGGCCAAGGCTTTTCGAAATATAGTAGGGTCCATATGTAACGGCCAGCAACTGAAGCATAAGAGGAGTACCTCTTAAAACGGATATTACAAATCTGGTTATGGCACTTACCACTTTATTTTTGCTCATTCTAAGAAGAGCAACTATCATTCCGAGGGGTAAAGAAAAGATTAATGTAAGAAAGAAGATGGCACAGGTTCTTCCAAGACCTTCTGACATCTTCAATACCATTGTCATTAACGACATATAGAACCTCTTTCTAAAAAACACTTAATCCCGGAGGCGAGTTTTCACCTCCGGGAAATTAATAAGCTGTATTTAAGTCCTGATTATTTATTGATAAATACAAGATTATCAATAATGTCGGGATATTTCTCAGCAATTGCCTTATATGTTCCGTCAGCTACAAGTTCTGCAACTGCTTTTTCGATTTCGTCGCAAACTGCCTGATCGGATGAACGGAAAGCTACACCATACTGCTCTGCACCAAGGTTTTCATTAATGATTTTGTAACCTGCATTTTCTGCTGCATAAGCTGCTGCTACAGGATAATCAACAAATACACCATCAACTGCGTCTCCGCCAAGTTCAGTGAAGCACTTTAAAAAGCTGTCACATGTTACAAGTGAGTTAAATGTATCTGCCCAATCCTTAAGATCTTCGGCAAGAAGTAAATCGCCGGAAGTTCCAAGCATAACAGCTACATCTTTTCCTGCCATATCGGATGATTTTTCAAATCCGCTGTTTTCCTTAACAAGAAGAACCTGTGTGTTCTCATAGTAAGGAGTAGAAAGAACATATCCTTCCTCTTTCATAGAATCAACAATTGTCATACCTGACCAAACGCAGTCGCATTCATTTGAATCAAGCTGGATAAGTTTCTCGTCCCAGTTAACTTCGAATACTTCGAATTCCCAACCAAGCTTCTCGCAAGCTGCCTTACAAATTTCTACGTCGAAGCCTGTGTAGTTACCATCATCTCCCATATAGCTGAAAGGAGGATATTCAGGATCGATACCCATAACAAACTTTCTTCCCTTGCCGGTATCCTTTGAACCGCATGCTACTAAAGAAAAAACACATACTAAAGCAAGTAATACAGATAATAATTTTTTCATAACTTCTCTCCCATAAATTGATTTAATGCTTTAGCATAGTAGCATAATAAATTATTTTTGTAAACCCCTTCCAATAAAAAAAGGTACTTTTCGTACCTTTTTATCTGTAAATTATGTATTTGCAAATAGGATTTCCAAGAGAAGAGAATTTTTCTTCGTACTCGGTCATTATATTACCTTCCATTAATTTTTCATCATTATGAAGGTCATAAGTGATTACTTCCGCTTTCCAGCCTGCAGGCTCCAGCTCCTCTACGGCAAAATCAAAAAGACCTCTGTTATCTGTTTTAAATTCCAATTTGCCACTCTTTTTAAGGATTTTGTCGTACTTTGCAAGAAACTGTCTTGAGGGAAGTCTTCTTTTGGCATGTCTGTCCTTAGGCCATGGATCTGAAAAGTTCAAATATATTTTATCAACCTCTTCTTCACCAAAAGCTTCCGTTATTTCAGTAGCATCCATACAAAGAAATCTGATATTGGAAGGAACATTTTCCATTTCATCAAGCTTCTGAAGAGCTCTCAAAAGAACACTTGAATATCTTTCTATACCAATAAAATTGATTTCCGGATATTTCAGTGCATTATCTATAATGAAACGTCCTTTTCCCATTCCTATCTCAACATACACAGGATTGTCGTTTCCGAAATTTTTTTTCCAGTTGTTTTTTGCTTCGCTTAATTCATGAACCACGTAAGTGCTTTCAGCTACTACGTCTTCCGAACCTCTTATGTTTCTAAGTCTCATATATACCTCGCAATAAAAAAGCCGGTGAATAAATCACCGGCTCCTATTATATGAAATAATTACTTTTGTTTCAACTTATTAATATAAAGCTTTGTCTCAGAAGCAACTACACCACTTAATGCTATCAAAGCAACAAGGTTCGGAAGTGCCATAAGTCCGTTAAAGATATCAGCGATTGTCCAAACAGCTGAAACTGTAAGATAAGGTCCTACAAATACTGCGACAATGTATAACCACTTGAAGGTCATCAAAGCACTCTTCTTATTACCTACAAGGTATTCCAGACATCTCTCTGCGTAATAGTCCCATCCAAGAATTGTGGTAAATGCAAAGAATACAAGACACAACATCAAAATGAATGAACCTACACCGTTAGGAAGAGGTAAACCATTCTGGAAAGCATAGTCTGTAACTGCTGCTCCTTCAAGTCCTGCTTCAGCTGCTACTTCATGAGCACCTGTTACTACAATAGCAAGACCTGTCATAGTACATACAATCAAGGTATCAATTACTGTACCTGTCATGGAAATAAGTCCCTGCTTTGCGGGAGATTCAACTTTTGCTGCACAAGCTGCGATAGGAGCTGAACCTAAACCTGCTTCGTTACTGAAAATACCACGGGCAACACCCTTCTGCATAGCCATCATCATGGCACCGAGAGCTCCGCCTGCTGCAGCACGAAGACCGAATGCACTTTCAAAAATCTCTTTGAATGCTGCGGGAATAGCCTTAACGTTACATAAAAGTAATACTATAGCTGCAACAATATAAATAACTGCCATAAAAGGAACAATAATCTCGGAAACCTTTGAAATTCTCTTAAGTCCTCCGATTACTACCAAAGCAACACAAACTGTAACAAGAAGACCTACAACTACTGTTGCCCATGTATAACTGTTTCCACCAATGCTGAAAGCAATATTTGCTTTTTCTGCATCAAAGAAGTTTTCTGCTGCTGTGGTGATACCATTAATCTGAGTAATGGTACCGATACCCATCAAACCTGCCAAAGCACCTAAAACTGCGAAAAGCTTTGCAAGCCATTTCCACTTGCTGCCCATACCTCTTTCTATATAGTAGAAAGGTCCACCAAGAACGTGACCGTTGTCATCTACTACTCTGTATTTTGTTGCAAGAAGACACTCTGCATATTTGGTAGCAGTACCAAGAAGTGCTGCAACCCACATCCAGAACAAAGCTCCGGGTCCACCTGCACAAATTGCAGTAGCTACACCAACAATATTACCTGTACCGATGGTAGCTGATAATGCGGTACATAATGCTCCGAAGGAACTTACTTCTCCTTCTTCATCCGATTCCTGTTTGGAAAAAGCGAATTTAAAAGCTTTACCAAGCTTTCTAAACTGGATTCCACCTGATCTTATGGTAAGCAGAAGACCTGCTGCCATAATCAGGACGATTAACGGAACGCCCCATACAAAATCATCGATTTTTCCCAAAATACTGTTAAACATCTCTTTACTTTCCTTTCTGTCCTTTTGCCTGAGAGATCGGTAAGACTAAACCTTACACCTTCGGCTCCCAAAGAGGGTCTCTCCAGAATTTAAGACTTTAACCATTTAAAGCCATAAAGAAAATATATCTAATAAAAATCTGCATGTCAACGAAAAAATGTTATAATGTTTAAGATATATGGAGATTTATATGAAAAAACAACACCTGTTTAAGATAATCAGCCTTTCTTTGGCTTCTATAATATTGTTTTCACCTTTATCCGCAAAAGCAGATGATATTTCTTATATGGAAGAAAATCGTCTCCTTCCGGTAAAAACAAACGAGGTGGACAACTGGCCGGTAGGACCTACAGTCAGCGCGTATTCCGCAATACTTATGGATGCGGACACCGGAGTTATTCTTTACGAAAAGAATTCCCACGAGAAAATGTACCCTGCCAGCACCACAAAACTTATGACCTGCCTTCTTGCTATGGAAAAAGAAGGTTCCAATTTAAACGACCTGGTGGATTTTTCCTATGACGCTGTAATGTCAGTTCCCCGGGATGCCTCCAATATGGGTATGGATGCAGGAGAAAAAATGACCCTTGAAGAATGCTTATACGGTGTTCTTGTTATTTCGGCAAATGAAACAGCAAACGCTTTAGCCGAGTATGTTAGTTCCGATATTCCTTCCTTCGTGGATTTAATGAATAAGAGGGCCAAAGAAATGGGTTGCCTTGATACCCACTTCAATAATGCCCACGGATATACGGATCCGGAACATTATACTACTGCTTACGATTTGGCTATGATTGCAAAAGTTTTCTTTAAAAACGAATTGTTGTCAAAAATAAGCAGAACACCTACATATCACTGGTATCCTACAGAATATCAGCCTGATGAATTTATTTTGGGTTCCACAAACTATTATTTCCGTGGAATAAAATCCTGTGAAGGTTTGATAGGTTCCAAAACGGGCTACACAGATGAATCAAGAAACACCTTGGTATCCTGCGCGGAAAGAAACGGAATGAAGCTTATCTGTGTAGTAATGAAAGAAGAAACTCCTTTCCAATACGATGACACAAATCTTTTGTTTGATTACGGCTTTTCCAATTTTGAAAAAATAAAGGTAAGTGATTACGAAACAAAATACACCGTAACCGACGAAAGCTTTTTCCACTCCGACCAGGATATTTTCGGAAGCTCAGCTCCGATTCTTTCCATGGACAATACTTCAAAGATTATTTTACCGAAGACCACATCCTTTGAAGACTTAACTTCTTCCATAACCATTAATTCGGAAACCGATTCCGACCTTGTGGCAACCGTTACCTACGATTACCACGGAATGTATCTTGGAAAAGCTTCCATCTATTTTTCCAAGGCTTTGGAATCCGACTTTGTTTTTGATGAGAACGAATTACCGGTTGAAGAACCCCAAAAGCCTACTTACATATATATAAATCATATTATTTATGCGGTTCTTGGGTTATTTGTTCTCGTGATAGTATTTACACTTCTTAAGAAGCTCTTTTCCAATTTCCACTTCGGAAAAAGGATAAGAATAGCAAAAAGAATCAAAAGAAGAAAAAAATATAACAAGGGTCCAAAATACAAATAAAAATCCAATTTAAAACAGGCCGCTATACAAACGGCCTGTTTTTTATCCGTAATAATACTTGAACAATATATACATAATTATCACATAGGGAATAAAGAACTTCGCAAACTTATCTACTTTCGAGCAGAACTCCCTGTAATCTCTTTTGTATTTTCTGAATATCTCTTTTGTATTTTTTTCGTTAGTCTCCTCTGTTTCTTTACCATACTTCTTTTCGTTTTGGACGGGTTTGCGCGAAAGGGAGCCTTCCGAATAGGATCCATACATAACTGTTCTTCCAAGCTGGCTTCTCCAATGCTGAATCCTCTTTTCATACTTCTTGGGATTTAACATATTAATGCCTTTATATTCAGTAGTAGCGTCACTACGCACAAATATGCATTTCCCTTTTTCTGGCAACCTCTCGGCTCCATCCTTTTCAATAATCAGCTTGCTTTCAAAATCACTTTCGCAATGCAACCCTATTCTGCAGGTAAAGAACTTCATTATTTCTTTGGGAATCATTTTAATGGCTTCCGGCTGCATTGAACAAATCAGGTGTACCTTTGCGGTTTCTCCCACCTGCATTATCCGAAGTAAACGAGCGGTTACTTCACCAGCGTTCATTGCAAGCAAGTCTTCAAGCCCGTCGATTATTACAACCATGTGTGCTTTATTGTATTTCTTAAGCCCCTCCGTCTTCGTATAAACAAATCTTGACTTGACTCCGGCTATAACATCATCAAGCGTACTGCGGATTCCATCATATTCGTACTCATATCTCATTACATGGGGCATTGTTTTGTATTCCGAAAGTACATTTTTCCGAGGGTCAATAAAAATAAACCGTACGCCCTCAGAGTTTTCGTCAAACGGGAAAGTGTTTCCAAGTATATGATGTATGAAGTTTTTAATTAAAACGGATTTTCCTGAACCGTTACTTCCGGCGATTAGTATGCTGTATTCATTAAACATGTCTTCACATAAACTAAAACCGCTTTTATCTTCCGGTAAGGATAACGTTAGGTGCATTTATAGCCTCCTTATTATATCTTTATGATATAAAGAAAGTTTCCTTTATTCAATGATTGTATGGGTAAATTATACACCTGTATTTTGCTTTTTCTCTCTGTTTTAAAAGTATACGGTAAATAGCCCGTACCTCGTTTATTCTTAACCCATATGGGATAATTGCTAGGAAAACTAGGAAAACTAAAAAAACTAGTAGTTTTTCCAGCAGGAGGTCTCATATGGATAAATTAACTCATCAGATGCGTCTGT
>JAZLJG010000226.1:0-1233 GCA_045617745.1 Lachnospiraceae bacterium | reverse complement strand
TTACTATATCTGTTTCTGTATATATTATCTCTTTTCGTTAGAAAAATCCCATTAAGACAGCTCAAATTAAATATGATCCGGAGGTAATTATATGAAAGTTCAGAACACTTCCATTTTTATGGGAAATGATATTCAGAATGCGCGACATAGTGAAAATGCTAATATAAAAGGAAATTCCGGAAAAGCAATTGACGGAAGTGCATTGAAGGCTAAGTTTGATCCAATTGCGGCTAAAAAGGAAGAAGCTAAGAAAAAGGCAATGAAAATTGTCGGTGATGCTTTTGCCAATGAATGCAAGATTGATGATGATCTTAATGCAAGAAGGGACAGAATCCGAACGCTGCAAGCTGAAAAGGGTGAAGCAAAGAAAGTAATAAAAGAAATTGAAGATAATCGTGCGGCTCTCAGGGATGCGTATAGGGTTGATGCTGACAGTCAGGAGGAAAAGGATCTTAAGTTACTTGAAAAGGAGATTGATGCGAAGATTCCCGGAAATTCGGTATCTATTTCTAAGGAAGAGGCTGAACAGATAGCAAAGATAAAGGAAGCCGGCCTTACCGAATATCAACAGCGTTCTTTGGAAATGAAAGAATGGGAAGTTCCGTACGCTGTGACTGCGTATGATGCCGAGCAGGAAATTAAGGGCGAAAATCAGATTATAAGTGCAACTGAGCTTGAACGATTGAAAACTCATCCAATGTTAGATGCCCAGAAGCAGGCAGATGCAATAATGGATGCTGCATCAGAGGAAATAATGGGTATGCTTGTTGATGAGGCTAAAGAGCATATCGATGAAGAAGCGGAAGAGAAGAAAGAAGCCGCAAAGGAAAAGGCCGAGGAAAAGGAAGAGCTCGAAGCCAGAATCGAAAAAAACAAGGAAGAACGCAAGGAAAAGGAAGAAGTAACAGAGGAAATATTGGAAGGTGTATCCGAGGCGTCAAAGAATTCTACGGATATGGAAGCAGCACAGCAGGAAATCAAGAATATGATGAATAAAATGAAACTCATAGAAGATGATATCAAAGGTGCGGCTGTTGATAAATCATTATAAAAACGTTGTGTGTACTACACATTGTTTTATAAATTGGGGTGTTCAGCAAATCTGGGCACCCCGCTAAGCAAAAGGATTTGCGAAAACATTTCACGGAAGAAGAAAAGGAGGTAGCAAAATGAGCGAAATGAATGTAACAAGTTCAACCAGCGTATCCAGTACGTATACCGGTTATCAAGGTG
>JAZLJG010000225.1:0-1606 GCA_045617745.1 Lachnospiraceae bacterium | reverse complement strand
TGAAGAAACGGGAGCAATCATACAGATGGGAGCTGCTGTAGCATCTATCAAATACGCAAGCTTTACTCTGCTTATCTTCTTTGCATCGGTAACGGGAGCCATAACGGAACCAACCGTAAGGCAGTTAAAATAGTCATCGATGAAAATCAGAACACCCAGGAAAAATGTCGCAAGCATTGCGCCTGTTCTGGTCTTTATGTGCTTCTGGGCCCATTCGCCGAATGCTCTGGAAGCTCCGGACTTATTTACAAGAGCCACGATAATTCCAAGAACAACAAGGAAAATAAAAATACCTGCAGTATCTACCACTGCACTTATCAAAGCATCATTTGTAAGTACGTCTACCGTACCTAAAAACTTACAGTCAGCTGCCATAAAAGCACCAAGAACTACACCTATAAACAAAGAAGAGTACGCTTCCTTTGTAATAAGTGCAAGAGCAATTGCTACCAACGGAGGAAGCAAAGCCCATGCTTTTCCGGTAAATGTTCCGCCTATAGCATTTACCACAGCAAGAAGGGCTATCATAACCGCAAAGATTATGCCCACAAGCAAAGCAGATTTTTTCTTCATAACATATCTCCTTAATGCATAAATACTTATGCCTCTTCTAAAAAAAGAGCCCGTCTCGCGTCCGCGATACGGGCTCTTTCCTATACCATAGAATAGATTAACCTTATGTGGTTTGTCAATAATTTTTATGCAAATAACACTTGCGTTTTTGTATAAATATGCATTCTATTTGTTTTCAGCAGGCTTTTCCTCACGAATAACCTTGTTTTTGATTTCATCCGTAATCTGCTTAATGAAATCATCAAGAGACTTCTGTCCTTCAGGTCCTTCAAAACGGCTGGATACGGAAACAAGTTTATCTGCCTGTTCCTGTTCACCTACCACTACCCAATAAGGAAGCTTTGCAAGGCGGGCTTCACGAATCTTGTAGCCGATCTTTTCGGAACGGTTATCTACAGTAACGTCTACGCCGTTTTTCTTAAGTTCTGCAGCAACTTCAGCAGCGTAATCTGCATACTTTTCAGAGATAGGAAGTACTCTTACCTGTTCTGCGCACATCCATGTAGGGAACTTCCCTGCATAATGCTCAATAAGCCATGCAAGTGTTCTTTCGAAGCATCCCATTGATGTTCTGTGAATAATCCAGGGTGTTGCCTTGTTACCCTGTTCATCAATGTAGTACATACCAAACTTTGTAGCTGAAGAGCAGTCAAGCTGGATAGTAACCATAGTATCTTCTTTGCCGTAAACGTTCTTGGCCTGGATATCAATCTTGGGGCCGTAGAAAGCTGCTTCACCGTCTGCTTCGGTAAACTTGATACCGTTCTTGTTCATAACATCACGAAGGTACTGCTGTGTGGAATTCCAATAGTTTTCATCGCCTTCGTATTTGCTCTTGTTTTCGGGATCCCACTTGGAAAGTCTGTATGTAACATCACCGTCAAGGCCAAGTGTTGTCATAACATAGTTACAAAGATCAACACATCTTGTAAGCTCTTCCTCTGCTTGCTCTGGTGTAAGAATAATATGTGCCTCTGTAATTGTGAACTGACGAACTCTTGTAAGTCCATGCATTTCACCTGAATCCTCGTTT
>JAZLJG010000224.1:0-3579 GCA_045617745.1 Lachnospiraceae bacterium | reverse complement strand
CGAAGCAAAGCTTCCTTCCCATGAAATGATTGATGACAACAAGAACTCCTACACCTTTGTCTTCAAAAACCTTGATGACAGAGATGCGGCAAGAGCTGTTCTTGAAAGCATGAATATAAACTACCGTACAGGAAAGACCCTGGTTCCTTTCAGACTTTCCGGTAACATCGAATGGGGAGTTCCACTTCCCGAAGAAGAAGGCCTTAAGGA
Source organism: Lachnospiraceae bacterium (assembly GCA_045617745.1). GTDB lineage: Bacteria > Bacillota > Clostridia > Lachnospirales > Lachnospiraceae > UBA1258. The sequence continues at coordinate 3,369 of JAZLJG010000224.1, read as the reverse complement.
CTTAACCTTCTGGGTATGGCCCGAATCCCTTTGGGCTCCCATTTCTTTTACAAAGACATACCTTGAAAGCAAGGGATGTGATAAGGACGAATGGAAAAAGTGGTGGAACGACAAAGACTCACAGGTTTACCAGTTTATCGGTCAGGACAACATTTCCTTCTACGGAATAGCACAGCAGGCTATGTGGGAAACTTTAGGACTTAAGAATACCTTCTTAATCCCTAACAACCACATCCTCTTTATGAACAAGAAAGCATCAAGTTCAGGCTCCATTAAGCCTCCCATGGCAAAGGACCTTCTTGAATTCTATACTGCGGAACAGATGCGTATGCACTTCTTAAGCTTAGGACTTGCCAATAAATCCGTAAGCTTTGACCCTCAGGTATATCTTCCCGAGGAAGAAAGAAACGGTGCCGACCCTGTTCTTAAGGACGGTAACCTTCTTACAAATGTATTTAACAAGATTATCCGTTCCTGTTTCTACACTCTTCAGAAGGACTTCGACGGAAAGCTTCCTCAGGGAACAGTTTCCGAAAGCCTTATGGAAGAAGCCAAAGAAGCAATTCTTACTTATGAGCAGAACATGTACGACCACCAGTTCCACAAAATCACCTACGTACTTGATTCTTTCATCAGAAACTTAAACAAATACTGGGTAAACAATATGCGTAATGCGGAAGCAAACGGTGATGCAGCCCTCAAGGCGCAGGTTCTTATTGATTCCTTCTACGGCGTACGCGTAGCCGCAGCATTGATTCACCCCATCGCTCCCACAGGATGCGAAATGATCCGTGAATACCTGAACGTGGACAGCCGCCTCTTCAGCTGGGATTACATTTTCGAGCCCCTTACCGCATTATTTGATGACGGTGAAGCTCACACCTTCAAGTTCCTGGAGCCCAGAGTTGACTTCTTCAAGATGCACGAATGTCAGCTTGCAGCCAAAGAACAGTAATAAGCCTTAAGTAACTTTGCCGGGAAGCATCGCTTCCCGGCTTTTTCTTTGCCAAATCTGAAAATGGCGCCTTGTGGGTTTACATAACTCATGGGTGGTTGCCGATTTTACACTCTTCTTCAAATCCCGGTAACCTTTCTAACCTTTTTGCCAAATCATTCTTACCGATTTTGCACAAAGAAACGAATCCCGGTAACCTTGGAGGGCAAAAGCACCTGAAAAGGTTACCGATTTTATCGATTTCTTTCAAACTCGGTAACTTTGTATTTTGACGGCCGGTTTTCAAAGGACTATAGGCACATTAATCACCTGTTTATTGCTAAAAAAACAGTCAAGGTCAGCTGCTTTTCAGCAGTTCATAAACCTTGACTGTTTTTATCTTTCATTCTATGCAATTAATAAGCACTTATTAATTAATCAAGTTCCTTAACACCTGTATAAAGTTCATAATAACGGCCCTTCATTTCAAGAAGCTCATCATGGTCGCCTCTTTCGATAATCTCTCCGTTTTCAAGAACGATAATTGCATTTGCGTTACGTACAGTTGAAAGTCTGTGGGCAATTACTATTGTAGTACGGTTCTTCATAAGTCTGTCCATACCATGCTCGATATGACGTTCCGTACGTGTATCGACTGATGATGTAGCTTCATCAAGTATCAGGATAGGAGCCTTGGAAATGGCTGCACGGGCAATATTGAGAAGCTGTCTCTGACCCTGGCTTAAGTTAGCTCCGTCACCCTCAAGAACAGTATCGTAACCATTCTCAAGTCTCATGATAAATGAGTGTGCACTTGCAAGCTTTGCTGCCTCGATTACTTCTTCATCGGTAGCATCAAGACGACCGTATCTTATGTTCTCACGTACAGTACCTGTAAACAGGTGGGTATCCTGAAGTACCATTGTAATATTCTTACGAAGGAATTCTCTTTCGTATTTTCTAATATCCACACCGTCAATGGTGATTTCACCGGATTCGATATCGTAGAATCTGCTGATAAGGTTTGTGATGGTGGTCTTTCCTGCACCGGTGGAACCTACAAACGCAATCTTCTGACCGGGTTTAGCATAAAGGCTTATATTCTTAAGAACAACCTTGTCCGGAACATATCCGAAGGTAACATCCTTAACAACAATGTGTCCTTCAATCTTTTCGGGAGCTATTGCATCTTCGGGATCCTGTGTCTCGGGCTCAGTGTCCATAACCTCGAATACACGCTCAGCACCCGCAAGGGCTGCAAAGATTGTGGTCATCTGCTGTGAAAGCTGGCTTATGGGCATTGAAAACTGTCTTGAGTAGTTTGCAAAAATAGTAAGTCCGCCGGGAGTAATAAGTCCTGCAATCATCAGAACACCACCGATGCCGACTGTAACTGCGTATGTAATCTGAGATGTGTTACCCATAATAGGTCCCATTACACCGCCCCAGAACTGGGCAGCAAACTGCTTCTCTCTCATATCTTTATTAAGAAGCTTGAATTCTTCAACGCTTTCGCTTTCATGATTGAAAACCTTTACAACCTTCTGGCCTGTAACGGATTCCTCTATATAACCGTTAACGGCGCCAAGGGCTGCCTGCTGGCTTGAATAAAACTTACGTGAAGCTTTACCGATTGCAGCACCTGCAATTGTGAATACAGGAATAAACAAAACAGTGATAAGTGTAAGTATCCAGCTGGTGGATATCATAAATACCAATGTTCCCACAAGGGTTACGGTACCGGAAATAATGGATGCCAGTGAGTTATTAATCATGGCATCGATATTATCGATATCGTTTGTGAATCTTGACATTACCTCTCCTGTAGGATGAGCATCAAAATATCTTACGGGAAGTCTCTGAAGCTTCTTGAAAAGGTCGTTTCTGAGTCTTTCAAGCATGCCCTGGGAAATCGTAAGCATCAGTCTTGCCATAAGGTATGAAAGCGCTCCGGACAAAACATAAACAGTAACAAGAATGGCAAGTGCCATACCTACGTACTGCATAACCGAAACATCCTCACCAAAGAAAGCTGCAGCAAATTTACTGATTACCGCATCAACATTTGCCTCAATTCCCTTGAAAACAGGCTCTGTCTTTCTGACTGCAGCCGTAATTCTGTCAATAATGGGAGCTATAAGGTATCCTCCCACCAGAGAAGAAACCGTGCTGATAAGCATACAGCATAATACAATAATGAGTCTTCCCTTGTATTCACTAAGGTAACCGAGAAGTCTGCCGATTGTTTTTTTGGCGTTCTTGGGCTTTCCCTTTGCACCCATCATACGGCCGCGGCCGCCACCGTGTCCGCCGGGGAATTTATTGGCGGCACTGTTATATTGTTTTTGTAATTGTTCTAATGTTCTTGCCATAATGAAGCCCTACTTTCCCATCTGTGAATCGTAAATCTCACGGTATTCAACACTGCTTTCAAG
>JAZLJG010000223.1:0-16392 GCA_045617745.1 Lachnospiraceae bacterium | reverse complement strand
TTCATCCGGAAGCATATATATTCCTCGAGAATATTGTATTAATTCACCATTCCGAACCATCTCCTGTAAAATTCCTCTGTGAACACCTTGCTCAGTTACTTTGCGAGAAGTTACAACACCATTCTTAGCGTTCTTTATTATTAAAAGCCTATCTTCTGTTTTCATGGCATTCACCTCCTTTTAGACTTTCACACATACTTTTATATAATATTTATGTGTATTTGTCAAGCACAGGAAATAAAAACTCCGCCACCAAGCGGTGACGGAGTCATAATAGAACGTTCTATTTACCAGCGATAGCTGGTCTGCGCTACCGTTCCCGATATATTTGCTTCGCAAATACATCTGCCACTCTTCGCTACGCTCGTAGCTTGACCTGCAATTAATTCTTCGAATTAATTGCAGCCTGTGCAGCCGCCAATCTTGCAATCGGTACACGGAAAGGTGAACAGCTTACATAGTCCAAGCCGATCATGTGGCAGAACTCTACGGAAGAAGGATCTCCGCCATGCTCACCACAGATACCGATGTGGAGATTCGGGTTAACAGGACGACCAAGTTCGATGGTCATCTGCATAAGCTTACCTACGCCGCTTCTGTCAAGCTTTGCGAAGGGATCGTTTTCAAGAATCTTGTGATCGTAGTAAGAAGAAAGGAACTTGCCTGCATCATCACGGGAGAATCCGAAGCACATCTGTGTAAGGTCGTTAGTACCGAAGCAGAAGAAATCTGCATCCTTGGCAATAACGTCAGCTGTAAGTGCTGCTCTGGGGATTTCGATCATGGTACCTACCTGATACTTAAGGTCGGAACCTGCTGCAGCGATTTCTGCGTCAGCGGTTTCTACTACAATCTTCTTAACGAATTTAAGCTCTAAGTCTGTGGATACAAGAGGAATCATGATTTCAGGCTCAACGTTCCAATCAGGGTGAATCTTCTTGGTGTGAAGAGCAGCTCTGATAACAGCCTTTGTCTGCATCTTGGCAATTTCAGGATATGTAACTGCAAGACGGCATCCTCTGTGACCCATCATAGGGTTAAATTCATGTAAAGCATCGATAAATGCCTTGATTTCTTCTACAGGCTTACCCTGTGTCTCTGCAAGACGCTTGATGTCTGCTTCTTCGGTAGGAACAAACTCATGAAGCGGGGGATCCAGGAATCTGATGCAGACAGGACATCCTTCAAGAGCATCGAACAACTTTTCAAAGTCGCCCTGCTGATAAGGAAGAATCTTATCAAGTGCAAGTTCTCTCTGTTCAACTGTTTCAGCACAGATCATTTCACGGAATGCAGCGATTCTGTCAGCCTCAAAGAACATGTGCTCTGTACGGCAAAGACCGATACCTTCTGCACCCAGTTCGCGGGCCTTTCTTGCATCCTGAGGAGTATCTGCATTGGTACGAACCTTAAGTTTTCTGAACTTATCAGCCCAGCCCATGATACGTCCGAATTCGCCGGCAATCTTGGCATCAACTGTAGGAATAAGTCCGTCGTAGATGCAACCTGTTGTACCGTCAATTGAAATGAAGTCGCCTTCTGTAAATGTCTTTCCTGCAAGAGTGAATTTCTTGTTTGCTTCATCCATTACGATGTCGCCGCAACCTGAAACACAACACTTACCCATACCACGTGCAACAACTGCTGCGTGGGATGTCATACCGCCACGTACTGTTAAGATACCCTGAGCGGCCTTCATACCTGTAATATCTTCGGGGCTTGTCTCAAGACGAACAAGAACAACCTTTTCGCCTCTGTCGTTCCAGGCTTCTGCATCTTCTGCAGTAAATACAACCTTACCGCAGGCAGCACCGGGAGAAGCGCCAAGACCTCTGCCCATAGGCTTTGTTTCTGAGATAACCTTATTATCAAACTGAGGATGAAGAAGTGTATCAAGGTTACGAGGATCGATCATTGCAACTGCCTCTTCCTCGGTTCTCATTCCTTCATCAACCAAATCACATGCAATCTTTAATGCAGCCTGAGCTGTACGCTTACCGTTACGTGTCTGGAGCATGTAAAGCTTACCGTGTTCTACGGTGAACTCCATATCCTGCATGTCGCGGTAGTGAGATTCAAGAATTCTGCAAACATTCTTGAACTGTTCAAATGCTTCAGGAAACTTCTCTGCCATTTCGGTAATCTTCATAGGTGTACGAACACCTGCAACTACGTCTTCACCCTGTGCATTTGTTAAGAACTCTCCGAAAAGTCCTTTGTTACCTGTAGCGGGGTCACGTGTGAATGCAACACCTGTACCACAGTCATCACCCATGTTACCAAACGCCATGGACTGAACGTTAACTGCTGTACCCCATGAATAAGGGATATCATTGTCACGTCTGTAAACGTTTGCTCTGGGGTTGTCCCATGAACGGAATACTGCTTTGATAGCTCCGTATAACTGTTCCTTGGGATCTGTGGGGAAGTCTGTTCCGAGTTTTGCCTTATATTCTGCCTTAAACTGACTTGCAAGTTCCTTAAGATCGTCTGCTGTAAGTTCAACGTCCTGAGTAACGCCTCTTTCAGCTTTCATCTTGTCGATTAATTCTTCGAAGTACTTTTTGCCGACCTCCATAACAACGTCGGAGTACATCTGTATAAAACGTCTGTAACAGTCCCATGCCCATCTGGGATTGCCTGACTTAGTGGCCAAAACGTTAACAACATCTTCGTTAAGACCAAGGTTCAAAATAGTGTCCATCATACCGGGCATTGATGCTCTTGCACCGGAACGAACCGAAACAAGAAGGGGATTTTCCAAATCACCGAACTTCTTGCCTGTCATTGACTGAAGCTTGAGAACATATTCTTCAATCTGTCCTCTGATTTCGTCATTGATTTCTTTTCCATCTTCATAGTACTGGGTACATGCTTCTGTTGTAATAGTAAAGCCCTGGGGAACAGGAAGACCAATGTTGGTCATCTCAGCAAGGTTAGCACCTTTGCCGCCCAGAAGGTTTCTCATATCGGCTTTTCCTTCTTCAAACAAATAAACCCATTTTGCCATATTTCTCTATCTCCCTCTATGAATTTTGCCGTCACGTAAAACATCCTGTACAGTGTACAGGATGCTCGCACATAAAGAATTATAACACATTATTGTCCGCGTTACAAGAACACAATTGTCGCAAAAAAGAAAAAATACGAAAAATTTTACTCTTTTACCGAATCTCTTATAACTATTTCTCCCCCCACAACAATCCTGGGGTGGAAAATGTGGGGATTTACAAACTTTTCGTTCATTAAGCCCAAAGCAGCTTCACACATTTTCTCCATATCCACTCTGAAAGTGGTAAGCTTCGGATTTGATATAGTGGCAAAAACAAAATCGTCAAAGCCTACAACCGACACATTCTCCGGAACCTTCACCTTCATCCTCCGAAGCTGCTCCAGAAGATGGTACGCCGTCTCATCGCAGTTACATACAAAGGCCTCGGGCATGTCCCAGGGAATCTCTATATCACACAATATTCCATCACTGTCCCTGTCCGCAATAACATACTCCGAACGTATTTCCAGACCGTTTGTCATCATTCCTTTCAGGTATCCCAGGTATCTGTCCATAATGGAATTGGTAGCTTTTATGCTTCCCACAAATGCAATCTTCTTAAATCCCTTTTCTATAAGATAATTCGTAAGCATATGTGACCCGAAAACACTGTCGCTTACAACACAGTCTGCACTGTCCTTAACAGTGTAATTATCCATATATACGCAGGGTGTCTCCATATAAAGAAGCTTCGACATTACGGCATCCGACATAGGCCCCATAACAACCAGCCCATTGTAAAAGCTGTTTTCAACGTTCTTAGGCAACACTCCTTCTTTTTCCTCCATCCGGTTGAGTATTTCAAGAGTGCACACATGTCCGTCTCTTGCGAACATCATTGAAAGCATATTGAACATCTGGGAATAAAATGCAGAATCCGAAATGAAAGCATGGGATACCAGTACCCCGATTTTTCTGGCGCCCGCCTTGGAAAGAGCAGGCGAAGTGTATACATAGCCCATTTCAGCTGCGGTTTTCAGAACCAGTTCCCTTACAGGTGCGCTGACTCCGTCTTTTCCTGAAATGGCTTTTGAAACCGATACCGCGCTCATGTTAAGCTTCTTTGCGATATCACGCATAGTAACGTCTTTACTCATGTCAAACCTACTTGGGAATTGAGGTGATAAGTGTCATGTGTCCCGAGAAGCAAACCTTGCCATACTCGAAAGGCACAAGAAAATGATCTCCGGCCTTAATCTTCACACCGTCCGCATAGCCTTCTCCGTTTACACATGAAACAAGAACGAAAGGTGCATGATCGTTAAGTGAAAAACCGCCGTAAACATTTATCTTATTTACATCAAAGTATTTGCAGGAAATAAGTCTTTCAACACCCGCATCCTCGCTTGTAACCTTGGAGGCATCATCGCTGTCGGGTACTTCTATTGCTTCTTTGGCCTTTTCTATATGAAGTTCACGGGCTTTGCCGTTATAAAGCCTGTTGTAATCGTATACTCTGTATGTAAGGTCAGAGTTTTGCTGGATTTCAAGAAGCATTACTCCACCCTTTATGGAATGGATTGTTCCCGGATCGATGTGAACGCAGTCGCCGGGCTTTACATCTATTTCCCTTACTATTTCTTCGATTCTACCGTCATCAATGGCTTTGCAAAGTTCTTCCCTTGTACGGGCATTGTGACCTACGATAAGCTTCGAGCCTTCATCACAGTCCAGTACGTACCAGCATTCGGTCTTTCCGTAGGAGCCTTCCTCGTTGGCCTGTGCAAACTCATCGGAAGGGTGAACCTGAATGGAAAGATTCTCCTTCGCATCTATCACTTTCAAAAGAAGAGGAAATTTATCATAGTGAAGATTTCCGAAAAGTTCCCTGTGATTTTTCCAAAGCACGGAAAGCTTTCTTCCGGCAAACTCGCCTGTGGCACATACACAGTCGCCCTTTTCGTGAGCACTTATGGCCCAGCATTCGCCTGTGGTTTCCGAAGGAATATCATAGCCGTATATAGTTTTCATTTTGTTTCCGCCCCATAAGGTTTCCTTATATTCAGGGTAGAAGAAAAGAAGTTCTTTGTTCATTTATCGTCCTAACGGGATACTGTCAGTGAAAGAAGCTTGAAGGGTGATTTGTCCTTTATCGCATCTTCACTGTGATCCTTAATTATTTCTATTTCTATATGATGATGGGAAGCATCCGTGTCTGCATACACAGGAACCGTGTACATCCAGTCACCCCAGTCCTCATCAAAGTTCGCATCCAGAACCGCTTCACCGTTTTTGCCGCCGTCCACGGTAATCCGGGCTATGGGAGCAGGTTTGCAAACCGTTTTGACAAATTGGACACTTACGATGTTACTCTCAACATCCCACGACATCTTCTCGCCCTTACAAAAAGCCGTAAAGCCGGGCTCTCTTAAAAGGGTCGCATTTTCATAGCGGTTAAGCGTAACGGGCTTTGGAAGATTATCATTAATTCTCCCGTACTCGGAAGTTTTCTCCGTGCTCTCCCGATACACAGTCTCAAGAAACCTTATTATAGCACAAGAAAGCAGTAAATGACCACTATCATTTGGATGAAGATTGTCGGAAGTTATTTCTTTTGCTTCAAATCTTCCTTCCGTAAGTGCTTTATAAACAGTGGGCCTTATGGATACTGCAGGAATTTTGTAATGCTTCTCAACCTGGAAATGCATGTCTTCAGCACTGTTTCCCGAATCATAACACATGTTATGAAATGCCATAATTGCTGCATTTGTGCTGTTTATGCAGCGTCTTACCAGTCCCTCGTAGGTTTCCTCAAAATAATCCGTCACAGAATCGTTTACACTGAATTCAATAAGTACTAAATCAGGATTTTTACTGAGGACATCCTCCTCAACCCTGGCAACTCCAAAATCCGAGCCTGTCCCTCCTACGCCTGCATTGATGTACTCAAATGTGGCATTCGGAAAAGTTTCACACCACCACTTATATACAAGATACGCATAACACTTCTCGTGTACCGAGGAAAGGCAGCCTGCAGTAATGGAGCCTCCCAGGAAAGCCAAAGAAACGTGTCCGCCTTCCCGGGCCTTTTCAAACACCTTTTGAATTCGTGTCGTGTCACCGTTATTTACAATTCCTTCGGAAAAATCTATGGAATACATTATCTTCTGCCTATTTCGGTATCCGAATCTGTTGTTACTGAGTTTTCTTTAATATAATCAACGATTTCATTTACTGTGGTAAATGCAAGGCCTACATAACTGTCTGCAGCTCCGTAATAGAGTGCAATCTTTCCCGTAACCGGATCGTGAATGGTGGCACAGGGGAAGCATACACTCGGAACGAAGCCTTTTTCTTCGTACCACTCTTCGGGAGTAAGTAAGAAGTTGGTGCAACGGTATTTAACAATTGAAGGATTATCAATGTCAAGAATTGCTCCTCCTATTGAATAAACAAATCCGTTACAGGTAGAGCTTACACCATGGTAGAAAAGAAGCCAGCCTTCGGTGGTCTCAATGGGAGCTGCGCCTCCGCCTATTTTGACGGATTCCCACCATTCGCTGCTTCTGGACATTACGTGTCTGTGGTGTCCCCAGTATTCCATATCGGGAGATTCACTAAGAAAAATATCGCCGAAAGGGGTATGTCCGGAGTCTGAAGGACGGGAAAGCATCATAAACTTTCCGTTTATCTTTCTGGGGAACAAAACTGCGTTTCTGTTAAAGGGTATAAAAGGATTTTCAATACGCACAAAGGTTTTGAAATCCTTTGTTTTGGCAACACCTATTGCTGCTCCGTAAAAATCGCCGCACCAGATAATATAATATGTATCTTCCACTTTAACCAGTCTGGGATCGTATGCGTATAAAGGCATATAAAGCTTGCCCTCCTCATCCACAAACTGAACCTTATCTTCATCAAATGTCCAATGAATGGCATCCTTAGACCTTCCAAGATATACATAGGGTATTCCGTTTACCTGTTCACCTCTGAAAACTCCTATAAAGCCGTCTTCGTAAGGAGCAACTGCGCTGTTGAATATTCTGGCTACTCCCTTAACGGGATTTCTTCCGATGATAGGGTTTTCTGTATATCTCCAAATGGGGGCATTTACTATTCCTTCAGGCCTTTCCTGCCAGGGAATATTTTTTACTTCAGAGCAATTAAGCATTTTAACTTTACTCATAGCCTTTTCTCCTTTTGTAACTTAACAAAACTTTGTGTCTTCACAACAGATAACATACTTAAAGAAAGATTTAATATCAATAGGTTTCCTTTATTTTCAGCGTTTCTCAATAAAAAATTAATATTTGATTGTTAAACCTGCAAAACAAAATGTGGCTTTTGTTAGGTTACAAATTAGCATTCCGTCAAGTGAACAAGCTTGGCTTGGAAATCTCCCCACATGGGTTCCACGGGAAAACCCGCATACATAAGTACATCAGCTCCAAAGATTTTTCCGGTTTCTTCGTCTTTATACTGCTTCGAAGCATCCAGCCCCTGAAGCTTTACATGAACGGATTTAACGTTTGCATGTCTCATAACACTTACATAAGTCATCAGTATTTCTTTGGCATCCTGTGATTTAACCATCCACGCATCATACAGGTTATTCTCCCTAAATGATGCCAGTCTGTAATAATCACCTTCCCTTACAAGGTCATTGTATTTATGGTACATTTCCACCTGTGAAGGAATCGACTTTCTGTCTTCTTCGGGAATTCTCGTAATATCCAGCTCGTAGCCGAAGGTTCCGGCCAAAGCCACATAGCCTCTTGTTTCAAAGGGTGTAACCCTTCCCACTGCGTGATTAGGGCAGTCGGAAACATGTGCTCCCATACAGGACAGAGGATACACAAGAGACGTACCTTCCTGAATAAACAGTCTTTCCACCGCATCCGTATTGTCCGAAGTCCATATCTGTGGACCGTAATAGAGCATTCCCGGATCAAACCTTGCTCCGCCTCCCGAACAGTTTTCCAAAAGAAGATCAGGGAAGGTTTTCACAAGTCTTTCCTGCAGCCTGTAAACCGCAAGAACATATCTGTGGTAAAATTCTCCCTGTCTGTCATTAGGAAGGCCCAAAGAATACAGCTCCGAAAGCTGTCTGTTCATGTCCCACTTCAAATATTCAATATTGGCACTCTTAAGAATGGTCTCGATACTGTTCCAGGTGTGTTCAAACACTTCTTCTCTTGTTATATCCAGAACCAGCTGGTTTCTTGCAAGGGCAGGTTCTTTTCCCGGAACTTTTACAGCCCAGTCCGGATGTTCCCTGTAAAGGTCCGAATCGGGATTTATCATTTCAGGCTCCATCCATATACCGAATTTAAGCCCCAGCTTATTTACTTCATCCACAAGATACTTCAAGCCACCCGGAAGCTTTTTTTCATTTACCTTCCAGTCCCCGAGGGCCCTGTTATCGTCAAAACGGTTTCCGAACCATCCGTCATCCATAACAAGCATTTCTATACCGCACTTGGAGGCTTCTTTTGCGATATCTATAAGCTTTTTTGTATTGAAATCAAAGTAGGTAGCTTCCCAGTTATTAATAAGTATGGGACGCTTTTTATGGAGCCATTTGCTTCTTATGAGATGGTTTTTATAAAGTCTGTGGAAAGAACGTGTCATGTTTCCAAGACCTTCCGACGAATATACCATTACAGCCTCGGGAGCCGTAAAAGTATCGCCCTTTTCAAGCTTCCACTTGAAATTATAAGGGTTGATACCCATCGTAGCCCGGATCTGATTGAACTGGTCAAGCTGCACCTCTGCTTCAAAATTGCCCGAATAAACAAAACTGAAGCCATACGCTTCACCCTGTGTCTGTGAAATGCCCGAAGAAGTGATTGCCATAAAAGGATGCTCCTGATGGCTGGACTCTCCTCTGTTGGAGCTTACTCCCTGGAAGCCGTGTCCGATTTTGCGGGTTTCAATTTTTCGTTCCCTTGCCCAGGTTCCGTTAAGAGTCAGAAGTTCGTAGTTATCATTATCCAGACTCAGTGTGGTTGACATAATTTTGGTTATGTAAACTTCTTTGTCTCCCACATTTTTTATCTTCACGCTTCTGATTATTGCATCCGTATCCTCGAAAACGCTGTACGAAAGCACTATCTGTATTTTCCTGCAGCTGTCCTCAAGGGTTATCTCAAGGCTCTGTGCATTATCGCCAAAGGTAGCCGGAAGCCCTTCAAGGGGTTCCTTGCCCTTATAAATTCTGTGACACTTATACCCTGCCTCGCATGTATTGATGCCTTCCGGAGTTTCTATTTCAAGAGCATGATTTCTGAAGTCTCCGATTCCTCCTGTAGAAAACTCAAAGGCCGCAAAGTCCAGAAAACTGTTTTTATCCTTCTTATTGCCCTCCGGAAGAACGTTTCCTTCATAAAGGCGGCTCAAATAACGCACGTTATCGTTATTAATCCTCTTTCCGTAGTAGTAATGAATAAGATATCCGAAGGAATCATCTATTCCGAAAACATAGCTTGTAGCCGGAGTATCCAGTTTGAAAATCCGTTCTTTGTCATTATATGTAATCATATGTGCACCTTATCCCTTAAAGATTGCCCTGAGGCTCCTTATATTCCACGTTGAATTTTTTACTTAAATATGCTCCTATTGCCCTGGCTGCTTCTATGTGTGCAAGATATCCCGGATGTCCGTGGGAACCGATTGTAACATCGTTTACGCAAGGGATATCGATGTAAGCAACATTCTCATCCTCCGAGTCCTTTTTATACCTTTCCATTGCCTCGACAATTTGGGGTTTCAAATCGTTTCCCAGTATTCCGTATGCCCAGACTATATGGCTTTCGGGATTCAGACGGCGGAGCTTTTTAAGGAAATTATATACTGCTTCTTTGAACTCATTAATGTCTTCTTCATTAAAGGAACCGTCTTCGTTTCTGCGGCTTTGGCACATTCCCATACCCGGGACATCGAAGGGAGGCATGTTAAAAGAAGAATTATCGTTTGTGCCAAGGTTTACGATTATGGCAGTAGGCTTCCAGGTGTCGAAATCGCTTTTCCCCATGGCTCCGAGTTTTTCGTTTTCTTCTCCGAAAGCAAGGCCGCAAATGGGTTCGTAAATATCGGGAATCCTGTGTCTTCTGTCGTTATCCCAGCCGGAGAAGACTCCCCAGCCTCCCTGGGAAATAATTCTTACGTCCGCATTCATGGACTTCTCTATTATGTTTGCAAAATGTCTGCTGGAACTCATGTACATGGCAAGCCACTCGGTATCGGAGGTTGCACCGTATGTGCCCTCTCCCGAAGTAACGCTGTCGCCGATAAATTCAAGTTTGAAATCCCGGTCGGGTACGGGATAAAATTTTCCGTCTGTGGTAAAGCCCTTCACCAGCACATGACATTTGTCGTCTTCGTGCATGGCCTGAAGCTCTCTGTAGAATTTAACGTTTTTAACAACACCCGGAACCATGCTTCTGTAGAGACATACCCTTTTGTCCTCGGAAAGAAGCATTCTTCTTTGCATAAGAGCGCCGTTAATCTCCACTGCTATCCAGGGTTCGTGGAATCCGTTATCCACCTCAAGTTCTATCCAAAGTTCACTTCCGTCGCAGTTTACCTCCACTCCGGAGTGGTTCCAGAAAAGAGGAAGGGGACTTCTTCCGTTTACTGTTCTTCCGTGAACTTTTACATTTTCACAGTCTTTTATATCTATATATTTTAACATTCGTAACTCCCCTTGATTTTTTCTTCTATTGTATCATTTCTTTGATAAACCTCATAGGGTTGCAAAAAAAGAAATTTTATGTACAATAAAAAAGGTTGAACGTAAACATGCATATAAATAAGAAAGGTTTTTGAAATGATTGCAGCTAACAATGTAACCTTCAGAGTAGGCAAAAAAGCCCTTTTTGAAGATGTAAATATTAAATTCACCGAAGGAAACTGCTACGGCGTTATCGGTGCAAACGGTGCGGGAAAATCCACCTTCTTAAAGATTCTTTCCGGCGCTTTGGAAACCACAAACGGAGAAATAACCATAACACCCGGCCAGAGACTTTCAGTTCTGGAGCAGGACCACTTCAAGTACGACAGCTACCCTGTTCTTGATACAGTTATCATGGGTAACTTAAGGCTCTATGAAATCATGAAGGAAAAGGATGCCATCTATGCCAAAGAAGACTTCTCCGATGAAGACGGCATCAGAGCTTCCGAACTTGAGACGGAATTTGCGGAGCTTGACGGTTGGGAAGCCGAATCCAACGCAGCCACCCTTTTAAACGGTCTTGGAATCGAAACAGAACTTCACTATTCCATGGTAGGTGACCTTGATGGTAATCAGAAGGTCAAGGTTCTTCTTGCAAAGGCCCTTTTCGGTAATCCCGACATCCTTCTTCTGGACGAGCCTACAAACCATCTGGATCTGGATGCCATCGCATGGCTGGAAGAATTCCTTATAAATTTTGAGAACACTGTCATCGTAGTAAGCCATGACAGATATTTCTTAAACAAGGTCTGCACCCATACCGCAGATATCGACTACGGCAAAATCCAGCTCTACGCAGGTAACTACGACTTCTGGTACGAATCCTCGCAGCTTATGATTAAGCAGATGAAGGAAGCCAATAAGAAAAAAGAAGAAAAGATTAAGGAACTCCAGGAATTCATTTCCCGTTTCTCTGCAAACGCTTCCAAATCCAAACAGGCAACCTCCAGAAAGCGTGCTCTTGAAAAGATTGAGCTTGATACCCTTAAGCCTTCAAGCCGTAAATACCCTTACATAGACTTCAGACCCGACAGAGAAATCGGTAACGAAGTACTTGAAGTAAAGGGCATCACCAAAACCATTAACGGCGAAAAGGTTCTTGATAATGTATCCTTTATTTTAGGCCACAACGATAAAGTTGCTTTTGTAGGCTCCAACGAGCTTGCCAAAACAACACTTTTCAAAATTCTTTCCGGCGAACTGGAACCCGATGCAGGCTCATATAAATGGGGCGTTACCACTTCTTTGGCTTACTTCCCAAAGGATCCAGGCAAAGAATTCGATAACGACTACTCCATTACAGAATGGCTTACAGGCTACTCTCCCGTTAAGGATGTAACTTACGTAAGAGGTTTCTTAGGAAGAATGCTTTTTGCCGGTGAAGATGGTGTAAAGAAAGTCAAGGTTCTCTCCGGTGGTGAAAAAGTAAGATGCTTACTTTCCAAAATGATGATTTCCGGAGCAAACTGCCTTATCTTTGATGAGCCTACAAACCATCTGGACATGGAATCCATCACAGCTCTCAATAACGGAATGATTAAATTCCCCGGCGTAGAACTTTTCGCATGCCGTGACCATCAGGTAGTGGAAACCACAGCAAACAGAATTATCGAGTTTTTACCTGACGGAACAATAATCGACAAGATTACAACCTACGATGAATACCTTGCAAGCGATGAAATGGCACGTAAGAGAACCGTATTCGTAGCCAACAGAGAGGACGACGAAGAATAAATGGTAGATTTGCATGTACACTCCACAAAATCAGACGGAACCTTAACTCCTACGGAGCTTGTGGACTATGCAATTGAAAAGGGACTTAAAGCCTTCGCTTTGACCGACCACGACACAGTGGCCGGTCTTGACGAAGTTTTGTCCTATGCCGACTCTTTAAGAAAAACAGGAAAAACTGTGCCCGAAGTTATTCCGGGCATAGAATTATCAACCGAGTATGAGGGCGAAAATGTCCACATAGTCGGTCTTTTTATTGATTACAAATGCAAAGCCTTCATGGATTACCTTACGAACTTTGTAGATGCCAGGGAAATCCGAAACAGAAAAATGTGTCAGAAGCTTACCGAGGGAGGTTATCCTGTAACTTACGAGGAGCTTGAAAAATACTGTGGCGAAGCCGTTATTACCCGTGCACATTTCCCGGGACTTCTGATTAAGAAAGGCTATTGCAAATCCAGGAACGAAGCATTTGAACGTTTTATAGGAGACAAAGCTCCTTTCTATGTGTCCAGAGAAAAAATAACACCTGCTATGGCCGTTGAACTGATTCTCAAAGCCGATGGAATACCCATATTTGCTCATCCAATGTTATGTAAACTCGGCAAAGGAAAGTTTCTTGCCGTAATGGACACATTAAAAGAAGCCGGTCTCATAGGAATAGAAGCCTTCTACTGCACCAACACTCTTGGAGAGCAAAACCAGACCATTCATCTTGCAGAAAAATATCATCTCCTTTTATCCGGCGGAAGCGATTTTCATGGAGCGAATAAACCCAATCTGGATCTGGCTACCGGCTACGGAAAGCTTCATGTTCCCGACAGCTGCCTTGAGAATTTGAAGAAAGCACGTAAGAAAGTTTTGTTCACTGATATGGACGGTACTCTTCTATTAAGTGATTCCACCATAAGTGAGAATATGAAAAAAGCATTGGATAACATGGTGGCAAAAGGCCACAGTCTGATCCTTACAAGCGGAAGACCATTGCACAGCATTCTTGAAAGAATTGTTAAATTAGGATTAAACTATCCCGATTCATATGTTATATCATTTAACGGGGGACTTATTTATGACTGTGACAAAAAGGAAGTAATAAGGGCTTTAAAGGTTCCTCAGGATATAGTACGGGAAGTTGTTTCTATGGCAGACGAGGCAGGTATACATGCCCACTGCTACAGTGACACACATATAATAGTAAAATGTGAAGACAGCGAATTGGATTTTTACAGAAATCGTGTACACATGCCTTACATGAAGGTTTCCGATATGGCAGATGCTCTTCCTGACGGTTCATACAAAGTACTTATTATTGATCTTGAAGACAAACGCAAGCTGGAAGCTTTACGTATCAAAATACTTGAAAAACTCGGAGACCGAATAGATGCGTTCTTTAGTAACGATAAATATCTTGAAATTCTTCCTAAAGGAATAAATAAAGGCGATGCAGTCAGATTTTTAACCGCTTATATTCCTGTTCCGCTTTCCCACACCTACGCAAGTGGAGACGAAGACAACGACATTCCCATGCTTAAAGCTGCAGGCCATGGAATAGCCATGAAAAACGCCATTGATGAAGCAAAGGCAGTTGCTGAGATAGTAACTTCAGAGGACAATAACCACGACGGATTGATAGAGATAATAAACAAATATTTCACTTAAAAAGGATGAGAAGCAAAAGCCTCTCATCCTTTATTTTATCCTTCCACAATAAGGTATCTTCCGTCTCCCACATCAAATACTTCATCAGCATTTAAAATATCGTCTTTGGAATAATCAATACCCTCTTCTTCAAAATATTCTATTACTTCCTTTTTGCCTTTCACCACCACTGCGAAGCACTCATCCAAAAACTCCTGCGCTTCCTGTAGATTTGAAGCAACCTCTTCCGGGAAAAGTTTTAACTGGTTCTCAAGAAAGCAGTCCAACACCTTTTTATCGTACATATCCAAGTCCTTTCAGCTCATGATAAACTCTGGCAATGGGAAGACCTACAACATTTGCATATTCACCGTCAATCTTCTTTATGTATTTTCCGAAGTACCCCTGAATAGCGTAAGCTCCTGCCTTATCCATAGGCTCTCCTGTAGCTACATAAGCTTCAATCTCCTCATCGGAAAGCTTGTAAACCGAAACCTTTGTTTTTTCGAAAAATGTAGCTGTACGAAGCTCTCCCTTTACAGGATGCATAATAGTAACACCTGTTATTACATCATGTACGTTGTCTGAAAGTTCCTTGAGTATTCGTACTGCATCTTCTTTGTCCCTGGGCTTTCCCATTCTGTCTTTACCAAAGAACACCAGCGTATCCGCTGCAATAATATAGTTGTCTTCCTCTTCTTTAAATATTCCTTCCTTAACTACCCGGTCATATACGTCTTCCGCTTTTCTCTTGGAAAGCTCCATTACGATTTCTTCCGGAACGGTTTTGGTGGGTGTTTCGTCTGCGTCGGAAGTGATGATTGAAAATTCAATTCCTGCCTGTGTTAAAAGTTCCTTACGTCTGGGGGAACCTGATGCAAGTATTACCATATTCTACCTCTTTGTATATTTAATCCTGATTTAACATTTATTGTTGTCCCAAAAGATATGATATAAACTGCTGTGCACATCTTCCGGAAAGTCCTCCGTGGGAAAGCTCCCATTGATTTGCCTTAAGAAGGAGCTGGTTCTCGTCCATTTCTATTCCGTTTCGCTTTGCAAGCTCCAGAACGATTCTGTTAAACTCTTTAGCGCTGGGAGATTCAAAATAAATCGTAACGCCGAATCTGTCGTACAAGGAAAGCTTCTCCTGAAGTGTATCTCTGAAATGAACCTCATCATCCGCATTTCCACGCTCGGAAAACTTCTCGTTTATAAGATGACGTCTGTTGGAGGTTGCATAAATAAGTATGTTTTTGGGTTTCTTTTCCAGGCCGCCTTCAATAACCGCTTTCAAATACTTATACTCGATTTCAAAATCTTCAAAACTTAAATCATCCATATAAAGAATGAATTTGTAGTTTCTGTTCTTTATCTGGGCTATTACATCATTAAGGTCCACAAACTGATGCTTGTAAACCTCGATGATTCGAAGTCCGTCATCATAATACTGATTGGCTATGGCTTTAATACTGGAGCTTTTGCCGGTTCCCGCATCTCCGAAAAGCAGGCAGTTATTACAGGGTTTGCCCTTTACAAAAGCCTCTGTATTGTCTGTAAGTTTTTTCTTGGCTGTTTCATAGCCCACAAGATCGTCAAGCTTCACGTGTGCAATGTTTGTGATGGGAACTATCTGTGCTCCGTCTTCTTTATGCACTACTCTGAATGCCTTATGAAGGCCAAATTTACCTACACCGTAATCCCTGTAGAATTCTGTAAGGGTTTTCTTCATTTCCACGGGAGTCTCATCTTCGTTAAATCTGTTTGCAAGCTCCACAATTCGTTTGCATATTCTCGTGTTATAGACCTTGCTCTCCCTTTGTGAACAATTATATTTTAAAGCCAGTTCAAAATCCCTCACTCCGAGAGCCTTTACCATATTGGAAAAATCGTAATCGTAGAGTTCTTTAAAAATTTCTATATCATGAAGAACCGCATCATTTATGCTTCCTTCAATCTCTCCCACTATCTCACAGGACATGGAGTAACTGTTCTCGTTATTAACAAGAAGGTTTGAAAGATAGCAATGCCAAAGGTTTCCGTAAAAGCCGTACTGGCCCGCAAGTTCAAGAAGTTCATGAAAGCACTCATAAAATAACGACTGTAATTCCGCCTTGTTCAGGCCTTCCTTCTTGTAGTTTTCCATTAGAAAAACCATATTCTTAAGCAATTTCTCATTATCAAAGTCTCTGTAGACTATCAGTTCCTGCTCTCTCATATTCTTCCTCTTTCATAAATCAAGTTACTTCATTCTACCCCTTTTAAAACTTGATAGCAAGCAAGGGTTTGGCATATAATA
>JAZLJG010000222.1:0-32937 GCA_045617745.1 Lachnospiraceae bacterium | reverse complement strand
CTGTCAACACAATAGGCTGTTGACAGTAGGGACACTCCTTGCTGACACTTTCCCCCGTCCCCTTTGGCACGTCCCCATTGGCACTGGAAATAATCAACAGATTGTGGTATGATGTTTAAAGCGTAAAGCTATATTTTTAGGAGGGAAATTAAATGGGAAAGTTTGTAATTAAGGAGTCTGCAAAAGGATTTTCTTTCACACTTAAGGCAGGTAACGGAGAAGTTATCGCTACATCAGAAATGTATTCTTCAAAGGATGCTTGCAAAAACGGAATCGAAAGCATAAAGAAAAATGCTCCCGTAGCTGAAGTTGAAGATCAGACCACTAAGGATTTTGAAACAAAGAAGAGCCCCAAGTTTGAAGTATATGCTGACAAGAAGGGTGAGTTCCGTTTCCGCCTTAAAGCAGGCAACGGACAGATTATTGCAGCAAGCGAAGGCTACAGCGCAAAGCAGAGCTGCTTAAACGGTGTTAAGAGTGTTAAGGAAAACGCGCCCAAGGCTGATGTTGAATAAATTGAATATTTGAGGGAGGCTGCCGATGGCAGTCTCTTTTTTTATGCTTTTTTATGCGCCGGGGATAGGCTTACAGAGGAAAATACATATAGGATTGTTCTTTTGGCTGATTTATATGTACTGTTTTGAAATATGATGTGGGAGATTACATATAATTAATCAAAATTGGCTTTTTTATATAAGTGTGTTGGGAATTTGAAGCGGAAAGTACATATTAAAAATTTGTTTTTTCTTTTTTATATGTGATTTGTTTTTTGAAAAGGGAAGAGGGATATATAGAAAGGAAAAAATGACGTTTTTATATGTATCAGGAACAAGAATTACAAAGAATTTTATGATATAATAAGCGCATGGATATTTTTCAGATGATGGAAGCAAAAAGTAAAGAAAAAGAATCACCTCTTGCGGCAAGACTTCGGCCCAAAACTATTGATGAGGTGGTAGGTCAGGAGCATATTCTTTCTAAGGATAAGCTTCTTTATCGTGCCATAAAAGCGGACAAATTAAGTTCCGTTATTTTCTATGGCCCTCCGGGAACCGGAAAGACTACCCTTGCAAAGGTTATTGCCAATACCACTAAATCGGATTTTTGCCAAATAAATGCCACCATAGCCGGGAAAAAGGATATGGAGGATGTGGTGG
This sequence comes from Lachnospiraceae bacterium, assembly GCA_045617745.1. Lineage (GTDB taxonomy): Bacteria > Bacillota > Clostridia > Lachnospirales > Lachnospiraceae > UBA1258. The sequence goes on along the minus strand of JAZLJG010000222.1, from coordinate 31,780 downwards.
AAAAGGCTAAGGCCACCAGAGGCGGATACGGCAAAAAAACCATCCTTTTTATAGACGAGATACACAGATTCAATAAGGGACAGCAGGACTTTCTGCTTCCGTACGTGGAAGACGGAACCATTACCCTTATAGGTGCTACCACTGAAAATCCTTATTTTGAAGTGAACGGAGCTTTGATTTCAAGGTCGCAGATTTTTGAATTGAAGCCTCTTACATATGACAATGTTAAGACACTTATAAACAGGGCTCTTACGGACAAAGAAAACGGACTGGGCTCCTTTAATGCAGTGATTGATGATGATGCACTGGATTTTCTGGCGGACCAGGCCGGCGGCGATGCCAGGCGGGCACTTAACGCCATAGAGCTTGGCGTTATGACCACCGAGAGGGCCGCCGACGGTAAGATTCACATCACCCTTCCCGTTGCGGAAGAGTGCATTCAGAAGAGAGCGGTTTTGTTTGATAAGGACGGAGACAATCATTACGACACAATCTCCGCATTTATTAAGAGCATGCGGGGTTCTGACCCGGATGCTGCGGTTTATTATCTTGCGAAGATGCTGTACGCGGGAGAAAGCGTAACATTTATCGCAAGACGTATGATGATTTGTGCTTCTGAGGACGTGGGTAATGCCGATCCACAGGCGTTGGTGGTTGCCACTGCGGCGGCCCAGGCTGTGGAAAGGGTTGGCATGCCTGAAGCCAACCTCATCCTTTCCCAGGCCGCCATCTACATAGCAACCGCACCAAAGTCCAACGCCTGCACCGTTGCAATAGAAACAGCCACGGAAGCCATTAAGGAAAAGGGAAGCCTTCCGATTCCGCCACATCTTCAGGATGCACATTATAAAGCGGCCTCCAAGCTTGGCCACGGAATAGGTTACAAGTATTCCCATAACTATAAGAACAACTACGTAAAGCAGCAATATCTTCCCTATGAACTGTCGGGAGAAGAGTTCTATCACCCTTCCATGAACGGTTATGAGCAGAAGATTGCTGACCATATGAAAAAGATTAAAGAGGAAGCGGAGGAATAACCCATGGGAAAATCTGAGAAGCAAAGACTTGTAATGGTATCGCTTGATGCCACCGGAAAGCAGGACATGGATTTCATGCTCACACTTCCCAACTTCAAAAGAATAGTGGATGAAGGCGCATTCTGCGATACAGTTTACAGTGTATACCCTTCTCTCACTTACCCGGCCCATTCCGCCATCGTAAGCGGTAAAAAGCCAAACCATCACAGAATCGTAAACAATACCCGTTTCCAGCCCTCGAGAAAGCATCCTGACTGGCTTTATAAAGAAAAATTCATTAACGGTAAAACCATTGTGGATGTGGCAAAAGAACAGGGTATGACCATAGCAACCTTTCTTTGGCCTGTTATGGGTGGCGCAAAGGTGGATTACAATATACCGGAGGTATTGGTAACAAGAAAGTTTCAGACACAGGTTACCGCATGCCTTGCAAACGGAACTCCCGGATTCCTTCTTGACGTCAACAAGAGATTCGGGCACATCCGCCGGGGCGTAAAGCAGCCCGCTCTTGATGACTTTTTGATGGAATCCGTGAAATACTGTATCGAAAAGTACGACCCGGACATGTTAATGATTCACTTTACCGATGTGGATACGAACCGCCACGACCACGGTGTTCACCACGAAGAAGTCACAAACGCCATGAAACGTCATGACAAACGTCTCGGGGAAATCCGTGAATGGCTTGAGAAAACACGCCCCATGGACAAAACCACATTTGTGGTTTTGGGCGACCACTGTCAGATAGATACGGATACAATTGTTTATCCCAACAGGCTTTTTCTGGATAAGGGATTTTTAACGGTTAAAAATGGCAAAATCAATTCCTACAAAGCAATATGTAAGGACGCCGACGGCTCCGCTTACATATACGTGAACCCGGATTATGCTTCCGAGGAGGAATTTCTGGAGAAGCTTACCGACACTCTGAATGAAATGAAGAACGATGAGCGCATGGGAATCGAGGAAATCTTCACAAGTGAAGAGGCAGCGGAAATGGGCGCAGATGAGGATTGCTTCTGCATGCTTGAGGCAAAGGACGGCTACTATTTCCAGAATGAATTTGACGTGCTGACAGAGCCCGTTAAGGATTCACCGAATTTGAGAATGTATGCTACTCACGGCTTTTTGCCTACAAAGCCCGATAATATTACCTTCTTCGCAGCTTCGGGTTACGGCATAAAAAAAGGTGCAAGGATAGAATCCATGCACTTATGGGATGAAGGACCCACCATAGCGAAAATACTGGGCGGACACCTTCCGGGTGTTGACGGCAGAGTAATAACCGAATTTCTAGAATAATTTTTCCACAATTAAACTGTAAACATCCTGACTGGCAGCTTCCCATTTATCGCAAATGGCAGCTGCCATTTCTTCTGTGGGAACGGAAAGGGTCAGGTTAATTAAATTTACATTCTTTTCTTTTATAATTAAAGAAGCCTCGTATTCACCTGAGGTGGATTTATCGTAGTTTGAAATAACTGAAACTTCGTTCTTTAATTCGTATTTGTTTTCCTTAAAATATTTATTAATCTCGTCCTTTATCTGGCTGCTTATGCGGTTTTCAAAGAAGTTAAGGGTTTCGCGGCCTTCTTCGGTTATCTCAAGGTGGGTACGGTTACGTAAGGATTTGGCCCTTACCATCTGGGCATCGGTAAGCTCCGAAATAGCCTGCTGGAGGGGCATAAAGGTAGTGTATTCGCGGCCTAAAATAAAATCGAATACCTGGGCTTTGGTAAGCGGAAAGTTTACCCGCTCAAGCATATAGAGCACTATTAACTTATATAAAGTCAGAGGATCTGATGCCATATTAATAATCTCCGCAAACAAAATGAGTCTTTACAAATCCCAAAAAGGCACTTATAATCATAATCGTAATTTTTTTGTTTTTCAAGTTTATCGTAAAACTTCATGTTTTGCATTGACTAAACGGATCAGATCCGGTCGCAAGTATTCCAGTTAACGATTAAATTGAGTGTTTGAATCAGGAGGATTGAATGAGAGAAAGATACGAAACACTTGCCATCAGAGATTTGCGCGCCATAGCGAAAATCAGAGGCATTAAAGGTGCGTCCAGTATGAGTAAAGGGCAGGTAATTGAAATGCTTGTGCTTTTGGACGAGACCGAAGCAAAGGTTGCTGCAGTGGCAGGAGCCCAGGCTCCCGCAGCAAAAACCGCAGATGAATCCGCAAAGGAATCTGCAAAGATCAAAGAACCCGTAAAGGAAGGCGAAGCCCCCAAAAAGGCACCTGCGAAGAAAGTTTCCGTAGCCGGAAAAGCAGCAGCAAAAACCCCTTCTGACGAGGGAAAAGATGCAATCGAAGAAGCTTTTGAACATCAGGCAGCCCTTAATCCCGACAAATCAGCGGAAGAATTAAAGGCTATTTATCTTGAGAAAAAGCGCAAAGAAGAGGAAGAAAAAAATGTAGACAGCGGTATTCCCGCCCACGGCATTTTGGAAATAATGCCCGACGGATTCGGATTTATCCGTTGCGAGAACTTCCTTCCCGGTGAAAACGACGTTTACGTTGCTCCCGGACTTATAAGAAAATACGGACTGCGTACAGGTGATATTATCCAGGGCTCCACAAGAGTAAAATCCCAGAACGAAAAGTTCTCCGCCCTTTTGTCCCTTACACTTGTAAACGGTTTTGACCCGGAAGTCATTCCCAAGCGTGTAAGCTTTGAGAACATGACTCCCATATTCCCCGATAACCGCATAAGGCTTGAGACACCCGGTGCTACTGTTGCAATGCGTGTTATGGACCTTTTGAGCCCTGTCGGAAAGGGACAGCGTGGTATGATAGTATCACCTCCCAAAGCAGGTAAAACAACCCTTCTTAAAGAGGTTGCAAAATCAGTCAAAAGAAACAATCCCGAGATTCACCTTATCATTCTCCTTATTGATGAGCGTCCCGAGGAAGTAACAGATATAAAGGAAGCCATTGAAGGACCTAACGTGGAAGTTATTTATTCCACCTTCGATGAACTTCCCGAGCATCACAAACGTGTTTCAGAAATGGTAATCGAAAGAGCCAAGAGACTTGTGGAACACCACAAGGACGTTATGATTCTTCTTGACTCCATCACAAGACTTACCCGTGCATACAACCTTACGGTTCCCCCGTCAGGACGTACTCTTTCAGGTGGTCTTGACCCTGCGGCATTGCATATGCCCAAGCGTTTCTTCGGAGCCGCAAGAAACATGCGTGAGGGAGGTTCCCTTACCATTCTTGCCACAGCTCTTGTAGAGACCGGTTCCAAAATGGATGATGTTGTTTACGAGGAATTCAAAGGAACAGGTAACATGGAAATGGTTCTTGATCGTAAGCTTTCCGAAAAGCGTATTTTCCCTGCCATCGATATTGCCAAGTCAGGTACAAGACGTGACGACCTTCTTCTTTCCAAAGAAGAAATCGATGCCGTCAATACACTTCGAAAGGGCATTAACGGCTTAAAGCCCGACGAGTCCGTGGACCGTATACTTGATATGTTCTCCAAGACCCGTGGAAATACGGACTTTATCCATATGGTAAATAAGATTCAGTTATTCTGATAAAGAAAGAAGATTTCAATCATGGAAAAAAAGTTATCCGTTAAAAATTTTATCGTACCCGCTGTTTTGTTTGTTGTTTTTGCCGTATTCACCGTTCTTGTAAAGACTGTGGATGTGGGAGAGGGCAGAATGGGAACAGAGCTTGGCTTCGCCACCTTTAATCTGGCGGTTGAAAAGATTATTCCCTTTAACAACGGCTGGTATATGCTTTCCGAGATTTTAGGTTATGCAGCCATCGGCGTATGCCTTGGCTTTGCCTGCTTCGGCCTTTACGAAATGATTAAGTACGGCATCATTAAAAAGCAGGGCATCTTTAAGGCAGTGGACAAAGAAATATGGATACTTGCAGGCTTCTATGTTGTGGTAATAGGCTTTTATGTATTATTTGAAGTGCTTGAGATTAATTACCGTCCGGTAATTCTTGATGAAGGGCTTGAGGCTTCATATCCTTCAAGCCACACAATGCTTGCCGTATGTGTATTCTGCTCTGCCTTTATAATGTTTGAAAAGTTTTTGAAGGAAACAAAGATTTTTAAGGCAGTGGGACAGGGCTTCTGCGTTATACTCGCAGCCCTTACCGTTGTGGGAAGATTTTTCTCCGGTGTTCACTGGGCAACCGATATTATCGGAGGTCTTCTTATCTCGGCAGCTCTTGTTTCCTTGTTTGTAGCAGTTATTAAGCCTTTTTTACAGGAAACAAAAGTTTCTGAAGAAAAGTAGATTTTGTACTTGCCATAAAAAAAACTGTATGCTACAATGATTAAGCTGTTTATAGAATAGGCAGCAGTGGATGAGAACAAAACATACAAATTAACATACAGTTTAGAAGAGGTGAAAAGATGAAAGAAGGAATTCATCCTGAGTACTATCAGGCAACCGTAACCTGCAACTGCGGAAACACTTTCGTTGTAGGCTCCACAAAGAAGGATATTCACGTAGAAGTTTGCTCTAAGTGTCATTCATTCTACACAGGCCAGACAAAGACCGCTAGAACCGACGGACAGATTGAGAAGTTCAATAAGAAGTACGGTGTAAAGTAAGTAATATGAAACGCTTGATAAGGTTGAGATCTTGGTCTCAACCTTTTCTTCTTTATGAAATGAATTGAGAGTTTCGGAGGGATTATTATGGCAAAGCGCAAGCGTAAAGCCTACTATTCGGGAATCGGCGGACAGGCTGTTCTCGAAGGAATCATGATGAAAAATAAGGACAAATACTCCGTTGCCGTCAGAAAACCCAACGGGGAAATAGAAGTGGACATTGATGAGTATACCGGTGTTACCAAAGGAAACTCCATCAAGAATTTCCCTTTTTTCCGCGGAGTGTTTAATTTTATAGATTCTCTTGTTCTTGGTATTAAGTGTTTGAACTATTCCTCATCCTTTTATGAGGATCCGGAGGAGCAGGAGACCGGATTTGACAAAGCCATGAATAAGATGTTTAAAGGAAACGCTGAAAAGGTTATGACTTCCTTTATAACGATTCTTTCCGTGTGCTTTGCAGTGGGAATATTTATTGTGCTTCCCTACTTTTTGACATCGTTTTTTACTGCCAATGTGCGTAACGATACACTTATAGCACTTATAGAGGGTGTCATAAGAATTGTTATTTTCGTACTTTATGTGGTACTCATTTCTCTCAGCAAAGATATCAAGAGGGTTTACAGGTATCACGGGGCAGAGCATAAATGCATTAACTGTATTGAACACGGCAAGCCTTTGACCGTTGAAAATGTCATGAAGGCATCCAGACTTCACAGAAGATGCGGTACAAGCTTTTTATTGCTGGTTATTTTGGTAAGCATAATCCTTTTCTTCTTTATAAGGGTTGAATCTCCTTTATTGAAGATAGTTATAAGACTTTTGCTTATTCCTGTTATTGCAGGTATTGCTTATGAAATCATCAGACTTGCCGGCCGTTCCAATAACATTTTTGTACGCATTATTTCAGCGCCCGGGCTTGGTCTTCAGAAGCTGACCACTAAGGAACCTGATGAAAAAATGGTGGAAGTAGCCATTGCGGCTGTGGAAGCTGTATTTGACTGGAAGGACTTTTTAAAGGAAAAATTTGACTACTCCGAAGAAGCGGTTCCTTCAGAAAAAACGAGTGAAGAATGAAATATAAAGAACTCTATGAATTCGGCTGTCTTGAATTGAAGGCAGCCGATATTTCGGATTATAAACTTGATGCAAGATTACTTCTGGAGCATGTTCTGGGTACTTCCTATAACGACCTTTTTACAAAAGCCGATATGGAGGTTTCAACGGACAGCGAAGAGGAGTACAGGAAATTCATTAATAAAAGAGCTTCCCATGTTCCCCTTCAACATCTTACAAAAAGTCAGGGCTTTATGGGACTTGATTTTCTTGTGACGGGAGATGTTCTTGTGCCCAGAGCCGATACGGAAACTTTGGTGGAAGAGGTTTTGAAGGATACCCATGACGGTATGCGGATTCTTGATATGTGTACCGGAAGCGGATGTATTCTTTTGAGTCTTTTGCATTATTCAAACGACTGTGAAGGTGTTGGTGCAGACGTAAGCCCCAGGGCTTTGGAGGTCGCAAAGGAAAATGCAAAAAGGCTTGGAATAGAGGCTTGTTTTGTGGAAAGCGATTTGTTTTCCAATGTGGAAGGAAAGTTTGACATTCTTGTTTCCAACCCTCCATACATAAGAACCGCCGAAATTCAGGAGCTCATGCCTGAGGTTAGGGACTACGATCCTTTCATCGCTTTGGACGGGCACGAATCAGGTTTGTATTTCTATGAGAAAATAATTGATGCTGCGGGTGCTTTCTTGAACAGAGGAGCGCTTTTGGCATTTGAAATCGGCAACGACCAGGGCGTGGATGTTTCGAAGCTTATGACCGAAGCCGGATATAAAGAAGTTACTGTTGTAAACGATCTGTGCGGGAATCCCCGCGTTGTAAAGGGTTACTACAGAGGGTAACCTGTAAGGAGAATACTATGTTTGATAAATTGGAAAATCTTCTTATGCGTTTTGAGGATATAATGCTGGAGCTTTCTTCTCCAGGGGTAACAGACGACCCCAAGCGTTTCAGAGAGCTTATGAAGGAGCAAAGCGACCTTACTCCCATAGTGGAAGCGTATAAGAAATATAAAAAGGCAAAACAGGACATCGAAGATAGTCTTGCCATGCTTGATGAAGAATCCGATGAGGATATGCGTGAAATGCTCAAAGAAGAGCTTGCAAACGCCAAGTCCGATGTGGAAAGTCTTGAAGAACAGTTAAAGATTCTTCTACTTCCCAAGGACCCCAATGATGACAAGAACGTTATCGTGGAAATACGTGCAGGTGCAGGCGGAGATGAAGCAGCACTTTTTGCAGCGGAAATTTACCGTATGTACGTACACTATGCTGAAAAGCAGCACTGGAAAATAGAACTTATGAACGTGGATGAAATAGGTATCGGCGGAATGAAGGACGTAAACTTCATGATTACCGGTAACGGAGCATACTCAAAGCTTAAGTATGAATCCGGCGTACACCGTGTACAGCGTGTGCCCGAAACCGAATCCGGCGGACGTATCCATACTTCCACAGTTACAGTAGCTGTTATGCCTGAAGTAGAAGATGTGGACGTTGTAATAGATGAAAAGGATATTCGTATAGACGTTATGCGTGCTTCCGGTAACGGTGGTCAGTGTGTCAACACCACAGACTCCGCTGTACGTCTTACCCACTATCCTTCAGGTATTGTGGTTTATTCACAGACTGAAAAATCACAGCTCCAGAACAGAGACAAGGCATTTGCCCTTCTTCGTGCAAAACTCTACGATCTGGAACTTCAGAAGCAGCACGACGAGGAAGCCGAGCTTCGCCGTTCCCAGATAGGAACCGGTGACCGTTCCGAAAAAATCAGAACCTATAACTTCCCCCAGAGCCGTGTTACGGATCATCGTATCGGTCTTACCACCCATAATATTGAAGGTGTTCTGGACGGAGATATCGAAGAGATACTTGACAGCCTTATTGCTGCCGATCAGGCTGCAAAGCTTGCCAAGATGGAGAACAGATGATTGACATTATTCTTGATGCGTTAATAGACGTTGTAAAGTTAATACCCTTTTTGTTTTTAACATACCTTGCTATGGAATATCTTGAGCACAAGACTTCCATGAAGGTTCTTGTGGCTGTGCAGAAGGCCGGCAATTTCGGCCCTCTTATCGGCGGCGCCCTGGGGGCTGTGCCCCAGTGCGGTTTTTCCGCCGCCGCATCGGGCCTCTATGCCGGCAAGGTTATTTCACTTGGTACCTTGATTGCGATATACCTTTCAACTTCCGACGAGATGCTTCCCATCCTTATTTCTGAGAAGGCACCGGTTCGGTTTATTGTTCTTGTGCTTGTTGCAAAGGTACTTATAGGTGTTTTCTGGGGTTTTTTGTGTGATTTTCTTCTCTTTAAGAACGAAAATGCCCACGAGCATATAAATATCCACGGAATGTGCGAACAGGAGCACTGTAACTGCGACAAAGGAATCTGGGGGTCTGCCATAAAGCATACTCTTCAGATAGGTGGTTTCATTCTGGTGGTTTCGCTTGTTTTGAATTTTGTAATAGAGTATGTGGGAACCGATGCAATTTCGGGACTTATTTTTAACCACAAATTCTTTGGTCCCCTTATTGCAAGCCTTATAGGACTTATACCCAACTGTGCTGCGTCTGTGGTTATCACACAGCTGTATCTTGAAGGTGCCATGGGAATAGGCTCTTTGATGGCAGGACTTCTTACCGGAGCGGGAGTGGGCTGGCTTGTTCTTTTACGTGCTTCCCACAACATAAAAAAGACCCTTAAGGTAGTGGGTCTTTTGTATGTGTTCGGTGCTGTAAGCGGTATTATTATCAGCCTATTCTATTAGATTTTTCGGCAGATATTTTTTAACCATATTTTCATAGTTTGCGGGGTTCATGGGCTTTGAAATGTAATCTGTGAAGCCTGCGGACTTGAAAAAGTCCTTGGAACCGTTTCCGGCGTCCGCCGTCATGGCAATGACCGGAACGCCCGCACATTTATGGGTAGTGCTTTCATTCATTTTTTCAAGAGCTTCTACGCCACTCATTTCCGGCATTCTGTGGTCCAGTAAGATAAGGTCGTAGTGCTTCTTTTCAATCATCTTTAAAAATTCCAGACCGTTCTGGGCTTCTTCAAATTTGATTTCCGTTTTCTTTAATAAACCTTCGGCAAGTTTTCTGTTTACTTCGTTGTCGTCTACCACAAGTATGGTGGCATTGGGTGCTTTGAAGGTTTCACTTTTTTCTATCTTGCATTCCTTTTCAAAGACTTCGTCCATATTGAAGACTCCGAGAATCTCAATACCTACACGCTTCTGGGGAATAACAATGTGGAAGTTTGAACCTTCACCGTAAACACTGTCCACCATAACGCAACCGTCCATAAGATTTAAAAGACGCTTTGTGATGGCCATTCCAAGGCCTGTTCCTTCGGTTGTGCTGTTTCTTACGGCATCAAGACGCTTGAAGCTGTCGAAAAGCTTCGGAAGGTCTTCTTTTTTTATTCCGATACCTGTATCTGAAACATTAATCTTAAGCATCAGCTCATCATCACCCATTTCATCAAAACTCATCCGGAAAGTGATGGAACCTTCTTCGGTATATTTTGCCGCATTGGTAAGTATATTCTGAATAACCTGTTTAACTCTGATAACATCTCCGTAAAGAACTCTGGGAAGCTTGGGGTCGAAATCCGTAACAAGCTCCACGTTCTTTTTTCCGATACGTGTCTGTGTGGCAAAAAGAAGGTCCTTGAGCATAAGGGGAAGGTCGTAAGGAGCAGGGGTCACCTCCAGCTTCTGGGCCTCTATCTGTGAGAAATCAAGGATATCGTTTATAAGTGCCAAAAGGGTCTGGCCGCCTCGCTTGATGTCCTGGGAGTATGAAATAATCCTTGCGCTGTCACTTTCCCGAAGAATCATTTCGTTCATTCCAAGAACGGCGTTTATGGGTGTTCTGATTTCGTGGGACATCTGAGCTAAGAATTCACTCTTTGCCTGGTTGGCACGTTCAGCCTGTTCTTTTAACTTAACTGTTTCTTCCAGAAACTTTCTCTCTGCGGTAATGTTCTTTAACCAGTGGACGGTACCAAGATTTTGCTTCCCGGAGGATATGGGGAGAAGCTCGCAAAGATATATTTTTCCGTTTATTGTCAGGGATTCACCAGGCTTTGTATCCAGGAAAATGTCCAGTTCCGGGGTAAAACCGTGGGGATTCATACCATATATTAGTTTATTGTCAGGATCGTATATAGTGGAGGCCTTTTGGTTGGCAAATACGATTCGGCCGTTTACATCGCAGGCTATTAACATGTCGTCAATACTGTTTATGATGGAATCTTCCGTTTCGGAAAGCATAGGAATAGTACGGAAGTTATAGAAGGTAATAAGCAGTATTAAAAAGGCCAGACATGCGCCTATAGCGGAAAAGTCGTATGTCAGGTAAAAGTAATTCGATAATCCGAAGGCTGTGTAGCTTAGTCCTCCTGCTATTAAAAATGCCATCAGGGGGCGTTTAAGGCTTCTATATACCATGGGTTTTTTATATTTACATCTTAAGATAACAATCAGGCAGGAAATCAGAATAAGCGTGTACCATGCAAGATACAGGAAGAAGAGAGGACCGAAATCCAATTCCCTTCTTGTGGCGCGTAAAGGCTGAGGAATAAAATGTATGGATGTGTACATAAGGTGGTGGTAAGGATTTGTACAACCTGCCACAGCCAGAAAAAGACTGAAGAAAACGTTCAGAACCACAAACCACTTCTTGGTCTGCATTCTTGTGATAACGCTTAAAAGAAGGAAAAAAGCAAAGCCTAAGAAAGTGCCCCCGAAAAAGGACATGCTTAAGCCTGCAAGTGCAGCTTCTTCACTTTCGGAAACCTGCGAAATACAGTCACCAAGACATATGATAACATTGCTGGTAGCCATAAAGGCGAGAATGTTCTGCTCCTTTGATGGTGTTTTGAGTTTGATATATATATACAGCGCTATGGATAATGCCGCTGTAAGAATTGAAGCGATGAATAAAACAGTTTCCATGCATACTCCTTTTTTTGCGAATATATCTTATCAAATGGTATCATTCTTAAGTTACAGATTTACTAACAAATACATGTGAAAAATTTTTGGGCAGTTTTTCGCAATCCGTGATAAGGATAAAGACTTTTTTGTGTGTATAATCAAAGAAAACGTACATTTTGTAAGGAGGTTATCATGTCATTTTTTAACGGAACATTTTTCTCTACATCCCTCTCAAGACCGGTTCATTTTATGGCTGTTCTTTCAAATGACTGTCAGTGGGGAGTAGATACAAATCCTAATTTTAAAAGACCCGCAAAAAACGTATATCTTCTTCACGGATACAGCGGATGCGACACAGACTGGTTCACTAACGCTCCTTTGGGAGATCTGGCAAACAGATTTAACGTAAATTTCTTTATGCCAAACGGTGACAACAGCTTCTATGTTGACCAGAAGGAAACCGGTTTTAAGTATGCACAGTATGTGGGAAAAGAATTTATTGAATATACCAGAAAGACCTTCGGCCTTTCGGACAAGAGAGAAGACACCATGATAGGCGGTCTTTCAATGGGCGGTTTCGGAGCACTTCACACATCACTTATGTTTCCCGAAACCTTTTGCAAGACAATTGCTTTGTCATCTGCCCTCATAGTTCCCGCACTTCCCATGATGAAGCCCGAAATGGACAATCCAATGGCTAATTACGCTTACTATGAGCATACCTTCGGAGACATGAAGAACGCTCCTTCTACGGATCATAATCCTGCAGTGCTTGCAAAGAAGCTTATTGATGCTGACGCAGTACGCCCTGAAATATTTATGGCCTGCGGAACGGAAGATTTCCTTTTCGAGCCCAATAAAGCCTTTAAGGCAGAGCTTGATAATATGGGTTATCCGGTAACCTTTGTTACCGCTCCCGGTGTTCATGACTTTAATTTCTGGAGAGTTCATCTTGAGAAGGGTCTTGAGTGGGCAATCGAAGGTAAGGAATTTATGTAGTTTTGCGAAAATGTGTGGTCCCGTTAAGAAAGCATGAAATCTTGCTTTCTTCGGGACTTTTTTACCTGTAAAAGTTTATACAAAACTATTTTATTTTTCCGTGAAATAAATTAGAATGTCTGTAGGGGAAATCTATTAATGGATGGTTACGAATGAAAAAAGAAAAGTGGGTTAAAACAAGACATGGGGTAATCGTTGCAATTGCCCGGGTGTTTCTTGGTACTTACACCGCCTTGAAGTATCATGTAAAAGTTAAGAATTTCAAGGGGGGAAAGAAAAGGCAGTTTTTGGTTTTGTTTAATCACCAGACTGCATTCGATCAGTTTTTTGTCGGCATGGCTTTTAAGTCAGCCGTTTATTTTCTTGCGTCGGAGGACCTGTTTTCAATAGGTTTTGTTTCAAAATTGCTGCGCTTTGCGGTAGCTCCGATTCCCATAAAAAAACAGACAACAGATTTGGTAGCATTAAAGAATCTTTTAAAGGTTGCATCTGAAGGCGGTACCATTGCTATTGCGCCCGAAGGCCAGAGAACATACAGCGGTGAGACTACGTATATTAATCCCGCGATAGTAACCATGGCAAGAAAACTGAATCTTCCCATTGCGATTTTCAAAATTGAAGGTGGATACGGTATTCAGCCCAGGTGGAGTGATGTGGTAAGAAAAGGCCGCATGAAAGCCGGTGTTTCAAGGGTTATTGAACCTTCAGAATACGAAAATCTTTCCAAGGAAGATTTTGAGAAACTTATAAACAAAGAACTGTACGTCAACGAAGCATGTGTGGACGGGGAATATAAGCACAAAAAGGCTGCTGAATATCTTGAGCGAGCAATATATGTGTGCCCTGAATGCGGACTGTCAACATTCTTTAGCAGGAACGATATTATCGAATGTAAAAAATGCGGTCTGAAGGTAAGATATCTTCCCACCAAGGAACTGGAAGGAATTGACAAACCTTTCCATCACAGATTTGTGTTGGACTGGTACAATGCCCAGAACAGATTTGTTAACGGACTGGATTTATCTGTCATGATTTCCAAGCCCCTGTACGAGGAAACGGTTGCCTTTAAACGGGTAATAGTGTATAAGTGCAAAGAATTAATCGAAAAATCCGCTACGGTAAGGCTTTTTGGCGATAGAATTGAAGTAATTGGGGAGAACCTGGGAACAAAGGTATTTTCTTTTGACGATATAAGGGCGGTAACGGTTTTAGGGAAGAACAAAGCGAATATCTATGCAGACAAGGAGATTTTTCAGATTGAGGGAGATGCTCATTTCAATTCCCTTAAGTATGTGAATTTCTTCCACAGGTATAAGAATATAAGGATGGGTAAAGGCGATGTCGAATTTTTGGGACTCTAGTGTTTGGGGATTAATTCTTGTTTTGGCAGCTCTGTTTTTAGGGCTTCTTGCGGGACACTGCATCAAAAGACGTGTTCCGTGGCTGAAGGATTCACTCACACCTACTTCGGTTATAGGTGGAGCTGTCCTTCTTGTTATTGTGGCAATTTACAGACTGGTTACAGGAAGAGTACTTTTTGAGGAGCCGATTTTTGACGGCAACGGAAGTACTATTCTTGAGATACTTACTTACCACTGTCTGGCACTTGGATTTATAGCTTCCGCACTTCGCAAAAACGGAGACAAGGGCGATAAGAAGCGTGCAACAGAAATTTTTAATACGGGTGTTACCACTGTTTCCACATACCTTATTCAGGCTTTGGTGGGCTTTGGTATTACTATTCTTCTTGCTAAGGTATTTTTGGATTTCTTCCCGGCAGCAGGCATTCTTCTTCCCTTCGGTTACGGACAGGGAACAGGTCAGGCTTTAAACTACGGTACTATTTATGAAACCGAGTACGGCTTTGCCGGAGGTAAGAGCTTTGGACTTACCATAGCAGCACTTGGATTTTTAAGCGCAGGTATCGGCGGAGTTATTCACCTTGCGATTCTTAAGAAGAAAGGCCTGTACAAAAAGAAAGTCAGCGAATTTGAAATTTTAAGATATAACGAGATTCAGTCCGAGGGTGAAGTACCTATGCAGGAAAGCCTTGATAAGATGACTTTGCAGGTGGGCTTTGTTATTATCGCTTACCTTTTAGCTTATCTTCTCATGCTTCTTTTGGGAAAGCTGCTTCCTTCCATGAAGGCGGTTGTATACGGATTTAACTTCCTGTTCGGTGTTCTTGCAGCTATTCTGGTTAAGAGCCTTACAAACTTTTTGTATAAGAAAAAAGTTATTCACCGTAAATATTTAAATGATTTCCTTCTTACCCGTGTGTCAAACTTCTTCTTTGATATCATGGTAGTAGCAGGTATTGCTGCCATCAGAATCGAAATACTTGAGAAGTACTGGGGCGTAATGCTGGGCCTTGGCGTTATCGGCGCATTCATTACCTACTTCTACAACAGACTTGTGGCAAAGAAGCTTTTCAAAGAATATTCGGAAGAGCAGTTTTTGATGATGTACGGTATGCTTACCGGTACAGCAAGTACAGGAATTATCCTGCTTCGTGAGATTGACCCCGAGTTCAAAACTCCCGCAGCAGACAATATGGTATACCAGAATTTTCCGGCCATTGTATTCGGCTTCCCGATGATGCTTTTGGCAACACTGGCTCCGAAGGATCCAAGGTTAACTTACATCCTTTTGTTAGCTTTCTTCCTGGTAATGAATATCATTTTGTTCAGAAGCTTCATCTTCAAAAAGAAAAACAAACAGTAGAACGTTTTCCGGCCGTGGCGTGAGCCACGGCCGGTTTTTTATTTGTTGACAAGGATAGTTTAACGCTTTATAGTGTTAAATAAAAAATGAACCGAGGGAAAATATATGGGTGATTCGAAAACAAATAAGGAGCCCGGGAAGTTTAAGGCTTTTTTGATTCGTAAAAATATTGTTTTTTCTGCGAAAAGGTACTTTATTGATGCAATGGGTGCCATGGCAAACGGCTTGTTTGCGTCTCTTTTGGTGGGAACCATAATAAGTACTCTGGGGCAGAGACTGAATGCTTCGATTCTTGTGGATATCGGAAATTTCGCGAAGGGAGTGGCCGGCCCCGCAATGGCGGTTTCAATTGCTTATGCATTGCAGGCGCCGCCTTTAGTATTGTTTTCCATGCTGGCCGTTGGCTCAGCGGCAAACACCCTTGGCGGCGCCGGCGGACCTTTGGCGGTGTTCTTTATCGCTATTGTGGCTTCCGAGCTGGGAAAGCTTGTTTCAAAGGAAACCAAGGTGGACATTCTTGTGACTCCTCTGGTTTCAATATGTTCGGGTGTTCTTCTTTCCATGACAGCAGCCCCTGTAATAGGTAAGGCGGCAAGTGCCATAGGAATCTTTATTATGTGGGCTACGGAATTACATCCGTTCTTAATGGGAATTATTGTTTCTGTTGTTGTGGGCATGGTTCTTACCCTTCCCATCAGCTCCGCGGCCATCTGTGCTGCCCTTGGACTCACGGGCCTCGCAGGCGGTGCAGCCGTTGCAGGCTGCTCGGCCCAGATGATAGGCTTCGCCGTAATGAGCTACAGAGAAAACAAAGTGGGTGGCCTTGTGTCCCAGGGCCTTGGAACCAGTATGCTTCAGATGGGGAATATCGTAAGGAATCCGAGAATCTGGATTCCGCCTACACTTGCTTCGGCCATTACCGGTCCTTTGGCTACATGCCTTTTTAAGCTTCGTATGGACGGTGAAGCCATTGCTTCCGGTATGGGAACCTGCGGCCTTGTGGGCCAGATAGGTGTTTACACCGGATGGCTTAATGATATTGAAGCCGGTACAAAGGCTTCAATAACTTCAATGGACTGGATCGGTCTGGTACTTATCTGCTTTGTGCTTCCTGCAATTCTTTCCTGGGCATTCGGCCTTATATTCAGAAAAGCGGGCTGGATAAAAGAGAATGATTTAAAACTTGATAATATCTGATGATGAAGAGCTGCGGAAAACTTTTCCGCAGCTCTTTTTTTGTGAAAACTATTGACAGAAAAGTAAAAACATAATATAGTTCACAAAGTGAACAGTTCACAATGTGAACAAAATTAGCGAAGGGGGAAAATTATGGATACTTCAAGGGATGAAAACCTGCTTTCTGCATGGCTTTGCTTATGCGGCAGGGTGAAAAACGACAGGCTTGTAAAGGGAATGTCATTCAGCGAGATATTTGTGTGCAATATTCTTTACAAGCTAAAGGATGGGGAAACCGTAAGCGCTACGGACATAGTGGAACAGACAGGAATGCTTAAGTCCCAGGTTAACAGAGTTCTTTCTTCTTTGGAGGCTAAGAAAATGATTATCAGACGATTCAGCCTCGAAGACAGACGAAGAATCGAAGTTATGTTAACCCAAGAAGGGGCTTCCATTTATCTTTCAGAGCACAGGAAAGTGCTTCTTCTTATGCAGAAAATATGCAACAAACTGGGGGATGCAGAGGTTGATAATGCAGTCGAAACGCTTTATAAGCTTTCGGAGGCAGTAAAGGAGATTGAATAGGAGAATGGTAAGAATTATTACTGATTCCTCGGCTGATTTTACCGCGGAGGAAGAAAAACTGCTGGATGTCACAGTGATTCATATGAGTGTGACATTTGGCGAAGAGACTTATTTGGACGGGGTGGATTTGTCACCAAAGGAGTTTTACGCAAAACTGATAGAAGGGGATACGCTTCCCCAGACATCTCAGATAACTCCTTATACCTTTGAAAAAGTATTTAAGGAAGTGGAAGAGGCCGGTGACAGTGCTGTGGTAATTACTCTGTCGTCCGAAGTGTCGGGAACCTGCCAGAATGCGTATATGAGTGCAGGTTCTTTTGAAAATGTATTTGTAGTGGATTCGCTTAATGTTACGGTGGGCGAACAGTGTCTGGTACGTCTTGCCTGCGGATTGAGGGATAACGGTCTTTCGGCTCGGGAGATCAGTGAAAAGTTGAACGAAGCAAAAAAGAATATTAAGGTTCTTGCGCTTCTGGATACTCTTGAATACCTGAAAAAGGGTGGAAGAATATCCGGAGCAGCTGCCATGATAGGCGAAGTACTGTCAATAAAGCCTGTAGTTTCGGTTGTGGACGGAAAAATCGAAATCGCCGGAAAGGCAAGAGGCTCCAGAAACGGAAACAATCTGCTTATGGAGCTTGTAAAGAAAAGCGGCGGAATAGATTTCGAATTGCCGGTAGTGTTAGGCTATTCGGGTTTAAACGATGCCATGCTAAACAAGTATGTGGAAGACAGCAGGGCATTGTGGGAAGGCGAAGGGGAAAAACTTTTGCGACTTGTAATAGGCCCTACCATAGGAACCCACGCAGGTCCCGGTGCGGTTGCCATAGGATTTTTCGCAAAAAAGATGTAAAAAGCATTTCTTACAAAAACGTAAGTTAATTGTAAGCCGAATCGATGGAGACAGATTCCTGGGAGTAGTATCTTATAGTTACAAGGAACGAACACCTTGAACGGAGGATACTAAAATGGCAGACACAAAGAAATACATGAATATTCCCATGGAAGAAAAGTTATACAGCAGAAACTTCTGCAAGAAGATGGCAGAAGAAATCGAAGAGGAAGAAAAAATCACCGGAATGACCAAAACACAGTTAAGTCGTGAGATTTTCGCACATGCTTATATCTTTTACAACTTCAGATTCGTTCCTAAATTTTTAAAGGAAAAGAAAATCTTCAAAAGCTTCTACAGAAGTGTTGAAAACGGTGTAGACCTTGAGGATGACGGTGACTCACTTGTTAGAAGAATCGCATACAGAATTATCTGGGTACTTCCCGCATTTTATGTGCTATAATTATTGCAGAAAAAAGTTTTATCGGGGAGAGTATCAGTGAAATTCAAACGTCTGGCCTATTTGGCCTTCTTGGGGGCATTTGCCCTTTCTGTCTGCGGTTGCACAAAGCCGCAGCCTGTTGTTTCGGTTTCAGAGCAGACTGTTGTATCAACAAGCGACAATCTGGTTCTTTTAGAGAAGCCGGAAAGCAATGTTTCAAGTGTAGAAAATATAACTTCAAATGAGCCGGCCGTAGCGGACGAAGCCCCAAAAGAACCTGTTCTTTCCAAGGCTGAACTTGCTGCCCTTTCGGAGGCCGGGAAAAATCCTGAAGCTCCAAGGCTTACATGGCTTGAAGACCTTGATATTCCCGAGTGGGATGGTGAATATCCCTATGTGACACTTAATAACAACTATCCTTTCTTTGACCTTAATGATGGTTCCACGGAAACATATGAAATATACTATGCCCTTGACGAACTGGGCCGCTGTACACTTGCCGAGGCAGTTGTGGGGCCCGAAACACAGCCCAAAGAAAAGCGTGGAAATATAAGCTCCGTAAAACCTACAGGCTGGCATACCGACAAGTATGATTTTGTAGATGGTGAAAACCTGTATAACAGGTGTCATCTCATCGCATATTATCTGGGAGCAGAGAATGCAAATCCCAATAATCTTGTTACCGGAACCAGATATATGAACACAGACGGAATGAACGATCTGGAGAATGTAGTAGGGGATTATATAAGAGATACGGGACACCATGTCCGTTACAGGGTTACTCCT
Source organism: Lachnospiraceae bacterium (assembly GCA_045617745.1). Classification (GTDB taxonomy): domain Bacteria; phylum Bacillota; class Clostridia; order Lachnospirales; family Lachnospiraceae; genus UBA1258. Next base: position 12,590 of record JAZLJG010000222.1, on the reverse strand, counting down.
AAATGGACCGGTGACAATTTGATCTGTGATGGCCTTTTAGTAGAGGCTTATGGTATTGAAGACCAGGGAAACGAAATATGCTTCTGCATATATTGCTACAACGTGCAGCCCGGAGTAACCATCGATTATAAAAATGGTGATAACTATGCCACAAACGGCGAGGGACAGACTTACAAGGACGAGGGAAAAACAGAGCACAAGGAATCTAAGACCGATACAAAGGATTACAGGACCGAGGAAGATATATACGGAACTTACGTACTGAATACCAAAACCCTTAAGTTCCACTGCCCGGACTGTGAAAATATTGCCGATATTTCGGATCGTAACAAAGAAACATACGAGGGAAGCAGGAATGCGCTCCTTGATAAGGGCTACGTTCCTTGCGGAGGCTGTAAACCCTAAAAAGTAATTATTCGCTTACGGGAAAATGTTAGTATATTCGGAGATAATGTTTTTCATGGAGAAAAGAATGGATTACGACAGCGTCGAGTACAAAGAACGCAAGCAAAACCTGATGATCAGAAGAAACAATATGCGAAGGGTAATACTGTGTATTATCCTTATTGTCGTACTTATCGGTGTTACTCTCGGGTCCTTTTCCGGTATTAACAGAAGGCTGAAGGACGATTGCTGGAAGAACATGAGAGAGGCCGCTGTAGCAGCAGATTCGGAAATCAAGTGGATGATTTTCGGAAGTAACAATACACTTGAAAACTTTGCTTCTTCTGTTGAAGTAAGCTATCATGGGTCTCCTGATGATATTCTTGAAATGGTGGAAGAAGTATCTTTGGGTATTTCAAAATCCAAAGCAAGAGTATATTTCCCTGATGGTTCTGCTGTTACCGAAAAGGGATATGTGGCAGATATTACAGGGTATTGTGTATATAGTGAGCTGGTAGGTGAACAAAGTTACGTATCAACGGCTCACGTGGATTTGTTTGATAACGAGCGATATATACTTGAGCATTTCTATCCCATACAGAGGGACGGAGAGATTATCGCAATGCTTTCGATGGTAATATATGAGGATGATCTTTCAAACTTTATTACCATTACAAACTATGGTGGAAAAATTGACTGTAAGCTTATTGACAGACGTGACGGTTCAATAGTTCTGGATACTTCCAAAAGAAGTTACAGCACGTTGCAGTATTTTAATCAGAACGGAGTGGACCATACTGCCTGGAACTCTTCGGTTTTAAATGGAGAAGAGGCCGTATCAAGCTACAAGAGCCAAAAGACCGGAAAAGTCAGATATCTTATGAGTGTTCCGGCGTCCATACCTTATTATTCTGTTGTGGTAGTTGCTGATGAAAGCGTTGTTTTTGAAAATGTCAACGGCATAAAGATGATGTTTTATTCGGCTCTTTCAATAGAATGCGTCGTTATGCTTTTATACCTTTGGTGGGTTTTGCATGACACCAGAAAGCAGATAACAAATAATGCTTCTTTGGCTGAGAAAGCAGCAAGGGCTGAGGCGGAAAAAGAAAAACAACTGTTTTTGAAACAGAACCTTGATATCATAAAAATTCTTTCGGAAGAGTATATTGGACTGTTCTATTTTAACCTTGTGTCGGGTAAGGAACTTGTGCTTTCCGACAGAGATTCCATTCATAATGACATAAGTGCCGTTTTGGCAGAGCAACCTGATATACATATGGCCTACGAAAAATTCGTTGATACCGTTGTGCATGACGAAGACAGGAAACTTTTAAACGGGCAGCTTGACTTTGACAAGATAAAGATAAACCTTGAGAAACAGTCGCGTAAAGAATATGTCTTCCGGTGCCGAATAAACAGGGAATTTAAGTATGTAAAAATGATTGTGGCAAAGGCCGAAGAGGAGAAAGAACCCCCTGTAAACGTGGCTGTGGGTCTTGTGGAAATAGACAGCCAGTACAGAAGCGAGCAGGAAAAGGAAGCAGCTTTAGAACTTGCCCAAACCGCTAACATGGCGAAAACCACATTTTTGAATAATATGTCCCACGACATAAGAACACCCATGAATGCCATTATCGGGTTCACAAACCTTGCAAAGAGTCATATGGACAGCAAGGAGAAGGTTGCCGATTACCTTGGGAAAATCGGACAATCTTCGGACTACCTTTTAAGCCTCATTAACGATGTCCTTGACATGAGTCGAATTGAGTCCGGCAATTTAAGTATTGTGGAACGCAAAGAGAACATCTCGGATATAGTTCATGTAGTCAGGGATATAGTTATAGGCGATGTTACAAGAAAGCATCTTCGCTTCGGAATGTATGCTTCTTCTGTCTGGGATGAAACAGTATATTGTGACAAATTAAGAGTAAAACAGGTTCTTGTTAATGTTTTAAGTAACGCCATAAAATATACTCCCGACGGAGGTTTCGTATCCCTTAGGGTTTCGGAAACATCTCATACCGAGGATGAGGGCGTGTTTGAATTTACCGTGGAAGATAACGGTATGGGTATGAGTGAGGAGTTTTTGGAGGTTATTTTTGAACCCTTCACAAGAGTGAAAACCACCACAGTTTCAGGTATTCAGGGAACAGGTCTTGGAATGGCAATTACCAAGAATATCGTGGATATGATGGGTGGAAATATTGATATTCAGAGTGAACTGGGAAAGGGTACCAAGGTTACTTTCACTTTCAGGTTCAAAATAGAGAACGAAAAAGAAAACATTAATCTGCCTGAGTCGCTTAAGAATGCACCTGTTCTTGTGGCTGATGATGAGAAGGAAGTATGCATCAACCTTGTGGATGTATTTTCAAGGCTGGGTATAAAGGCTTACTGGTGTACCGACGGGGACAAGGCTTTTGAAATGGCTTCACAGGCCATTGAGGATCAGAATCCCTTCGGAATGCTTGTTATGGACTGGCATATGCCCGGACAGAGCGGTGTATTGGTGGCTAACAGGCTTCGTGAGCTTCATTATGACGATCCAATATATCTTATGACATCCTATGACTGGTCTGAGGTTGAAGAAGCATCCAAGGAAAAGGGCGTTACGGGATTTATTCCAAAACCGGTATTTGGATGTGACATTTGTGATATTGTCCGCGGCGTAGAAAAAGAAAAGGCTGCAACAGTGGAATATGACTTTAAGGGCAGGAAGGTTCTTTTGGTGGAAGACAATCCCCTTAACATGGAGATTGCGGCCGGAATACTTCATGAGCTTGGATTCATAGTAACTCAGGCCGTTGACGGTACCGAAGCTGTTGAAATAATGAAGAATGCTTCTTCAGGGGATATAGATATTATTCTTATGGATATCCAGATGCCTCTTATGGATGGCTATGAGGCTACAAGGCGGATACGTGCCCTTGGCAATGAAAGCATAGCGTCCGTTCCGATAGTTGCCATGACGGCCAACGCATTTGACGAAGACAAAAAGTCAGCATTTGAGGCAGGCATGAACGGACACATTGCAAAACCCATTAACCTTCGTCATATGATGCAGACGATACACGACTTACTTTGACAGGCAAACAATGAAAAAAGCATGCGCATTTCTTCTTGCAGCCGCAATTTTTCTTTCAGGCTGCGGCAATAATTTAATCAGTGTTGAAAGCGGAGAAACCCTTAGCGGGGATTCTCCGCTCTTTTTGAGTGAAAACGAAGACTTAATCAATGATGTGGAGGCAGTAAGGAAGAAGCTTGAATACAGTATTGTGAAGAATCTGTACGATGAAGCTCCCTTTCTGGAACTTGAAGAAGATTTAAGAAAAGGAGATATTGAAAAGGATGAGACGGTATTTCGCCTGATGGAAATAATATCGGATTACAATGTTGCTCATCTTTATCTGAATGGAAATGCTGAAGAAATGTATCAAAGCATTTTCCCCATTATGCTTATGTGGTTTGAGGAAGGTCTTTATGTAGTTGCCACAGATACTTCTTTGAAACAGTATCTTGGAATGAAGGTTTTGGGTATCGGTGGACTGTCTTTGGAAGAATTTATCGACACTTGCTCTAAACTGTATCCATTCGAAACAGACAGTGGCAGGAAATATGTGTGTGAAAACGGTTTTTTCCCGGCGTATTTTTCTTATCTTGGACTGTTAAACGATAATGGAACGCTTTGTCTTAAGCTTCTTGACAGTGATGAAACGGAAATTGATGTGTCCGTAAAGGCCTTAGAAAGATCGAAGGTTCAGTCCGCTTCCCTGTTTGGGGAAAATGTACCGAAGTTTTATCAAAGCTATTTAAGTAATCTGAATTATTGCTATGAAACAAATGAAGAGACCGGAGTGATGTTCCTTCGATATTATTCCTGTGCGGAAGATAAATCATACAGTTTTGAAGAGTGTTTTCTTGATATGCTGGATTTGATGGAAGAAAACGGATATGACAAACTTGTTTTTGACCTTCGGTTCAATGGTGGTGGAAACAGAATGATTGCCAGAAACGTACTTCAGAATTATGCGTACAGACTTGAGAACGTGAAAACGGCGGTTTTTCTTAGCGGAAAGACATATTCCGCGGGTGCACAGTTTGTGGAAGACTGCATGGATTTTTTAGGGAATGTGGTGATAGTGGGTGAAGAAACCGGACAGAAGATAAATAATTATACAGAAGTGAAAGATTTGGATTTACCTTTTTTGAACTGTACATTATACTATCCTACGGTGATTGATAATCTTATCCTTTTGAAGGAAAGAGACAGCAACGCCGACGCAGGAATCGTTCCTGATTTTGAAGCTATGCAGTCATTTGAAGATTTTTTGAATGGTGTGGATACTTTGGGACAGAATATTGAATGGTTTTCTGCAGACTAACGGGGAGAAAGTGTTATGAAAAACAGATTTTGGACATTAAGATATACGCTTATTAATGTATTTTACTTTACGGCTTTTTGCACCATACACGGGTACGCAATGGTTTTCCTTCTTTACAGAGGGTTTACCAATACCCAGGTGGGGCTTGCACTTGCGGTAGCAAATATACTGTCGGTTGTGGGGCAGCCGTTTGTTGCAGGAATTGTTGACCGTTCTAGTCAAATAACAAACAGAAGAGTGCTGATAACATCTGCTATCATAATGCTTCTGGGAGCGACAGGGTTGATTTTTATTGAGAATATCAAGCCTTTGATATTGATAATGTATGTTATCGTTTATGCTGTGCAGTTTATCAGCATGTCTATTTTAATTGCCATGAGCTTCGAGTATGAGACCGCGGGCTGCCATCACAATTTTGGCCTTGCCAGAGGTCTGGGCTCCGCAAGCTTCGCAGTGACCTCTGCAGTAATGGGCAAAATTGTGGCAGCCCGCGGTCCCGTTGTGAATATGAGTGTCACAATTGCAGTGATGCTGCTTCTTTGCATTGCCACATTCTTTTTTAAACTTCCTGAGGAAGGGAAAGAGAAGCTTTCGGAAATCAAAAAGGAGGGAAGTGCACCCAACAATAATTTCGTGGATTTCGTAAAAACCTATCCCATGTTTACATTGTTTCTTCTGGGTGTGGCTTTTGTGTTCTTTTCACACAATATGCTTAACGACTATTTGATTCAGATTATAAGACGTCTGGGAGGAAACGAAACCCAGCTTGGGTATGCTTCATTTTTGCAGGCCATTCTGGAGCTTCCCGTTATGGCGCTTATTGTATATGTCCTTCGAAAGTTTAATGTTAAGGCTGTGCTGATTTTTTCGATGGTGGCATTTTTGGTAAAAATAATAGTGATGTATTTTGCTACCGGTATTCCGGGTATGTATGCAAGTCAGTCCTGCCAGTTCTTTGCCTATTCGGTTTTCATTCCCGCAGCAGCGTATTATGCGGATAAGGTTATGAAGGACGGTGACAAGGTAAAAGGCCAGGCCTTCATAAATTGTGCCACAACCCTGGGCGGAGTTTTCTGCAATCTTGTGTGCGGTCCGGTTCTTGATAAATCCGGCGTTCCCGCCATGCTTCTTATGGGTATCGCCGTCTGCCTTGCCGGCGTTTTAATCACCATTATTTCCATGTGCCATAGGGGACGGGGGAAACTGTCATCAAGGAGTGTCCCTTCTGTCAACACTGAGGCTTAGCTTATCTATTATTCTCCGAGAAACTCCGGTAAGTCTGTTGATTTGCCGAACACTTAAGCCTAAGTCCAAAAGCTCCTCTATTAATTTGTCCCGATGAAAACTGTCCATGGAAGAAATGACCGTGGGTTCTGTTATATTGCACTTTTCTTTGATTAATAGCATGGCCTCATCATCAGGAATCCTATTTGATGAATAATATTCCATACATTGTGTTTTGGACAAAGTATTGATGTGTTTTAGCAGTTCTTCTTTTGAATCAAAAAGGAATTCTATTTGTGCAGAATCAACCAGTGGAGTAGGGTGTTTGTCGTAGGCATGAAAACTACTCCATCTGTAAAGCGATACCTTTGAAACAATCCCGGCCTTTACGGGATTTTGATGAATGTATTGCAAGAGTGTTTTGAGATAATCTTCCTTGTCGACGGGTTCGCTTTTGAAACGCTCTTGGAAAAGATAACCTTCCCTGTCGTATTTTTTATTGAACCACATTGCGTATTTGGTGTTTATCCTGCGAAGTGTGTCGGAAAGAGGTTCGTTGCCTTCTTTCACTAAAAGGTGAACGTGATTGCTCATAAGGCAATATGCATATATTTCAAATTTATAAGTATCTTTATAAGTTTGAAGAATGTTCAGAAATTCAACATAGTCATAATAACTTTCAAAAATAATTTGGCGGTTTATTCCCTTCATTATGACGTGATAAACTTGGGAAAAACCGTGTATACGCGCTTTCCTGGCCAAAGTGTTACCTCCGATATTGTTGTTTAGTGGGAAAAAGTGCTCGTTATTCGGGCACAGATTCTAAAATGATATAAATAAAGATATAATATAAAAAAACAAAAATCAAGCGAATTGAAAGAAAAAGCAGCATGTTGACAAAAGGGACACTCCTCGATGACAGTTTCCCCCGTCCCCAATGGCACAAAAGAAAAAAGAAAAAATTCCAAAAAAAATAAGAAACTCTCCGATATAAAGGGATACAATAGAATACATAGAAATAGGGTCTTTGACTTAGGTGGAGGATTTATGAAGAAAAGTTTAGCGTTATTTATGTGTGTAATCATGATGGGAGCAATGCTTTCCGGATGCGAAAAGAAGGAACCGGTAAGTATTGATTTTACATCAGTGACGACAACGGATACTTCAACACAGGAAAAGAAGGATAACAGTACTTCTTTGGAAAATATTGTGGAGCAGACATCGCTGGGAGCTGCGAAGGTTTATACAGGTTTTGGGAACATTGTAAGGCCCGAACTTATAACATTTGAAGAAAACAGCCTTTACGAGGCGGATCTTGTGCCTTGTGTACCGGCTTACACTTTTGATGATTTTATTGCGCAGAACAATGAAAATGTAGGGCATCCGGAATTGTACTGGAGTGATGAAATGCTGGCACTTATGAAGAAGAACAACTTTGCGGTGAATAATACAAGCACCAACGAGTTTTTCCAGATTTATGAGTATCTTCGTTATTCACCTACAAATGCAAGCTATGTTACCGTGGATTCTTTGATGCATACATATCATTTGTATTTTGCTCATCTTTTAAAGACAACCGAGAAAACATACCTTGCAAGACTTGTAAAGAATATGAGTCTTTCAATGCTTGAAGTTTCCAAACAACAGCTTTCGGAGCTTGAAGGAACTGTATGGGAGGAAGCAGCAACCAGAAATGTAGGCTATTTCGCCGTAGCATGCAGACTTTGCGGTGAAGAAGCCGATGTTCCGGATGCGTTAAGGCCTTATGTGGACGAAGAACTGAAGAATATAGAAAACTGTGAAACAATTGCAACCTCTCCACTTATGGGAGTAAATGAGGACTATACCCAGTATAAGGTCAGAGGCTATTACGAAGGTGATGAGGAACTTTCAAAATACTTCAAAGCAATGATGTGGTACGGCCGCATGAATTTTGACAGAGAGGAAGAGGACCTTAACAGAAGCGCCCTTCTTATGACTTTGGGTATTTCGGAATGCTGTCAGGCAGACTGGGAAGCAGTTTACGGTGTTACCTCTTTCTTTGCAGGTGCAAGCGACGATCATCTGTACTGCGACTATATTCCCGCAATTGTCAAAGCATATGGCGACAATGTATCATTGGAAAACCTGAAAAGCGATGCGAAGGCATTTGATACATTTACGGAAGAAATAAAGAAGCTTTCAGCACCCCAGATTCAGTCGGTTCCCGTTAATGAGGGTGAAGAAAACGTTATACCCGGTATGCGTTTTATGGGTCAGCGATTCACCATTGATGCATGCATTATGCAGAACCTTATATACCGTCAGGTAGAAGAGAACAAGAACGGGGAAAGAAGAATGCTTCCCAACGTTTGCGATGTTCCCGCAGCACTTGGCTCCGATATGGCACTTTCTTTGGCCAATGAAGCAGGTGCTGACAGATTCCCTGATTACAAAGAAAACATGCAGGACTTAAGAAAAGCACTTAAGAACGCTCCTGAAGGAGTATGGAAGGCAAGTCTTTATTCACAGTGGATTAATGTGCTGACTCCTTTGCTTACTCCGAAGGGTGAAGGATATCCTTCATACATGACCAATGATGATTACACAAAGAAGACCATTGAAACCTTTGCCGGAAGCTATGCGGAGCTTAAGCATGACACGATTTTATACGGAAAACCCTGTATGGCAGAACGAGGCGGTGGCGGAGATGAAGAGTACGACAAACGTGGCTATGTAGAGCCGGAGCCTTTGGTATATGCAAGATTTGCAAGCCTTGCGGATGCAACCCTGAAGGGATTGCAGAAATGCAAGCTTATAAGCGACAAGGACATTGAGTGCCTTTCGGCACTTAAAACCATAGCAGAAAGACTTCTGGTTATTGCCCAGAAAGAATTAAAGAACGAGCTTCCCACTAAGGAGGAATTTGATTACATCGAATACTATGGTGCAGACATTGAGCACTTATGGTATGACATTATGGAACAGGATTATCCCGGTGTGTTTACGGATGCAGACGAACATCCTTCGGCACTGGTAGCAGATATTGCTACAGATCCGAATGGAACCATTCTTGAGATAGCAAACGGAAGACCTTGTGAAATAGCCGTTCTTGTACCTGTAGACGGTATTTACCGTGTGGCTTACGGCGCAGTTTACAACTATTACGAATTTGAGTGGCCCATGTCCGACAGACTTACGGATTCAAAGTGGGGAACCATGTGCGGCGCAATATATATGGATGATAATTATGACTTTATAGAGCCCGATCCGAACCTTTCAGATTTGAAACCTGACTGGACCATGAGTTACAGACCATAATGAAACTAAAGCGGAGTCGTATGACTCCGCTTTTTTAATGCTTACCAGTGATGGGTTTTACGTTTTACAAGAGTCCCGGAAAATACCGTTTCACGGGGCATTTTCCGGCCGTTAAGTACCCCGATTAAGGATTTGACCAAAGATTTTGTAAGGGTCTCCAGCCTGTTGTCTATGGAGGTAAGCTCCGGCATACAAAGGCCTGTCAGAACAGAGTTGTTGTAACCTATTACGGAAAGATCATCGGGAACTTTCAGGTTGTTCTTGAGCCCGTACTTCACGGCTGCTATGGCAAGCTCGTCGTCTGAAGCAACTACTCCGTGGAAAGGATTTACTGTGGCAAAGTCCTTGAGAAGATTTTCCATGTCTTCGGTGTTTCTTTTGCCTTCGGGAACCCGGAGAATCAGTTTTTCGTAGTCAGGTACATGGTGCTGCTGCATGGCCATTCTGAAACCGTCCAGCTTCTTGCGGCCACTGTAGGAGAGGGAGTCGTAGAAGTATAGGATGTCTTCTATACCGTTTTCAAGCATCTCCGTGGTAGCCCTGTAGACAGAGTTCAGGTCATCGCAGTATATGCAGTAGACGTTGTCATGGTCGTAAGAGGCGTTGAGAATCATGACTGGAACCTGCTCGGAGCATTCGTTTATATATTCGTTCTCCTCCTGCGTGGAACCGATGAAGTTGGAACCCACAAGAATGAGGGCATCAACCTTTTTTGAAAGAATCAGCTTGGCATAGTTTTTCCTGATGTCCGGGTTGTAGCCGGTGCAGCAAAGAAGGGATTCGTAGCCTGCCTTCTGAAGAAGCTGCTCGAGGTAGTAAACCGCTTTCGCGAGAAAGATATCAGAAGAGTCAGCGCAAAGAATACCTATGGTTTTCATAGGCTTTGAATTCATGGCCCTGGCGAATGAGTTGGGAGCGTATCCGAATTCTTCGATGATATCCATTATTTTTTTGCGGGTGGTTTCTTTGACCTTGTCACTTCCGTTTATGACTCTGGAAACGGTTGCAATGGAAACCCCGGCCTTTTTTGAAATATCGTAAATAGTTAGTGCCATTCAAGCCTCCGTTAAAAGAAAAATGTAACCTTTTACATTATATCAAAGATATGGCGATTTTTCAAACTTGACTATCGTGACAAACTGTGTAAAATAGAGAATGTAACCGCTTACATTATTTGAACGGTTTTATGAAAAAAGAGGTATGATTATGGAACTTATTTCAAGAAAGATGACCGGAAAAGTAGAAAGACCCATCAGGGTAATGCAGTATGGAGAAGGAAACTTTTTAAGAGCATTTGTGGATTATATGATTGATATTGCCAATGAAAACGGTGTTTTTAAAGGCGATGTTGTAATTGTTAAACCTATAGAATTCGGGAGCCTTGAACGCTTCCATGAACAGCAGTGTCAGTATACCGTACAGTTGCGCGGCAGAGTTGACGGAGAGCCCAAGCGTATAAACAGGATAGTAACAAGCGTGGCCGATGCTGTGGACTGTTACAGCGAATATGAAAAGTATGCAGAACTTGCAAAGCTTGATACATTACGTTTTGTGGTTTCCAATACTACCGAGGCGGGAATTGTTTACGAGGAGTCTGACAGACTTGAAATGAATCCTCCCAAAAGCTATCCCGGAAAGCTTACCAAGTTCTTATATGAAAGATTCTGCTTTTTTAACGGAGCATCTGATAAGGGACTTATTATGCTTCCCGTGGAGCTTATTGACGATAACGGACTTCACCTTAAGGAATGTGTCTTGAAGCAGGCAGATAACTGGAACCTTGGAGATGACTTCAAAAAGTGGCTTGAGGACGCATGTGTATTTACAGCTACTCTTGTAGACAGAATCGTAACCGGTTATCCGAAAGATGAGGTCAAAGAACTTTGTGAGGAATTCGGATACGAAGACAACCTTATCGACACAGGCGAACCCTTTGCTTTGTGGGTAATCGAAAGCCCTAAGGACATTTCAGAGGAATTCCCCCTTCCCAAGGCAGGACTTCCTGTTATTTTCACAAAGGACCATCATCCTTATAAACAGAGAAAGGTACGTATTTTAAACGGTGCACATACATCCTTTGTACTGGCATCTTACCTTTGCGGTAATGATATAGTATCCCAGTCCATGAATGATGAACTGATTCTTAAATTTATTAAGGGTACCCTTTTTGACGAGGTTATCCCTACTCTGACACTTCCCAAGCAGGATCTTCTGGACTTTACGGAAGCGGTATTTTCAAGATTCAATAACCCCTATGTTAAGCATGCCCACCTTGCGATTTCACTTAATTCAGTTTCTAAGTGGTGTGCAAGATGTATGCCCAGCTTTATTGATTACATCAATAATGAGGGCAAACTTCCTGAACATTTGACATTTTCTCTTGCCGCACTTATGGCTTTCTACACAGGAAACAGAATAGAGGACAATGCGCTTATCGGAAACAGAAACGGCGAAGAATACAGGATTATGGATGATGCCAAGGTCTTGGAATTCTTTAAGGAGAAGAGTTCTTTGGATGCAAAAGAATATACAAAGGCAGTTCTTTCAAATCAGGATTTCTGGGGCAGGGATTTAACACTTCTTCCCAATGTGGAGGAATATGTTTCCAAGGCTGTTAGAGACATTCGTAAAAACGGAATGCGTAAAACAATGGAAGCGTACTTTTCATAAGGCGGATTAAGGATGAAAGACTTTATAAAGATTAACGAAAAGGACAATGTGGTTGTTGCTTTAGAGAATATTGAGGCCGGCAGGGTGCTGCAGGGCGTACGCGCCCTGCAGGAGATACCTGCCGGCCATAAAATGGCTTCAGCCTCCATCAAAGCGGGAGAAAAAGTAATAAAATACGGTTACCCTATCGGCCTTGCAAAGGAAGGTATCAAGGCGGGGGAATGGGTGCATGTTCATAATCTGAAAACCGCATTGGGAGATATTCTGGATTATAAATATGAACCGGTGGACACAGCTATAGAATCTTCGGAAGATGTGACCTTTATGGGATATAACCGCCCGGATGGAAAAGCAGGCGTGAGAAACGAAATATGGATTATTCCCACGGTAGGCTGTGTCAATAAGGTCGCAGAGACAATTGCCAAGCTTGGGAAAGCCCAATTAGCAGATGTTGCTGAAAATCTTGAAAATCCCGTGGACGACATCATATCCTTTTCACATCCTTACGGATGCTCCCAAATGGGAGAGGATCAGGAAAATTCCAGAAAAATTCTTGTTGACTTAATCAGTCATCCGAATGCAGCAGGCGTTCTTGTGCTGGGCTTAGGCTGCGAAAACAGCGGAATTGAG
>JAZLJG010000221.1:0-1483 GCA_045617745.1 Lachnospiraceae bacterium | reverse complement strand
TGTATAGCTTCAAAGGATTTATATCTGGCTTTTATCTTTTTCTCAAGATCGAAGAGTTTGTCGCAGTACATAATTCCCTGTACTGCCGGTACTCTGTAATCGTACTGTTGGGATTTCGGTACTGAATCTATCAGATACCTTCTTACGTGTGCCCAGCAGGCAAGACGCTTGGCTTTTGGAACTTTATTGTATCCACTGTAGCCATCACACATCAGATAACCACTATAATCTTCGAGGAAGTTATCTGCGGTTTCACCGGCTCGCGTTGTGGAGTACTTATAAAGGATTATCGGAACCCCGCCATCCTCACCTGTCCTGAACAGCCACATATATGACTTGGATTCGGGACGTTTATCCGGTTCCTTAAGAACCTGCGTGGGCGTTTCATCTGCCATAAGGAAATCCCTTAGTAGAAGGTTTCTTCTGAGGTATTCATAGAACGGTGTGAAGAATTCATCCGAATTCTTTATTACCCATGAAGCAAAGGTTGCTCTCGTTATGCTGACACCATACTGTTTCCAGTCCTGTTCCTGACGATATAGCGGAACGCTGTTTACAAACTTTTGATAAATAACCCAGGCAATCGTGGAAGCAGATGCCATTCCGTGAAGCATATGGGCTTTTCCATTCTTGCCCTTAACAATAACGGGTACCTTAAAAGAAGGCTTACATTCAGGACATTTATAGTTAACACTGTAGTATTCGATAACCTTAAACTTGGCAGGAGTGTATTCGAGTTCTCTGCGAATGAATTCTTCTCCCATGGATTTAAGTTCTGCACCACACTCGGGACAGATTAAGGAATCGGGTTCAAGAAATCTCTTTTCAACCGGAATACCCTTAAAACGTTCATCGTCTGAAGCACGCTTCTTTTTGAGCTTTGCTTTTCGCTCAGATTCAAGTTCGTTGGCTATGGCTTCTGCCTCTGATTCAAAGTCTTCAGTTACAGAACAGACTTCTGCCTCGAACTCATCAAACAGGCTTAACTGCCCTTCAATGTCATGGGAACGTTTTTCGCTCGAAGAACCAAACAGTTTCTTCTTAAGAAGTTCCACCTGCTCCTTGTAATTATCTCTTTCAGATGTGGTGGACTTAAGAAGCTCTTTCGTACTATCAAGGGTTTGCTGAAGAGTTTCGATAAGCTTATTCAGTTTTGTGATAGTATCCTTTAGCTCGATAAGCTGGGAATCTTTAGCACTGTTAGCCAACGTTTTCACCTCAAAATTGATACCTTAATTGTACCATTTTTGAGGCAGAAATAACAGCGATAAATCCTTAAAAAGTGCCGAAAATATGCGGTTTGTGGCGATTTTCTTGTGCATTATTTTATGCTGATTTTATCGCCTTCGGTTGGTCAATATCAAGGCCTGACAAAAGCCAGTCGAACTCTCTCCAGGTAAGACTTCTGACCTCCGATTTATTACGCGGCCACTTAAATGATCCTTCGACAGTAAGACGTTTATAGATAAGGACCAGTCCGTCC
>JAZLJG010000220.1:0-2830 GCA_045617745.1 Lachnospiraceae bacterium | reverse complement strand
AGCGTTATGAAAAATATAATGATCACTTTCTGGATGTGATGGAAGGTGTGGAGGTGAATTAATGGCAGATATGGTAAATCATCCTAAGCATTATGCTGGAGAGGGTGCGCCTTGTGAGTGTATTGATGTTATTCATTACATTGTTAAGGACTTGCCTCCTGAAGTTGCAGTTGGAATTGGAAACTTGCAGAAGTATATTTGGCGGCTTGGAAAAAAATCACCGGATGCGGAAAAAGGTCAGTCTTTGGATGAAAAGATTCTGGAAGATTTGAAAAAATCGGCTTGGTATTTGAATGATGCTATTGAGCAGATGGAAAAAAAGCTACTTAAGTAGGTACGTAAGTATGTCTGGAACTAAAGTTATCGGAAAAGCTACAACAGCAGAAGTTGTTAATGAAGCTATGAGGCAGTTGTCGCTGGCGGTGAATCCTTGCAAGATTTGCCAAAAGTATAACTGTGAACGTGAAGGTTACAGTGATGAATGTACTGACTGTTGCTTTTTTTATGCTTCGCAGTTTAAGGCGCGGGTATTATTCAATTCAGGAACTTAGGGAAATTGATTCAGGTGTTATTTTTGAAGATTACGAATGGGAAGATGTGGATGCTTGGGCGGAATTGCCGGAGGTGTAGGAAAATATGTCGCAGAATATTATTGATTTTCCAAAATACAAGATTGATAAACCTATAAGGCTGATTGAATTATTTGCAGGTGTTGGAAGTCAGGCAATGGCTTTAAGAAACATTGGTGCAAATTTTGAACATTATAAGGTTGTTGAGTTTGACAAATACGCAATGGCTTCTTACAACGCAATTCATGGAACAGATTTTCCTGTTACAGACATTACAAAAATAAATGGCAGTGACTTGCAAATTGTAGATACAGACAAGTTTACTTACTTACTTACTTACTCGTTCCCATGTACGGATTTGTCTCTTGCTGGTAAACAGATGGGAATGAAGAAAGGGAGCGGAACAAGGTCTGGGTTACTTTGGGAAGTTGAAAGACTTTTGAATGAAACGGAAAACTTGCCGCAAGTTCTGTTGATGGAAAATGTTCCGCAGGTTCATTCAAATGCAAACAAGGCTGATTTTGACTGTTGGATTGAGTTTCTGAAAAGCAAAGGTTATTTGAATTTTTATAAAGATTTGAATGCAAAAAATTACGGTGTTGCTCAGAACAGAAAAAGATGTTTTATGGTGTCTTTTCTTTCGGACGGTTACAAGGAATATGATTTTCCGCCAGAGCAGGAATTGAAGAAAACTGTTGTTGATTATCTGGAAGATGAAGTTGATGAAAAATATTATATCAACAATGAAAAAGCAATGAAGCTGATTAAGGAATTGACAGACAGACAGACAGACAGACAGACAGACAGACAGACAGACAGACAGACAGACAGACAGACAGACAGACAGACAAGCTTGCATGATTGCGAATCAATGTCAAGTGATAACGAAAATGACGGATGTTGCAGGAACATTGATGGCGAGGGATTACAAAGGATTTGGGAATCAGGAAATGACGGGCGTTATAGAACGGGTGTAGATTTGTGCCTTAAAAAGCCGCATACGAAAGAAATCTGTTCGTGCATAAAGGCTCGGTATGATTCTGGAATTACGAATCATAGTGATGATAATACAGGGGTTTTAGAGTGGAAATAAATGTTGTTGGAATGTTAGACATAAAAGGAACGGAACAAATCAGAAGGGTTTATTCCGTTGATGGTCTTGCTCCTACTTTAAGCACAATGCAGGGGGGCAACAGACAACCTAAGATTTTAGAACCTTTTATTGTTGCAATGCGAGGAAGGAATCCAGAGCATCCAACAGACAGGACACCTGGACTGCATACGGAACAAAGGCTTGAACCAAACATGGACGGCTTATGCAACACTATAACAACAGTGCAGAAGGATAATTTAGTTATGGAAAGTGAAAGAATTATTATCAACGACAGAGGATTTAAAGATAAAACTCCACAGGTAAGCATTGATATTGCGCCAACCCTAAGAGCTGAAACTCATGGGAATTTGCCTAAAGTAGTAATTGATGATACACAAGGTTATGAAGACGAACCTAGAATTTATGAAAATGTTGCTCCAACTTTAAGAAGCCAAAGAGCAGGTTTGAAATGCGTAACAAAATACAGAATCAGAAAATTAACATCGAAAGAATGCTGGAGACTTATGGGATTTTCTGACAAAGATTTTGAAGCAGCACAAAAAGTAAATTCAAATACTCAGTTATACAAACAGGCTGGAAACAGTATTGTCGTTAATGTTCTGGAAGGAATATTCAAGGAGTTGTGTTTCTAAGATAAATGGACGCGGTTAAGGTTATTTCTTCGGATATTGATTTTCTCATTGAACAGTTCCAGGCGATTAAGCATGAGCGGAAGTTTGAGTTGCCTTCGGAATATACGGAAAAGGTGCGCTATGTTGATAAGGAATTGACGCCTTTTCCTGGGAAATTCAGTTTTGACCGTGTGCCTTATTTTAAGGATATTGTTGATTTGTTTGCGCCTGATAATCCGACTCGCAAGGTTGTTGTGATGAAGTCTAATCAGATTGGTGCTACTACTTCGCTTCTGGAGCCGATTTTGCTTTATAATATCGGGTGTAATCCTTCTTCTCAGCTGTTGGTTGAGCCTGATGATGATATGGCTAAGCAGGCGATGGGTACCAAGGTTGATAGAATGATTGACAGTTCCGGCTTGCGTGGGTTGATTTTTTCTCAGGCGCGTAAGGCGGCCCGTGCTCGTGCTACTGGTGACACGGCTTTAAAAAAGGAATATCCGGGCGGTTATCTTCATGCGGCTTCTGCTTCGACT
>JAZLJG010000219.1:0-22610 GCA_045617745.1 Lachnospiraceae bacterium | reverse complement strand
ATATCAGGGCATCGCAGCTGCGGTGCCCTGTTTTTTCCCCGTTCTTAATGGAATGGATTATTAAATGATTAAAATATTGGAGGACAAAAAATGGGTGTAAATTCAATTGACGCGGAAGAGGATCAGTTTGCATATCGTTATGATACTCAGCTACTTATTGACAGGAGAGACAAGGACCTGGATGAGGACGAAATTTCCGATTACATTACCGAAAACTTTGAAGGAAACAGCCTTATTGCTGCGGGAGATGAGGATCTTATAAAAGTCCACTTCCATACTAACGAGCCCTGGAAACTTTTGGAATACTGCAATTCCATCGGCGAAATCTATGACATTGTGGTAGAGGATATGATACGCCAGTCCAACGGCCTGCAGGGGTAGGTGCCACCGGGGACGGGGGAAACTGTCATCAAGGAGTGTCCCTGCTGTCAACAAGGGGCCGGTGTATAATGTGTTTTCTTGGTCTACTCCCGCAAAGAACAATTACGAGTCACTGCGGCCGGACCCCTTGCGGCTTTTCGGAGCAAGCCGTCTGCGGGGCCACGTTACCACTCGGCTCTTGTGACGCCAAGTTTTGTCGTTTCTTTTTGCTCCCGTACGACCCTGCGAAAAGCACATTATACACCGGCCCCTTGTTGACAGCAGGGACACTCGGTGATGAGGGTTTCCCACGTTTTTTGAATTTAGAGGAATATGGGCGGACTAATGAATGAAAAACGGCGGAGTTAGTCCGCCGTTTTCTTATGCCGTTACGGACCGGTAGAGGGAAATAAGTGGGATTAGTCCGTATTTTGAAGAGCCTCTTACGGACTGAATTAAGGGAGAAAAGCGATTAGTCCGTATTCGGTAAAAAGATAAGCGGACTAATGGCTTGAAGAAAGAATGGTTAGTCCGTAATTCCCGTCAGAATGAGCGGATGGAAAAGAGGGAAAAAGCTAGCTAGTCCGCTTAGTGCATTCCGGAATATAGAAAAACTCACATCAGGTTTACATAACATATTAAATATTAATGAAACCGCATCCGTTTATTCTTTATATTACACCTTAAATATGGTAGTATAAAAATCGTGGGGAATATTATCTGAAGGGAGAAATTTATGGGACTTCCATATACCGACAGTGCTGAAAAAGTACTTGAAATAGCTCAAAAGGAATCGAAAAAATTAAAGCATTACTATATCGGAAGCGAGCATCTTTTGCTGGGTCTTCTTAAGGAAGAGGACGGTGTAGCCGGCTCTGTTTTAAGAAACCAGATGCTTGATATTGATGCGATTTATGACTTGATAAATGACCTGACCGTTACCGGAAGGGGTACTCTTCTTAAGGAGCGTTCGGGTTTCACACCCAGAACGGAAAGACTTTTGGAGGATGCAGGTGTTCTTGCACAGAAATATCATTCCGGAACCATAGGAACGGAACACATTCTTCTTGCAATTCTTAGAGAGGGCGGAAACTGTGCAGTGCAGATTCTTCTTGCCCTTCGTAAAAATCCTACGGAAATATATGTCCAGACCTTGATGGCAATGGGTGAAGACCCTCAGGCCGCAAAGGAGGACTTTAAGAAGAACAAAGAAAAGAAAAAGGACAATTTCCTTGAAAACTTTTCGAAGGATCTTACAGCTTTGGCAAAATACGGAAAACTCGATCCGGTTGTGGGCCGTGAAGAGGAGATTACCAGAGTTATCCAGATTCTTTCCAGACGTACCAAGAACAATCCATGCCTTGTGGGAGAGCCCGGAGTGGGTAAAACTGCCATAGTGGAAGGTCTTGCCACAAGAATTGTTAACGGTGATGTTCCGGAGACAGTTAAGAATAAACGTGTTCTTACACTGGATCTTTCGGGAATGGTGGCCGGAACAAAGTATCGCGGAGAATTTGAAGAGAGGATGAAGCGCCTTCTTACCGAAGTAACCGAAGCAGGTGACATTATTCTTTTTCTGGATGAAATACATACGCTTATCGGAGCCGGCGGTTCAGAGGGCTCTATTGATGCTGCCAATATTTTAAAGCCTTCCCTTTCAAGAGGCGAAATACAGCTTATCGGAGCAACAACCCTTTCCGAGTACAGAAAGTACATTGAAAAGGATGCTGCTTTGGAACGCCGTTTCCAGCCTGTGGAGGTCTCAGAACCTACAGAGGAAGAAGCATTAAGAATTCTTAACGGCGTCTGCACGAAATACGAGGAGCATCATCACGTAAAATATACCGCTGAGGCGCTGGATGCGGCTGTAAGGCTTTCCGCAAGATACATTAATGACAGACATCTTCCCGATAAGGCCATTGATCTTATAGACGAAGCGGGAGCCCTTGTAAGGCTTAAGAATCTTAAGCATTCCGACAAAATTGACGAGGCCAAAGAAGAGATAGCGAAGCTTGACCTTCAGATAGCTCGTGCCATAAAGATTGAAGCCTTTGCCCAGGCAGTTGAGCTTAGGGAAAAGCAGAAGGCTTTGAATACCAAGCTAAAAAGGCTTGAAGCCAAAGAAAAAGCTGACAGAGAGACAAATATTGCCGAAGTAAACGAAAACCATATTGCTGATGTGGTTGCGGTTTGGACTAAGGTTCCCGTTAAGAAGCTTACCGAGAAGGAGTCCGACAGACTTCTGAAGTTGGAGTCCATTCTTCATAGACGAGTAATAGGTCAGGAGGATGCTGTCGGCAGAATTTCCAGGGCCATGAGAAGACAGAGGGTGGGCCTTCAGGACCCCAACAGGCCCCTTGGTTCCTTCCTGTTTTTGGGACCTACCGGTGTGGGTAAAACCGAACTTTCTAAGGCTTTGGCAGAGGCTATGTTCGGAGATGAGAACGCACTAATAAGAGTTGACATGTCCGAGTACATGGAAAGCCATTCGGTTTCCAAGATGATTGGTTCACCTCCCGGATACGTGGGATTTGATGATGGCGGCCAGCTTTGCGAGAAGGTAAGAAGAAATCCTTATTCGGTTGTTCTTTTTGATGAGGTTGAAAAGGCCCATCCGGATGTGTTCAATGTTCTTTTGCAGGTTTTGGATGACGGACATATAACCGATTCGAAGGGAAGAAAGGTTAACTTTAAGAATACCATTATCATTATGACTTCAAATGCCGGAGCAGGAAGAATTGTGGAGCCCAAGAATCTTGGATTTTCCACCAAAACCGACGAAAAGAAGGATTATGAATCCATGAAATCCAATGTTATGGATGAGGTGAAGAAACTCTTTAAACCCGAGTTTATTAACCGAATTGACGACATTGTGGTATTCAGGGCACTTAATAAAAGGGACATGGGCGAAATCTGCACCCTTATTTCCAAGAAGCTTATCGACAGGTGCAAAGAACAGATGGATGTAAAACTTACGGTTTCTCCTGTTCTCAAAAGCTACATAGTGGATAAGTTTACCGATGTGAAGATGGGAGCAAGACCCATAAAACGTGCTATTCAGTCAGAGATTGAGGACAAGCTCTCGGAAGAAATTCTTAGAAAGAATATTCTACCAGGGGATATTGTTACAGCCACCAGAAAGAATGATGAAACCGTTTTTGTTAAAAAGGAAGCTAAATAATGGCTAAAAGAATGACCGCTTTCTTCTGCCAGTCCTGCGGATATGAGTCTGCAAAGTGGATGGGGCAGTGCCCGGGATGCCGGGAATGGAATACATTTGTGGAAGAACCAGTGGAGAAGCCTTCAAAGGCAGGGGTAAAGAACTTTGCAGCGAAGGCTGTTCCCGTGATGCTTAAAGACGTGGAAGAGTCTGATGACGAAAGAATACCTTCGGGTATCGGCGAACTGGACCGGGTTTTGGGCGGAGGCATAGTGAAGGGTTCTTTGGTCCTTATAGGCGGAGATCCCGGAATCGGTAAATCCACCCTGCTTTTGCAGGTCACAAGAAACCTTACAAAATCCGGCCACAAGGTTTTGTACGTATCCGGCGAGGAATCCCTTCGCCAGATTAAGATGCGTGCCAACAGACTGGGCACGGATTTTGACAACATGCAGCTTCTTTGCGAAACAAATCTTGATGATATTACAAAGGTGATTCAGGCAGAACTTCCCGAAACCGTTGTAATAGATTCCATTCAGACCATGTACAGGGAGGATGTTTCCTCTGCACCCGGAAGCGTTTCCCAGGTAAGAGAAGCAACCGCTCTTTTGATGCAGCTTGCAAAGCAGTCGGATATAAACATTTTTATAGTGGGACATGTGACCAAAGAAGGTGCAGTGGCAGGTCCCAGAGTTTTGGAGCATATGGTGGATACTGTTCTTTACTTTGAAGGGGACAGACATGCATCCTACAGAATTTTGAGAGGTGTAAAAAACCGTTTCGGTTCCACCAACGAAATAGGCGTATTTGAAATGCGTTCGGAAGGGCTTACGGAAGTACCCAACCCTTCCGAATTTATGCTGTCGGGCCGGGCGCAGAATGCCAGCGGCTCGGTAATAACCTGCGCCGTGGAAGGCACCCGGCCCGTGATGATAGAAATCCAGGCTCTGGTATGTCACTCGAACTTCGGTATTCCCAGACGCCAGACTACGGGAATGGATTTAAACAGAGTAAACCTTTTAATGGCTGTAATAGAAAAACGCGGAGGCCTTCAGGTGGGGGACCAGGATGCCTACGTGAATATAGCAGGCGGAATAAAAATAAGTGAGCCTTCTTTGGACTTAGCAACGGTTATGGCTGTCATTTCCAGCTTCAGAAACAAGGCAATCGATGACAAGACCGTGATTTTCGGAGAGGTGGGCCTTAGCGGCGAAGTACGAGCCGTGAATATGGCCGAGCAAAGAGTTTCGGAAGCCAAAAAGTTAGGCTTTAAAACGGTTGTTCTTCCTGCATCAAACCTGAATGACCAGGTTAAATCCATCAAAGGAATCGAGCTTGTGGGGGTTTCGGATATACGTGAAGCAATGCAGATTCCAATGGTTCATTGACATTCTATTTAAAATATAGTATTGTCAATTTAGTGGTTTAATAAAACGTTTTACTAAAGTTTAAAGGAGAAGGTAACAATGTACAAACTGTATGTGAATCCCAATGTTAAGAAGGGCCATATTAACAAGGAACTTCAGGGCAATTTCAGCGAACATCTGGGAAGATGCATCTACGAAGGGTTATATGTTGGGGAGAATTCGGATATTCCCAATGTTAACGGTATGAGATGCGATGTGGTGGAAGCATTAAAAGAGATGAAGCTTCCCGTTTTAAGATGGCCGGGCGGATGCTTTGCCGATGAATATCATTGGAAAGACGGTATCGGTCCCAAAGAAACCCGTAAGAAAATGATCAATACCCACTGGGGCGGAGTAGTGGAAGACAACAGCTTCGGTACTCATGAATTTATGGAGCTTTGCCGCCAGATAGGTTGCGAAACCTACGTTAACGGAAACGTGGGAAGCGGAACAGTTCAGGAAATGAGCGAATGGGTAGAATACATGACATTCAAGGGTGTTTCTCCCATGGCAGACTTACGTAAAAAGAACGGTCACGAAGAACCCTGGACCGTAGACTTTTTCGGCGTAGGTAATGAAAACTGGGGATGCGGCGGAAATATGCGCCCCGAATACTACGGAGATTTGTACAGACGTTACCAGACATATATAAGAAACTACGGAGCTGTTAAGCCTGTAAAGAAGATTTGCTGTGGTGCAAATGCAGGCGATTTCCACTGGACAGATAAGGTTCTTGAGACCTGCTTTGATCACGGGAACGGCTTTATGGACGGTATGAGCCTTCACTATTATACAATTGCCACAGGCAACTGGGACAAGAAGGGCTCTGCATGTGAATTTGATGAAGATTTGTGGTATCAGACTCTTTCAAGAACACTCTACATGGAGACACTTATTAAGGGTCATGGTGCTATTATGGACCAGTACGATCCTGAGAAGAAGATTGGCATGATGATAGACGAATGGGGTACCTGGTATGATGTTGAAGAAGGAACAAATCCCGGATTCTTGTACCAGCAGAACACCATGCGTGATGCTGTTGTCGCAGGTATTAACCTTAATCTCTTCAATAAACATTGCGACCGCGTAAAGATGGCCAACATTGCACAGCTTGTAAACGTGCTTCAGTCAGTTATTCTTACAGAAGGTCCCAAGATGGTTAAGACTCCTACCTATCATGTATTTAACATGTATAAGTATCATCAGGAGAACGAACTTCTTGAAAGCTCAATTGAGACAAAAGAAATCGGTGTTGATAAGGAATTTATGGTTCCCAACCTTACAGAATCCGTTTCCATGGATTCCGAAGGAAAGATCCATATTACCCTTACAAACCTTTCCTATACCGAAGATTTCGATATCCAGGGTATCTTGTCAGAGACAGAAATCAAGAAGGTTAAGGCTTCCATTCTTACAGAAGAAATGCATGCACATAACACATTCGATAACCCTGATGTTGTTAAGACAGTTTCTTTTGACAATATTAAGGCAGACGGAAACAAGCTTTCATTTACCATTCCCAAGTGCAGTGTTATGCATATAGAGGTTGAAGCTTAAGAGAAAATGCTTTATTATTGCTATTAGTACACCAAACTCGGGAGAGAAATATGGCAACAATAAAGGATATAGCTAACAGATTGGGAGTTGCGGTAAGCACTGTTTCCAAGGGCTTAAACGGAGCTCCCGATATAAGTGAAGATTTGCGACAGCTTGTTCTTGATACCGCTGTGGAGATGGGATACAAGACCAAGCGTATGCGCAAGGAAGAACTTAAAAAGCTTGCTATTCTGGTGGAAAACATGGAATACCTTAAGGAAGAGGACTTTGGTTACGACCTTGTTCTTGGGTTCCAGCAGATGGCGTACAGAGATAAATGGGATGTGGATGTTGTTCCTATTAATCCCAGAGTTCAGGCGAAGGAGAAATACGATACCTTTATGTTAAAGCATGGTTTTTCGGGTGCTTTTATTATGGGTATGGCTCTCCAGGACCAGTGGATGGAGCAGATTGAGAAAACCACAATTCCCACTGCTTTGTTAGATAACTACGTAAAGCTTAATCCAAATGTTGGATATGTGGGAACGGACAGCTTCGAAGGCCTGAGCCTTGCGGTGTCCAAACTTGTGGAACTTGGCCACGAGAAAATCGCTTTTCTTAACGGTTCCCCTAACTCCATGATTACGAACCAGCGTGATGAAGCCTATAAGGCAGCACTTTTGGAGCACAAGCTTCCCTACGATGAGAAACTTGTGGCACACGGCTACTATGTGGCTGAAAGTGCACCTTACTATGTACCCGGAATGCTTTCGGAGGGTGCTACCGCAATTTTGTGCGGTAACGACCTTATTGCCTCCGGCGTAATCGCTGAATGTAAAAAGCGAGGCTTTAAAGTACCTCAGGATATAAGCGTTATCGGTTTTGACGATATACCCCTTGCAAGCGAGTTAAAGCCTTCACTTACCACCATCCGTCAGGAACGTCTTGAACTTGGCAGATGTGCCTTCTTTACATTGGATTCTCTTATGCATAAAATATCCGTAAGCCGCACTATGTTGCGCCCGAAATTTGTAGAAAGAAAATCTGTTGGAAAGGCAAAAAAATAACGTAAAAATTACTTGCACAGACAAATGTCCTATGCTATAATTCAACAGTCGGTTAAAAATCCGACTGCATAGGGGCATAGTTCAAAGGTAGAACAGTGGTCTCCAAAACCATCGATGTGGGTTCGATTCCTACTGCCCCTGCTTATCCAAGGCATCTCGATACGAGATGCCTTTTTTGCTTGCGCGCACGGGGCACCGGGGCACCAGGGACGTTCCTTTTGCCACGAAGATGTGTACCTTGCCATAAGGATGGGGAAACTGCCACAAGGATGTGTACTTTGGCTCGGGTTGGCAGGCACACTCCCAAAGACGCAAGGTATACAGCCATTTTCGGGGGCGGCTTTCGCAAGGGAGCAACAACGCGCCCCGGGCGGCCGGGCCCCGGGCGGCCTTGCGTACGCAAGCCGCCTGCGGGGCCGCCCGGCCGCCCGGCTCCCGTGGCGCGAAATCCTTCGCGCCTTTTGCTGCCGCCCGCCCCAGCGAAAAATGCCGTATACACGCGCTTTTCGGGCCTTTTGCAATCCGGGCCCGAGCCAAAGTACACATCCTTGTGGCAGTTTCCCCATCCTTATGGCAGAGTACACATCCTTATGGCAAAAGGAACGTCCCTATTTGACTTTTCTGCGAAAAAATGGTAAATTTATAGTAAATACGAAACATTACGAAAATTCGACACTTCAAAGGTTTCGTGGGGGACAGTTATGAAACAACTTAAAAGAGGAGCAGGGATTCTTCTGGCGGTAAGCAGTCTTCCTTCAAAGTATGGGATCGGAACTCTGGGAACAGAGGCCTATCACTTTGTAGATCTTCTTGTGGATTTGCGCCAGACATATTGGCAGGTTTTGCCTTTGGGACCTACAGGTCTTGGAGACAGCCCTTATCAGTCTTTTTCCGCATTCGCGGGAAATCCGTACTTAATCGATTTGGAGGATTTGGCCGAAGAAGGCCTTCTTGATCCGGAGATTATAAATGAATACAGCTGGGGCGAGAAAATCGACAGGATAGATTACGCTGCCATTTTCCACAATCGTTTTAAAGTTTTGAGAAGTGCTTTCAAAAACTTTGACACGAAAAACAGCAGTTTTTCGACATTCTGTGAAGAAAACAGATACTGGCTTACGGATTACGCACTTTTCATGGCTATTAAGGAACGTAATGAATACTGTAAGTGGCAGGATTTTTCCGATGGCCTGAAATACAGAAGGCCCGAAGCTTTAACTGAGTTTAACGGTAAATATTACGAGGATATTTTCTTTTGGGAATTTGTCCAGTT
This sequence comes from Lachnospiraceae bacterium, assembly GCA_045617745.1. Taxonomy (GTDB): domain Bacteria; phylum Bacillota; class Clostridia; order Lachnospirales; family Lachnospiraceae; genus UBA1258. The sequence continues at coordinate 13,808 of JAZLJG010000219.1, read as the reverse complement.
CGAATTTTATAAGCAGTGGGATAAGTTAAAAACGTACGCAAACGACCGTGGAATTCATATAATTGGCGAAGTGCCTTTCTACGTTTCGGCGGACAGTGCTGACGTATGGGCCCACAGGGAGTTTTTCGAAGTCAATAAGAACGGTTTTCCCGATGAGGTAGCCGGTTGCCCGCCCGACGCTCTTTCAACCGGCGGCCAGACCTGGGGTAATCCCTTATATAACTGGGAGAAGCTTGAAAAAGAGAACTTCAAATGGTGGACCGAAAGAATCCGTATAAACACCCACCTTTACGATGTGATACGTATCAATCATTTTGTGGGAATCGTGAAATACTATTGTGTTCCCGCAGGTGACAGGAATGCTTTGAACGGAAAGTGGAAAAAGGGTCCCGGCAAAAGGCTTACGGATGCCATAGAAAAGGCTGCGGGGGAAACTACCATTATTGCTGAAGATTTCGGTACCGTTATTATTCCTACCGTAAGAAAGCTTATGAACAAGCTTGGCTGGGCAGGAATGAAGGTTCTTCTTTTTGCTTTCGATAAAGACACCAACAACCCGTATCTTCCTCATAACTACGAGGATGCAAACTGCGTTGTATACGGCACAACCCACGACTCAGATACTTTGATGGGCTATTTCAAGAATCAGAACGATTATCAGCTTGCCTTTTTGTATGAATATCTGGGAATCAGGAAAAAAGAGGAGATTCCGGATGCCTTTATAAGGCTGGCCTATTCATCCATCGCAAATGTTATTATACTTCAGATGCAGGATATTCTCGGACTGGGAAATGAGGCCCGTATGAATTACCCCGCTACTGTCGGAGAGAACTGGCGCTGGCGCCTTTGGCACGATGCCATCAAGGAAGACAGAAGAGAATGGCTTCGTACCCTTGCAAGCATCTATAGGAGATGACGTGAAAATAGTTAAGTACAACAAAAGGGGCGGCATTATTACCGCCCCTGATTTATATTTGGAAAACATATGCAAATGGCCCCATGAAGACTTCGAAGAGGTCAAAGCCGTTTCCCTTGAAAATGTGGGAAACGTTCTTTGCTACGATTCTTCTGACAGGGAGAACTGCAGCCTTGTGGCCCTTGCCAATATTTTGTATCCCAAAAAGAACAACATGCTTATTTCAGACGTGTATAATATTGTTAAAGAAGTTACGGGCAAACTGGGATACAAACCGGAGGGAAAACGGGGACTTTCCGTTTTTAAAAATCATAAAGCCATAACCCGTCTTTTGAATGCTGCCGGCCTTTCTGATGAGTACAAAGGTAAATGGCGTTTTCTTTTTACCACTTCGAAGGGATTAGAACTTTTGGATGCGGGGATTCCTTTTATGCTTTCCATTGCATACGGAAGTTACTTTAACCATTCCATAACCGTAAAGGGTTACAGGGTATATAAGAATGTGGAAACCGGAAAAACCTACACCTTCCTTTACGTAAATGACGGCTGGACAAGAGATGACCGCTTCCTTCACTGGAAAAATAAATGCTTTCACAATCCCATATGCCTGACATATATAGAAAGAAAATAAAAGGAGTGTTTTATGAAAAAAATCTATTTTGTCAGACACGGTGAATCCGAATGGAATGTTACAAGGCAAATCTGCGGAGCAACGGACAAGCCTCTTACCGAAATGGGCAGAAGCCAGGCATGCCATACCGCGGAAAAGATTATTGAACAGAACATCAAAGCTGATCTTATATTATATTCACCCCTTTCAAGAGCTAAAGAAACCGCCCTCACCATTTCCAAGATGACAGGAATTCCCGCAGTGGAAGAACCCAGACTTAAAGAGCAGAACTTCGGATATTTCGAAGGAAAGAGCTATGATGTGGAAGGCTTTCTGGAAGCCAAGACAAGAATGGCTGATTCCTATGAAAACGGTGAATCCATGTTCAGACTTGCTCAGAGAATATATAATCTTCTTGATGAACTGAAGGAAGATGACAAGACATATATTCTTGTGGCTCATAACGGAATAGTAAGAGCCGTTCAGTCATACTTTTACGATATGACAAACGAAGAGTTTGCGCGGTTTGCGGTAAAGAACTGTTCCGTAACGGAATATCAATATAAATAACTGAAAACTCCCAAAGAAGGGAGTTTTTTTGATGGAAACCTTTACTTCTTCGACGAAGTGTGCTATATTACAAGCACGCAAAAGCTATAGACAGCGTAAAAACTACTTTCTACTCAATTATATGTACTACATCTATTTGTGATTTTCAAAGTACGTATTATTTCTTAATTTATCGGAGATTATCTGTTTTTTTGAATCCGTTTTCGGGTTTCAATCAGCGATTTTTCCAAATTTATTTTTTTTATATGTATTACTTCTATGCGTTAAGGGGAAAAGTACATATAAATGTTTTTTTGACTAGTAATTATATGTATGGAGGTTTCAGTGGAAAAGAAAAAAGAGAAAAGTACGGCAAATGTACAGAAAAAGGAACTGTTTGTGGAAATGGAGGAAAGGCTGGAAGCGTTAAAGAGGCTTGAAACGGAAAAAATAAAGGCTTTAAAACATGTTCCGGAAGGTACTTTGCGTGTGGCTACGGTAAAAAATACATTTCAGTACTACCACAGAACGGATCCTTATGACAGCAACGGTAAATACATTTCAAAGAAGAAAGAAAGCTTTATTAAATCCCTTGCGCAAAAGGATTATGATGGGAAAATTTTACGAAGCGTAAAGGAAGAAAGAACTGCACTGGAAAGATATTTAAAAGTGGCAGAAAAAACAGATTACGGCAGGGTTTTCGATTCGCTGCATGAAGGAAGAAAACCTTTTGTTAATCCGGTTGAACTTCCTGAGGAAGAGTATGTACGTGCTTGGGAAAAAGAAGAATATACTAAAATGGGTTTCATGGATAACACAACAGTGTATACCACAATTAAAGGTGAACGGGTTCGTTCAAAGGTGGAGGTCAATATAGCAAATTCCCTTTATAAGAACGGTGTACCATACAGGTATGAATATCCTTTGTACCTGGATGGTTATGGTGAAGCAAGACCGGATTTTTATTGTCTTAATGTGAGACTTCGAAAAGAGATACCATGGGAACATTACGGAATGATGGACGATTTTGCTTACGCTAATAAGAATATTGTCAAATTAAGCAAGTATGAAATGAACGGCTATTTTCCTGGCGATAATATGATATTGACTATGGAAACATCAAAGTGCCCATTGGATGCCAGGATAATAGAATTGACTATTGAAAGATATTTACTGTAAAAATGCAAAGCAAAAGGACCAGACGTAATCTGGTCCTTCGCTTGTGTAAAAGGGGAATTTTCTCGGAATAGTCTTGGGTGTCTCCCAAGTACATTTAAAGTATAACCCCGAAGGTGATATAAGGCTACAACAATATTGACAAGAAGTAGCACAATATCACCCAACTTTTGGGGTAGTTCTGTAAACTAGACACTTCCTTCGATAAATTTTCTTGTTTCGATGAGCTCTTGAGGAACTTCCACGTTGGAAGCATTCATCTTCTGGATTACGTTGTCAAAGTGGTGTAACTTCTGGGAAGTTTTGATTTCGTATCTTTCAATAAGCTCTTTAAACAAAGGGTTGGCTCCGATTTTCTGCCTCAAATCAAGAGGGAAAGGACAGTAGGTAACCATTATTGATCTGGCAAGTTTATTTAATCTGGGCGAACCCTGACCTTCAAAGAGAACCCATGTAATGTAGTCTCTTACGAACATTTCCTTAAAGGAGTTTTTCGCTTTGGCAAGGCTGTTTTTGATTTTCTCTTTGGCATCCTGGCTAAGCTCGCTGTTTTTACGGTAGAACTGTATGTAGTCAAAGTATTCACTTGTAAGGGAGCGGTCTGTAACGTCGTTCCAGCGGGCACCCTGTACACGCTTACACATTTCCCAACGATACTCTCCGGTAAGACGGGTAATGGTGGTGGGAAGATCTTCCATGTGGAATACGGATACTACGTATCTTGAAGGTGTAGTACGCTTTTTACCTTCGATTTCCTGCCACATAACGCCTCTGGTTCCGATGTTGGGCATAAGAATTATGTCAGGAAGAATGTGTATATTAATCATTTCCTTGGAAACACCGCAGGCATCGTTTGTATAAATTGTTTCTCTGTAGAATGCGCCGTAATCGATGGCTTCAAGCTGCTTGTAGCTTTCCATAACGGAATCCACAGTTACCAGACAGGACTGTAAGGGCTTTATTACATCGTGCTCGCCCAGAATAGGACAGAAGGAGCTTAAACGTCCGTAGGTTACCTTGTTTACCATAGGGAACATGTTGTTTAATTCAAAAAGAACACGTTCTCCGGGATCGTTTGCAAGAGCCTTCTCTGTCTGTTCGTCTATTTTTCCGGTTACCTTCTGTTCGTGAAGGTAGGAAAGGTAATCGGTGTCGAATTCGTTACGGCTGGGCTCTTTCTGAAGCTTGTAAATTGCCGTGAGCCATTCGTAAGCGGTATATACTCCCTTGTCACTGTCACCGCGGAAATCCTTGATGATGCTGTAGAGGAAGTTTGCGTTTTCTATGCCCGCGTATTCCGCATCCATGTAACCGAAGTTAAAGAACATCTTCAATATGGGAGGAACGTTAAAGTCACGGACACTGATTTTGAATGCTTCAATGTAAATATGATAGAAGGCCTTAGTAAGTTCCAGACGGAGTCTTCTAATCTTGTCTTCAGAGGAAGCCTTATCGGAAACCTTCTTAAACTGGGATAGAAGGTTCTTAAAGTTATTGGCTGCTTCCGCATCAATTCCCGCATAGTCCAGAATTACATCAAGGGAATTTGTAAGATCTGCGGATGCAACTGTTGCAGTTTCGGCTGATTCTGATGAAGATGCTGCAAGATTTGAAAGCTTTGAACGGTATTCATCAACACGAAGCTTTAATAAGGAAGAGCTGATTAATCCTGAAAACTCCAGGAAGGATGTCATTTCCTCCAGGTTCTTCTTGATTATGTCACAATCCGGAGCATCGGGTTTTAATTTAAACAGTAACGATGTATATAAATCGAAAAGATCGAGTCTTGTGTCCTGCATGAGAAGAGAAACCTTTTCTTCGCAGTAATCCTTCATATCGTTACATGCATTGAATACGCAGTGAATATCTTCGCTGGCTCTTAAAAGCATGCCTGTAAGATAGGGAATTCTGGCAGCCAAAGAAAGTCTCAGCTCCTGAGGGAATTCCTTCATGGAAGAATAGTATCCCACAAGCCAGTCGGGAATATTATCTGAAATGACAGGTCTTTCCAACTCTTCAAAACCGGGAAGAGAACGGGAGATAATGTTATTATGGGATGACATATCCAGGTAAGCTTCGTAGTATTCTACTATTTTGTCGTAAAGCTCCCTGCTTTCACCTACGGATTTAGTAAAGGTGGAAAGAATGAGTCCTACCTGGTTAATCATGGAAGTATACATCATCTTGCCCACTTCCGGATTAGCTTTTACGATACTTGTTATTGCAGCCTTTTCCTTGAAAGGGAAAGAAACAAAGGATGAATCCTCTATAGTAGTGTACGTAAAGAAGTGGGAATCATATGAAATATCACATAATCCTACTATGTCGCCCTTTTTGAGCACAATGTCACCACCGGCAAAGTGTGCTTTTACACTTCCCGATACGATAATGTGAATGGCATCCAATGTGTGCCCTTCGGTAGCTATTATTTTGCCTTTTGCAATTTCCTGTGCAGCCATATACCCTCCAAATACCGACACTTTCCCCTCAGTGTACAATTCAAAGAAATTATACTTTAAGATAATTATACTACAAGCAACCGCTAAGTTAAGGAAAAATGCTTAATTTTTCTCAGAAATATGCCAAAGAATGGGTATCTTTCACCTTGTGTTTTCTAAAATGTGTGGTAAAATTTAAAACGTATTGTGGGTATATGTGTGTATATAGAAACGGAGGTTACGTATGAAGGAAGTAAATCTTTTGGATTATCGCGCTGATGTGGAGCTTTTGGTTACTTACATTCCCTGGCTTGAAAGCAAGGTTGGAAAAAAGGTTTCCAAGGCGTATGAAGGTGATGAAACCGCAAAAATCACACTTTCTTTCCCGGTTTATGATACGATGCTTTTGAATTTCGTAAATGATGCTTCAAGAACAGGTCTTATGGATGAGAACTATTCCTACACCTATTCCCAGTATTTTATAAAAAGCCATGAAGATGAGATGGAAGCCATTGAAAAGGCAGACATTAAGCATGTGGATATCCTTTGCGGTATCTTAAGCAAGTATGTCAAAGGTGGCATGACAAAGGGAACTCTCTGGGTGCAGGCGGTTGAGGAAGGAACTTTCCTTGAAGTTGTTAAAAAGTTGAAAAGTCTTTCGGAACTTTGGGACAAACCGTTTGCTTGATTTTTTAAGGAGAATGTACAGTTATGAGCGACAAGGCGGCAAAAAAGAAACAGTATATCTTGGATACCGCAAGGGGTGTATTTGCAAAAAAGGGTTATAAGGATGTTACCATGAAGGATATTGTGGAAGCCTGCGATATCAGTCGTGGCGGTTTATATATATATTTTGACAGTACGGAAAGCATTCTTCTTTCATGCCTTGAAGGGATGAAACAGGATGAGGATATATTAAAGGGTCGCTCTGCGGGCGATGCTCTTGCCATGTTCCTTAATGAGCAGAAGAAAGCAATTCTTAATAAAGAAAATGATTTAACCGTTGCAGTATATGAGTATCTTTTTTCAAAGCATTTTTCCGGGGAGCCCGATACGCTCTTAAAGCCCGGAGCGGATGCGGTGATAAAGGTTCTTTCAAAGGTCCTTGAAGCCGGCGCCGAGAACGGCGAGCTTTACTGCGAGGACTGCGAGCTTGCTGCCCGCAATATCATGTATACCGTTGAAGGCTTAAAGCTTGCGGCAAATACCTACGGGATAACCGAGAAGGAAATTGATATGCAGCTTTTATACATTTTGAGTGGCCTGATAACGGAAGAGTAAATTTGATGAGGCCTTTTTTAAGACCTCATCTTTTTATATATTTTTTTTAAACGTATGCAGAGATATACGAAAGGAGACATATTTTAACATGGGAAACGTAAGGCGGATTTATGTCGAGAAGAAGGAGCCCTTCGCAGTAAAGGCTCGAGAGCTTAAGGAAGAGATTTCCGGTTTCCTGGGGATAAGTAGCGTTACGGGGGTACGCGTACTGATTCGTTATGATGTGGAGGATATTTCGGATGAGACCTTTATGATGGCCTCCCGTTCGATTTTTTCGGAGCCTCCCGTAGATGAAATTACGTTTGAAGATATTAAGGTAAATGATGGCGACAGAGTGTTCGGAGTGGAATTCCTGCCCGGACAGTTCGACCAGAGAGCAGACTCAGCGGTACAGTGCATCGGCTTTTTAAATGCAGAAGAAAAGCCTGTAATAAAAACTGCTGTAACATATGTGCTTTCAGGTAATGTTTCCGATGAAGAATTTGAAAAAATCAAATCCTACTGTATTAACCCTGTTGATTCAAGAGAAACAGGACTTGAGAAGCCCGAAACCTTGATTACAGAGTTTAAGGAGCCTTCGGATGTAATGATTTTCGACGGCTTTAAGGATATGGCTGAGGATGAATTAAAGAAGCTTTATCTTTCTTTGAACCTTGCCATGACCTTTAAGGACTTTTTACATATTCAGAATTATTTCAAGAAAGAAGAACACAGAGATCCTTCCATGACTGAAATCCGTGTTCTTGATACATATTGGTCAGACCACTGCAGACATACCACATTTTCTACAGAGCTTAAGGACGTAACCTTTGAAGACGGTTACTACAAAACTCCCATCGAGACCACATATCAAAGCTATCTGGATACCAGAGAGGAAATCTTCAAGGGAAGAAGCGACAAGTTTGTATGCCTTATGGACCTTGCCCTCATGGCTATGAGAAAGCTTAAAAAGGAAGGCAAGCTTGCCGACCAGGAAGAATCCGATGAAATCAACGCATGCTCCATTGTGGTACCCGTTGAAATTGACGGCAAAGAAGAGGAATGGCTTGTTTCATTTAAAAACGAAACCCACAACCATCCTACCGAAATCGAACCTTTCGGTGGTGCTGCCACATGTCTTGGCGGAGCCATAAGAGATCCGCTTTCAGGTCGTTCATATGTATATCAGGCTATGCGTGTTACCGGTGCTGCAGATCCTACGGTTCCCGTAAGCGAAACACTTAAGGGCAAGCTTTCACAGAAAAAGCTTGTTAAGGGTGCAGCAGCAGGTTATTCATCCTACGGTAACCAGATCGGACTTGCTACAGGTTATGTTAAAGAAATATATCATCCCAATTACGTTGCAAAGCGTATGGAAATCGGCGCTGTTATGGGTGCTGCTCCCAGAGCTAACGTAATAAGGGAAACCTCCGATCCCGGAGATATAATCATCCTTTTGGGTGGACGTACAGGACGTGACGGCTGCGGCGGAGCAACCGGCTCATCAAAGGTACATACCACAAGCTCTCTTGAAACCTGCGGTGCAGAGGTTCAGAAGGGTAATGCTCCTACCGAAAGAAAAATCCAGCGTCTTTTCAGAAGACCTGAAGTTACAAGACTTATTAAAAAGTGTAATGACTTTGGTGCAGGCGGTGTTTCTGTTGCCATCGGTGAACTTGCAGACGGCCTTCAGATTAACCTTGATCTTGTTCCTAAAAAATATGCGGGCCTTGACGGAACCGAGCTTGCCATTTCCGAATCCCAGGAAAGAATGGCAGTAGTAGTGGATCCCAAGGATGCCGATGCATTTCTTGCTTATTCCAAAGAAGAAAACCTTGAGGCAGTTAAGGTAGCGGTTGTTACCAAGGAGCCCAGACTTGTTCTTAACTGGAGAGGCAAAGAAATCGTTAACCTTTCAAGAGCTTTCCTTGACACAAACGGCGCTCATCAGGAAACCGGTGTTTATGTGGAAATGCCTTCAAAGGATGACAATTATTTCGAAAAGATTGCCATTGATGCTGTAGATAAAGCAGTTAAGGAAGAAAACTTCGAAAAGGCTGTTATGGCCGGACTTTCAGACCTTAATGAGTGCTCACAGAAGGGTCTTGTGGAAACCTTTGACTCTTCAATCGGTGCAGGCTCGGTTCTTATGCCTTATGGCGGACAGACACAGCTTACCGAGACACAGACCATGGTTGCCAAGCTTCCCGTATTATCAGGAAAGTGCGATACCGTAACCATGATGAGCTACGGCTTCGACCCTTACCTTTCAAGCTGGTCACCTTACCATGGTGCTGTATATGCGGTTCTTTCATCAATGTCGAAGATTGTTTCCTCCGGTGGTGATGCTTCCAAAATCCGCTTTACCTTCCAGGAATACTTCAGACGAATGACTGAAGATCCCAAACGCTGGAGCCAGCCTTTTGCAGCACTTTTGGGCGCATATGATGCACAGATAGGCTTCGGCCTTCCTTCCATCGGTGGTAAGGACTCCATGTCAGGAACATTTAACGATATAGATGTTCCGCCCACACTGGTTTCTTTTGCCGTAGATATTTCAAAAGAAAAAGAAATCGTTACTCCCGAACTTAAAAAGGCAGGGGATAAGCTTATATACTTCCCCATCGAGAGAGACGTTTACGATATGCCCAACTACGAAAAGACACTTGCAATGTTTGAGTACGTTTACAAGCTTTCTTTGGAAGGCAAAGTTAAAGCTGCTTACTCTACTGATTCAAACGGTATTGCGGTTTCAGTTGCCAAAATGGCTTTCGGTAACGGTCTTGGCGTAGAGTTTTCAAAGGATTTGAAGCTTTCAGAACTTTTTGAGAACGCTCTTGGCGGAATTGTTATTGAAACAACAACTAAGCCCGAAACCGAGGAGGTTGAATGGGTATATGTAGGTAAGGTAACGGATAAGGCTTCTTTGGACTACAAGGATGCTTCCGTTATGCTTAACGATGTTCTTGAATGCTGGAAGAAGCCCCTTGAAAAGGTATTCTCCACAAAGGCTTACAAGGGAAATGAGGCTCTTGAAGACAAGCTCTATGATGCAAAGAACATTTACGTATGCAAGAACAAAGTTGCAAAGCCCACAGTATTTATTCCCGTATTCCCCGGAACAAACTGCGAATATGACTCTAAGAAAGCCTTCGAAAGAGCAGGCGCAGATACAATCGTAAAGGTATTCAAAAATCAGAATCCCGAAGATATAAGAGAATCTGTAAGCGAATTCGAAAAGGCTATTTCACAGTCACAGATTATTATGTTCCCCGGCGGATTCTCAGCAGGTGATGAACCTGACGGCTCAGCAAAGTTCTTTGCCACAGCCTTCAGAAATGAAAAGATAAAAGAAGCGGTTATGAAGCTTCTTAATGAAAGAGACGGTCTTGCTCTTGGTATCTGCAACGGCTTCCAGGCACTTATAAACCTTGGTCTTGTGCCTTACGGTGAAATTATTGATGCACAGAGCAGTGATTCGCCCACACTTACATACAACACTATTAACCGTCACATTTCAAAGATGGTATATACAAAGGTAGTTTCCAACAAGTCTCCCTGGTTACAGGGCGCAAAGCTTGGTGCAACCTACTGTAACCCTGCATCCCACGGCGAAGGAAGATTCGTCGCAAGCAAGGAGTGGATTGATAAGCTTTTTGCAAACGGACAGGTAGCCACAAGATACTCCGACTGGAACGGTAACATTTCAATGGACGAGGAATTCAATATTAACGGTTCCTATGCTTCCATCGAAGGTATCACATCAGAAGACGGAAGATGTCTTGGTAAGATGGCCCACTCCGAAAGAAGAGGCGACTCAGTTGCCATTAACATCTACGGAGAGCAGGATATGAAGATCTTTGAATCAGGTGTAAAATACTTTAAGTAATGAATGCTAAAAACTATCAGAAACTTTTGGATGAAGAATTAAGCCTTGACGGAGCAGCGCAAAAAACGCTGCTCCTTCATGCCTGTTGCGCTCCCTGCTCAAGCTACTGCCTTACGTATCTTGAGGAAAAAATCAATATAAAGGTTTTTTACTATAACCCTAATATTGTGGACAGAGAAGAACACGATAAAAGAGCTGCGGAGCTTCAAAGACTTGTAAAAATCTTAAGTTTGGAGTATCCTAAAGCATCGATTGAATGCATCGAAAGCGATTATGATGCTGCTCCCTTTCTGGAGGCTTCAAAGGGTCTTGAAAAGGAACCGGAGGGAGGTAAGCGCTGCGAGAAGTGCTTCGAGCTTCGCCTGCGTGAAAGCGCAAGAACGGCTAAAGCACAGGGGGCGGATTATTTTACTACCACACTGACAATAAGCCCCTTAAAAAACGCAAAGCTTATTAATGAAATCGGAGAGAAGATTGCTTCCGAGGAAGGTATAAAGTGGCTTTACTCGGATTTTAAGAAAAAAGAAGGCTATAAACAGTCCGTGGAGCTTTCCAAAAAGTACGGTTTGTACCGTCAGGATTACTGCGGCTGTCCATTTTCAAAAAGAGGTAATGTATGAAAAAGTTATTGGAATTAATTTCAGAAGAGGTAATGAATGCTTTCGAGGCTGCAGGCTACGAGCGTACTGCAGGTAAGGTCAATGTTTCCAACAGACCCGACCTTTGCGAATACCAGTGTAACGGAGCCATGGCTCTTGCAAAGCAGGCACATTGCGCTCCTATACAGATTGCAAACGCAGTTGTGGAGAAGCTTCAGGGGAACCCGGTTATCGAAAAGGCTGAGGCTGTAATGCCCGGTTTCATTAATCTTAACGTATCAGGTTCTTTTGTGGCTGAATACGTAAAGAAAATGTCTGAGTCCGAGAAGTTCGGACTTGAGGCTCCCGAGAAGAAGCTTAAAATAATACTTGATTACGGCGGACCCAACATAGCAAAGGCTTTGCATGTAGGACATTTACGTTCCGCTGTTATTGGTGCTGCAGTAAACAATATCTGCAAATATATGGGTCATGAGACCATTTCAGACGTTCACGCAGGCGACTGGGGAACTCCCATGGGCCTTGTTATGTATGAATTGCAGACAAGAAAACCCGAGTTACCTTATTTTGATGAAAGCTTTGAAGGGGAATACCCCACAGAAGCTCCCTTCACCGTAGCCGACCTGGAGGAAATGTATCCCACAGCCTCCAAAAAGTCCAAAGAAGATGCGGACTACAAGGCAAAAGCCATGGAAGCAACCTACAAGCTTCAGACAGGTGTAAGAGGATACCGTGCTTTATGGAACCACATTATGAATGTTTCCGTAGAGGATATGAAGCGTATTTATGCAATGTTAGGAGTGGAGTTTGACCTTTGGAACGGCGAATCATCAGTTCACGAGCTGATTCCTTCAATGGTTCAGTTTATGAAGGACGGCGGACACGCTTACATAAGCGAAGGTGCTCTTGTGGTAGATGTTAAGGAAGATACCGATACAAAGGAAATGCCTCCCTGCATTATCCTTAAATCCGATGGAGCTTCTTTGTACAATACAACAGACCTTGCTACCATTCTTGACCGTAAACAGAAATACAACCCTGACCGTTACATTTATTTAACTGACAAACGTCAGGATTTATACTTTACCCAGGTGTTCCGTTGCGCCCACAAAACAGGTCTTGTGGAGCCTGATACCAATTTCCATCATATCGGTTTCGGTACCATGAACGGAAAGGACGGAAAGCCCTTTAAGACCCGTGACGGCGGTGTTATGCGTCTTGAGAGCCTTCTTAACGAAATCAATGCCGCAACCTATGAAAAGATCAAAGAAAACAGGGATATGGCCGAAGAGGAAGCTGTGAAGATTTCCAAGATGGTAGGACTTGCTGCCATTAAGTACGGAGACCTTTCAAATGTTCCCGCGAAGGATTACGTATTTGATATGGAGCGTTTCATTTCCTTTGAAGGAAATTCAGGCCCTTACATTCTTTATACAATCGTACGTATTAAATCTATTATAGAGAAATATAAGGCTCAGGGCGGCGACGTTTCCAAGGCAGTAATCGGTAACCCCGTTAATGACTCGGAAAAAGCATTAATGAAGGCACTCACATTTTTCTCACAGACAATGGAGTCTGCTTACGAAGAGCTTGCTCCGAACCGTGTATGTGCATTTATGTACGACCTTGCAAATGCACTCAATTCGTTCTATCACGAGACAAAGATTTTGTCTGAAGAGGATGAGGCAAAGAAAGCTCAGTTTATTGCACTTATTGATTTGACAAGAAAGGTACTCGAGACCTGTATCAATGTACTCGGATTCTCGGCACCTGAAAGGATGTAAATGAGAGTAGGTCACGGATACGACGTTCACAGACTTGTTGAGGGCAGAAAATTAATAATCGGTGGTGTGGACATCCCTTATGAAAAGGGCTTATTGGGCCATTCGGATGCGGATGTTCTTACTCATGCCGTAATGGATGCTCTGCTCGGGGCAGCAGCACTTGGAGACATCGGTCTTCATTTCCCGGATAACGATCCAAAGTATGAGGGAGCAGACAGCATAAAATTACTGGAACATGTCGGCAATCTTTTGGAAGAGCATCTTTTTTATGTGGAGAACATTGATGCCACCATACTTGCCCAGGCTCCGAAGATGCGTCCTCACATAGACAAGATGCGTGAAAACATAGCAAATGCACTTCGCATTTCCATCAATGATGTAAACGTAAAAGCCACTACCGAAGAAGGTCTCGGCTTTACCGGAAGCGGCGAAGGGATAGCCGCCCACGCAGTCTGCCTTATCGGTTCAATTAAGGATATGCAGGGCTTTGGCAGAGACTATTCAGGAATTTACTTCAGATAAAGCTGCTATTAGTACTGCAATTGATCAGCGCAAAACAGAACTGTTAAAAAAGCTGTTAATCCCAT
>JAZLJG010000218.1:0-13710 GCA_045617745.1 Lachnospiraceae bacterium | reverse complement strand
AGCAAGAATAAAGGAAGAATGGGGATTGGAGATGGCCTGAATACAGGCAATAATCCTTTCGAAAGAAAGAAAAATCGATTATATTGGCAAAAAAGGCGGCGGAAGCTCTGCTTCCGCCACTACTTTGTCTTCAGTCTGAAGCATCTCACGTAGAGATGCTTTTTTATATTATAGAGTTCACTTTTTGTATTTGTTTACATTTTTGCTAATTTGCAAAGAGATTGTATGGTGGTAGGGAGGACGTTAAGTGAGATGTCTGTATGAAAAGTTGACGGAAACGGTATAATAAGTTGGTATCATTAACATTTGCGTTCTTATGGTGTCAAGCCTCTTTTATCGTAGTTTTCACGTTCATGCCTTTGATACGTGTATATTATATGAGAAAAAAAGAATAAGTATGAACTTCAAAAACGGAGGCATTATCGCAAAATGTTTCCTGCCTTTACTAAAAATGCAATGATACGATATATATAATTGAGAGTAAATATAATAGATGCAAGAGAAAAACGCAAGAAGCGAGAGCGTTATAGAAAAATACTGATATTATCGCTTGAATTACTATGGCTTTTATCCAAAAAGAGGAGTATAATTACCTTAACAGAGCGTGCACCACTTAAAGTGATGAAACGTATGTATGTGATACTTAATTCTCAAGGCGAGAAAAGGAGGCAATATGATTGATGAATTAGTTGCGTTTTACAAAATTAGGGAAACGGATGGCAGTAAATATAAGTTGTCAACGGTTATAGCCGGACTATTTATGTCGGCTATAGGAATTGCTACAATATGGATATTTGCTGTTAACGAATTTAGCATAATGCCTTATGAAAAGTTTTTTTTCTTCTATATAGGTGGGGTGTTCTTTTTCTCCGGTCTTTTGTTGATTTCTTTGTTCCTTTGTACGCGGAAGCTTAAATTGATAAGGGTTATTTTTAGGGGATTTTATTATCTATTTGTTTCTGCTTTAATTTTTGTTTTATTCCCTATTTGGATAGTTCTTTGGGTGTGTAAAAAAACCAAATTGGCAATTGACGCAGATAATTTTGTGGGCTATATCGTCATCGGTGGTTTGGCTTTTTCTATAGCTGTTATTGGAATGTGGATAGCTCGTTTCTATGGGGAAAAAGAGGTGCTTCTATGGAAATTTAATGTTCCTTTCCTTGTTGTTTTAATCATGATTGTTGCTATTGTATCGGTAGTGCGTTTTTCCTTGTTTTTGTGGCGTAAGTGTTCCAAAAGAATAGACAATGAAAAATTTAAGGAAATAAAGAACGACTTTTATGTTTTCCGTTTTGTGATTATTATGCTATGTACGGTGGCTCTTAATTTGTTCGAACTTAAGGAGTGGGAGGAAACAGTAAAAGCCATGAACGGCGTATTTGCTATTTACTTAGCAATGGATAGATTAGTCAGCAAATTTAGGAATGTTCACTCAGGAGAATAAGGGTTTGAAAGAAGGAACCACGGTTCCTTCTTTTTTATATGAAGAGATTATGAGATCGGTTTTTCTGTTTACTCCCCACAAAAAGAAACTTAGTGGTTTCATAATGTGGTGAGTTGGTTTTAAATATTGAAAATGGATATATAAAAAATATGTTTTTTTGCAAACTCGCCATAAAAAGAAACTCAAAGTTTCAAAATGTGGGGAGTTTTTCTGCTTTGAGTTTCAAAATGTGGGGAGTTTTTCTACTTTGAGTTTCAAAATGTGGGGAGTTAGGCAAGAGGCTTCTGTTGTGGCTTCGTTTTGTGGTGTGTTTGTGTGAAACAAACTGTTCCGCTCTATAGATCATTATAGATTTTTCGGTGTTATCCTTCTTTTTAGAACAGAAGAAAAGGGAACAGAAGAAGCCTTTTTTGATTGATATAAAAAGACCTACCGAATATACTATATATTGAGGGCTGTTTCAGAGATGTCAAAGTGTTTATAGTTTCGATTGAATTGTTGAAAAGTTGAAAGAAAAGTGATGTGTTCGTTTAACTCTTTAGCCTTTCAGCCAGACAAACAGAGGAGTATAGAAAAATTGAAAGCAGATGAAACAACGTTAAAAGAGTTGCGTGATGGGTTCGAAAGGGCATATATAGATTCGGATTCATACACAGGTACAAATCTGGCTTATAAGCCTGAGTTTGTATCTAATAACCCCAAATCAGGGAGGCGTGTTCTTGTTACGATAGAGGATGCGCTATCTTCGTGCGACAAATTTTACATCAGCGTTGCTTTTGTTAAAGAGACGGGTATTGAGCCCTTGCTTCCTATCTTTTTGGAATTAGAAAAAAAAGGTATTAAGGGCGAGATACTTACTACAAACTATCTTACGTTTTCTGAGCCAAAAGCTATAAAGAGGCTTCTTGAATTCAAAAATCTTAGGGTCAGGATATTTGATGCAGAAGCGTCAAAATCTGGCTTTCATACTAAAGGTTACATTTTCCACGACAAAGATTTATATAGGATTATTATCGGAAGTTCAAATATTACCTCATCCGCATTGAGCAGAAACATGGAATGGAATACAGAGCTGGTTTCAACGGAAGAAGGTGAAATCGCTAAGGATATTCTTTCGGAATATAACGCTCTTTGGAATTCACGCTTTTCTCATGATGCGGAAAAATATCTTGAGACATATGAAAATCTATACAATACAAAACAGGAAATAATACGAGAACAAAAGCGGTTAGCCAAAGAGCAGGGCATTGTTTCTGTTCAACGATATGAGTTGAAACCTAATTCCATGCAGACGGCATTTATTACTAATTTGAGGAGCCTGTATGAGATGGGCGAAGAGCGTGCTCTGCTTATTTCTGCTACCGGTACGGGAAAAACGTATGCTTCTGCTTTTGCGATGAGAGATCTTGAATTTAAGCGGGTTCTGTTTCTTGTACACAGAAATAGAATAGTAAATCAAGCGGAGTCATCATATCAGGACGTTTTTTGTGGTACCGTGAAGACCGGTTTTTTAGGAGACGGAAGATTTGATAAGGATGCGGACTTTATTTTTGCTACAAGGCAAACTCTTTCGAAGGAAGAGAACCTTAAAAAGTTTTCTCCAGACTTTTTCGATGCTATTGTCATTGATGAGGCTCATCATAGTTTGGCCGATACATATCAGAATATCATGGATTACTTCAAACCGCGTTTTTGGTTGGGAATGACGGCGACGCCCGATAAGCGTGATGATGATAAGGCTGAGCATAATGTTTATGAGATATTTAACTATAATATTGCATATGAAATACGTCTTCAGCAGGCTCTGAATGAAGATTTGTTATGTGATTTCCACTATTTTGGAATAACAGATATTGAAGGCGTAGGAGATACCAAGAAAGCAGTAAATAAAGTATTAACATCAGATGCACGTGTTGATTATGTTATGAAACAGGCTGCGTTCTATGGTTATAGTGGAGAACGTGTAAAAGGACTTATTTTTTGCAGTCGTATAGACGAAGCAGAACAGCTTTCGGATAAATTCAATACCCGAGGATGGAGAACCGCTGTCCTTTCGAGCAAAATAACTGATGAAGGAGAACGTGAAGAATTATTAGAAAGATTGGTTGGCCCAGAAGGGCCGGATGCTTTGGATTACATTCTTTCGGTAGATATTTTAAGTGAAGGTGTAGACTTGCCTGAGATTAATCAAGTCATTATGCTCAGACCTACGCAATCTCCGATTGTCTTCATTCAGCAGTTGGGCAGAGGATTAAGAAAGAACGAAGAGAAGCAGTTTGTTGTTGTGTTAGATTTTATTGGTAATTATGACCATAATTTCTTTATCCCGATAGCTTTGTCCGGGGATCGCACGTATAGCAAAGATAGGAACCGTCGATTTTTGATGGAAGGTTGCAGATATTTGCCGGGTGGTTCTACGATTCATTTTGACGAAATAGCAAAACAAAGAATATATGATTCCATAAATAAGTCACGAGGAATCGCGCAGATTATGAAAGATGGATATTTCGACCTCAAGTATAGGCTCAATAGAATTCCGTCTTTGATGGATTTTTATAGTAATGGGAGCATAGACCCAGAGCTTATCATTGATAAATACGGATCGTATTATGCTTTTCTTAAAGTTGTCGAGAAAGACTACAACGTTGAATTATCAGAAAAGAGCAAAACTCTTTTGGACTATTATAGCAATCTGCTGATTCGGGCAAAACGACCACATGAAATTGTTATGCTGAAAGCTCTCCTTTCCGGCGGGAATGTTTCACTTGCTTCGGTAGCAGATAGTATTAAGAGGGAATTCGCAAGGAAGGCATCGCAAGAAGAACTTCAATCAGCTTTATGGAACGTTTCCGGTTTGTATTATAGCAAGAAGGAAGACATCAAGAAAAATGCTGTCGCAGATTTTGGTGAGTTCAATAAACTTTCTATGGACAATTTGTTTTTGCTAAGAGTATCTTCGTATATCGCGAAATATGAACTTTCGCCGTTTGCGGAGCTGTTGTCGGATACTATGCAGGTTGCATGGGAAAAATGTAGTGATTTGTGCGAAAGGATGGATACCGACGAAAAATTTGCTCTTTATGAGAAGTATTCACGTCGTGACATCTGCTATTTGTTGAATAGTAAACAAGATCGTTCCTCTACAATGTACGGGATGAGTAAGATTGGCGATGATACTTGTATTTTTGTCACGTATAAGAAAAAGGGATATGTTGACGGAAAACCCGATTACGCAGATCGATTTGATGAAAATCGTCAGTTGTTTTATTGGGATTCAAAGATTGGCCAAGGTCCGGATGGTGCGTATATGAAGAATGTTGAGGATGCAAAACGTCGTAGACTATTTGTCCAGAAAGACGATGATGAGGGTCAGGATTTTTATTATGTCGGTCAAGTAGATTTACTTAAGAAAGAACTTGGAACGAAAAATGATAATAATGGTAGGCCTAAGAAGATAACAAAGGTTGTTTTCAAAATGCAGACACCGATTAGGAATGATTTGTATGAATATTTTGAAGCTGGTGTATGAAGGAAGAATATTATGAAAGAAGTTAATGTGGTAGCAGCAATTATACGTGATGAAAATCGTATTTTTGCTACGCAGAGAGGTTACGGTGAATACAAGGACGGCTGGGAATTTCCCGGTGGAAAGGTTGAAGCCGGAGAGACGCCTGAGCAGGCCCTTGCCCGTGAAATTCGAGAAGAACTGGATACGGAAATAGAAGTTGGTGAGTATCTTGATACCATCGAATATGATTATCCGACATTTCATCTTTCGATGAGATGCTATTGGTGTACCGTAAAGTCCGGGGATTTGGTTCTGAAGGAACATGAGGCGGCAAGGTGGCTTACGAAGGAGACGATGGACTCGGTGGAATGGTTACCGGCGGATATTACGATTATTGAAAAGATTAAGAACGAATTATAGATATGGGTTTGTAAAATGGCTGGATTACAGACAAAGATTATTGGTTTCCAGGTGATGTAAGAACAGGAAGGGAGGAAGAAAAGTGGCTGAATTTGATATTAAGAAAGATGAATTCTTAAATCAACATCCAGGCTTTTCTTTTAGGGAGCAGGTTGTTTATCCTAATGGTGGAGTAAGCAGATTTTATGATAATAACGAGGATATGGTTATTATTGATGAAAAGATTTGCGATTCAAAAGAGGGAGAGCCTGCTTTTTCTTATATGCTGATTACCGATAAGCAAAACCATTATATGTTTCAATTTCGGCGGGTGTTTCGTTTTTTGGGTTATGTACAATCGGAAGTTGATGAGGTTCTAATGAAGAATGACATCAATATGGCATCAGATTATTTAGTGCCGGTAGGGGATAGAGCCGAGCAGGCGGAAGTATCTCCGCTTGAATTACATTTTGAAAGAAATTTTGCCAATGTGTACGGGATGAGTGCGCTAAAGTATTTGTCCAGAGAATACGGTATTTGCGATGAAAAAGGCAATAATTATTTCTTGGATTATCTGGTAAATACAGAAAACGGGAAGTATGCGATTGAAGAAAACGGAGTGAATTATCATCATCCGCAGATTATTGGGGAAGAGAAATATCGAAAACAGTTATTAAAGCAGAATACTTGCGCTTTGTGGGGTATAAAATTATACCGTTTTTCTACAGAAGACTGTGCTTTTGATAGTAGAATAGAAGATGATATCAAGCAATATTTTGGCGATGATACAGAGAAATTCATTGATGATGGGCTGAAAATTGATCGAAAGGTTGAACTGTATGAACACCAGACTATTAGTTTGAATGAGATACAGAAACGAAGGGACAGTGGAACGAAGGCTTTTCTGGTGGTGTTACCGACGGCGGCAGGAAAGTCCAAGATTGTCGAAGAAGATTTGCTTAAATATGCAAAGCAGAAGCCGGCATTTCGGGGACTCATTTTGGTCCCAGGAGTTAATATCCAGGCTGATTGGTTTGAAAGAGTAAAGACATCACTTTCGACTATAAAGAACAATATTGAAGTATGTACCTATGCCTATATGGCAAGGCATTTTTCTGAGAAACCGAGTGACTACTATGATTACATGGTGGTGGATGAAGCACATCATGCAGTCGCTCCGGTTTTAAAAAGAGTAATACAATATTTTGAAACCGATTTTACAATAGGCCTCACGGCAACCGACCAGCGTCCGGATAAGAAAAAGCTTGAAACAGTATTCGGTAGTTATTCCAGCTCTTTGTCTTTACGAGAAGCTATGGATAAGGGAATTGTTGCCAAAGCAAATGTATATAGGATAGAGACCAATATAGATTTGTCGCATGTTCGTTTTAACGGAAAAGATTATGTGAATGCTGATCTTGAAAAAAGCATCAGGGTTACTTCTCGTAATGAGTTAATTGTCAATGTATTGCAAGAATACTTTACTGAAGGTGAAGCTGCAAATAGGCAAGGAATCGTTTTTTGCGTAAATGTGTCTCATGCTATTGAAATGGCGAGGCTTATGAATAGTGTCGGCATTTCTGCGGTTAGTTATACGGGACAGACAAAGAACCCCGAGCAGGTAATGGCAAGTTTTAAGAGAAAAGAAATTCGCTTTCTTTGTGCCTGCAATATGATTTCTGAAGGATGGGATTATCCGGAACTTGGGATACTTGTAATGGCTAGGCCTACGCTATCAAAGGTTTTGTATCTTCAACAGATTGGTCGTGGCCTTAGAAAGACCGACGTTAAGAAGAATGTTATTGTAATTGATGTAGTGGACGAATATGGCGCTGTGGTAAAAGCATGTAGTATGCATTCCATCTTCGCCAACCCATACTATGTTCCGTTTGGCGATATTACAAATAGCAATTACAACCCGGGAGAGCTGGTTGAAATCGATGGAATCGAGGAACGAATCGAAAGAATTCAGGAAGTTGATATTGATACCTTTGAGGCGAAATACGGCGATTATTTGAGCCAGGAACAGGTTGCACGTGAATACTTCGTTAGTACAGGTACAATTACCAGTTGGATTAAGAACAGAAAACTGATTCCGTCTGTAGAATATTCCTTCGGCAGTAAAAAAATGTATTTGTTCAGTTCGCAGGACGTCGAAATATACAGAATTGAACTTGGAATCAAAGAACATACGGATGCTACGATAAAGGATGATTTCTTTGAGTTCCTTGAAGAGAGAGACTATTCTTTGTCATATAAAATGCCGTTTTTACTGTCTTTTGTTGATAAGCATGATTCGATTGGTGATGCTGAAATAGACGAGTTATTGGAGGATTATATTCAGTTTTACCGTGATAGAATAGATAGAGGGCTTCCGGTGGATAGGAATACATGCCCATATAGTGTTGAGACACTTAAGGATAAAAAGTATATTCGTTCAAGCATGTTGACAAATCCTTTTGAAAAGTTCGAACGAAAGAGATTTTTATATTATTCCAAGGATTTGGGTATTATTTCGATGAATCATGCATTGTATAGCCAGATGACGGAAGCGGATTGGGATAAAGTTAAAAAGCAGCTGAATGAAGATTTGAAAAATTATTACGCGGATTTGGGTGGAATGTAATGGTTGATAACAATATAGAATTTTACAACATAAACGCAGCTTCCTTTGTTGAAGGCACTCTGAAAGCAGACATGTCCCAGTGGAGAGATAAATTCGAATCCTATGTGACTGATGGAGGGCGTGTCCTTGATGCCGGATGCGGAAGTGGACGCGACAGTAGGGCGTTCAAATTGCATGGCTTTTCGGTTGTTGCATTCGATGCATCCCGAGAAATGTGCAAGGTTGCTTCGGAACTTCTAGGTCAGGAAGTGTGGCAGATGAAGTTCCAGGAGATTGCTTTTGATGAGGAGTTCGACGGAATCTGGGCTTGTGCGTCTTTACTGCATGTTTCGTATGAAGAGTTGCCTGATGTTTTGGGTAAGCTTCATAAGGCGTTAAAGCCTAAGGGAGTCATTTATGCGTCGTTTAAATATGGCGATGGCAAGGTGGTTAAGGGTGAGAGAACCTTCAGTAATCTCACGGAGGCAACTGCGCAGAAATTGTTTATAGAAGCTGGTTTTGAAGTGGTTGAGTGCGAGATTTCCCGGGATGTGAGGGAAGGTCGCGGAGATGAAAAGTGGGTGAATGTGATAGCGGAAAATGAAGTATATTCATTCGGTGGGAGATAATTGAAATGAATGGAACAATAGACATCACAGAAGCTATTCGGTTATTACAAGTTAAGCGTAAATGTTTTGTCTCAGAGGCTGACTTTCAACTGGAACTAGCCTGGATACTAAAGGAAATGTATCCAGATGCGTTGGTTAGATGCGAGTATACACCTGAGTTCAATCCTGATATGCATATTGATATTCTTGTAATAAAGGACGGGAAATGGTTTCCTATCGAACTAAAATATAAAACCCGAAAATCGAGATTTGTGTGCGAAAGGGAAACATTTGTATTAAAAGAGCATAGTGCAAAAGATGTCAATTGCTATTTGTATCTCAAAGATATTGAACGAATAGAAAGTGTAAAAAGGCATATAGTGGATTCTTTTGGTGAAGGGTACACAGTGATGATTACAAACGATCTTTCCTATGCACGTAAGCCTGCAAAAGAAGATTGTATATATGCAGCATTTTCTCTACATGAAGGACAAACAAAGACGGGGACACTTGATTGGAAAGAAACTGCAGGCCCTGGTACTAAAAGAGGCTGTGAGCAACCAATTGTACTCGAAGGCATATATGAATGCCATTGGAAAGAATATAGTGTCGTAGAAGAAAGTGGCACGGGAAGGTTTATTTATCTCATTAACAAAATTGAGCAATGATATGATGGATGCCCAGTTTGCAAGGTTAAACTTGTGGTACGTACCGCGAGGAATACAGAGTCAAAATTCTATGGATGCAGTAATTATCCTAAATGTACGTTCACGAAGAAATACTGATTGAGAATGTATGTTAGAAATGAGGCAGAAATGGTAAAAGAATTAGTTCACGATCCCCTTTTCCTAGCGCAGAAATCCGAACCGGCAACTCCGGCGGATGCGCAGGTAATCACGGATCTTTTGGATACGCTTCGTGCCCATCTTGACGGATGTGTCGGGATGGCTGCGAACATGATTGGTGTGAAGAAGAATATCATTGTTGTCAGCTTAGGATTTATGCAAGTGGCAATGGTGAATGCAAAGATAACGAGCCGAAAGAAGCCTTATCAGACTGAAGAAGGCTGCTTATCCTTTATGGGCGGGCCGGTCAAAACAACCCGATACGATGAGATAGAAGTTGAGTATCAGGATGCAAGCTTCAAACCGAAGAAGGACAAGTTTACCGGTTTTACGGCGCAGATTATTCAGCATGAGCTGGACCATGTCAACGGAGTGTTGATATAGAAAACAAGTGACATGCGGAAGATAAAGAACATTTATGAAACCGATTTCGGTTACGAAGATGGGATTTGATTTTGACATATTGAAGGAAGAAGAATGAACATTCAAATTTTTGGCACCAAAAAGTGCTTTGACACGAAAAAAGCGGAGCGCTACTTTAAGGAGCGCAGCATAAAGGCTCAGGTGATTGACCTGAAGGAAAAGGGCATGAGCAAGGGCGAACTTACAAGCGTTCTTCAAAGCGTTGGCGGATACGATGTTCTTGTGGATTCAAATGCGAAGGATAAGGACACGTTGGCTCTTTTCAAATATATTGCTGATGAGGACAAGCTTGATAAGCTCCTGGAGAATCAGCAGCTTATCAAAACTCCGGTAGTAAGAAACGGAAAACAGGCGACGGTTGGATATCAGCCGGATGTCTGGAAAGGATGGAATTAATGAAAACAGCAATAGTATTTTTTTCACAGCACCATGGCAACACAAAGAAACTGATTGATGCGATAGCAGAGAAGCATGAGGTGACACTCATTGACGTTACAAAGGACGGCGATGTTGATTTGTCGCAGTTTGAGCTTGTGGGATTTGCGTCCGGTATTTATTACTCGAAGTTCAACGACAAGGTTACTGAATATGCGAAGAAGAACCTTACGAAGAACGGCCAGAAGGTTTTCTTGCTTTATACCTATGGTGCAAAGCGTGATTCATATCTGAAGGATATCAGCGCAGCAGTTGCATCCAAAGCCGGCGAGATTATCGGAACCTACGGCTGCGCAGGTTTTGATACATTCGGACCGTTCAAACTTGTGGGTGGGCTTCAGAAGGGGCATCCGGATGAGGATGAGATAGATGGGGCAGTGAAGTTTTTTGAAGGATTGAAATAGTCTGGAATGATTTCTAGAGAAGGCCTTAATTCTTCATATGTTAAAAATTGGGAGGGAAATATATGGAAACTGTATCTAGTTTTGAAGAGATGACAAAAAAAATTTTGAAAAAACGAGGAGATAATTCTGTCATTACGATTGGTATTTTGGTTGCAGACTGGAGACAGAAGGAGGCGAGAGAATATATTCTGAATTACATGAATATGTTTGATGAACATTCGGGGAACTATTTTGATTTTTATATTCCAGGATATTATGTTGCAAAAGAGAATAATGACAATGAAGACAGAAGATTAATTGGGAAAAAGTATCATCCGTATGAAGAGAGACAGTATGTTTATGAAGAAGAACCTGCTTACATAATAAAAAGGAATAATACGGCTTACTACTTTAGCAGGGATATTTTTGAGGATTTTATATATAAAATGAATGATAGAATGGGGATTAAGTATACTTATAATCCCATGCTAATTTTAGTAGAAATAAGGTATGATCATTTGATTGATAGAATTAGGTATGGAAGGAATGTTATTATTGAATTGGACGAAGATAATAACAGAGGATTGAGAAGATCAGGTCAATTATTTGATGCTATTTTCGAAATGGCTAAGAAAAAGTCAGGGTTAGGTTTCATAGCGAAAGAAGTAAAATTATATTATCTTAGAGGAGATTCTCTTGACGATATAGTCAAGTCTTTAATGAAAAAGGAATGGATAGAAGCAATTGCTGATGCAGCAGAAATACAAAAAAGATTCCGTATTAGGAAAGGGAAAAATATTAGGTGAGGCCACTACTTCAACTGTGATCGTTTTTATAAAGTTCATTTATGCCGAAATTATGTTACAAAAGTTCGAAAATCAGTGAATGGCATTTGATGGATAAAGCCCTAAACTAATCTTGTAGCAAGCGATTGTATATGCGGCTTCCCGTACATGCGGGAGACAGCTTTTTGCTATTTACTATATTTTTGATAGCTTTGATAGACTGTTTTGTTTAAAGATATTGAAGATATTGAAGATACCTAGATAATGTGCTCTATTTTGTTGATATAAGGCATTCTTTTTTTGCGAATATGTGAGATAATATTGGTAAGCAAAAAGAAAAGGAGCATATAAGGTATGGCATCAGGAAAAAATGAGAGGCATAGGCTAAATAGAATAAAGGCGGAGAAAAATTTGTTTGCTACAAAAGCTTCTTTTGTAGCAGCAATTGTTGTGACACTTACAATTTTCAAAGATATTTTGAGCTTCATATTTACCTTCAATTGGGTTTGGGGCTTAGTATTTTTTACATTGGCTTTTGTTCCATTTGTAATAATCTTTTTAACAAACTGGTTTGATGAATTTATGAAAAAGGAAGCGACAGGAGAAGTAGGAGTATATTTTACAATAATTTCGCTGGTTGTGTTTTTTATTGAAAACACTGTCATGGGATGCTGTTATGGAGTATTTGATGTATTCTTTTGCATCTCGTTGTTAGTGGTTGCCTTTGGACTTTCCATTTGGGGAGCATATAAACTATTATGCACAAAGATATAGTTTCGGGAGCACCTCCTAAGGGAGGTGCCTTTCTATTTGCTTGCTGTGAGGTAATCCGAATCTTTCACTGCACCCCCTAGCCTTAATAAGTACCTGTAGACAGGCCCAGGAAAGTCATATATAATTAATTGGCCGGACGGATTGTGCTTTCAAATTAATTGAGCAATATGACTTTGCTTATTATTCCTATACCGAGTGGGGAAATAAGCAGTGATTATTCCGAATATTATTTTGAACGCATGACCAATCAAAGGAAATGTGCGCACTGTAGTAGTGGGCCAATTTCTGTATGATTGGTTTTTTGTTTTCTCCGGGTAGAAAAGGAGGAAAAATGTTTAAAATTAAAGAAGTAAGAAAGAGGCTTAACGAGATTACGGGGTATGACCTTCGGGGAGATGCTTATGTTTTGCAAGCGTTTACACGAAGCTCGTATATCGGAGGCGAAAACAATGAAATTTTTGAAATGTATGGAGATTCAGCTCTGAACTATTTTGTCATGCAATTGGTTCATGATGAGTTTGGCTCCTTTAGGACGGAAGACAGCGTTCTTTTTAAAGGCGAAAATGGTTATGCCCTGAAGGGAATCTACAAGGAGGCCCAGCTTGATGCATTGAAGAAGAAGCTGGTCTGTAATGAAATGCTGGCCGCACAGATTGACAAGTGGAATTTGGCAAAATATCTTCAGATGGGGAAATCGGATGAAATCAATCGCGTTGGAGAACAGACCAAAACCAAGGCTGATTTGTTCGAAGCTATACTCGGTGCGTATGCTGTGTCATACAAGTTTGATAATGGTATTTTGAAATCGATTGTCGCAAGAATGCTTCCGGCGAAAGAAATATTAGCCGAAGTGAAGGACATGGTTCCTGCTCCAAAGGATATTACGGTAGAGAATGCGATAACAAAACTGAAGGAAATGGCAGAACAGGGCATTTGCTCGGAGCCGGAGTATTCTTTTCAGGGACCGGAAGACCTTAGTTGTTATTTGAACGGAGAACCTAGGTGGAGTTGTAAATGCATGGTGGAAAGCATGGGGTTTTGTACTGTCATTTTTTCTAACTCCAAGAAAACAGCTAAGAAGTGTACGGCATACCAGGCATTATGTAAGCATTTTGATATTACAAATGATATTGCGAAGTATAAGTGCACTGGTGATAGACGCATTGTTGAACGGGACGGCAGTTATTTTGTGGAAGACATGAAATAAGGGGTTCTAATGTCTCTAAAAAGTTAATAACGTATGAAAAAGCCATTTGCAGTGGAAATTCCACACTGCAGGTGGCTTTTTTGTGTACATGGACAGAATGTGGCACGCTGCGTTGATATTATGACATTACAAAGGGAAGAGTATAAGGCTTTGTTGGTATACGGTAAATAATCCGTACCCTCTCATTTATTAGCCGCCTTGCGGCGGCCTGTTATTATTACTTTATCTGCCTGCAAACTTCGGGTAGTTGATCTGACCATGGTAACAATGAATCAAGGAAAGATGTATCCTTAT
>JAZLJG010000217.1:0-2092 GCA_045617745.1 Lachnospiraceae bacterium | reverse complement strand
TTATAATATGGAAGGCAAGGAAGTTGAAAAGATCGACTTAAGCGATGCAGTCTTCGGCGTAGAAGTAAACGAACATCTTGTACACATGGCTGTAGTTCAGCAGCTTGCTAATAATCGTCAGGGAACACAGAAGGCAAAGACCCGTTCTGAAGTTTCCGGTGGCGGAAGAAAACCTTGGAGACAGAAAGGAACCGGACATGCTCGTCAGGGTTCAACAAGAGCTCCTCAGTGGACAGGCGGCGGTATCGTATTCGCTCCCGTTCCTCGTGATTATTCCTTCAAGATTAACAAGAAGGAAAAGAGAGCAGCTTTGAAGTCAGCTCTCACAAGCCGTTTACAGGCTGACAAGTTAATCGTCGTTGATTCATTAAAATTTGATGAAATCAAGACAAAGAACTTTGCAAATGTAATGAAGAACTTAAAGGTAGAAAAAGGCCTTGTAGTATTAGCAGATAACGATGCAAACGTTGTTCTTTCTGCTAAGAACATGGCTGATGTTGATACAACACTTGTAGAACAGATGAACGTATACGACATCATGAAGGGCGGCACAATTGTTCTTACAAAGGATGCTGCTAAGAAGATTGAGGAGGTGTACGCATAATGGCATCAATTCAGTACTATGACGTAATCCTTAAGCCTGTACTTACAGAAAAGTCTATGTCAGGCATGAGCGAAAAGAAATACACATTCCTTGTACACACAGAGGCTAACAAGTCTCAGATCAAGGAAGCTGTAGAAAAGATGTTTGCAGGAACAAAGGTTAAGCGCGTTAACACCGTTAACTACGACGGCAAGACAAAGAGACGCGGAGCTACATTTGGTAAGACAGCTGCAACAAAGAAGGCAATCGTATGGTAAACAGACAACAGCAAGGACATTGAGATCTTTGCAGGTTTATAAGATAGGCCTTCACATTATACGCATATGAAGCGTGATAACAAATCAGTAAAGGAGATATAAAAATGGGAATTAAGACTTATAGCCCTTATACACCCTCCAGAAGAAATATGACCAACTCCGATTTTGCTGAGATTACAAAGGCAACTCCCGAGAAGAGCCTTTGCGTAAGCATTCCCAAGACAGCTGGTCGTAACAATCAGGGTAAGATTACCGTAAGACACATTGGTGGCGGTAGCAAAAAGAAATACAGAATCGTTGATTTCAAGCGTTTGAAAGATGGCGTACCTGCAAAGGTAATCGGCATCGAATACGATCCTAACAGAACAGCTAACATCGCACTTATCTGCTATGCAGATGGTGAAAAGGCATACATCCTTGCTCCTGAAGGACTTAAGGATGGCATGAAGATTATGAACGGACCCGAAGCAGAAGTTAGAATTGGTAACTGCTTACCTCTTTCTGAGATCCCGATCGGTACTGAAGTTCACAACGTAGAACTTTATCCCGGTAAGGGCGGACAGTTGGTTCGTTCAGCAGGTAACAGCGCTCAGGTGCTTGCTAAGGAAGGTAAGTATGCAACACTTCGTCTTCCTTCAGGCGAAATGAGAATGGTTCCCCTTGTATGCCGTGCTTCAATCGGTGTTATTGGCAATGGCGACCACAACCTTGTTAACGCAGGTAAGGCAGGACGCACACGTAACAAAGGTATCCGTCCTACAGTTCGTGGTTCCGTTATGAACCCTAACGACCATCCTCATGGTGGTGGTGAAGGTAAGTGTGGTATCGGTAGACCCGGTCCCAGCACTCCTTGGGGTAAGCCTGCTCTTGGTCTTAAGACACGTAAGGCAAAGAAGGCTTCCAACAAGCTCATCGTAAGAAGACGTAACGGTAAAGCTATTAAATAATACAGGAGGAAAAGTAAATGGCTAGATCAATTAAAAAAGGACCTTTCGCAGATGCAAGCCTTCTTAAGAAGGTTGATGCGATGAACGCAGCCGGACAGAAGCAGGTTATTAAGACCTGGTCTCGTCGCTCAACAATCTTTCCTTCATTTGTAGGACATACGATTGCTGTACACGATGGACGTAAGCACGTTCCGGTATATGTTACAGAAGACATGGTTGGACATAAACTTGGCGAATTCGTAGCTACCAGAACCTTCAGAGGTCATGGTAAAGACGAAAAGAAG
>JAZLJG010000216.1:0-5767 GCA_045617745.1 Lachnospiraceae bacterium | reverse complement strand
TTTTATCTAGTATTTTCGCAAGCTTTTTGAGATTTAGACAAGCAAAAGTAAGCGAGACCTTCATTTCCATTTTAGCCTTGCCTATCATATTTGTATATCTGAAACCGTGGTTCTCTTTTGCTGTGCCAAACAGTCGTTCTATGGTTTCTTTTCTTTTATCATACAGTTCCTTATTGCCTTTTGTGTGCCGTATATCTTCACATTGTTCCATATAATTATCCCATATATGTTGTGTAACTACCTTGACATGACTTTTGCTTTCGGTACACTGATGTAGATACGGACATTTTTCGCAATCCTGCGAACAACTCTTGTATTCCCGGTAACCGTCACGATTCGTTGTTGAGTATTTTAAAATTTTGTTGTTAGGACAGATGTAGCAGTCATAGTATTCGTCGTATACATATTCGTATTTTTTTAAAAAACCTTCTTTTGTCATGGGACGTTTGTATGGAAATATCGGTTCTATTCCATCATCAATCAACATTTTGGCTATTGCCGGTGTTTTGTATCCTGCATCTGCTATTATCTTTTCGGGAGCATAATTCTTTATTGTGTCATACAACCCTTTAAAAGTTCTGCTATCGTGTAGGTTTCCTCTGTTTACTGTATATCCTAATATCCACCCATGCTTATCGCACGCTGTTTGTATTGAGTAGGCAAATACCTCTTTATGTTCTCCTTTATGAAACCAACCGCTGTCGGGATCGGTTGTACTGCACTTTTCTTCTTTCGTTCCTCCCGATGAAGAACCACCCGAATTGTTATTGTCATCATCGTCTTTCTTATCTTTCAAAGGCTTTTTGCTATGTTCTTCTCTATCTATTCCGATTTCTTTTTCTAATTGTTCTTCATAAAACAGAGCTTCTTTTTGTACGGCTTCCTTACTGAACTTTTTATTGTTGGCACAAGCTTTTACATGGGTTGCATCTACAAATATTTCTTTAGGTTTTACAAGATTACGGCGAATACACTCACCAAGTATGTGAGAAAAAATCTGTTCAAAAATATCTGTTCCCTTAAATCTTCGGCTGTAGTTCTTTCCAAAGGTTGAAAAATGAGGTACCGTATCTGTCAGATCCAAATTCAAAAACCAACGATATGCTACATTTACTTCAATTTCTTTAATCGTTTGACGCATACTTTTAATTCCATACAAATATTGAAGTATGGGTAACTTTATTAGCGTTACAGGGTCAATGGACGGTCTGCCATTGTCTAAACAATATTTATCTTCAACCAAATCATATATGAAGCTCCAATCAATAGCTTTTTCTATCTTTCTGAGCAAATGATTTTTAGGAACTAAATCCTCTATACATACTACTTGAATTTGCTTGGATTTATCTGCAGTTTTCAGCATTTTCATAACCTCTTTTCATACTTTAATTATACCATATTTCGTCCAAAAAAGCCATACAAAATGCTAATTTTTTCAAAAAAACAAAGCCCATTTCTGGACTTTGTCTACAGTCTGATCCCTGTAACCATAGTAGTTACAGGGATTTTTTCTGGTACACCTTCAGGGACTCGAACCCTGGACACCCTGATTAAGAGGTGTTCCGGGAAAAAGGTAAATGAGGTGTATTGCTGTCTACACAGGGTTTCGTAAGAATGTGATGTTTTGCCTTTTGACATCAAATAGTATCTTTTGATAGGAAAAAGATGTCAAGGTTGCTGTCAAATTTCGTTATTCCATTCTATCATATCGTCAGCAAAATATCGATAATTTAAAAGCAGTTTCATTCTTACATATTCTTGTACAGCGTTTCCTTAAAAAGAATTGACAAAAAATATAATACGTGATATAATATGTTGTAAATATAAAAGATAAAAACGAATACAATATATCAAAGGAGGTTTTGGTATGACTTATATAGAGTTTGTATGTAATATAATAAAAAACACAGATAACAGAATGCCTATATACACAAAGCAGATTGCGAAAAAAGCAGCACAATACTATAAAATTACCGCAAAAGAAGCTGCGGCTGCGGTTTCGGTTGCATTCAAAAGAATTATGGATAACGAAACCATCCCTGAATTGCGTTTTTATCAAAAGGGTGTCTATTACAAAACAGTTGTTACACCGTTTGGGGAGGCGGGCATACAAAAGGATAAGCTTATCGCCGATAAATATATCTTACCTCATATAGGCTATGAAACAGGATTATCTGCAATGCATAAAATGGGACTTACCACACAAATACCGAAAAGGCGGGTTATTGTAACGAATGTTGCGAAAGACTGTATAAGAACAGATAAAAAACTGGACATAAGGATAAAGCCGCCTAAAACAAAAGTGAACGCAGACAATAAATATTATTTGCAAACGCTTGATGTTCTGGAGATGATGGATAAAGCACCCATAGACGAAAAAGAGCCGTATATTATTATTGCCAATCACATAGAAAACCAAAAGTTGAGTTATGATAAATTACTTGCATTGGCGGATGTTTATTATAATCAAAAAACAATATTGCGGCTTGCTCACATTGCAAGCAAGGGAGGTGTCGGGGTATGAAACTACATTTAGACAGAGACGCATTTGATGTATTTATAGAAAAAATACATGAAAGGCATTCATACAGAAGCGATGTGCTTGAAAAGGACTATTATGTTGTACTTGTGCTTGAGGAATTAGCAAAATTTCAAAAAGAAAACAATTTGCCTGCATATTTCAAGGGTGGAACGGCATTATATAAAGCTTTGAAAATGACAAACAGATTTTCGGAGGATATCGATTTATCTGTTGATACAAGAGGGATGAGTCGGACACAAAACGACAAAAAGCTTTCCGAAGCGACAAAAAAATATACAGTATTGCCAAGAGATGGCGGAACAACAAATCGCTCAGAGGTTATTACGACCTATATCTACAGGCCTGTTACAAACTATGATGTTGATGATAGCCTGCAGAGGTTTGGCAGAGTAAAAATTGAGGCAACATCATTTACAATCGGAGAGCCTGTAACCTCAATGGAAATTGTGCCGCTTATATATGAATTGGCAACAGATGACGAAAGAAAAATCCTTGAGGAGCAATACGAGGTCAAGCCGTTTGCAATTAAAACAATCACGATGGAAAGAATCTTTATTGATAAGTTATTCGCAGCCGAAGCTTATGTCAGGAAGTCCGAAGATGAACATCGTGCTTTTGAAGCTACAAAGCATATTTATGATTTGACTGTTATGGAAAACCAACCGAAAATTGCGGCACTTTTGCAAAATGCAGGTGAATTAAAAAAGCTTCTTGAAATTCGTCTCATGGAAGAAAAGGAAAGGCTTGATGGTATAAATGGCATATTGCCGAAAGAGTTTATATTTTTCAGACAAGCGACCCGAAATAAAAATGTATGCAAGGCCTATAAAAAGATGCTTAACCAATATGTAATGCGTAATGATGACAGAATTGAAATTGAAGCAGCAGGCGAAAAGCTTATCGAAATAGAGTCGAAACTGCTGCAAAATCCGGCGTGGATAAATTGCGGGATTCCTGTTTGCAAATAAAACCGTGCAGGGAATAGTATTTAAAAACAGATTAAGTCTTGCATAACAAAAATTTTTGTTATTCACAGGAATTCTCCTTCCCAAAAAAAATATTGCCGCATTGGATTTTGTTCCAATGCGGCAAAATTTGTAAAATGGGTTATATTGTATCTTCGTCGGACTTCTTGTTCCAGATATCAACCAATATCTCGATCAGTGCCAGCAATACCATTTTTATGTATTTCATCTTGTCTATATCTCACACCCCGTTCCATATAAGTATTCTTCGATTTCTTCGGGCGAGTAGCCGCTTGCAAGCAGATCGTCTATGTCATCCGGCGAGTAGCCGTAACAGCTTGCGACGGATTTCAAATCATCAATGTAGCGGTTACTCGTGTTAAATTTACTGCGGATGCCCCGGTCATACCATCGGACGCCGTAAGATGGCATATAGGGAAATGTATCCTTCTTCAAAGTGCCGTCAGGCCGGATTTGAAGGATTTCGCCTTCCTGTATGCCGACTTCCTCAAATTCATGGCGTTTTAAGTCCGAAAATAAAAAGGAATCCACCAATGCCTTGTACAGGATTTCCTCGGTGCTTGCATATACATAAAGATGTCGTTTGGGGAAGTGCAGTACGGAAAGCGGAGAATCGCCCTTGATAAGATAGAGATTGTTCCGGTCATCGAGAACGGAAAACGAGAAGCTTCCGTCAAGTTGCCGTGTCATATACTTGATGCTGTCAAAGGAAAGATCCTTTTGACTTTCAATCAATTGTACCGCTATGTAGGAATCGGTTTCAATCTTTGTTTTCGGCAGACGATATTTTTTCCGAATGCTTTTGTCATTGGAGATAATCCCGTTATGCGCAAGGGCAAACCTTGCGTTTTTTGTATTCCCGATAAACGGGTGATTGTTGTAGTTTTTCTTCTCCGAGCCCTGGGTGGAATGACGGGTATGCCCAATCATCGTGCGTATATCGTCATCGTGTTTGAAGTTAAGCATATATGCCGATTTGGATTCCTTTAAGATGCAAAGCCTGCCCCCGGTTTGAAAAGCAATTCCGGTTGCGTCCGTACCCCGGACAACGGATTGGTCCGCAAGGGTATTGGTAAGCTCCGACAGATTTTTAATTTTGTTTTCTCCGTAATGGGAAAACCCAAATAAACCACACATTATTGATCCACTCCTTCCGGTGTTTCCTCGTTTACATATAAACGCTTTTCTTTCAGGTACTCAATCAGTTCGTTTTTGCTGGGAAGTATCCGCGAGACAAATTGGCTCCATGACATTTCTTCCATTTCCTTGTCCGTCAGACGGGCGGCGAGGAAGCAGATTTCGTCCACAAGCTGCAGGGTAGCTAAGAATGTTTTGTATCGGAGCGTTCCGCGGAACAGCCTGAACTCTATGGTGTTTTCGTTTTCGAGATTGACCGCGACATATCGTCCCATACGCTTGTCCTTTGCTTTTTGATAGGTCTCCCGTGCGGTGTTGGAAATGGTGGCATAGCGTGCTGCCCAACGATCCAGAGTTTCCGAATGCCTTCTGCTGAACATTACAAGCTCGTTCCAGTGGTGCTCCACAAAATATATTACCCGTGCGATGGCGGTATCCTGTTCTTCTTCGGTCTTTCCGAATGCAGAACGGTTGACATGAATATGCAGTCCGCAGGTCTGTGTCTGATGGGAACGGTATTCTCTGGCAACCGCAGCTTCAAACAAGTCAGACCAGTTCATCTTGTCCCGGTGATATGCCAGCGTCATGGGATGGCTGACGATTTCGAAACCGTTGTTGATACTGCCGTCGTGCTTGCAATAGATACGGGTTTCATCCTCGTTTGCCATATCAAGTAATACCTGAGCGTTTTCGTCATATTCGCCGCCTTTGTCTATTTCGAGTTCCACCCCCATAAATAAATTACCCGAACCGTAGAAGATAGGTTCGGGTTTATAGTTGTAGTTTTTGATGGCGTTGTCCTCTATTTTTTGGTAACAGTCGTAGCAATACGGGTAATCGTAATGGTAGAGTGCCATATCATGGGTTATCAGCCGCCCGCATTCCTCGCAATGGGTGTAGTGTTCATAGCAATCGCCGCAAAGAATGGTGTCGGCATCGCCTTCTGCATTTTCAAGCCAGATTACCGCACCGCAGTCAGAGCATGTTACCGTCTGCTGTTCCATACAGCTTTTGCACATCACCACATTGTCAAAATGTACTGCGGTTTCCTCCGTTAATTCTTTTCCGCAAAACTCACAAGTCATAAAAGTTCTCCTTTCTG
>JAZLJG010000215.1:0-63083 GCA_045617745.1 Lachnospiraceae bacterium | reverse complement strand
TTTTAACGCATAAAAAAATCAGAAACCCGCATAAATGCTGGATTTCTGACCTCTTCACAAAGAGCGCGAGACGGGGATCGAACCCGCGGCCCCCACCTTGGCAAGGTGGTGCTCCACCGCTGAGCCACTCGCGCATTTATTAACTTCTGTTGTGCGCCACAACAAGAACATACTATACATTAGGGCATATGCTTTGTCAATAAAAAAATATAAAAATTTTTCTAGGGAGTTTGTCGCATGGGAGAGGGGAAAAATCATAAAGTTTTTTCGCGAGGTCACAGCGAAAGCGAAAAGAGTCGCAAAACGGCCACATTTCATTAATTTAGGGTTAACTGGAAATCTACATAATGAGTGTGTTATTATGTTAGTCGTGTAAAAAGAGTTGGGGAACTCTTCTTGAAAATTAAAAAGGAGTAGGAATGTCTAAAGCGGTGTCGCAGTTAATGGCAGAGGAGGAGCTTTCAGCGCTCAGGCTCATTAACAGTGTGAATTTTGACTTCACATTCAGACTGGATTGTTCTAACAATACAGCCTCTATCACCAGGTACGTGGATGGTAATATTTCTAAGCCCGAGTTTGTGGAAAATTTCGCAGACTATGTGGTATCAAAAGTTCACCCTGATGACCTGATGGTTTTTGAAAAAGAATACAGGAAGATGAATCAGGCCGTAGTAAATATCGGCTTTGAGATACGTCTTAAGGAAAGTGCGGGCAGAAGATATCGCTGGCACGCTGTTAAAATGTGCCTTGAAAATACCGGAGACAACATTTCGTATGTGGGCTCCAGCACATATATCGACAGCCGTAAGAACAAAGAATCCGAGCTGACCATTAAAGCACGTCAGGATCCGCTGACCGGTCTTCTTAACAAGGTGGTTACCCAGGAAAACATTGACGATTTCGTTAAGAAAAACCCCAATACAGAAGGTGCCATGATAGTTTTTGATATTGATAATTTCAAAAACTATAACGACTGCATGGGCCATCTTTTCGGAGATGAAGTAATAAAGGAAGTTGCCACAAAAATCAAGAGAATCTTCTCAAAGGATTCTTTTGTGGGAAGAATCGGCGGAGACGAGTTTTTGGTTTTCGTTAAGGATATGGGCGACGTTTCCAATATAGTACAGCGCATGGGACAGTTAAGGGATGCGGTTGCTGACATTACCCTTGGCCAAAGAAGTCATTTCAGAATTACTTTAAGTATCGGTATTTCTCTTTTTCCCGATATGGGACGCAGCTTTGATGAATTGTTCAGATCTGCGGATATGGCTTTGTATTCCATTAAAAATAACGGTAAAAACAGTTACGCATTTTATACCGATGAACTTTACAACGAAGATGTTATAAGAGAAGGAGAAGAACGTCTTGAGAAGGCTACCGTTGAGATGAAAGAGCCTGATTCCCTTACGGATTTTGCGTTCCACCTTCTTAATGAATCCGAAAACGTTTCAAGTGCGGTAAATCTTCTTTTGTACAGAATCCAGACCGAATACGATTTAGAGGCAATTCATCTTCACGAATTTGACTCCAAGGACATGCGTACGGAAGTTACCTACGAAATATGCAAAGACGGAAGACAGCCTTACCTTGGCAAGCGTTTTGATTTCTCCTTCAAGTCCTTTAAGAAATTCGAGGAACTCAGTAAAGACGGATATATTGTTTACGACTTTACGAAGGAAG
Organism: Lachnospiraceae bacterium; assembly: GCA_045617745.1. GTDB lineage: Bacteria > Bacillota > Clostridia > Lachnospirales > Lachnospiraceae > UBA1258. Next base: position 61,403 of record JAZLJG010000215.1, on the reverse strand, counting down.
AAAGGCCTGCTCCCGGTAACGGAATAGAAACCTGGAACAATATAGGAAGTATGCTTCATGTTCCTATGCGGTTATTTTCAAAGGTCCGCGGTTGTGTGGATCTTGTGAGCAGTCAGGGCTCCAGAACATGGTCTCCGAAGAAGATAAGTGAAATCATATCTGTTACGAACCTTCTTACGGTATGCCTTTACTACTCCGGAAGAGTACAGAAAGCGGAAAAGGAAGTTTCAAGGTTTGCGGATTTTGACTCCCTTACGGGCCTTATGAAGGAAGACCACTTTATTGATGCGGCTACAAAGGTTGTTACTTCCAAGGCGGATACATCAACTCTCGCGGTTGTTTACTGTGACATTAATGATTTCAAGTATATTAACGAAGCTTACGGATATATGGTGGGCGACCGTCTCTTAAGCGATATGGCTGACTATATTTCCAATAAGGTGAAGGGTGTTCTTTGCGCAGGACGTTTCTATTCGGATAACCTTCTTTTTATAAGGGAATTCCCGAAAGGAACCACAAACGAAAGACTTACCCACCAGATAGAAGAGGCTACGGAAAATCTTTCCGAATACCTTAGTAAGAAATTCAGGATAAACAATATTTCAGTAAGGACCGGAATTTACGTTATTCCTGACAGCTCCACGGATGCTCTTTTGGCAGTGTCTAATGCCAATATGGCCAGAAAACTTGCCAAAAACGGTAAGGGAGCCCGCTGCGTTGTGTTTAATCAGGCAATGTTCGAAAAGAAGAGACGCCAGATTATGTACATTCAGGCACTTGATGATGCTATTAAGAACGAAGAGTTCTATGTTGTAATGCAGCCAAAGGTTTCCGGTACCACAAACCGTCTTGTAGGCGCAGAGGCATTGGTAAGATGGAAAATGGCTGACGGAACGGAAGTATATCCGGATGAATTTGTTCCGGCCTTTGAGAAGGACGGAAGCATTGTGAAGCTTGACTTTTTCGTATATGAAAAGGTTATGCAGTACATAAGGGAGCGTCTTGATTCGGGAAAGAAAGTGGTTCCTGTTTCCATGAATGTTTCACGGGCTCACCTTTTAACATCGGATTTCACAAAAAAGTTTCTGGCTCTTGTGGACAAGTACCAGATTCCCACCCAGTTTTTGGAACTGGAGCTTACCGAAAGCATATATCTTGAAAACCTTAATTCCTTCAATGCCATGATAGAAGAACTTCGTATCCTGGGAATCAGGGTTTCAATGGACGATTTCGGTTCGGGATATTCTTCTTTGAATGCTTTGAATGATTTGAGAATCGACCTTCTTAAGATAGATAAGGTATTTATGAAGGATGATATGCTCAAAGAAAGCGACAAGACAATAATAAGGTTCATCATAGACATGGCTAAAAACCTTTCAATGAAGGTTATGTGTGAAGGTGTTGAAACGGATTCCCAGCGTCGTTTCCTTAACGAGGCGGGCTGCGAACTTCAGCAGGGTTATCTCTATTCAAAACCTGTTACCATGCCTGTATTTGATGATTATATCGACAACGAAGACATTTTGTTTGCAAAGGTCGGTTAAGTTACACACTGTGAGGGGTGTTGTATATATTTTCTCGGGAAAGGGACGTCTTTTTGGACGTTCCTTTTTCAATTTCAGGCTTGACAAGACAGGACAAAAGGGGTAGTATACTTTAACGGGTAAAAGCGTTAAAGTGACAAAGAGTTTGCCCGTTAAAGAAGGAGATTTTAGAAATGCCTATTACGGAACTACTGGAGAAAAATGCCAGAATGTATGGCAACGATGTGTGCCTTGTGGAAATTAACCCTGAGGTTAAGGAAGTAAGAAGGGTTACATGGAAAGAGTATGAACTGATGGAGCCCAATCCCACAACACACTACAGAAGAGAAATAACATGGAGTGTTTTCGATGAGAAAGCAAACCGTTTTGCCAATATGCTTATGCAAAGAGGTGTTGTAAAGGGTGATAAGGTAGCCATTCTTTTGATGAACTGTCTTGAGTGGCTTCCCATCTACTTTGGTATCTTAAAGACCGGTGCTCTTGCAGTGCCCCTTAACTTCAGATATGCACCTGATGAAATCGAGTATTGTTTAAAGCTTGCCGATGTGGATGTGCTGGTTTTCGGACCGGAGTTTATCGGCCGTGTGGAAGAGATTGCCGATAAAATTTCCAAAAACCGTCTTCTTTTTTACGTAGGAGACAACTGCCCCAGCTTTGCCGAGGACTATAATTCACTTACAGCAAACTGCTCAAGCCAGAATCCAGGTATAGTTCTTACGGATGATGATGATGCTGCGATTTACTTCTCATCAGGTACAACAGGATTCCCTAAAGCCATTTTGCATGCCCATAAGGCTTTGATGCATTCCTGTAAGGTCGAACAGGCTCATCACGGTCAGCAAAGAAGTGATGTGTTCCTTTGCATTCCTCCTCTTTACCATACGGGAGCGAAGATGCACTGGTTCGGAAGCCTTCTTTCGGGAAGCAAGGCGGTTTTACTTAAGGGTACAAAGCCTGAAGCTATTTTCAGGGCTGTGTCCGAAGAAAAATGTACTATAGTATGGCTTCTTGTGCCCTGGGCCCAGGATATTCTTGAAGCCATTGAACGTGGAGATATAAAGCTTGAGGATTACGACTTAAAGCAGTGGAGACTGATGCACATCGGTGCACAGCCCGTTCCTCCGAGCCTTATTAAGAAGTGGAAAGAATACTTCCCTAACCACGATTATGATACTAACTACGGCCTTTCCGAATCCATCGGACCCGGTGCGGTACACCTTGGTGTTGAAAACATTCACAAGGTTGGTGCAATCGGTAAAGCAGGCTATGGCTGGGAAACAAAGATTATCGACGAAGCAGGTAACATTGTAGAACGTGGTCAGGTAGGCGAACTTGCATTAAAGGGCCCCGGTGTCATGAAGTGTTACTATCACGATAAAAAGGCTACCGCAGAAGTTCTTCATGATGAATGGCTTTACACGGGAGATATGGCTGTGGAAGATGAAGACGGCTTTATCATGCTTGTGGACCGTAAGAAGGATGTCATCATCTCAGGCGGTGAAAATCTTTATCCTGTACAGATTGAGGACTTTATTCGTACAAATGATGCGGTTCACGACGTTGCTGTTATCGGACTTCCCGACAAACGTCTTGGTGAAATCGCTGCGGCTATTATAGAGCTTAAACCCAATATGATAGTTACCGAGGAAGAAATTATGGAATTCTGTAAGGCGCTTCCCAGATATAAGCGTCCTCACAAAATTATTTTTGCGGATATTCCCAGAAATCCTACCGGTAAAATCGAAAAACCGAAACTTCGCAAAATTTATTGCGGCGTAAGTCTTGTAGAAGCACAAAATAAAGGTTAAAATAGAACCAGGTTCCTACGGGACCTGGTTCTTTGTTCTAACGTATTATTTAAGGGGTAATAATAATTATGGAAGACGTCAAAGAATTGCAGGCAGATACTGCAGCCAAAGGGGTTGTCCTTTTGGTGGAAGATAATGAAATCAATGCTGAAATTGCCATGATGCAGCTTAAGGACATGGGCTTTTTAGTGGAATGGGTTGCAAACGGCGCAAGGGCAGTGGAAAATTTCGGTGAATCGGCCGAAGGCTATTACAGTCTGATAATTATGGACATTATGATGCCTGTTATGGACGGCCTTGAAGCCACCAGAATTATCCGTAAATTATCCAGAAAGGACGCAGAGACGGTTCCCATTATTGCGATTACCGCCAATGCATTTCCTGAAGACAAAGAAGCTTCTTTTGAGAATGGCGTTACAAGCTTCATTACAAAGCCCTATGGCAAAAAGCAGTTGCAGGAGGTTATCGAAAGCCTCATGTCAGAAGAATAATTGAAAGGATACCGACATTTTGTTAGGTATCCTTTTTAAATCATAATGTAGGCGGAGTATTATGAAAAAAAACAGAGAAATCGATCCTACCCGTGTGCGGGAATATCCCACATGGGAACTTCTAAAGCGCTTCTGGCCCTATATGTCCAGATACAAAGGGACCATGATAATGGACCTTTTCTGCGCTTCTTTAACCACAGTCTGTGACCTGGTACTTCCCATGATAATGAGATACATCACAAATGTGGGTTTATCCGATGCACAGGCACTTTCTTTGCAGATAATCGGGAAAATGGGTGCAATGTACCTTCTTCTTCGAATCGTGGAATGCTTTGCAAACTATTACATGGCCGACATGGGCCACGTAATGGGTACCAAAATCGAAACGGATATGCGTAGAGATGCCTACGCCCATCTTCAAAGACTTTCCGACACTTATTTTAACAATACCAAAATAGGTCAGATAATGGGTCGTATAACAAACGACCTTTTTGATGTTACCGAGTTTGCACATCACTGCCCGGAGGAAGTTTTTGTCGCATCCATCAAATTTATTATTTCCTTCATTATTCTTGCGACGATAAATGTTCCTTTGACACTTATAATCTTTATGTTTATACCGGTAACACTTTTTACCTGTATAAAGATTAACACGAAGCTTAGAAGACTTCAGAGAAAACAGAGAGTCCAGATTGGTGAAATCAATGCGGCCATAGAAGATTCTCTTCTTGGGCACAGGGTAGTTAAGGCATTTACGAACGAAGAGCTTGAGGAAGCCAAATTTGCCGAGGAGAATAATACGTATTTTTCATTGAAAAAGAAATACTATTCACTTATGGCCTGGTTCCACACAAGCTTCAAAATGTTTGATGCGATTATGTACCTTACCACGGTTGTGGTGGGATGTTTATTCATCTACTACGGAAAGATTCTTACGGGAGATTTGGTGGCATATCTTCTTTATGTGACCACGTTACTTAACACTGTAAGAAGAATCGTAGACTTTTTCGAGCAGTTCCAAAGAGGCGTTACGGGAATCGACAGGTTTTTACAGATTATGGATGCGGATATAGAAATATTCGATGAGCCGGATGCAGTGGACCTTATTAATCCCAAGGGAAACATTGTTTTCAAAAACGTAAGCTTCGAATATCCTGACGACCACAATGAGGTATTTAAGAATCTGAATCTTCATATAGATGCGGGAGAAAAGGTTGCGTTTGTAGGCCCTTCCGGAGGCGGAAAAACCACGCTTTGCAACCTGATTCCCAGATTTTACGATATTACCGACGGAGAAATAACCTTAGACGGAAAGGATTTGAAATCCTATACCCTTAAGAGTCTTCGTAAGAACATCGGTATAGTGCAGCAGGATGTTTATCTTTTCAGCGGAACCGTATACGACAACATTGTTTACGGACGAAATGATGCCACAAGAGAAGAGGTTATCGAGGCCGCCAAAAAGGCCGGGGCCGATGAATTTATAAAGGAATTGAAGAATGGGTACGATACATATATTGGGGAACGTGGTGTAAAACTTTCCGGAGGTCAGAAACAGCGAATCTCCATAGCCAGGGTATTTTTGAAAAACCCTCCCATCATTATCCTTGATGAGGCCACCAGTGCTCTTGACAATGAAAGCGAGTTTCTTGTGGCTAAATCCCTTGAAAAACTTTCACAGGGTCGTACCACTCTTACCGTAGCCCACAGGCTTTCCACCATAAGGAATGCTGACCGCATTATGGTTCTTACGGAAGACGGTATAATGGAAGAAGGAAATCACGACACATTAATAGAAAAGCAGGGCATTTACTACAAGTTCTATCAGATGGCAAATGAACTGAAATAAATCTTGCGAGGTGCTTATGATACTACAGTTTGTCGGTGCAGACCACCAGGTTACGGGAAGTGCCCATTACGTGGAATGTAATGGTAAAAGATTTGTAGTCGATTATGGTATGGAACAGGGGAACATGGCCTATGAAAGCAAGGGCCTTCCTTGTAATGAAGCAGATTTGGACTTTGTCCTTTTGACACATGCCCATGTGGATCATTCGGGAATGCTTCCGCTTCTTTACAAAAGAGGCTTCAGGGGACAGATTTATACGACTCATGCCACAAAGGATCTTTGTGCCATTATGCTTCGTGACTGTGCCCACATCCAGATGCAGGAAGCAGAGTGGAAGGCCAGAAAGAAGAAGAGAAGCGACCTTAACGACGAAGATATAAGCCCCATCTATAACATGGAAGATGCGGATGGCGTCATCAAGCGTCTTGTAGGCTGTAAATACAAAGAAATGATAGAGATTGCCGACGGTATCAAGGTAAGATTTACGGATATCGGCCATCTTCTCGGTTCCGCCAGTATTGAAGTTTTCCTTAATGAGGACGGGGTTCACAGAAAAATAGTTTTCTCCGGAGATATCGGAAACGTTAACCAGCCACTTATTAAGGATCCTGAATTTACTTCAGAGGCGGATTACGTAGTTATGGAATCCACCTACGGCGACAGACTTCACGAAAAGGCCGAAACCAATTCTTTGGTGGACTTTGCAAAGATTATCCAGGATACAATGGATGCGGGAGGAAACCTTGTTATTCCTTCTTTTGCCGTGGGACGTACCCAGGAGCTTTTGTATTTTATTAGACAGATAAAAGAACAGGGGCTTGTTAAATATCACGATTTCCCTGTATATATGGATTCACCCCTTGCGGTTGACGCAACCGAAATATTCCAGAAAAACATATATGACTGCTTTGATGATGAGGCGCTTGAAGCCGCTAAATCCGGAAAGAACCCTCTTGTGTTCCCGGGGCTTAACCTTGCAATTACAAGCGAAGAATCAAAGGCCATTAACTTTGACGAGGAACCGAAGGTTATTATTTCCGCTTCGGGTATGTGCGAAGCGGGTCGTATAAGGCACCACTTGAAGCACAATTTGTGGCGTCCGGAATGTACCATTTTATTTGTGGGTTATCAGTCGGTGGGTACCCTCGGAAGGGCCCTTCTTGAGGGCACAAACGAGGTGAAGCTTTTCGGCGAGCCCATAAGTGTAAGAGCATCCATTATGCAGCTTCCCGGACTTTCCGGGCACGCTGACAAGGACGGCCTTGTGGACTGGCTCGCCCACTTTGAAAAGAAGCCGAAAAACGTGTTTGTGGTTCACGGCGACGATATAGCCTGCGAATCCTTAACCCAGTACATTAACAAAGAGATGAAAATCCCTGCGTATGCACCCTTCAGCGGAACCGTTTTCGACCTCGTTTCCGGTGAAATCACCTACGAAGCAACACCCGAAAAACGCAAAAAGAAGCTTGCTGCCGTATCCGATGCTTTTGCACGTCTTCTTGCGGCAGGTCAGAGACTTATGGCTGTCATCAACAAGAACAAAGAACATGCAAACAAGGATCTTGCCAAGTTTACAAGCCAGATCAATTCACTTGCAGACAAGTGGGATCCGGACTTCGATCCCATCATAGAAAAGCCCAGAAAGGGTTCCAAGAAAAAAAGATAACAATGAAGAAAAGAAACAGCACCCTTAACTTCAGATTAGCTTTGTATTTGATACTTACGGTAGTATTGCTTGCCATATTTTTGGGATACTACTATTTCAACATGCACAGAACGCTGGAAAGGGAGCTGTATACCACTCTTGAAAGAGACAATATTTATGTAAATACCCGTATTGATGAGGTGCTTTCACAGGTACTGGAGGAAGCCAAGTCCACAGGGTATACGACAGCTCTTCAGAAGGGTATTTTTTCAAACGATCCCGGAGAAAAGATAGCCAATATAGTAACTGCCAGAGAGCTTCTTGCTTCCGCGAAAGATTCGAATCCCTACATTGTGGACCTTTTTTACTACTCGGATAAAGGACATCTTTATACCATTTCCGAGTATGCCAATAAATTCAGGGAAAACATGAGGATGTATTCTTTTGACAAAAGGATAACCCTTTCGGAAACGTTCTTTTCCGAAAGCCCTCTTTATGACCGTGGAGTAACCTTTTTCTTTATTTACACTCCGATTTACCGAACCGCTTCGGGAATAGCCCATAAAACAAGCGAAAGGGCTATTTGTGCCATACTTTTTGACCTTTCACCGATTGTTCCCGCCTGTGCGGACGTTCTGGAGAATGATGCCGCTGTTTTCGTCCTTTACGACGGCCATGTTATCAGCAGCTCCGGGAATATTGCCATAGACGAAAGCATTCTTTCTTCATGTGACGAGAATACAAAAGAGATTAACGTGGACAAAGAAGAGTATTGCGTATATGTGTCTTTACACGACGACCTGAAAGTGGTATCAGTTGCACCCAGGTCGCTTGCGGGTCTTTCCATGATTAAGCTGGACAGAACGTTCTATCTTCTTGTGGCTTTGTCCATTATGATTTTTGCGGTTCTTCTTTTCCTTTTGAACCGGGAATACACCAAGAAAACCACCCGTATGGTTAAGGAATTAAAGAAGATGAAGCTTGACTCCAAGAACATGCGAATAAGCGTTCCTAAGATGTCGGAGCTTAGCGATATTGCGGAGGAAATCAACAGCATGCTTTCCCGTCTTGATGAAGCCGCGAAACGTGAGCAGGAGGTTAAAAATTCCCTTCTTTCGGCAACACTTGCGCAAAAGGATGCAGAGATGACGGCTTACCGAAGCCAGATAAATCCCCACTTTTTCTTTAATACCCTGGAATGTGTGCGTTCCATGGCCCAGTACTATAACGCTGATATGATAGAGGATATTATCTCTGCCATGTCCAAAATGTTCAGGTATTCTTTGTATTCCGATATGACGGTGGACCTTTCGGCGGAAGTGGATATGCTGGAGCAGTATTTCCTTATTACCTGCTACAGATTCCCCGACAAGTACACCTTAAAACGTGAAATTGACGAAAATACCCTAAACTACAGGGTCCCTTCCATGATTTTACAGCCCCTGGTGGAAAACTGTATAAAACACGCCTTTGTCAAAAACAGAAAGGGCGTTGATAATATTATTACCGTAAGAGCTTCTTTTACCGATGAAGGCCTTTTAAAACTTGTGGTCAAGGATAACGGTTGCGGAATGAATGCGGAGGCATTAAATAACCTTCGAAACATTCAGGTTACCGGTGAAGCCCTTGGAAACGAAAGAAAGGACAGCATCGGTATTCACAATATCTATGAACGGGTTAAACTTTTTGACTCACGTAATGAGATGGAATTCTATTCCGAAGAGGGTGAGTTTACAAAGGTTGAACTGATTCTTTACCCCGCAACACTTAAAAAATAGCATAATCCTCGCAAGTGGTAGTGAAACCAGAACAATAATTCAATTGATTCTCCCAATGATTTAACCATACAATAAAAGCACACTGAGGAAGTGATGGAGGATGGGATGACGAACGTGAACAGATAGTTTTGAATTTCAGTGAAAATGATATTTCTTCATATAAAATCGTTACTATGGAAATGCATGATCAGAATCGGTCACAGTGAATCTTTTCATGTTCACATATACTAAATGCTAACATGGTGTAACAAATTGAACTTGCGGCACCGGAATTTTGGGTTAAAGGAGAAACATATGAAAAAGAGTAAAATTATCACTTTGATTATTGTTACAGCTTTTTGCCTATGCGCCTGCGCACCAAAGCTTCCGCCTGACCCTGTGGTTTTTTCGGAGGGCCCGTATAACGAGAATGGAAAGATTATTACCGACGGAGAAACGCAGTATATAGTTTCAAGAGATAATGCTTTGGCTTTGGAAGACAAAGATGTTTGCATAGGATATATGGATGAGGGGGCCGGAGGTAACAGGCTGTACATTTTTTCCGTAAAAGATGAGCCTGACAGGCTCATAGGAGTTTTTTATGCAGGAGATGTAAATATGTGGTCATATGAGAAGTATGAACCGGATGAAAAAGAATAACCCGGAAGTGTGGTTTTGTCTCAAGAAGGTGAGCTCGTGTAACGAAATGTCTTATCCCTCCATTATCTTTTAATAAGATAACGGGGGGATTTCTTGTGAAAACAATAATCAAAAGCCCATCGGATATTTTCGATGGGCTTTGGTCTATTTAGTGGAATATTGTTCCGGAGTACATCCGAACTTGGCTTTGAAGTTTTTGATAAAGTATCCCGGGTCCTCGAAGCCTACGGCTTCGGCTACGGAATTTACCGTGGAGCCGGCTTTTTTTAGTAAATCAGCTGCCACATTCAGGCGGGTGTTCTTTAAAAAGCTCATGGCTGAATCATCGCAGTTTGCCCGGAAAAGTTCGAATATATAGGGCTTTGACAAAAACATGGAAGCGGCCAGATCGTCCATGGACATTTTCTTTTCAAGGTTGTCGTAAAGATATTCCTGGATTTTTGCAGTCTGTTCATTGTCTGAAAAGATAAAGCCGCCGAAGTAAGATTTTCTGGCCTCGGATATTTTGGTGGATATGTTTTCAAGAGTGATTCCTGCAGTACTTGAACCGAACCGGTTTTCGCCGGAAGCGGGTAAACTGTCCTCTGTTATATACGAGAAAGGGAATCCTTTAATATATATTTCGCCATGAAAAGCAAGCTTTTCGGAGGATATTACTATCCTGGCGTTTTTGGAAAGAAGAGGATTCAAAAGCCTTTCTGCCTGAGGAGACGAAAGAACCGTCGGGTCGGAAATATCAAAGTCCTTTAAGCTTACTGAAGATTTTCTGCGGGAACAGAGACTTTCATAAAGAATGGAAAGGGTATTCTTTACTTCTTCCTTATCCAAAGGCTTTATCAGATAATCGGATACATCATTTTTCAGGGCTTTTTTCGCAATCTCGAAATCCCTGTAGGCACTGACTATCACAAAAGAGGTTTCGGGACTGACGTCTTTGACCTTTTCTATTAATGACATTCCGTCTATATCCGGCATTCTTATATCAGTAAAAAGAACATCGGGTTTTTCGGAAGACACATGTTCAAAAGCTTCAACGGAATCCGTATAAGTTCCGATTATTTCGTATCCGAGACTTTCCCAGTCCGCTATGCCTTTAAGGCCTCTTAAGGCCCATATTTCGTCATCAACAAGTATTGCTGTAAATCGTTTCATGTTTTTATCCATAATATTCACCAACTGACAGTAAACTTTTTAGAACAGTTTCATTATATCATCTAACTATATATGAGTAAAATTGAAAACCCTTTGTCAGTATTACCATATTTTTTTACTATTTGACCATACTTTTGTACCTTTTGTCGAAAACTGTGCTCATGTTATGGTTATGGTATCAAACAAGGAGACGCTATCATGGCTAAAGAAAAGGCGAAAAAAATTAAAGTGAAACGTTCTGCCTCTAAGACCATAAGGGAGATAATCCGCTTCAGAGGAGTTTATCTTATTATGCTTCCCGCCATTATCTGGTACGTTATGTTCTCATACATACCTATGGCAGGTCTTACGCTGGCATTTAAAACATATAAAGCTAAACTTGGCATCTGGGGAAGCCCATGGGCAGGTCTTAAACATTTCGAAAGACTTTTCCAGGATCCCAAATTTATGGATGCGGTTTTAAGAACGCTGAAAATCAACGGGGGTCGCTTGATACTTACCTTCCCCTTTGCTATCATTCTTGCTCTTCTCCTCAATGAATTAAGAATGGGCAAATTTAAAAAAGTGCTTCAAGTGACCTTCACCTTCCCTCATTTCCTTTCATGGGTAATCATTGCAAGTATCATTACAAATGTTTTATCCTACAGAGGACTTGTAAACGGTGCAATCGAAATGTTCGGCGGTGAATACGTAAACTTCATCGGAAACTCGAAACTGTTCGTACCACTGGTTTACATAACAGAGGTTTGGAAGGGAGCCGGCTGGAGCGCCATCATTTATATGGCCGCCATAGCCGGAATAGATCAGGAACAGTTTGAGGCTGCCGATATAGACGGCGCCAACAGATGGGACAAGATGTGGAAGATAACAATTCCCTCCATTCTTCCCACTATTACCATTATGTTTATCCTGGCAGCAGGAAACGTAATGACCAAGGGATTTGACCAGGTATTCAATATGGACAATGATGCGGTGCACAAAGTATCCCAGACCCTTGATATGTACATTTACAACGTAACATTTAATGCCAAAAAAACAGATTTCGGTTATTCGACGGCTCTTTCACTTTTCAGATCTGTCGTTAACCTGATATTCCTTGTAGTTGCCAATACCATTACGAAAAAGCTTGGCGGTAACGGCTTGATGGGAGGTGGCGACTGATGAAGGCTAAACAGAAGAAAAACTATAAAGTCCGCTTTCAGGCAGCCGATGCCATCATACTTACCATACTTGTGCTTTCGGCTTTGGCAATTATCCTTCCTTTTTTAAATGTTATTGCTATTTCGTTTACGACACCTAAAGCTTATGCAGATACACCGCTTCTTCTTTTCCCTAAGGTGTTTACGTGGGAAAACTACGAAACCCTTTTCAAGGACGGCCGTATTGCAATAGGTTTCAGAACATCCGGAAAATTGTTATTGATGGCTATGCCGTTGAATATGTTTCTTACGACAACCGTAGCTTACGGATTGTCAAGAACCGGTTATCCCGGAAGGGGCTTCTTGCTCAAGTTTGTGGTATTTACAATGCTTTTCTCGGGAGGTATTGTTCCGCTGTACTTGACAATTAAGTCCTACGGACTGATTGGATCCATGTGGGGTGTCGCATTAAGCGAAGGAATCAATACGTTTTACATGATAATCATGCTGAACTTTTTCCAATCTCTTCCGGAGTCGCTGGTGGAATCGGCAAAGCTGGATGGGGCAGGAGAGTACAAAATATTATGGAACATTGTACTTCCACTTTCAAAACCCGTTATTGCTACAGTTTTCCTTTACTACCTCGTGGACAGATGGAACGAATGGTATAACGCCATGATTATGGTACGTGATACAGCTAATACACCTTTACAGCTTGTACTTCGTAATATCGTTCTTGATTCACAGAACCTTGATAATATCATGACTGAATCGGTGGAAATATTTACATTCAGTGCAGGTATTAAAATGGGCGCCGTTGTGGTTACGGTTATTCCCGTAATGTGCATTTATCCTTTCTTACAGAAATACTTTACAAAGGGTATTATGATAGGCGCAGTTAAATAAGCGGTAATAATGCCTTGGGGCGTTGTTATAAAAATGGTATATTCATATAATAGTAGGAGGTTATTTTATGAAGAAGACAGTGAAGAAAGTTCTTTCTCTTGTTCTTGCACTTACAATGGTTGCTTCAATGGCAGCTTGTGCAGAGAAGACAGAGAACAAGCCTGCAAACTCTACCGAGACAAAGGTTGAAAAGACTTCAACAGAATCCGGTGAAGTTGCACCTGCAACAGGAGAGGAGAAGGATTACAGTGAGCACTATACTTACAGCTATGCAAGTACACAGATCACAGAGTCCACAGACTACAACTCTCCCGACGATGCAATGACACAGTATTGGGAACAGAAATACAACTTTGACTGGGATATTATTTCAATATCTGCTGATAAGTGGGATCAGACAGTCAATACATGGGTATATGCTGAAGACCTTCCCGATGTAACAATTTTCGACTACAAGCATCCTCAGATGATGGACTGGGTTGACCAGGGTCTTGTATTTGAATTCCCCGAAGGCTGGGAAGAAAGATGGCCTAACGTAGCTAAGGTTCAGGAATACGCAGGACTTCAGCCTACATTTAAGGAATTAACAGGTTCCACATATTTCCTTGCAAGAGCAAACTATGCTAACAACTTACCTTGTACACCCGGTATCAACCCTACCAACATGATGGTTTATATCCGTAAAGACTGGGCAGAAGCTGTTGGTGTTGAAATCAAGGATTACTACACAGTTGACGAAATCATGGAATACGCAAGACGCGTTAAGGAACAGGATCCCGGTAACATCGGTAAGGATTTAATCCCCATGGGACTTTCATCAGCTAACTGCTACAACGTATTCGTAAGTTCCGAAAGTACATATACATCAAATAACTACTATCTCTACAGAGACGGCAGCGAATTCAAGTGGGGTCTTGCAGACGAAGAGACACTTGAAGGACTTAAGATTTGGAGACAGGCTTATGACGAAGGTCTTTTGAACCCTGAGTTCTATTCATATTCAGGCTCCGAAGACGTAGAAGATTTCTATGTACGTGGTGTATCAGGTCTTATGTGGTATCAGGGTGGTGCCCGTTACCAGCAGGACGTTGCTAACCACATGAAAGACAACCTTGGACTTAATTATGATGATGTAGTTAAACAGATTTTCATCATTTCAAATGATGGCGATTATCATTCAGCTCCCCGTGGAAACTTCTGGGGCGTAATCATGTTCAACCCCGACATCGAAATCGAAAAGTGGGAACGTTACATGGATATGCTTGATGAATCCTGCTCACCTGAAGGCCAGGTATTAATCCGTATGGGATTTGAAGGAACTGACTGGGAATACCAGGGCGATGAAATGGTTTCATTACTTGAAGCAGGTAAGGACGCCAGAAGCAAATATCCTTCAATTTACCCTGTATATCATCAGTGGGTAATGCTTAGTGATGACTTTGTATTGATTAACCCTAACTATCCTAAGGAGTACAGAGATCTCTCCATCGAGATGTACAAGAAGAAAGAAGAGTTAGGAAAGAACGGTACCTGTCCTCCTATCGACTGGGACATCTACTTATACAGCTCAGATGCAACTGCTGCATTAAGCTTCGAGTTTGATACAGACTTTGCTAATATCGTAGTTAACAAGGGCGATGTAGAAACCGAATGGAACAACTGGCTTGACAGCTGGGCTTACTTAATGGATCCGGTTCTTGCAGAGCTTAAGGCTAACATCAAATAATAGGATCCCCCTATGGATTAAGCGGCAGCTATAATTTAGCTGCCGCTTTTACTATAAATTATTGAGTGGGATTTTATTTGATGATATACTCAATAATAATATGTTTCGAGAGGGGATCATCATGAGCGTAGCCGATAAAATATTCATTGATATGTGTAAGGACATTCTGGAAAACGGTACCAGTACGGAAGGGGAAAAGGTAAGACCTCACTGGGCTGACGGAACTCCCGCATACACCATAAAAAAGTTCGGAGTAGTTAACAGATACGATTTAAGGGAGGAGTTTCCCATTCTTACATTGAGAAAGACCGCTCTTAAAAGTGCCACAGACGAGATGCTTTGGATATGGCAGCAAAAATCCAATAATATCAATGACCTTCATTCCCACATCTGGGATGAATGGGCCGACGAAAACGGCTCCATCGGTAAGGCATACGGTTATCAGATGAGTGTGAAGCATCAGTACAAAGAAGGAATGATGGACCAGGTTGACAGGGTTATTTATGACTTAAAGAACAATCCTTTCTCCAGAAGAATTCTCACAAACATTTATGTGCATCAGGACCTTCACGAGATGAATCTTTACCCTTGTGCATATTCCATGACTTTTAACGTAACCCAGAGACCGGGAGAAGATAAGCTTACGTTAAATGCTATTTTGAACCAGCGTTCACAGGATGTTCTGGCAGCCAATAACTGGAATGTTGTGCAGTATTCCGTTCTTGTGCATATGTTAGCGCAGGTATGTGATATGAATGTGGGAGAGTTTGTGCATGTTATTGCGGATGCCCATATATATGACAGACACGTTCCGCTTATTAAGGAGCTTATTACAAGAGAGCCTTTGCCTGCTCCTAAGTTCCGGCTGAATCCCGAGATTAAGGATTTCTATCAGTTTACAAGAGATGATGTACGTCTTGAAGGCTATGAAACCCACGAACAGATTAAGAATATTGAGGTTGCCATTTAATGAATATAATTGTTACGGCCGACAGTAACTGGGGTATTTCCTATAAGGGAAAGCCCTTGGCCACCATTCCTGCGGAAAAAAAGTCACGCATGCAGGAGATTGCAGGTAAGGTTGCGGTTTATACACTTAAATGTATAGACGACCTTCCGGGACAGCAGCCCGTAAGAGGCTGTATAAATCTGATATTCACCGACGGAGTGAAGACGAATATTAAGCCGTCGGATTCGGTTTATTTGTTTGATTCATTGGAAGAACTCAGAAAAAAGGTTGAAAGTTACCCGTCTGAGAATGTATATATTATTGACGGCGAGAAATTGTACCGGGAATTTTTGAAGGACACTGATGTGGTGCATGTTACCAAAATCGATTACGAGTACCACGCTGACGCCTTCTTTGAAGATATGGACAAGAACCCGGATTTTGTCGTTACGGGAGACTCTGAGGAGCAGTACTGCTTTGACATAGTTTACAATTTCTACAGATACGAAAGAAGGAAGAAAAATTGACTTTAGAAGAGATTAAGGCTTCGTATCCTTACCTTTACGAGACCCACATGCATACTTGTGAGGGAAGTAAGTGTGCGGTTTCTTCGGGTGTAGAACAGGCCAGGGTATACAAAGAAAACGGTTATACAGGAATTATTGTTACAGACCATAACTGGGGTGGAAACACCGCAGTTGACAGATCCCTTCCTTACGAGAAATGGATTGATACATTTTTCAAGGGCTATGAGAATGCCAAGGCTGAAGGAGACAAAATAGGTCTTCAGGTATTCAGAGGTATGGAGGCAGGTTTTGGCGGTCCTGAGCTTTTGATTTACGGTTTTTCAGTTTCCGAAATGAAGAAGCATCCGGAACTGTGGCAGGCTTCCGCCAGGGAAATGACGGACATTTTCCATAAAATGGGCGCCATGGTTATTCAGCCCCATCCTTTCAGGGAAGCTTTTTATATTCATGAAATTATTACTTATGAGGATTTTGTGGACGGTATCGAGATAGTAAACGCTTCACACTCCAATCCTCATGACGGCTCCAGAAATAAATGCGTTTATGATGAAAAAGCCATAAAGCTTGCAACTGAAAATAATCTTCCGGGAACAGCAGGCTCAGACCAGCATTCCACAGAGGCATTCGGAGGCGGAGTAGCTTTCCCTACGCCCCTTAAGGATATTAATGATTACATTTCAAGAATCATGAACAGGGAAGATTATGTACTCACAAACGGAAGACAGTGGTTTACTAAAGAAGGAAAACTTTTGCTTACATGCGTGGAATAAAGAGACTTTCGGTTAACATAATATCGGTATTGCTGCTGTTTTCATTTCTGCTTACAGGGTGTGCCCACAGGGAAATCGTTATTACCACCGGATTCTATCCGGGAGAACTGATGCGTATTAATGACAAAAACTGTCAAAAGAGCGAGTTCATGCTTTACCTTACCACTATCCAGAACCAGTATGAGACAGTATACGGAGAAGCCTTATGGAGCCAGTCGGAGAACGGTGTTTCTTTGGAAGAAAAGGTAAAGGACATGGTTCTTGCAAAAATCGCCCAGGTAAAGGTTATGAATCTGATGGCGGAAACCTACGGACTTTCTTTGGACAGCGAAGAAACGAAAAAGATTGAGGAAGCTTCGGAAACCTTTTTTGAAAGCCTTAACGATACCGAGAAGGAGCTTATCGGAGTTACTTTTGAGAACATTGTTTCCATATACAGCGAATATGCTCTCGCAAATAAAGTCTACGAATACGTGATTCGTGATGTGAATCCCGAAATCAGCGATGACGAAGCAAGAAGCGTAACGGTTCAGAAAATTCTGGTGAAAACCGGGGAAGTTAACGAAGAAGGGGAAGTGGTGGAATACTCCCTTCGAAGCCGTGAAGAGGCGAAAGCCAGAGCAGAAGCTGCTTTGAGAGAAGTGACTTTGGGAGAAGAGTCCTTTGAATCGATATCCGCAAAGTATAATGAAGACGATTCCACATCCATGACATTTAAAAGGGGAGAAATGGAATCGGAAATTGAGGAGGCCGCATTTTCTCTTGACAAGGAGGAGGTCAGTGGGCTGGTGGAAACTTCAAAGGGTTTCTATATTTTTAAATGTATAAGTGACTTTGACGTTTACAGTACACAGCAGAACAAGGTGGACATTTTAAAAACCAGAAAGAAGGAAGTATTCGGGGAAACCTATGATGCCTTTTTAAAGGAGCTTTCAAAGACGCTTAATGAAAAACTTTATTCCGAGATTATTATGATACATAATCCGGAGGTTACCACATCGAATTTCTTTGATGTGGAGTTTTAATAAAAAGTTTATAATTCAAAGAATGCCGTATTTTAGCGGTTTAGAGACACTTCGTTAGCACTCGGGATAACTGAGTGCTAATTTTGTATTGATTTATTTTTTAAAGGGTTTAAACTGTATTGTGTGCGGAAAACACGGATATTTTATGTACAGAAAGAAGGAATTACTAATGGCAAAACAGGGTAGTTTATCAATTAACAGTGAAAACATTTTCCCGATTATCAAGAAATGGCTTTATTCAGATCACGATATCTTCTACAGAGAGTTAATCTCCAACGGATGCGATGCCATCACAAAGCTTAAAAAGCTTGCCATGATGGGCGAGTACGAACTCCCCGAAGGCTATAAAGGCCGCATCGATGTTATTACAAATGCAGCTGACAAGACACTTACATTTATCGATAACGGTCTGGGGATGACAGCGGATGAGGTTGAGGAATACATTAACCAGATTGCTTTCTCAGGCGCAACGGATTTTATAGAAAAATACAAAGACAAAGCAAACGAAGACCAGATTATCGGTCATTTCGGCCTTGGCTTCTACTCAGCATTTATGGTAGCCACTGAGGTTCATATTGATACCCTTTCCTACAAGGCCGGTGCTAAGGCGGTTCACTGGGAATGTGACGGCGGAACAGAGTATTCCATGGAAGATGGTGACAAGGCTGAAGTAGGAACCAAAATCACACTGTTCTTAAATGATGACTGTCTTGAATTCTGTAACGAATATAAGGCTAAAGAAGTAATTAAAAAGTACTGTTCTTTTATGCCTACAGAAATTTACGTTACAAAGGAGCCTGCTGAAGTTAAAGAGGTTAAAGAGGGCGAAGAACCCAAGCCCGAAGAACCCATCAACGACACCACCCCTTTGTGGACAAAGCATCCCAATGAGTGTACCGAAGAAGAGTACAAGAAATTTTACAGAGAAGTATTCAAAGACTACAAGGAGCCCCTTTTCTGGATACACCTTAATATGGATTATCCCTTTAACTTAAAGGGTATTCTGTACTTCCCCAAGATTAATATGGAGTACGAATCCATTGAAGGAACCATCAAACTTTACAATAACCAGGTATTTATCGCAGATAACATCAAGGAAGTAATTCCTGAGTTTCTGATGCTTTTAAAGGGTGTTATTGACTGCCCCGATTTACCTTTGAACGTTTCCCGTTCCGCTCTTCAGAACGACGGTTTCGTAACAAAGATTTCCGAGTACATTACCAAAAAGGTTGCTGACAAGCTTTCCGGAATGTGTAAAACGGACAAAGAAAACTATGAAAAATACTGGGAAGACATTTCTCCCTTCATTAAATTCGGCTGCTTAAAGGACAGCAAGTTCTGTGAGAAGATGACAGACTACATTCTTTTCAAGAACCTTGACGGCAAGTATATGACACTTCCCGAATGTCTTGAAGTTAAGCCAATCGATACCGATGAGGAAGTTTCAGCAGTAGCTGAAAACGGTGAAAAGGTTGAGGTTGAAGAGGTTACTGAGGAAGAAACCTCTGAAGAGAAGAAGGAAAAGGTTATTTACTACGTAACCGACGAGAAGCAGCAGAGCCAGTACATCAACATGTTTAAGCAGGCCAAGATGGATGCCGTAATACTTAAGCACAACATCGACCAGCCCTTCGTAACAGAACTTGAGGCTAAAAACGAAGGCATCAGATTCGTAAGAATTGATGCGGATATTACAGATACCTTAAAGACCAAGATATCCAAAAAGGTTCAGGAAGAGCTGGATGCCCAGGCAACAGACTTTAAGGGCCTGTTCGAGAAGGTTCTTAAGAAGAAGGATATGAAGGTAGCTGTTGAAAAGCTTAAGAACAAGAAGATTGCTTCCATGATTACTCTTTCCGAAGAAACCCGCCGTATGCAGGATATGATGAAAATGTACTCCATGCCCGGAATGGATCCTTCGATGTTTGGTAATGAAGGCGGCGAGACACTTGTACTTAATGCTAACCATCCTTTAGTAACTTATATGTTTGAACACAAGGACGAGGATGTTTCAATCTTTGCTAAACAGCTTTACGATCTTGCAAAGATCCAGCAGGCTCCTCTTTCTCCTGAAGAGATGACTGCTTTCATTCAAAGAAGCAACGATATTCTTTTAAAGCTTACAGAACAGTAAAAGGCGAAACGGGGACGGGTTCCCAGCAGCCAAAAGGCGAAAAAGGGACAGGTTACCAATCTGGCAACCTGTCCCTTTTTCGCCTTTTGGCTGCTGGGAACCCGTCCCCGTTTCGCCTTGTCCCTTTTCGCCTTGGGGCTGCTGGGAACCCGTCCCCGTTTCGCCTTTTGTGGATTTTACTACTTTTTTGCCCATGATTTTGTAAAAAAGTAATCTTTACTTTGGCTTTTTCATGGGGTATAAAATAAGTAGTTACTTAATCAGTTAAGTAACGATAAATACTGGCTTTTGAACGGAAAAACTACTAACAAGGAGAAAAGATGAAAAGAAAAGTTTTAGTTTTAGTAACAGTACTTGCTGTTATGGCCACGGCTTTATTCGCAGGCTGCGGCAAGCAAGGCAATGAACCTGCAGGTACAGGTGAAAACGCAGGAGCAGTGCACACTGTTTCCTTCATGGACGGAGAAGAAACCGTTTCAACGGTTACGGTAAACGACGGCGAAAAGGTTTCAAAACCTGCTGACCTTACAAAAGACGGTTTTGTATTCCAGGGCTGGTTTGTAACCCCTACAAATAACCGTGAGTTTGACTTTGATGCTCCCGTAACGGAAGACAAGGCCGCATATGCACAGTGGAAAACTTCAGGTTATGAAGATTCCAGAGACTGGGTTATGGTAGGTTCCATGAACAGCTGGGCAGCTGCTGCAGGCTACCACATGGAAAAGACCGCTGAAAATGTATTTACCCTTACCGTTAATGTTTACAAGGATGAGGACTTTAAGTTTACCGTTTTAAACGATGACGGTGTTCTTGATTACAACAACGATACAGGCGCTAACGTATACTTCGGTCTTTTAAAAGATCCCGGCTCTGATTTTGAAAAGGGTGGCGGACTTGGAGATGCTCCCAAGAACATTCTTTGTTCTAACGACGGAAGATATACCTTCACACTTGTTACAGACCCTGAAAACGCCAAGAACGAACTTTCCTACGAAAGAATCGGCGATCCCGTTGAAACTGTAAAAGCATATGTATGTGCCAACACGGTTGAAGATTTTAAGGATTGCCCCGAGTCAGGAAAGATGACCAAGAACGCGGATGGAAATTATGAATATGTTCTTGCAATGGCTGCAGGAGATGAGGCTTATGTAAGATACTTCGAAGATGGTGTAACAGATGAAGCAGGCCTTCTTTTTAACGGTGAAAACACTACTGCTGAAGAGACAAAGGACCGCTTTGATATGACCTCCGGAAACATCAAGGCAGTAGCAGACGGCGTATATAAGTTTGTGATTGACTATAAGACCAAGGCCATGGAAGTGAAGTTCGCAGGAGAGGCTTCCGCATACGTTAAAGGCAGCGCCATTGAAGAGTGGGGCAACAAACCCGCATCCGGACAGATGACCGAAAAGGGCGGAATGTATCTTCTCATCTTAGAGGTTAACGAAGGCGATGAAGTGATGATCCAGTACTTTGCACCCGGTGATGATTCCGAATACGGAAAGGCATTCACCGCAAACGCAGTAGCTACCGTAGGAGCTCACGAAAGCTTTGACCTTACCGGAAACAACATAGTATGTAAGGTTTCCGGAAAATACAGATTTGTTCTTGAAGTAGAAAAAGAATCAATAACAATCCTTAAGGAAAACTAATAAAAAACTCCGTGGTCTTTTAAAGGCCACGGAGTATTAAATCGAATTTATACAAGAATATAGTGTTCTTCACCGGGTACATTTTCACGGTTGACGGCTTTTTCCACACAGGATAAAACCTTTTCAAAAAGAGCATCGTTTAAACAGTCTTCGAATACAATGCTGTAACCGGGAAGCTTTTTACAAAAGTCGTTTATAACCGACTGGGTTATGAAAAGATTTTTGTCCCTGATTTCTGTTAAATCCGAAGGCTCGGAAACGAAAACCACGTTCTTAAAGGACTGTGTAATGCTGTTTCTTACCTGTTCATCCTCAGGATAGGTACAAACGTAGGTAAAAGGTTCGCCAAATGCCTTTTGGGCCTTGGATGAAAGCTTTTTGAAGTCTGTGTTTACCTGATAAAAGACCGGATCGTTTATGTAGGAAAACAAAGCTATTACCGGAGCAAAGTTTTCGCCGGCGAAGTCTTTAAACTCGTTTTTCGTGTTGTTTATACAAATGGATGCAAGGGATGAAACTCTTTTGGGAAGCCTGCTTCCCATAAAGTAAACGGTAAAGCCCCTTGATTCCGAGTAATCTGAAAGTCTTTTTACAAAGTCAAGAGTGTCTAACTTACCTAAAGTAGAAAGGTTTGCGGTGCCTCTTACCACTATATCCTTAACGTTTGTGTTGCGGATGGCAACGGCGTGGGGATTTGGTGCGTAGTTAAGCATATTAACTGCCTGAAGAACCTTTTTTCTGGTTTCTTCGGATATTTTCTGGTCGCTTCGCTGGTTAATAACGTAACTTACGGTTGCAACGGAAACTCCGGCAAGTTTGGCCACATCTTTGTTTGTAGGTTTTTTTGAAGGTGTTTCATTATTGGCTTCATTCATAATGAAATAATTGTAATTTTTATATTTTAGAGTGTCAAGTAAAGAGGAAAGGTTAGTAAATGAATATTCACGCAATATACCACGAACCGGATTCAAGGTTCTGTTTCCCCATTGATGAGAAAACCGTGGAAATTACCTTGAGAACGGCAGCGGGAGAAAATATAGACAGGGTAGAGCTTGTTTACGGTTCAAAGTATGATTTTTACCTTAAACAGAATACTGTCCTTATGAATAAGAAATATACAGACGACCTTTACGACTGGTATTTTTACAGACTGAGTCTTGAGGATGTGCGTCTTGTTTATATATTTAAACTTGTGACAAATGAAGGAGAATTTTTCTTTTCGGAAGAAGGTCTTTCAAAAGAATACGACTATTCCAAAGCGTATTTTTCATCTTTCCAGTATTCATACATCAATAAAAACGATGTGATGAGTGCTGTACCCTGGCTTACAAATGCCGTGGTTTACCAGATTTTCCCCGAAAGATTCTGCAGGGGGGATTTTGAGAAGGACGATTCCTATATCAATTTGAAATTCGGCGAAAAGCCCAATCCCAAAAGCTTTGCGGGAGGCGATCTTAAAGGAATTATTTCAAAGCTTGATTATATTAAAAGCCTTGGAACAACGGTAATATACCTTACACCGGTTTTTGGCTCGGTTTCAAATCACAAGTATGATATTTATGATTACTACAATGTGGACAGGCAGTTTGGCAAAAATGAGGACCTTAAGGAATTGATTAATAAGGCCCATTCCCTTGGTATGAGGGTTATCCTGGACGCAGTGTTTAACCATGCAAGCGAAAAGCTTCCCCAGTTTCAGGACGTTTGTGAAAAGGGGAAAGAGTCTGAGTATTTTGACTGGTTTATCATTCACGGAGACAAGATTAATAAAAACAGGGACAATTATGAATGCTTCTCTGTTTGCAAATATATGCCTAAGCTAAATACATCCTGCAAAGCGCTTCAGGATTTCCTTTGCGGAATAGCGACCTATTGGATTAGGGAATATGATGCTGACGGCTGGCGTCTTGATGTGTCGGATGAGGTAAGTCATGATTTCTGGAGAAGATTTCGTAAAGAAGTGAAGGCAGTAAAAGAAGATGCAGCCATAATCGGAGAAAACTGGCACAATTCAGAGCAGTTTTTAAGAGGTGACCAGTTTGACAGCATAATGAACTATTCCTTCACAAAGGCATGCATGGACTTTTTCGTGGATAAAACCCTGAATGCAGAGAGCCTTTCGAAAAGACTTGTTTCTTTGAAAATGAGAAATAATTCCAGAGTAAACAGCGAAATGCTTAACCTTCTTGACTGTCATGATACACACAGGTTTTACACGCTTTTAGACAAAAACCTAAAGCGTCTTCATTGTGCGTTGGCTCTTTTGTTTATGTATGAGGGCGCATCCATGATATATTACGGAACCGAGGTTCCCATGGAGGGTGGATACGATCCGGACTGCAGACGAATCATGGATTTTGTGAATGAGAAAGAAGAAACCGCAACCTTTAAACTTATTAAAGCTCTTGCTTCCATTAAAGCCCGCAGGGAATTCAGCGAGGGAGACATAGATTTTAGGGCAGAAGGAAATATCTTCGTACTAAAAAGATATACAGGTAAATCCGAGGTAGGCTGTGCGGTTAACATAACTAAAGAAGACCGCAGGTTCAACTGCCCCGGAAAGGTTCTTTTTAAGGAAGGATATGAGAATGGAAATCTGGAAAGCGAAAGCTTTGTTATTTGGGAGGTGAACAAATGAAAAAGAATGTAATGGGAATGGCCCTTCATTTTGGCATTCTTTTGGCCCTTTTGATTTGCGTGGGGGTGCTTACCGGCAAAAGTGAGGCCGGAAACGGCAGCGAAAAATTCACCGGTGAACTGGAAAGAGGAGCTGTTATAAGAGTTCTTGAGAATGACACCGCTATAAAGCAGGGATATCTTGATGAGCTTCTTGGGGCTTTTAACGAGGCCTACAAAGAATACGGAATTGTGGCGGTTGATGCCAATATGGACGAATACAGTGACCTTGAAAACGATGGCCCCTTTGGATACGGCCCGGATGTTTTGTATCAGGCCAACGATCGTCTTATGAGATACGTTCTGGGACGTCACATACAGCCTATTCCCGTGGAAAATCTGGATTGCTTTAATGAAATAGATGATATTGCTTTTGATGCATACAGAAAAGACGTGGACGGAACGGTATATACCTTTGGAGTGCCGGTTAACATTCAGGGTCCTCTTCTTTATTACAGAAAGGATCTGATTCCCGAAAACTATAAAGAGGAATGGGACGATAACAAAAACGATGTTCCCGATATGCTGGAAAGCTGGAATGCACTTTATCGTTTCTCACTTCAAAGAAAGGGAGAGGATAAATTCGGATATATGAAATCCGTTTCAGACCCTTACTTTGCGGTGGGGTATCTTTATAGCTACGGAGCATATTCTTTTGGCGACAACAATACAAATGCTTCGGATATAGGTTATTCAAAGGGCGAGGCTGTTAAGGGGGCAAATATCATAAGACAGCTTGCCGGCGCCATGAATGAGTGGTGTATCGACGATACCATTACCGTAAACTCTTACTCGCGAATAGGAAACGGCGATTATTTCGCTACTATGACTACACCCGACGTTTACACCATGTTTATAGATGAGATGGTGGCTTCGGGAATGACAAGGGAAGAAGCGGTTGAAAACCTGGGAGTAACATATATTCCCGCACTTCCCGAAAGCGGAGATATTACTGAGGAAAATCCTACACTTATTCCTTCCAAAATGATGGGAGGCGTAAACGGATATGCTATCAGTGCTTATACCAAGTGCCCCAATGCCAGTCTTGCGTTTGTGGATTTTGCCACAAACTATGAAATGATTAAATTAAGGAACGAGCTTTTGGGAATTGCTCCCGCCCGTAAGGATGTGGCAGAAGAAGCAGGCGGTATTTCCGCCGTTATCTACGATAACTTCGCAGAGGGCAATGTGGTGGTTATGCCTTCAATTCCCGAAAATGCCCAGATGTGGACACCCTTATCCACCTTCTTTGCAGACCTTGCAAAAGACCCTTACAGATCTGAAGCGGAGATGAAGTACCGCACTAAAGAAGAAATGCAGGGTGCTTTGGAAAACGTTGACAGACAGATTTACGATGCAATTTTTACTTTACAGGGAGTAGATTAGGATGAA
This sequence comes from Lachnospiraceae bacterium, assembly GCA_045617745.1. Lineage (GTDB taxonomy): Bacteria > Bacillota > Clostridia > Lachnospirales > Lachnospiraceae > UBA1258. The sequence goes on along the minus strand of JAZLJG010000215.1, from coordinate 35,601 downwards.
GAAAAATAAGAAGGAAAGAAGCGAATTATATAAAGCTTTGTCCAACGGAAACGGTAAAGTAACCGCTTCATCCCTTGTAATGGGGTTGGGACAGATTATGTACGGCCAGTGGGCAAAGGGCATTATGTATCTTCTGGTACAGATTTGCTTTGTGGCATTTATTGTCATGGCCGGAGGAAGACATATTGCGGGGCTTATTACCCTCGGAACAGTTGAATCCAACAGCTGGTACGGAATCGAAGGTGACAACTCGGTTATAAACCTTATAATGGGTATTTTTACCCTTATAGTAATAGCGGTGTATCTGGTTTTGTATGTGGGAAATGTTAAGGATGCATACAATACCCAGAGACTTCTTGAGGCAGGAAGAAAGCCGTTAACATTCGGGGAAGAAATAAAAAGCTACAGAAACGAGAAGTTTTACAGACTTTCCCTTTCCCTTCCGATTTTAGGAGTGTGTGTTTTCTGTGTATTCCCCATAATTTTCATGATACTTATAGCCTTTACCAATTACGGAGGTTCTATGGTACCCCCTGCTTTGGTGGACTGGGTAGGTATTGACAATTTTAAAAGAATAACCACTCTCGGACAGTTCGGTTCCACTTTCATGAAAATCTTCGGATGGAACTTTCTTTGGGCTGTTTTGTCTACGGCACTTAACTACCTCGGAGGCTTGGGGCTGGCTCTTGTGTATAACAAGGAATGCGTTAAAGGCAAAGCTTTCTTCAGACTGTTCCCCATTTTGGCCTATGCGGTTCCCGGATTTATCACACTTCTTGCTTTTAAATTCATGTTTTCGTACGGCGGACCTATTAACCAGATAATAGTGGGAAACGGCGGAGTAGCAAGAGGATTTCTTGATATCGACGCCAAATGGAGCGCAAGAATCATAGGTCTTTTGGTAAATGCATGGCTTGCTATTCCCTCATCAATGCTTCTTGCCACAGGTATTCTTTCGAATATGAACAAAGACCAGTATGAAGCTGCAAGGATGGACGGCGCAAATGCGTTCAAGCAGTTTGTACATCTGACGCTTCCTTTTGTGCTGTTTGCCACAATGCCCGTTCTTGTTTCACAGTTTATAGGAAACTTCAATAACTTCGGTATTTTCTACTTCTTAAGAGGCGGATTGTACATGGACGGTTACTATCTTGCCAGTGATACGGACCTTTTGATTAACTGGCTTTATAACCTGTCGATTGACAACAATTATTATTCAATAGGCGCCACAATCAGTATTGTGATTTTTGCTGTTACCTCAGTTATTTCTCTTGCGGTATATATGGCATCGCCCAGCTACAGACAGGAGGATACATACAAATGAGAAAGATGAGCACAAGAAAATTTTTGGATGCCTTTATCACATATGTATTTATTATTGCCGTAAGCCTTGTTTTCCTTTTCCCGATTTTATGGCTTATACTGGCTTCTTTTTCAAAGACAGGCTCCATATATTCCTTTGAAGGTTTCTTTCCTAAAGAATACAGCCTCCAGAGCTTTAAAACGCTTTTTACGGATACGACCCTTTATAACTATCCCGTATGGTTTAAGAATACCCTGTTTATAGCCGTAATGAGTTCCCTTATAGGAACAACACTTACAATACTTACGGCTTATTGCATGTCAAGATTTCGTTTTAAATCAAGAAAAGCCTTGATGAAGACAACTCTTGTACTTGGTATGTTCCCTTCATTTATGACTATGACAGCTGTTTATATTCTCATGACCCAGTTCAATCTTATTAATAACCACTGGGGACTGATACTTATTTACTCAGCCGGAGCTCCTATGGGATACCTTACGCAGAAGGGATTTTTCGATACGATTTCCATATCGATTGATGAGGCTGCCCGTATTGACGGTGCTACCAATGCCCAGGTATTTACTAAGATAGTGCTTCCTCTTTCGGGACCTATGATAGTGTATACTCTTTTGGCGCAGTTTGTATGGCCCTGGAGTGATTTTATCCTTCCGAAGCTTTTACTTAAACAAAAGGATCTTTACACTGTTGCTGTAGGACTTATGTCTCTTGGTGAAACTGAGTTCTCAAGATTTGCCGCAGGCTCTGTATTTATCGCGGTACCTATCGTGGCTTTGTACTTTGTTTTGTCGGGATTTCTGGTAAACGGTCTGGCATCGGGAGCTGTAAAGGAATAAATTAAAAGATGTATATAAGTTACGGCCGCGGGCATTGTGAAATGCCCGCGGCTGTTTTTATAAGGCTTAGTAATGATAATTGAAAGCAACTCTTTCAACAACTTTCTTCTTGTACTCGAAGCTTTCAAGAGTTCGAAGCTTGGAAGAAAGTTTTGTGATGATAACGTATCCGATAAAACCGCCGAGGGTGTTAAGGAAGAGGTCATCAACATCGAATAAGCGGTAGCTTCCCTTGAAGATGAAGAAAAGTCCTGTTAACTGTCCGATTTCGATGAATAAGGTTAAGATAACCGAGTATACAAGAACCTGCTTTTTAGAGAAACCGAAGCGGTATGTAAGGTATGCACCGAAGGGAATTGTCATTGCTACGTTGAAAAGCACCTGTAAAACGCTTGAAAGGGATCTATCCTTTGCAATGTCCTTTATGAAAACAAAAGGAATGAAGCGTCCGCTGTATCCGCAAAGCTTAGCAGCTTCTTTTGCATCCGGTAAGGGGAAGAATACAAGTGAAATCACAATCATCATATATGCTACAAACATAAAGTCCAAAAGAAATCTTGCTATGTTAAAGCTTTTGTTCTTTATGTCTCTTATTAATATTGTAAGTGCAACTGCGGGAATCATAGTTGCGTAAATTGTACATCCTGTTGAAATTTCACTAAGCCAAGTCATCATTTTTTTGTTTCCTTTCATCTGATGACTTAAGTATATTGAAAAAGGGAATCCGACTAAATCGAATCCCCTTACAAATCAATCCTAACTTCTTACATCTTTGTCATTATTCGGTAATAAATGTCTTTTCGATTACCGAAAGCAGCTCATGCTGTATTCGTTGTGGAAATTTGGGGACATTACGGACTAGGTGAATATACAAGAATGTGTTAGTCCGTATGTGAAGAGTGAGTTTACGGACTAATGAGGCGAAAAAATTACGTTAGTCTGTAGGCTGAAAGCAATATTTCGGACTAATGAAGCAAAAGAAATGTTCTAGTCCGTAGACAGATGAATGATATTACGGACTAATAGGGCAAAAAGAAAAGAATAGTCCGTAAAAGACAGAAAATAATACGGACTAAATAGGAAAATAATAGGTTTACGTCCGTAAACGTAGCGGAAATATTAAAAGGCTGATTTGAATAGTTGACATAACTAATCAAACCAGCCTTTTTTAACGCTACTATTCTGTAATAAATGTTTTTTCGATAACCGAAAGCAGCTTGTCGTTGTCCTCGGGCTTCATAAAGCAGAAGCGGAAGAATGTATTGTCAAGGTATGTAAAGCTTTCACAGTTACGAATCATAAGCTTTTCTTTGATGGCTGCTTCGAATAAATCCTCAGCTGTTTTATCACCGCTTGTAATATGGCAGAGAATAAAGTTACAAGTGGGTCTGTAGGCCTTTATGCAGGGAATGGCAAGAAGTCTTGAATAAACCCTGCTTCTTTCAAGGGAGATAAGGTCTCTTGTTTTGTCCATGTACTGGTAGTCGTTAAACATTACGGTTCCCAAAGCTTCAGCAAGGGAATTTATGGACCAGGGTACCTGTATATCGTTTATGGAGCTGATGAGTTCTTTATTAGAGGTTACACCGTATCCCAGGCGAAGACCGGGAGCTGCGAAAAACTTGGAGATACCGCGTAATACCACAAGATTCTTATAGGTAGCGGCCAAAGAAACCGCTGTCACATCATTGCAGCCTTCCACAAATTCAATATATGTTTCATCCACGATTACATTTATTTTAAGGGAAGCACAGTATTTAACGATGTCTTCCATTACATTTCTTCCGATAAGGGCACCGGTAGGATTGTTGGGGTTACAAAGAATCAGAAGGTCGTAACCCTTTCCAAGTTCGTTGTAGAGTGCAAACTTGTCCAGTACAAAATTCGCGGATTCCCTTAATTCAAAGTAGGAGCACTTTCCGCCTGCAAGAGCAATGGAATGCTCGTATTCGGAATATGTGGGGCCTAAAATCAGGGCTTTTTTAGGGCAGCAGACTTTACCGAAAAGGGAGATAAGCTCCGATGAGCCGTTTCCCACAAGAACATGGTTAAAATCCACACCCGTGTAGGCTGCAATTGCCTTTCTTAAACCGGTGTATTCCCTGTCGGGATAAGAAGTAAGGCAGTCGGCCTTTTCACTTAAGGCTTCCTTTACTCTGGGCGAAAGTCCCAAAGGATTAACGTTTGCGGAGAAGGAAATGATGTCTTCTTTTTTGATGCCGTATACTTTTTCGATTTTTTCCAAATCGCTTCCGTGAAAGTGTTCCTTGTGTTCCATTTTTATCATCCATTTCTAAAGTTTATATTTCACTTATACAAAGATAAATGATATAATATCTTATTATAGCATGCATATGCAAATCGGTTGCCAAAACGCCGCTTGGGGAGGGGTATCTGGCAAAAATACCGTAAAGTAGGGTACAGTAAAATGCGTAAGACAGTAGAGCGAATTTTAGCCAGTCAATTTGATTATGAAAAGGGGGCGCTTGATATTTCAACGTCCCGTATTGAGCTTGCTCTGCGTCCGGGTGAGGTCTTCACCGGAAGCTTTTCTTTGCGCGTTCCTTCGGGCCGTGAGGCAGAAGGACATGTCTACTCTAACGATATCCGTATGAAACTTATCACCGACACATTCCAGGGTGAGGAGGCCGAAATCGGCTATACCTTTTCCGCCCAGGGCCTTGAAGAAGGGGATGTGATTCAGGGTGAAATCTATATAATCTCAAATCAGGGAGAATATTACCTTCCATACGTATCTACTATACAACAAAATTGCATAGACTCAAGTCTTGGAAACATTAAAAATCTTTTCCATTTCGCAAATCTTGCAAAAGCTAACTGGGAAGAAGCTGTAAAGCTATACTATTCTCCGAATTTTATCAACATATTCACAGGTAACGACAATAAGTACAAAAAAATCTATCTGGGCCTTTCACGTTTCTATTCCAACGAACAGAATGTGGAAGAATTTCTTGTGTCCATAAGTAAAAAGCAGCCTGTGGAATATATTCTTGAAAGAGACACCATCAATATATCGGATCCTTCCTCAATAGTGGAAGAGAGCGTTAATATAACCAGAAACGGATGGGGCTACACCCTTTTGAACGTGGATGTACAGGGAAGCTTTATAAGCGTTTCGAAGAATCAGGTAACCGATAATGACTTTCTGGGTAACTATTTAAGTTTCCCCGTATTAATAAATCCCGACAACCTTCACGGTGGAGTAAACTTTGGAAAAATCCGATTTTATAACGCATTCACAAGCTTTGAAGTGAATGTGACCGTTTCAGTGGAAATCATTTCAAAAGCGGAAATGTCCAGAACACTTGAGTATTCCCACGCAAGATATGATGTCATTACCTATTACGAAGCCTTCAGAACCAAAAAAATTACAAGGGATACCTGGCTTGCCCAGACCGGTATTATCGTGGACCGTATGATGACACTTCAGGACAAGGCGCTTTTACCCAGACTTTTTAAGGCCCAGCTTCTTATTACCGAAGAACGTTTTAACGAAGCAAAATGGATTCTTGACCAGGCAGAGAACGAATTTCAGGCAAATCAGGATTTCTCCTCTACTTTGTGGGCTTATTATCTTTACCTTACGACCTTATATAACCGTGACGAAAGCTACATTGACGATATTACCGATGAAGTAACAAGAATATACGATACCGACCCTTCCGACTGGAGAGTGGGCTGGATGCTTTTGTACCTCAGCGAGGATTTTGCCGTAAGTCCTTCCAAAAAGTGGCTTTTTATCGAGCAGCAGATAGAGACCGGCTGTACAAGTCCTGTTTTCTATGTGGAAGCCATCAACATGCTTATAGCAAATCCGGGCCTTTTGACGAAGCTTACTTCTTTTGAGATAAGGGTTTTAAGATATGCCTGTGAGAACGAGCTTCTGAACACGGATATCATTAACCAGTTCGTATATCTTGTGTCCAAAGAAAAAATATACACTGACAAGGTATTTAACATACTTGAAAAGTGTTATGAGATTACTCCTTCTTCGGAAATAGTAACCGCTGTCTGTGAATATCTTATTAAGGGTAACAGAGTGGATTCTAAGGCTCACGACTGGTATCTTGAGGCTGTGAACAGAGAGCTTCGGGTTACAAAACTTTTTGAGTTTTTCATGGAATCGGTGAATCTTTCGGAGGATACGGTTATTCCCAAAATGGTTTATCTGTACTTTACCTATGACAGCGACCTTTCCTGGGAATATGCCGCTTACCTGTACGCAAGGGTAATCAATAACAGGGATGAAATGCCCGATATTTTCGACAGCTACAAAGAACAGATGGAAAAGTTTGCGGTATCCTCCCTTCTTGAGGGACTTATCAATAAGGATATGGCTGTAGTATACAGATACATCTTTGCAGACAGCTCCCTTACCGATGAGATGGCCAAAAATCTTTCCCGTATTCTTTTCACTCATAAGATATCCTGTGAAAACAGAAATCTTACGAAGGTAGTGGTTTACCAAAGCAGGGAATGCGTCGAAACGGTATACCCCATTGAAAACGGAGTGGCCTACATTCCACTGTATAACAAGGATTTTGAAATTCTTTTCGAGGACGGCTTTACCAACAGATTCCATTCATCGGTGGACTACGATCTTGAAATGTTAATGGTTCCCGGAAAGCTTGCGTCCAAGATCCTTTCAAGAATCCACGATAATCTGGAATTTGACGTGTATGCCTGCGAATGCAGCACTGAAATGGTGGAGATTACCGAGGAAACAAAGGACAGATACACCAATATACTTAATGCTCCCGAAATTGACGAGGAGTACAAGACCGAAGTACGTTCTAAACTTATGCAGTACTACTATGATAACGACGCCATAAGGGAACTGGACGGTATTCTGGAGGAGCTCCTTCCCCAGAATTTAAGCCAGAGGGAACGTGTAAGAGCCATAAGATTCATGGTAATCCGCGGAATGTACGACAAAGCCGTGGACTGGATTATAAGGTTCGGAACGGAAGGTGTAGAGCCCAGAGACCTTGTAAAGCTTTGCTCAAAGCTTATAGAAAGAAACGAGTACGCATACAGCGATGACCTTATAAGAATTGCCTCCAGTGTATTTTTCAGAGGCAAATACGATGAGATAATTCTTAAATACATGGTGGACAACTACCGCGGAATGACTAAAGACATGCGAAAAGTCTTTAAGGCAGCGGAGAATTTTGACGTGGATATTTATACCATGTGCGAGAATATGATTCTTCAGATGCTTACCACCGGATATTTCGTATCCGAACGGATGGCCATATATTCAAAATATGTTCAGGGAGGCGCCAATACGGAGATTCAGTCCGCCTTTCTTGCACAGTGTTCTTTTGACTATTTCGTAAAAGAACAGATTATGGAGCCTTTGGTATTCGAGGAGCTTACAAAGGCAAAGCTTCGAGGGGAAAACATCCAGACGGTATGCAAGCTTGCATATTTGAAATACTATTCCGAGAACCAGTCGGAGCTTGATGATAACAAGCTTCATATTATAGGTGAATATCTTGAGGAGCTTATCGGGGAAGGTATTTACATGTCCTTCTTTAAGGAATTTATGGAAAATACCACTTCCAAGATAAACAAATTCTCCGATAAAACCATTATTGAGTACAAAACAGACCCGGGTAAGAGAGTGTTTATACACTACATTATTGAGGGTGACGAGGAAACTCTCGGAGAGTATGTAACCGAAGAAATGCCGGATATGTACGGCGGAGTTCATGCAAAGGCGTTTATTCTTTTCTTCGGGGAAAACCTTCTTTACTATATTACTGAGGAAGCGGACGGCGAGGAACTTCTTACGGAAAGTGCCAGCATCCAGAAGAGTGATATCAGCAGGGATATTTACAATTCACGCTTTAATGAGGTCAACGATATTGTTATCGCAAAGACCCTTCAGGATTACGATACCGTAAACAAGCTTTTGTATGACTACTACAAGCAGGCTTACATAGTAAGAAAAATGTTCACATTGGAGTAATACAGGAAATGGATTTTTTTGGTGAGAACAAAAAACCGAATACTTCAGATATTGCAGTGGGCTTTGACCTTACGGATACCTTTACCCAGATAAGCTTTGGCCGTGTGGACGGTGAAGGTGTTGAAACCCTGTCTACGGTTGCGGGTTCCAACAGCTATCTTATCCCTACGGCTTTGTTTAAAAGACGTGAGGTAAACCAGTGGTTTGCCGGTAAGGAAGCGGTTAAATATGAAGGCGAAGACGGTTATTTTGTGGACAGGCTTCTTGAAAAGGCACTTATCGGAGAGGAAGTTACGGTTGGAGAGGAATCCTTCAGACCGGTTTCTTTGCTTGCTCTTTTTATGAAGCGTACCCTTTCCCTGATAAGTGTTATGGCACCCATAAACAGAATCTGTTCCTTTATGGTTACCGTGGACAATCTGGATAATAAAATGGTGGAAATACTTACGGAGGCGGTTGCCTCTTTGGGCCTAAAAACCGACCATATTTATTTCCAGAACCATATGGAAAGCTTTTATTACTATACCATTTACCAGGCAGAGGAACTTTGGAAAAGAGACGTTCTTCTTCTGGACTTTTCACAAAGCCACTTAAAATCCTACAGAATGGAATGTAATCAGAACACCACTCCCATAGTGGCCTTTATCGATCCCAACTCATATCTTGCGTTTAAAACAGAGGGGCTTGGTGATTTAATCATCAATTCCGAGGAAGCAAGAGTAGCAGACCAGAACCTTTTGAGCCTTCTTGAAGATATAACAGGTGAGAAGCTTTTCTCTTCCATATATTTTATCGGGGACAATTTCAGACAGGAAATTTTTAAGGATTCCGTCAGGTTTATGTGCAAAAAGGGCCGTGTTTTCGAAGGAAACAACCTGTATTCCAAGGGAGCCGCCTTCAGTGCCAAGAACAAAATCTTAAAAACGATTTTAAGCGAATCCCACGTATTTTTGGGAAATGACAAATTAAAGTCAAACGTGGGAATAAATGTGTTAAAGCAGGGAGAGCCCGTTTACCATGCTCTTCTTGATGCGGGAGTCAACTGGTTTGAGGCTAAGAATTCCTGCGATGTAATTCTTGATAAAGGAAACAAGATATCCTTTATCATTACTCCTCTTACGGGAAAGAATCCCGAAGTGGTGGATATTACGCTTTCGGACCTTCCGAAGCGCCCGGTGAAGACTTCAAGAGTTCATATTGACGTATCCATGATTTCGGAAATGCGTATGCAGGTAGTTATTAAGGATATGGGCTTTGGAGAACTGTTCCCCGCTTCCTTAACCGAATGGAAGGAGGTGGTTAACCTGTGAATAACCGTGTTATTCTTTGCACAGGAGAGGTTGCCAAAACTCCTTACTATTTTGATAAGGTTTATACGAACCTTTATACCATCGAAGAACTTTGCTATGTCCTTTATGAGAATGCTTTTTTGATTGATAAGGACATTCTCGACAAGAAACTTGTGGAATGGATTGAAAAGGAACTGAAGCTTCAGGAACTTGCAAGAAATCTTTACAGCCTTATTAATACCAATGCGCTTCCCGGTGCCTTTGTGGGAACCATTTTGGGATATTCCGGCTACTATACAGCCGATGAAATAGAAAAGGTTGAAAGCATTCTTCGTATGAATGTTTCCATGAATGTTTTCGAAAAGTGGAAGGCAAAAGGCGATTTCCTTTTTGAAAACAGACATTATCTTCTGGCAATTAAGGAGTACGAGCACGTTCTTTCAAATGTTTCCGACGATGAGACGGATCTTATCAGTAAGGTATACAACAACATGGGTGTAACCTACATGGCAATGTACCTTTATGATTCCGCAATAGACTGCTTTAAGGCCTCTTATGAGGTGAATAATAACGACGCTGCCTACAGGCATCTTCTTGTGGCTCAAAGACTTAAGCTTTCCGAGGACGAATACATAAAGCTTATTGCCGATACCGAGGAAGCATACAGAATGAGTATTCCCATAGAAGGGGAACTTGAAGGAATAAAGGAAGAATTCGAAAAATCCGAGAAGGCCCGGAAATTAAGGGAACTTTTTGAATTGAAGGACCAGAAGGATGCACTTACTTATTATCACGAAATAACAGAAATGACCGAGGGCCTGAAGGCAGACTACAGGGATACAACTCTGGAAGCCGGAGAATTTTAGTATGGGATTTTTTAAAAACTTATTTAAGAAAAACTCCATAGAAGAAAGCGAATGGGACAATATCCAGGCGTCCAAAGAAGAGATAAACCTTGCGGATCCCTATATGAGGGAGCAGTACGTTATAAGCTGTCTTGAACAGATGCAGGAAGCCTCGAGGGAAATTGACCGCATAAACAGCGAATATGCGGTTGTAACCTCTTATCTTAAGGACATGGAAGAAATCGAAGGTCTTCCCCCCGAGGATAAATCAGACCTTGAGAAACTTGCAAGAAACATTCACGACCTTCGCAAACAACACGACCACTTTGTACTCACTCCAGGTACCATGACAGAGCAGGAGTACAACCGTATGACCCTTTTGGGTGATGAGGCTGTGGACGGTATAGAAAAGCTTGCGGCGGAGGAAGAACTGAAGGGAAAGATTAAAAACGATCTTTCAAAGGTGGGCAAAGAACGGCAGGCCTACAGCTACAGGCATCATGAGGTAAACGCTGCTCTTGAAAATTCAAGGGGAATGGCTACGATTTTCATGGTTGCGGCTGTTGTGCTGGTGGTGATTCTGTTCCTTTTACAGATGTTCTTAAAGCTTGATGTTACAATCGGATACTACATTGCGGTTGCCGCACTTGCCATATCTCTTACGATAATCTATGTAAAGTATGTGGATTATGAGAAGGAAAGAAAGCGGATCGAAAGCACTTCGAATGAACTGATTCTTTTGGAGAACAAAGTAAAAATCCGCTATGTAAACAACAAAAACCTTCTGGACTATCTTTATTCAAAATATCAGGTTTCAAGCAGTGCGGAGCTTAAGGACCTGTACACCCGCTTTATAAAGGAACGGGAAGACAGGAGAGCCTTTGAACGCAATGAGGCCGCATATGAAGAGGCTGTATCAAGGCTCTTAAGAAGCCTTAAAAACCAGAGAATAAAGGACCCTGAAGTGTGGATGCATCAGTCGGATGCTATCTATGACAACAGGGAAATGGTGGAAGTACGTCACAATCTTATAGGAAGACGTCAGAAGCTTAGAAAGCAGATAGAGTACAACGAACAGATAGCACTTGAAGCCGGCGACGAAATAAAGGATATTATGAGAAAATATCCGGAAAGCGCCCGGTCAATAATGGAACTTTTGGACAAGTACGGGCAGAACTGATATGACTACAAATCTTGAATACTACAAGGTATTTTATTATGTGGCCACTTATTCAAGCCTTACACTGGCCGCTTCAAAACTCAATATTTCCCAGCCTGCGGTAAGCCAGGCCATAAAGCAGCTTGAAGGAGTTTTAAACATAAAGCTTTTCAGACGTGTCTCAAGGGGTGTTCAGATGACAGCCGAGGCAGCAGTCCTTTATGAATACGTAAAGAGAGCCTACACGGAGATTGAGGCGGGAGAAGAGAAGCTTCGACAGCTTCAGAACCTTGAAGAGGGAGAAGTCAGGGTGGGAGCTTCGGATATGACGCTCCAGTTCTTTTTGCTTCCCTACCTTGAGGCTTTTCATGTTAAGTACCCGAAGATAAAGATTACGGTTACCAATGCACCCACTCCGGAAACCATGGACAATCTTAAAAACCATGCTGTGGATTTCGGAATAGTGTCTACTCCCTTTGATGCACCGGATTTTGTAAAAAGCGTTCCGGTTAAGGAAGTGGAAGATGTTTTTGTAGGTGGAAGGCGTTATTTAAGGCTTCGTAACAAGACCCTGGATTTTAAGGAGCTTGAGAAGCTTCCGATGATAGTTCTAGAAAAGGGAACCAGTACCAGAGCCTATCTGGACGGCTTTCTTGATGCAAACGGGGTGGAAATAAAGCCTGAATTTGAACTTGCCACAAGTGATATGATAGTACAGTTTGCTCTTAAAAATATGGGAATCGGATATGTGGTGAAGGATTTTGCAAAAACATATCTGGACGAGGGCACACTTTTTGAGTTAAGATTCTCAAGGATGATTCCCAAAAGACACTTTTGTGTGGTTACGGATACAAGAAGTGAATTGTCAGCTGCGGCAGCAGCACTGATTAATGAGGTGTATAAATGATTAAAAATATAGTTTTTGATATAGGAAATGTTTTGGTGGATTTTGGATGGGCTCCTTTCTTTGAACGCTTCAATCTTACAAAGGAGGAATTCGACAGAGTTGCCAAGGCTACGGTTTACGATCCCATCTGGAACGAAATCGACAGAGGCGTAATGAGCGAGGAGGAGGTTCTTGAGAAGTTTATTGAAAACGACCCGGGAATCGAGGACAAGCTTCGTGAAATGTATAAGGACTTTAACGGCCTTCTTAAAATGTATGAGTATACCAGAGGCTGGATTAAAGACCTTCAGAACAGAGGATACAAGGTTTACTGCCTCTCCAATATGTCCCATAAAGCGGTAAGAGAGTGCTGGGATGCGCTTTGCTTTATAGAGGAACTGGACGGCTATATTTTAAGCTGTGACATTAATATTACTAAACCTGAACCGGGTATTTACAAGGCGCTTTTTGATAAATACAATCTGAAGCCTTCCGAGTGTATTTTCTTAGACGATCTTGAGAAGAACATAAAGGGTTCCGAAGAGATGGGCATGCACGGTATTGTATTTAAAAACGTTAAACAGGCCGAAGAAGAAATAGAGAAAATCGTAAAGGAACAGCCCTTTGAGTCACAGTATACCAAGGGCCAGAGAATAGCCGCACTTGCATGTATTGTTCTTATAGTGCTTATGTATGTGGCTTCACTTGTTCTTGCACTTATTAAGGCTCCGTGGGCGAAGACTATGTTAAGGGTTTCTTTGGGTTGTACGCTGGGTCTTCCCATTCTTGCATGGGGATATATCTGGATGATAGGGAAGCTTACAAGAAAGAAAACAATTGCGGACTTCAACTTTTTTGAAAAATAGTGAGCCCCTTGAAATATAAAAAATCCTGTGCTAAACTACGCAAGGAAGAAAAGTCTTTTATTTATTAGAAAAGGATGATTATTATGGCACAGACATTACTTGAGAAATGGCGCAACAGCGCATATTCCGAAGAAACGGATCAGAAGACTCTCGAAAGCTTATGGAAGGACTATTTCGAAAAGGAAAAGGGTATTTACGAAAAACTTTTAAAGAACCCCGATGAAGTAGTATCCGGAACAGTCGCTGAACTTGCCAAGAAATATAAAGTTACACAGCTTATTATGACAGGTTTTTTGGACGGTATTAACGATTCACTTGTTAATCCCAACCCCATTGAGACCATGGAAGCAGATACAGTAGTTAATTTAGGTTTTGACAAGGAACTTCTTTTCAAAAACATGATTGCTGCAAAGGCTGACTGGCTTTACAACCTTCCCCAGTGGAACGACATTTTCACAGAGGAGAAGCGTAAAGAACTTTACAAGGAGCAGAAGGATTCCCAGACCATCCGTAAAGAGGCAAAGGTATATCCTAACGATCCCTGTCCCTGCGGAAGCGGCAAGAAGTACAAAAAGTGCTGCGGAAAGAATGCATAATAATATTGAAACTTTTGCCACGGCCCTTGGGCCGTGGCTTTTTTGTGCCAATGGGGACGGGGGAAACTGTCATCAAGGAGTGTCCCTACTGTCAACAGAGGGGCGTTGTATAATGTGTTTTTCTTGGTCTACTCACGCAAAGAACAATTACGAGCCACTTCGGCTGTCCCCCTTGCGGCTTTTTGAAGCAAGCCGTCTGCGGGGGCCCGTTACCACTCAGCTCTCGTGGCGCATAGTCTATCATTTTTTTATTGCTTCCGTACGACCCTGCGAAAAATACATTATACAACGCCCCTCTGTTGACAGTAGGGACACTCCTTGATGACAGTTTCCCCCGTCCCCATTGGCACCGTCACGGGGTGCAAAATTTTTTTCGAATTTTAATAGGGACATGGTATAATAAATAAGTTAGAGATTCTTTCTAAAACGAGGTGGAGTATGGTAGGAATCATTGCAGCAATGGATATTGAAATGCAGGCTCTTCTTGAGAAGATGAAAAGGCCTGTAAAGTATGTTTTTGCAGGAATGGATTATTACAAGGGAAAACTGGAAGGTGTTGATACTGTTATTTGTAAATGCGGTGTAGGAAAGACAAATGCCGCAATGCATACGCAGATACTTATCGACAAATTTTCTCCCAAAGCCATTATTCAGAACGGTCTTGCGGGAAGCCTTCAAAAAGATGTTGAACAGCTTGAACTTGTCATAGGAAGCGAACTTGTATATCACGATATGCAGGATTTTGTAATCGAAAATTTTGAACCACTTCAGGCAGTTTACAAATCGGATGAAACACTTCTTGAGTATGCCAAAGAAGCAGCGGGCGAAGAGGGCGTTCATGTGGGAAGAATTGCCACAGGAGACTGGTTTGTTTCCGCACAAAGCGAAAAAGAAGAAATATTAAAAAAGACCGGTGCATTATGCTGCGAAATGGAAGGCTGTGCTGTTGCACAGACGGCATTTTTAAATCAGGTGCCTTTTGTGGTGCTTAGAAGCATTTCCGATACCGCCGATGAAAATGCGGAGATGGATTTTGAGAAAATCCAGGGAATAGCGGCCGAATGTTTGGTTGACATAATATTACATGTAATAAAGAAAATATAACAGCAGAGGGGAAAACTATTGAACTTTAAAATTATTAACGGAAAACTTCTGATTTCCGAAAACGGAAAAATCAGTATTGTTGAAAAGGATTTGTATGTAAACGGAAATACGCTTTCTTTTGCTCCCGCAAAGGATACGGCTTATGAAACCGTGGATGCTAAGGACAGGCTTGTTATGCCGGGACTTATTAATATGCATACCCATGTTTATATGTCTGTTTTGAGAAATTACGCAGATGATGTGGATTTCGGAGAGTGGCTTTTTAACCGCTGCATGCCTGTGGAGGATAAGCTTCCGGTGGAGGCTGCGTACTGGACAAATCTTCTGGGATTTATGGAGATGATTAAGACAGGTACCACTTCATATGTGGATATGCATATGTACAGATGCCAGTCCGCGAAGGCTGCAAAGGACGCCGGAATGCGTGGCTTTATCGGCAGAGGACTTGTAGGTGAAGACCTGTATACGGATGGAATGAAGAGATTTCAGGAAGCCCTGGACGAGAAGGAAGAGTATGAGTGCGATACCCTAAAATTCATTCTTTCTCCCCATGCCATATATTCCGCTTCAACAAAACTTATGCAACAGGTAGTGGAAGAAAGCAAGAAAAGAGGAATGCTTCACCAGACGCATTTGTCGGAAGGTGTTACTGAAGTGGAGGATTGTTTTAAAAAGTACGGGAAAACTCCTGTTGCGCTTCTTGACGAAATCGGTTTTTTGGACAATGAAACCATTCTTGCCCACTGCGTACAGATGAGAGACGACGATATGGATATTATCCGTAAGGCAGGTGCTACTGTAGTTACAAATCCCGCCAGCAATGCAAAGCTTGGAAACGGATTTGCTCCCATCTGCGTCATGAAGGATAAAGGAATCAATGTTGCCGTAGGTACAGACGGCTGCGCCAGCAACAACACCTTGAATATGTTCAGGGAAATGGGTATTTTGTCCATATTCCATAAGGGCCTTGAAAAGGATTCAACGGCTATGCCTTCGGAATACGTGGTAAATGCCGCAACAGTAAATGCCGCCAAAGCCCTTCATGAGGACGATCTCGGAGTCATCAAAGAAGGCGCAAAGGCTGATATTATTTTTGTGGATTTAAAGACCCCGTCAATGTTCCCCAATAACAATATAGTTTCATCACTTTGCTATTCCGCAAACGGTTCGGAGGTAAGAAGCGTCATGATTAACGGACAATTTGTTATGAAAGACAACATTCTTCTTACAATCGATGAGGAAAGAGTGTATAGTGAAGTGGAAAAGATTGTAAAGAAATATTTGTAATTATTTAGGAGAGTTTATGAGTAATATCAAAGATGCATCCCTTGCTCCCGAAGGACGCAAGAAAATAGAATGGGTTCGTTCATTCATGCCTGCCCTTTCAGAAATCGAAAGACAGTTTGAAAAGGATAAGCCCTTTAAGGGTTTGAGAGTTGCCGTATCAGTACACCTTGAAGCAAAAACCGCAAACTTAGGTTTAGTGCTTGCAAAGGGTGGCGCTGATGTATATCTTACAGGCTGTAATCCTCTTTCTACACAGGACGATGTTGCGGCAGCAGTTAATGAGATGGGAGTTGAGACTTTCGGCAAGTACGGAGTATCTCCCGAAGAATACGAGGAGCTTCTGGTGGAAACACTTGCATGCCATCCTCATTTAATCGTGGACGACGGAGGAGACCTTATTAATCTTCTCGGCGGAAGGTGCAAAGAATACGCAGACTGCTTAATCGGCGGATGTGAAGAAACCACCACGGGAATCCACAGACTTAAAGCAAGAGAACGTGAAAACATTCTTCCCTGCCCCATGATGGCAGTTAACGATGCAAAGGCTAAGCATTACTACGATAACAAATACGGTACAGGCCAGTCCGTTTGGACGGCCATTATGGATACCACAAACCTTATTGTGGCAGGAAAGACCGTTGTTGTGGCAGGCTATGGCTGGTGCGGTAAAGGTGTTGCAATGCGTGCAAAGGGCATGGGTGCCGATGTTATTGTAACCGAAATCGATCCCTTCAAGGCTCTCGATGCCACAATGGACGGCTTCAGAATTATGCCTATGGACGAGGCTGCAAAGTACGGTGACATTTTTGTAACCGTTACAGGCTGTAAGGACGTTATTGTGGACAGACACTTCAAGGTTATGAAGGATCAGGCCATTTTGTGTAATGCGGGCCATTTTGACTGTGAAGTTGACGTTGCATGGCTTAGAAAGAACTCCGTAAAGTCAGAGACCAGAAGAAAGAACATTATCGGCTATACAATGGCTGACGGACGTACCTTCAATGTTCTTGGGGAAGGAAGACTTGTTAACCTTGCCTGCGGAATGGGTCATCCCGCAGAAATCATGGATATGTCCTTCTCGGTACAGGCCTTAAGCCTTAAGTGGCTTGTGGATCACAAGGACGAGCTGGTTACGAAGGTTTATGATATTCCCGATTCCATCGATGACGAAATCGGAAGATACAAGCTTAAAGCAATGCACCTTGAAATCGATAAGCTTACACCTGAACAGGAGGCTTATCTTTCAGGCTGGACAGCTGAATAAATAAACTTTTGCAAACTGTTGACAAAAGAACTGATAGGTGTTATCTTATCAGAGTACGTTTAGTACATACATCAAAGCAGAGTATCCGCTCTCACCCCGTGGCAGAAGGCTTAACGGTGGTTAATACTTTTAAATAAACAGCTTTTGCTGTGCTTATTTGACTGTTAAGTGGATACCTTGCGTGTCCACTTTTTTAGTGCTTTTTATGGAGGGAAAAACTATTAGCGAATTAATGATTAATGAACAAATCCGTGACAAAGAAGTTCGTGTTATCGGAGAAAACGGGGAACAGCTCGGTATTATGTCTTCAAAGGAAGCTATGGCTCTTGCTGAAGAAGCCGGCGTCGATCTTGTAAAGATTGCTCCCAATGCTCAGCCTCCCGTAGTTCGTATTGTTGACTACGGCAAGTTCAAATATGAACAGATGAAGCGTGAGAAAGAAGCCAAGAAGAAACAGCATGTAGTTGAAATCAAGGAAATTCGCCTTACACCCAATATTGACACAAACGATCTTAACACAAAGATCAGTGCGGCCAAGAAATTTCTTAAGGACGGTGACCGTGTAAAGGTTACACTTCGTTTCAGAGGCCGTGAAATGGCTCATATGCAGACCAGCAAGCACATTCTTGATGATTTTGCGGAAGGTCTTGCAGAGTGTGCAACAGTTGAGAAGGCTCCCAAGGTTGAGGGTCGTTCCATGACAATGTTTTTAGCCGGCAAGAAAAATTAGGCCCGGATAAAATAGATAATTTTAGGAGGAAACAGAAATGCCCAAGATGAAAACAAGCAGATCAGCTGCTAAGCGTTTTAAAGTTACAGGAACCGGTAAGTTAAAGAGAAATAAAGCTTACAAGCGCCATATCTTAACCAAGAAGACTACAAAGAGAAAGCGTAATTTGAGAAAGCCCGCTATTACGGACGCAACAAATGTAAAGAACATGAAGAAGATCTTACCTTACGTGTAAGAAGTAGATTGGAGGAACAGAAATGGCTAGAATTAAAGGTGGCTTAAATGCCAAGAAAAAGCACAATAGAGTATTAAAGCTCGCTAAGGGCTACAGAGGAGCTCGTTCTAATCAGTACAGAACCGCTAAACAGGCTGTTATGAGAGCTCTTACATCTTCTTATGCAGGACGTAAGGAGAGAAAGCGTCAGTTCAGACAGTTATGGATTGCTCGTATCAATGCAGCAGCAAGACTTAATGGTCTTTCATACTCCAAGTTTATGTTTGGCTTAAAGCTTGCAAACGTAGACATGAACAGAAAGATGTTAGCTGAACTCGCTGTTAACAATGCAGACGACTTCAAGGCACTTTGCGATGTGGCAAAGAAGGCAATTGAAAAGGAAGCAAAGAAGGCAGAAAAGGCTGCAGCTAAGACAGCTGAAGTTGCTGAAGAAGCTTAATCTAAGGGTTTTTGATATTGCAAACAGACTTCCCGCAGAGAATTCTGCGGGAAGATTTTTTAAGAGAGAATGGTTATGAACTACTTAGATTACTTTAAGGAAATGTGTGCTATTCCCCATGGATCGGGAAACACAAAAATGATAAGTGACTATCTTGTTAAGTTTGCGGAAAGTCACAATCTTGAACATTATCAGGATGATGCCAACAACGTGATAATCATCAGGGAAGCATCAAAGGGTTGCGAGGACAAACCGGCGGTTATTATTCAGGGCCATATGGATATGGTGGCTGTTAAAGAACCCGGCAAAGACATTGATATGACAAAGGAAGGACTTACTCTTGTAGAAGAGGGAGATTTCCTACATGCCGATGGTACAAGCCTTGGCGGAGACGACGGAATAGCCGTAGCCTACGGACTTGCTCTTTTAAGCGATACGGAGCATTCCTTCCCCAGACTTGAACTTGTGGTAACGGTTGATGAAGAAGTGGGAATGTTAGGAGCAGATGTTATAGATTTGTCTCCTTGTAAAGGTACCACAATGCTTAACATTGATTCCGAGGAGGAGGGCTATTTTCTGGTAAGCTGCGCAGGCGGAGCCAGAATTGATATGCATTTCCCCATGGAAGAGATATCCGGTGATATGGGAGCGGTTTATAAAATAACCGTTGACGGACTTATCGGAGGACATTCGGGAACCGAAATCAACAAAGGCCGCGCCAATGCCATCGTTTTGATGGGACAGATTCTTAAAAAGCTTTATGATGCAAAACTTTTACTGGGATTTAATGATATTAAGGGCGGAACAGCCGACAATGCGATATGTAACAGTTGTGAAGCAGTTGTATTATGTAAACCTATAGAGCCTGAACTTTTCGAAATTATCAAATTTGAGGTTCTTGAAAATTATCTTTCGGTTGAAACCGAAGCAAGACTTTCTTTGGACAGACTTGCTGAGAACGCTGAAGACTTCAAGTGGTACAAGAATAAAGATGCCTGCATCTGCAGCTTCCTTACAAACCTTCCCAACGGAGTAATTTCCATGAGCCGTGACATTGAAGGCCTTGTGGAAACCAGTCTTAACCAGGGACTTATTTCCATGACTTCTGAGGGAGTGGATCTTGGAATTTCCGTACGAAGCAACATTGACGAGAAGAAAAAAGAACTTCTTGATATACTTATAGAGGTTGGTAGAGTACATAACGCCACATATAAGATTCACGGGGATTATCCCGGCTGGGCCTACAGAAAGGACTCTCCTTTAAGGGAAAAAATGATTTCCGTTTATCGTGAAATGTATGGCAAGGAGCCTGTTGTTATGGCTCTTCATGCAGGTCTTGAATGCGGTGTTATCGCTAAGAAGATACCTGAGCTTGACTGTGTAAGCTTCGGACCCGATATGATTGACATTCATACCACAAAAGAACGCATGTCCTTATCCAGCGCGGCAAGGGTATGGGAATTTATACTGAAGGTTCTTTCATAGAAAAGTTAACAAATTAAAGCACCGTTTTTCGGTGCTTTTTTTTATTGTTTTCGGAGGTTTTAAATGGTACGATTTAGGAAACTGAAAAACTATTTTCAGTTTCCAAGTTTCGAAAGGAAGACAACATGTCAAAGGTATCCCCCAACCGTGAAGAGACCAAAAACATCATAATGGAAGGCTGCATTCAGGTATTTAACGATAAGGGATTGAAGTTTACCATGGACGATGTGGCAGCAAATTGCCATATTAGCAAAAAGACTCTTTACCTTGTATTTAAGGACAAGGAAGAGCTGTTCCTTGCCATGGTAAATTATGTGTTTGACGGAATAAAGGAAAGCGAGAGAAAAGTCATGACAGATGATTCTCTTGATACCCTCGGAAAAGTCAGAAAGATTCTTGGGGTTTTGCCGGAAAGCTATACGGAAATTGATTTTTCCCAGTTGTTTTCTTTGAAGGAAAAGTATCCGAAAATTTATAAAAAGGTGGAGGAAAGACTGGAAACGGGCTGGGAAACCACCATTTCACTAATTGAGAAGGGACAAAAGGAAGGGGTAATAAAGCCGATACACATTCCCATTGTCAAGATGATGTTGGAGGCATCTCTTGAACAGTTTTTCCAAAGGGACGTATTGGTAAAGAACAGGATTTCATACAAGACTGCCTTAAATGAGGTAGTCAATATACTTGTGGACGGAATAATTGTAAAGTAGGGGAATATATGTACAAAAGAATTTATCTTAACGAGGACTGGCTTTTTACGGACCGGTTCAGTGAAGAGTTTCTGAAAGCAGAGGGGATATCCAGGGATTACAAGTGGGTATCGCTTCCTCATGCTGTCTGTGAAACTCCTTTTAACTGTTTTGATGAAAAATGTTATCAGAAGGTTTGCGGCTATAAAAAACGCATAACTTTTCCGTTAGGGTACAAGAACAAATCCGGAAGGCTACGCTTTGAAGGAATTGCCCATAAGGCTACAGTGTACATTAACGGAGAAGAACGGGCTACACATGCCTGCGGCTATACCGGCTTTTCGGTTGACATAAGTAAGGACATTGTGCCTGCCGAAAGCATTGAGATTACCGTAAAGGTTGACAGCAGGGAAACCCTGAACCAGCCGCCCTTCGGATTTGTTATTGATTACATGACCTATGGAGGAATATACAGGGATGTATACCTTGATATAGGCGAAAAAGAATATATAGACGATATGTATCTGTCTTCCAATGTCAATGGAAACAGTGCTGTTTTAAGTTCTGCGGTCAGAATCAAAAATCCCGCAAAGAAGCCCTTAAAACTGATTCAGACAGTAGCGGGAACTACCTTTGAAGAAAGTTTCGAGCCCTCGAAAACTTCACAGTATACGGAGGCTTCTTTCGAGGTTTCATTAAAGGATATTAAGCTTTGGGATGTTAATGACCCCAACCTTTATACTGTGGTAACTAAGCTTGTGGACCCCAATGGGGAAGTTCTGGACGAGAGAACAGATTCCTTCGGCTTCAGAACCTCTGAGTTTAAAAAGGACGGCTATTACCTTAATGGTAAGAAGTTAAAGATTATGGGCCTTAACAGGCATCAGAGTTATCCTTATTGCGGATACGCCATGCCTGCTTCCATGCAAAGATATGATGCGGACATACTTAAGTATGAGCTGGGACTTAATGCGGTAAGAACTTCCCATTATCCCCAGTCCCAGGACTTTATAAACCGCTGTGATGAAATAGGCCTTCTGGTATTTATGGAAATACCCGGATGGCAGCACATCGGAGATGAAAAGTGGCAGGATCAGGCGGTAAAGAATGTGGAGGAAATGGTTATTCAGTTTAGGAACCATCCTTCAATCATTATGTGGGGCGTCAGAATAAACGAGTCGAAGGATTTGGACGAGCTCTACAAAAGGACCAATGAAACCGCCAGAAATTTTGACCCCACAAGACCCACAGGAGGAGTCAGAAACTTTAAAAAGAGCCATCTTCTGGAGGATGTTTATACATATAACGACTTCAGCCACAATGGCACTACCAAAGGTTGTGATACCAAGAGCAAAGTCACTTCCGACCTTTCAAAGGCATACCTTATTACGGAATACAACGGACACATGTTCCCTTCGAAGCCCTTTGACAACGAAACACACAGACTTGAGCATGCCATGCGCCATGCGGCTGTAGTGGATGCAGTGAAGGGTGAAAAGGACATTGCGGGTTCTTTCGGCTGGTGCATGTTTGACTATAATACCCACAGAGAATTCGGCTCAGGAGACAGAATCTGTTACCATGGTGTAACGGATATGTTCAGAAATGAAAAGCTTGCTTCGCTTGTGTATGCATGTGAGGGAATACCGGTGGAAGAAAGGCCTGTTCTTGAAATTTCCTCCACAATGGATATTGGTGAGAATCCCGAGTGCACAAAGGGTGATATTTACATTTTCACTAACGCCGACAGCGTGAAAATGTATAAAAACGATAAGTTTATTAAGGAATATTTCCCTAGGGATTCTAAGTTTAAGAATCTTTCGAGAGGTCCCATATTGATAGATGATTACATCGGAAACGCAATAGATGAGGGGGAGAAGTACAGTAAAACCGTAAAGAAGGGCCTTAAAAAGATTGCTAACCGTGTTGCGGTAAGCGGCCTTTCCCATATGAGTTTTACGACCCTTCTTCAGGCCGCAAGGCTGATGGCTTTCCATGGACTTAAGTATGATGATGCCGTGGAAATCTTTAACAAATACGTGGGAGACTGGGGCACGGAGCCTCCCGTATACAGGTTTGATGCCATAGCAGGTGGAAAGGTTGTTAAGAGTGTTACAAAGGCACCACTTTCAAAGGTTTCTTTTGATGTGAGGGTAAGCCATACGGAACTTGTTCATGATAAGGCCTATGATGCGGCCCTTGTGCGCATCAGGGCAGTGGATGACTACGGTAATCAGGTATATTACTTTAACGAGCCCATAAAGCTTCATACCGAAGGCCCCATCGAGGTAATAGGCCCGGATGTAATCAGTTTTAAGGGTGGTATGGCAGGTGTTTATATTCGTACCAAGAATCTTCTTCCCGGAGAGGTTAACCCTGCAAGACTTGATATTGAAAACCTTCAGTGCGGTGACGCATCCGTTGAGTTTATTGTAAAAAGGACAAAGAGATGATTTTTGAATCAGAGAAAAATTTTATTTTAAGTACCAAAAACACATCATATGCTTTCAAAGTCAACAAAGAAGGCGTTTTGGAACACATGCATTACGGAAGCCCGGTGTCAGTTTTGGAGACAACCGATGACGATACTTTCAGGGCCATGGAAGAGAAAATCAGTCACATGAAAGGCAATACCATCATGTACACAAAGGATTCACTTTTCCAGCCGGAGGATGCTCTTCTGGAAATATCTTCAGTGGGAAAAGGCGATTACAGAGAGCCCTTTGTGGAGATAGCCTACGCAGACGGCTCAAGAACATCAGACTTTGTTTATAAAAGCCATGAGATATTATGTAAACCCATATATCCTGAAGGGTTGCCTTCTTCATACTCTGAGAAGGAAGGCGGACAGGAGCAGCTTCTTGTGACTTTAAAGGAGAGAAACAGGAATGTGGAACTGGATTTGTACTACTCGGTATTTGCGGAGTGTGATGTAATAACCCGTCGCGCTGTATTGAGAAATACCGGTGAAGAAAGCATCAGGGTTGAAAGGCTTTTAAGCATCCAGCTGGATCTGGATGATACAGACTACAGGGTTACAACCTTTGGCGGAGCCTGGGCAAGAGAGATGCACAGACATGACGTTAACCTTGAGCATGGCAAATTTGTAAATTCCACAACGGTAGGTGTTTCTTCCAACAGAAGCAATCCTTTTATTATGTTAACCAATCCCGACACGTCTGAAAATGCGGGAGAGGGCTATGGATTTAACCTTGTGTACTCGGGAAACCACTATGAAGCAGCGGATGTGAATGCTTTTTTCAAAACACGTTTTGTAAGCGGTATTAATCCTGAAGGCTTTGAATGGATACTTAAAAACGGCGAAAGCTTTTATTCTCCCGAAGGTGTTATGACCTTTTCAAAGGACGGTTACAGAGGCATTTCCCTTAACATGCAGCATTTTGTAAGAGAGCATATTATAAGGGGAACCTATAAGAACAGGCTTCGCCCGATTCTTCTGAATTCCTGGGAAGCAGCGTACTTTGACATAAATGAAGCAAAGCTTGTTTCTTTGGCTAAAAAGGCCAAAGAAGCGGGAATCGAGCTTTTTGTAATGGATGACGGCTGGTTTAAGGGCCGTAATGACGACCATTCATCTCTTGGTGACTGGGTGGTGGATCAGAAGAAACTTCCCAAAGGAGTTGAGAGCCTTGCTAAGAAGATTCACGAGCTGGGTCTTGACTTCGGAATATGGGTAGAGCCCGAAATGGTAAACGAGGACAGTGATTTGTACCGGGCACATCCGGAGTACGCCATGTCTGTGCCCGGAAGAGAAAATTCCCTTGGAAGAAATCAGATGATTCTGGATTTTACAAATCCGGAAGTGGTGGAATGTGTAAAAAATGCCATGAGGGCCGTGTTCTCGGTTCAGGGCGTAAACTACGTAAAATGGGACATGAACAGAACATTTTCCGATGTCTTTTCAAAGGTTCTTCCTGCAGAGAGACAGGGTGAAACACTTCACAGATATTACCTTGGATTATATGATGTTATGTCAACCTTAACAAAGGAATTCCCTGACATCCTTTTTGAGGGATGTTCTTCGGGAGGTAACAGATTTGACCTTGGTATTTTAAGCTATTTTCCTCAGATATGGGGAAGTGATGATACGGATGCATACGAAAGAACAGCCATCCAGACCGGATACAGTTACGGATATCCCATGTCCACGGTAAGCGCTCATGTGTCTGCCTGCCCGAATCATCAGACCCTCAGGGAAACACCTCTTGAGACCCGTTTCAATATTGCTTCCTTCGGAGTCTTCGGATACGAAATAAATCTTAACGAAGTATCCGCAGAAGAGTTCGGGAAGATTAAAAAGCAGGTGGAAACCTACAAGGAATGGCGTGACGTGTTCTTTTTCGGAGATTTCTACAGAGTGGCAAAGGACCAGTGGATGGTGGTATCGAAGGACCGCAAAAGGGCTGTTACCGTTGTGTGGACCGACAGGGTTATTCCAAACTCCTTCTACAAAAAAATACGTACCGTAGGACTTAGCGAAGATACCTGCTACCATGTTTACAACGTGCAGTTAAAGATTAATATCAGGGAGTTCGGAGACTTAATCAATCAGGTTGCTCCGGTACATATAAAGAAGGATTCCCTGGTGCACAAAACCATTTCAAGATTTTACCGCATGAACGGAGAGGTGGAGGATTACGTACTTACCGGAGAAACCCTTAACAATGCGGGAATCAAGCTTACGCAGGCATTTGGCGGAACAGGTTACAACGACGATACAAGACTTTTTAAGGACTATGCGTCCAGAATGTATTTTATTGAGGCGGTTGATTAAGCGGGGAACCGATAATCATAGATGAAGTTATTTTATGGAGGTATTTATGAAACAACAGGACAAAAAGAATTTGTGGTTTTATCCATTGGGGACAGTGGGAAGAGATATTATGTACGCTCTTTTCACAAACTTTTTACTTCAGTTTATTCTTTTGACCAAGACACTTACAGACGGACAGTTTCTGGCTGTAACGGCTATTATGGTGGGCGCAAGGGTTTTTGATGCCCTTAACGATCCTATTATGGGAAACATTATTGAGCGTACCCGAGGAAAGCACGGTAAGTTTAAGCCATGGCTTCTTATAGGTATTTTTACCACCAGTATTGTGGTTTATCTCACATTTAACGCAGATTTGCAGGGAAATCAGTTTGTTGTGTTCTTTGGGTTTATGTATTTCTTTTATTCGATTACTTATACCATGCACGATATTTCCTACTGGGGAATGGTTCCCGCTCTTTCGGAAGACGGAGATATGCGTAACAAGATTACATCAAGAGCAACTCTCTTCGCCGGTATAGGCGGTCTTGTGGCTTCCGTATGCATTCCTATGTTTACCGTAGGTGAAAAGGCCATAGGAGGCGGCGCAAAGAGCGGATTCGGAAGCGTTGCTTTGGCAGTCTGTATTCTTGCTCCTTTGTTTTTGATGTTTACGGTTTTCGGTGTTAAGGAAAACAGATCTGACATGGATACGCCTGCTCCGAAAATCAGTTTTAAGAAGATTGTTAATACCATAGGTAAAAACGACCAGCTTTTATGGATTTCCCTTATTTTCCTTATTCAGGAAGTGGGTAACGGCGTAGCAATCGGTGGTGTAGGAGCGAACTACATTTATTTTGAGTTTGGCTACAAGGGTGGTCTCTATTCACTCTTCAGTACCATAGGAATGGTTGCAACAGGCGTTTTGATGATTATATATCCTGTAATTTCAAGAAAGCTTCACAGACAGAAACTTGTAAGGCTTCTTGCTATTGTGGCAACCGCAGGTTATATTCTCATGCTGGCAGTTGGCTTTGTAATGCCTTCGTCCATGGCCAAATTCTGGATTATCACTATCGGCTACATGTTTACTAACCTCGGACAGTACGGCTTATACCTTGTAATGATGATTTCCATTATCAACACAGTTGAGTACAACGAGTTAAAGCAGGGCACAAGAGACGAGGCAATCATCACTTCAATGCGTCCTTTCTTAACAAAGCTTGCAAGTTCTCTTACGGTTATCATTACATCCGCCACATATCTGATTTCACGTGTAAAGACTTATACAGACAAGATTTCAGACCTTGAACAGCAGGCAGAGAAGCTTGGCTGGGCTGTAGAGGAAAAAGAAGGTGCAATCGAAAATGTTATTTCATCTGTAGGCAAGTCACAGTCAACAGGTCTTTTGATAGCCATGACTGTTATTCCCTGCATACTGATGCTTATATCAGCTGTTCTTTATCACAGATTCTATAAGCTTAACGAAGAAGAGTTTGATGATATCTGCAAACAGCTTGAGGCAAAGAAAGCTTGATTTTGGAGGATAAGTTAAGAATGGATTTTAGTAAGGTTCGGGAATTTTTCGAGAATGATGTATACGGAAAATGGCGCGAGGGAGAAAAGGTTTCCTTTGAGAAGGTGTCGGAGGATGTCTACAGGATTTTCGTGGACAGTGTTTCTTTTGACGTTACGGTAAAGGTTCCGGCAGAAGATGCTCCCCGTAAGGGAAAGAATCCCTTTATTATATGCATGCATCCCATAATGCCTGTGGAGACAGCGTTAAATGGCGGAATCGGTCTGATTTTCCTTGATACAAGAGGTATTGCTTCGGACGATTACAAGCACGACGGATGCTTTTATGAGCTCTATCCCTATGAAGAAGGTTCACAGACCGGCGTTCTTATGGCCTGGGCATGGGCTGCTTCAAAGGTTTTGGATGCAGTGATTAACGGCCTTGGTGAGGAACTTGGATTTGATCCTTCCATGAGTGCGGTTACGGGTGTTTCCAGATGGGGCAAAGCCACGGCTGTGTGCGGCGCATTTGACAAGCGTTTCAAAATGGTTATTCCTACATGCTCGGGAGCAGGCGGCCTTGCTCTTTACAGCGTAAAGAGCGAAGGAAAGACCTATGACCTTACGGCAGTGGGCGGACCTTCGGAATATACATATTCCCAGAACGAACCCCTTTCCTGCCTGCAATCCGATGGAGAAAGAGGATGGTTCTGCGACAAGTACCTGGATTACAAAACCGAGGATGCATTCCCCTACGATCAGGAAATGCTGGTAGCCATGGCTATGTCCGAGGACAGATATTACTTCATTCTGGCTGCAGCCATGGGAGAGGACTGGGTAAATGCACCTTCCATGTACGAGTGCTACAACAGGGCACTTCCATACTATGAGGAGGCAGGTTTGGCAAGACATCTTTCCATCCATGTGCACAAAGAAGGACATGCGGTTATAGAAGAGGACATGGAACTTATTATCAAATACTTTGAGAGCGATATATACAGCAGCAAATGCGACTTCTTGTGCAAAACTCCGACTTTGTACATGGAATAGAGGGTGGCCCGGGGCTATAATATTTACAGGGTTTAAAAAGGGAGACAGGTTATGAAAAAATATTTGGTTTTATTCAATCCTTTATCCAACAATAAGAACGGCGAAGAAAGCGCAAGAAACATTACAAAGGATGTAAAGGACGGGGAATTCGAATTCAAAAGCATCCTTGGGATAGAAGACATAAAGAAGTTTTTGGAAGACATTCCTTCAGATTGTACGGCCGTTCTTGCGGGCGGAGACGGAACAATCAACAAGTTTGTAAATGCATTAAACGGTTTTGTGCCTGAAAGGGATATTTTCTATTATCCTGCCGGTTCGGGAAACGATTTTTATCATGACGTCAGCGAAGGCGGAACGATAAAATTAATAAGGCTTAATCCGTATATTGTGAATCTTCCTTTTGTGGAAGTTAACGGGAACATTTATCGTTTCATTAATGGTATCGGATTCGGAATAGACGGTTATTGCTGTGAGGTGGGGGATGAACTCAGAAAAACATCCGATAAACCCATAAACTATGCTTCAATTGCCATAAAAGGGCTTCTTTTTCATTTTAAATCCGTTAAGGCTACGGTTATTTCAGACGGAAAGGTTCGTGAGTTTACGAACGTCTGGCTGGCACCTACAATGTTGGGAAGATATTACGGCGGCGGGATGATGGCTACACCTTTTCAGGATCGTCTGAATGAAAACAGAAGTGTTACCACCCTTGTATTCACGGGAAAGAGCAGATTAAAGACCCTTGCGATTTTCCCCGGTATTTTCAAGGGTGAGCATATAAAGCACAATGATGTGATTACCCAGATTTCCGGATATGATGTGAAGGTTTCTTTTGACAGACCCAGTGCATTACAGATTGACGGGGAGACCGTTACCAATGTATCATCATATAAAATCTACAGATAGAAGGTAAATAATATGTTTTTTGTTCCTGATGGTACTAATCTTTGCGGATTCTACGAGTGTGAGGATTGCGGCGAAAGATTTCTGGAGCTTCAGATAAGGCCTCAGATGGTATGTCCGTACTGCGGCGAAATTCCCGACATGGAAGTGGGTCCGGATGATGAACTTCCCACAATTAAAGAAAGCGCAAAGCTTATCAAAGTAATCGAAGGCGAAGAAGAGGTTGAAAAAATGGACAGCCTTTTGAGCCTTGCCATTACAGGCGGAGATTACGAGTGGATATGATTTATTAAGAGCAGCCCTTGGGGCTGCTCTTTTTGTGCGGCTAAGCGGGTCAAGTGCCGGAGCCTTTCTTTGCTCTCCCGGGCGGGCCGTTTGTTGGTTTGCTTTCAGAACCACGGATTTACTAAAAGCTTTCATCGTCTCGCTCCTTTATTTTCTAAGCCCCTTCGAAACTCGCTTGAACCACTAAGAAAAGTAAAAAACTTTTCTAAGTGCTTCTGCGCTTCAGACATTCGTACGGGGCTAAGAAAATAATAGTCGTTCGCCTCGAAACCTTTAAGTGCATCCGTTTAGAAATTCTTCAAGCAAACCAACAAGTACCCCGGCCCCCGGAGAACGATGAGCGGCATTTTAAATATAATTCCGTGAGGATGCCCAAGTCTTTGCAATTGATTTTTTGCGGGGTGTTTTATAAAATAAGGCTATGAAAGAGTTAAAGATTATTGCACATATTCATACGGATTTTCCCGAGAAATTCGGGATTCCCAGGCAGAGCGGGCTCGTAGCGGGCCTCAGGGGCCGCATAGTATTCGAGCCCGAATACAGGAATCCCGACGCCATAAAAGGGATAGAGGAATTTACCCATTTATGGCTTCTGTGGGAGTTTGAAGGAGTTGGAAAGGATAACTTCACCGCTACCGTAAGGCCGCCGCGTCTTGGCGGCAACGAAACCAGGGGCGTATTCGCCACCAGGTCCCCTTTCAGGCCCAACCCCATAGGACTTAGCAGCGTAAAGCTTGAAGGAGTTGAAATGACCGAAAACGGCCCGGTATTAGTCGTTTCCGGAATAGATTTAAGAGATAATACACCGATATTTGACATAAAGCCTTATCTTGCCTATGCGGATTCCCATCCGGAGGCTTCAAACGGATTTGCCGGAGAACATCTTGAGGAGAGGCTCGAAGTCATCTTTCCCGAGTCTTTGTTATGTAAACTTCCCGATGTTGACAGGGAAACAATCATATCCGTTCTTAGTGAAGACCCCAGGCCTCACTACCAGAACGACCCCGAAAGGACCTACGGGCTTTCGTACAAAAGCTTCGACATACATTTCAACGTTAAGGGAAATACA
This sequence comes from Lachnospiraceae bacterium, assembly GCA_045617745.1. Classification (GTDB taxonomy): domain Bacteria; phylum Bacillota; class Clostridia; order Lachnospirales; family Lachnospiraceae; genus UBA1258. The sequence continues at coordinate 4,982 of JAZLJG010000215.1, read as the reverse complement.
CTTACAGTTACTGATATCACCAATATCTAAGGAGCACCCATGGAAATCAACAAATACCTTGAAACACTGCATCTTATAAACGGTTTAAAGGACACCACCCGCCACTGCTACACTCCCGGCGGTCGTCATGAAAGCGTTGCGGAGCACAGCTGGCGCATCACCATGATGGCCTACCTTGTCTCCGACGAGTTTCCCGAAGCAGACATGAACAAAGTAATGAAAATGTGTCTTATACACGATATAGGCGAAGTATTTACAGGAGATATCCCTTCTTTTTACAAGACAGAAAATGACGAGGCGAAAGAAGAATCTCTCTTGACTAATTGGGTCAACAGTCTTCCGGAGCCCTTTAAATCCGAGTTTTCCGCCCTTTATGAAGAAATGGGTGCATTGGAAACCACAGAAGCTAAAATATATAAAGCCATGGACAATCTTGAAGCGGTAATATCACATAACGAATCGGATTTATCCACCTGGATAGAAAAAGAATACACATTAAACCGTACATACGGAGACGACAAGGTAGCCTTCTCCGAGTACCTTACAAAATTCAGAGAACTGGTCCGCGAAGAAACGGACAAAAAAATAGCTGATGGCAGGTAATCCGCCATCAGCCTTTTTATTTTTTACTTTCTGTCTCTCACTCCTGCTTTGATTTCATCATAGAGCTTCTTAACAAGAGCCTTCGCTTCATCAATAACCTTATCGCAATCCACAAGAACATTAACAGACTTGTCCCTGGTGGCAAGCTCCACCTGATTGTTCGCAAGGTTCTTGGGACCCACGGTAATTCTTACCGGAACACCCAAAAGGTCCGCATCCGCAAACATAAAGCCCGCACTAACATCTCTGTCATCATAGATAACCTCATAACCTTCATCCATAAGTGACTTATAAATGTTGTCTGCGGTTTCCCTGCATTTCTCATCATCTCTTCGCATACAGCAAAGATGGATTTCCCAGGGAGCGATTGTAATGGGCCAAACAGGACCTCTTGCGTCATGTCTTGCCTCAAGAACAGAAGCCGCAAGTCTTCCCACTCCAATGCCGTAGCAGCCCATTATAGGGGTCTTTACGGAGCCGTCTTCATCAGTATATGTCATTCCCATACTCTTGGAATACTTTGTACCAAGCTGGAAAATATTACCCACCTCAATACCACGGCTAATGCGAATTGTTCTTTTGCCGCAGCAGGGACAGATATCACCTGTACGAATCTTGGCCACATCCACATACTCCACTTCACCGATATCCCTCTTAATATTCAGACCCACATAGTGGTAATTTTCTTCATTCGCACCGCAGCAAAGATTATCGATACCCTCAAGTGATTTATCAAAAATAACTCTGCACTTTGCTTCCTGCTTATACGGTCCGCAGAAGCCTGCCACAAGACCGCATTCAGCCGTAACCTCCGCCGGATGAACCTTGCTCTTTAAATAATTGGTAAGCTTTGTTTCGTTTACTTCGTAATCGCCTCTTAAGAACACTACGATATATTCATCCGTCATGTTATCCTGAAACATGACAGCTTTGCAGGATTCCTCCACGCGGCTCTTAAGAAAGCCCACCACGTCCTCTATTGTCTTCATATGGGGCGTATAGACCTTCTCCAGTTCTCTTTCTTTGGATGCCCCGGAATTATCCACTATGCATTCTGCCGCTTCCATATTGGCGCTGTAACCGCATTCGTCACAAAGAACAATGGAATCCTCTCCCGCATCCGTAAGAAGCATATATTCGTGGGACACATTTCCGCCTATCATTCCGGAGTCAGACTTAACGGATACAACTTCTCCGATTCCTGCCCTTTCGAATACTCTAAAGTATGCATTTGCCATTCTGTCATAGTACTTTTCCAAATCTTCCTGACTTGTATGGAAAGAATAAGCATCCTTCATGGTAAACTCACGAACTCTTATAAGGCCCGCTCTGGGTCTTGCCTCATCCCTGAACTTTGTTTGTATCTGATAAATCGAGAAGGGATATTTTGCATAGGAGCTTCCGTATTCTCTCACAAGCTGGACTGCAGCCTCTTCGTGAGTCATTCCCAACACCATGGAAGCATCATTTCTGTCGGTAAATCTGAGAAGTTCCTCTCCCACAGACTGAAATCTTCCTGATTCCTCCCAAAGGCTTCCCGGAAGCACCACAGGGAACAAAACCTCCTGGCTGTCCACCGCATCCATTTCTTCTCTTATGATATTCTCAATTTTAGCAGTGACTCTTTTCATGGGAGGGTACAAAGAATAGATACCGTTTGCCACATACTTAATGTATCCGCCTCTTAACGAAAAGGTATGGCTGTCAATTACGCAATCCGCCGGCTTTTCTTTGAACCTTAATCCTACAAGTTTTTCAAGTTTCATAATCCTGTCTCCTTTCAAAATAAAAAAGTCCTAAGTACACTCTCGTATACTTAGGACGAATAAAAATCCGCGTTACCACCTAAATTCAGGTTTCCCTGCACTCTGCGTAAGCTGTCACTTACTGTCACCTTTACGGCTGACTCCCGTCGGAAGTTTCCCCAAGGGTTTACCCTTCCGCTGCTCCAAGACTGGTTCAATACCCTTCGCCAAAGCCTTTCACCCACCGGCTCCTCTCTGAAAGCTTATAAGTATTTACTGGTTCTTTTCATCACATTTAAATCAAAATATCATTCTGTTTCAAAATTGTCAACAATATTTCCCTACATTGGCCATTTGAAAGTCTTCCCTTATCTCCCATGAACTCTGTAATCTTGCTTTTTGTGCGCATTCTGATAAAATATTTTATGTATTTTCAAGCAAACTTTTATGAGGTTTTCCATGTGCAAGCTTAGTATTATTGTGCCGGTCTACAACATGGCCGCAGACGGCAAGTTGGAATATTGCCTTAACTCTTTAATAAATCAGACTATATCCGATTACGAAATCATTGCTGTCGATGACAAATCCACCGACAACTCTCTGGAAATACTTCGTGACTATGAGAAAAAGCATCCCGACATTTTCCGTGTAATCGAGTCTCCCGAAAATGCCAAGCAGGGCGCTGCCAAAAACAAGGGAATCCTTGCTGCAAAAGGAGAGTTTCTCGGCTTTTTGGACGCGGATGACTGGGTTCTTCCCGACACATACGAATGTGCCCTGAAAAAGGCCGAAGAAACCGGTGCCGATGTGGTTGGTTTTGATATTTGTATCGTCCACGAACACACCATGATTCCTACCGAAAGAATTCCTACCAACACAATGGAACAGACCGGGATTCTGGACCACAATAAGAGAGCCAGTCTTTTCGTGAAGTCCGGTTACTTTGTTACCAATATATACCGCCGGGATTTCTTTACTAATCCGCCATTTGCTTTCCCTGAGAAAATGTTTTATGAAGACAATGCTGTCGCTGTAGAATCTGTTATGCGCATGAAGCATTTCGAGCACATTCCTGAAGTAAAATACTTCTATTTCCAAAACAATGCTTCTACCACTCACACTTTAAGTTTCAAAAACATCAGCGACAGGCTCACTGCCTCAAGAATTGCTCTGGAAAGTGCCAGGAAATATAATATTCTCGATGAATACCATAAAGAGCTGGAATTTCTCCACGCCACTAGATTTTACGCCACTACTCTTTTTTCATATATGCAAAGTGACATAAAGCACTCCATACGTTTTATCCAAAAATTGGGCGATGAAATAAAATCTGAGTTTCCCGATTTCATGAACAATCAGTATTTCCTCGACACCCTGGACGCTGAGCAAAAAAAATGGCTTCTTCTCCAGCAGAAGAACAGTACGGTTTTCTTCCTGTACTACATGCTAAAAAAATTCTACCGTATGAAACGTTACGGAAGATGGTAAACAGACACACAAAAACACCGGAACTATATTCCGGTGTTTTTTCAACACATTATATTGCCCTCGATTCCTCAAGGTACTCTAGGAATCCTTCCAGCCCCTCCACCAGATCCCTGTACGTCGCCAAAAAATTCCCCGTGTACCATGGATCTGCTATTGACTCGCCTGGTCGACCAGCAAAATCCAGTAAAAGCTGTACCTTTTCTTCCGTATCCGGCCCGGTAATTCTCTGGGTATTCTTAACATTCATCCTGTCTGCACAAAGAATGTAATCAAACCTCTCATAATCCCCTCTCGTAACCTGCCTCGCTCTTTTCCCGGAAAAATCCGTATACTCCGTCCTTCCTATTCCATGTCTCAAAAGCTCGTCCCTTGCAGGAGGATACACCGGATTCCCTATTCCGTTCCATATCTCTTCCGTGCTGGTAGCCGCAGACTCCACTTCAAACTCCGCCTGCAGCCCCCTCTTTTCCAGCATATCCTTAAACATAAACTCCGCCATGGGCGACCTACATATATTGCCGTGGCAGATGAATAATACTCTAATCATATCGTTTTCCTTGTTTTATCAGGGTTTAGACACCTTTTGCATTTTCATTTGCCGGCATAATATATGCATATTTTGGCATATTTACACCGGCAAAAGGTGTAAAGTAAGGTGTAATTATTTTTCGTTTACACCTTAAGATTTTCACACAGCGTTCAGCTTCTCAATCTCTGCTTTTGCATCCTCGAAATTCACGTGAGTATAGACATTAAGCGTGGTTCCGATGTCCGCATGTCCCATAAGATACTGAAGCGTTTTCGGATTCATCCCGGACTTCGCCATGTTGGAACAGTAGGTATGGCGGCATACATGAGGTGTAATCTCGGGCATCTGAAGCTTGTAAATGGAATTATACTTGTCCACTATATGCTTAAAGTAATGGTCCCAGTGAAGCGAGTATGTAATGCTTCCATCCTTGTCGTAGTACAGAAACCCGGTATACCCGTCTACTATCGGCACAACCTTGGGTGCGTTGCGTTCAGAGATGATCTTCCTAAAGCAAACCTCAACATCTTCTGTCATAGGCAACACTCTGGTCCCGCAAGTAGTCTTTGTGCTCTCGATGTAGTATCCGATATGCGTACGCTTCTGAAGCTGATGGT
>JAZLJG010000214.1:0-11349 GCA_045617745.1 Lachnospiraceae bacterium | reverse complement strand
CTGAGATATTAGTCCGCTAATGGGGGATGAGGAAGCGGATGGAAAAGAGGAATCTAGGTGATTAGTCCGCTTAATGGGGTCGGTGTAGCGGATGGAAATAGAAAATCCGGTGAAATAGTCCGCTTATTGGGGTTGGTGTTGCGGATGGAAAAGGGGAATCTAGGTGATTAGTCCGCTTAATGGGGTTGGTGTAGCGGATGGAAAAGGGGAATTCGAGGAATTAGTCCGCTTAATGGGGTGAGTGTAGCGGATGGAAGATGGGAATTCTGGTAATTAGTCCGCTTATGGGGAAGGTGGAAGCGGATGGAAAAGGGGAATCTAGGTGATTAGTCCGCTAATTGGAGCGGGTGTTGCGGATGGAAATGGAGAATTCAGGGAAATAGTCCGCTTAATGGGGAGAGTGTAGCGGATGGAAATAGAGAATCTGGTGAAATAGTCCGCTAATGGGGGATAGGATTGTGGAGGGAATGAAGAATTTTTTTATTAATATGAAATTTTTCAGGTGATATACACAGAAGCCGTCGAGGTGATATAATAAAAAGACCAATGAGGAGAGGGGTAGACATATGTCTTTTGCACATCTGCACGTTCATACAGAATTTTCGCTTCTGGACGGTTCCAACAAGATAAAAGAATATGTTAAAAGGGTTAAGGAGCTGGGGATGAACAGCGCTGCCATAACCGACCACGGCGTAATGTACGGATGCCTTGATTTCTATAAGGAAGCAAGGGAACAGGGCATTAAGCCTATTTTGGGTTGCGAAGTTTATGTGGCTCCGAATTCCAGATTCGACAAAGAAATCGGAGGCGGAGAAGAAAGATATCACCACCTTGTTCTTTTGGCTGAGAATAATGAAGGATATAAGAACCTTTGTAAGATAGTCAGTATCGGTTTTACGGAAGGCTATTACTACAGACCACGTGTGGATTTTGAGGTATTGGAGAAGTATCACGACGGCCTGATAGCCCTTTCGGCCTGCCTTGCGGGTGAAGTTCCCAGATATATCCAAAAGGGAATGATGACCGAGGCAAAGGCGTGTGCACAGAAATATCAGGACTGCTTCGGTGAAGGAAACTATTTTCTGGAGCTTCAGGACCACGGAATAGATGAACAAAGAACAGTTAATTCCGCGCTTTTAACCATAAGCCAGGAATTGAATATTCCGCTGGTGGCTACGAACGACGTGCACTATACATACGCTGAAGATGCGGAACCTCACGAGTTGTTGCTGTGCCTTCAGACAGGTAAGACCATAAAAGATGAGAACAGATTGAAATACGAGGGCGGCCAGTTCTACGTAAAGAGTGAACAGGAGATGCGTGCTCTTTTCCCTTATGCACTGGAGGCTCTGGAAAATACACAGGCAATTGCGGACAGATGTAACGTGGAGATAGAGTTCGGCGTTACAAAGCTGCCGCATTTTGAAGTGCCGGAAGGGTATAATTCCTGGACTTATTTGAACAAGCTTTGTGATGACGGCCTTAAGGAACGATACCCCGACAGAGTGGAGGAACTTCGCCCTCGCCTTGACTACGAGCTTTCCGTAATTCAGAAGATGGGATACGTGGACTATTTCCTTATAGTCTGGGATTTCATTAATTATGCCAAAGAACACAAAATTATGGTGGGCCCCGGCCGAGGCTCTGCCGCAGGCTCCATCGTTTCATACTGCCTAAAGATTACCAATATCGATCCTATAAGATACAGCCTTCTTTTTGAAAGATTCTTGAATCCCGAGCGTGTATCCATGCCCGATATTGATATTGACTTCTGCTTCGAAAGAAGACAGGAGGTAATAGATTATGTACGTCAGAAATACGGCCCGGAGAAGGTAGTGCAGATTGTTACCTTCGGAACACTGGCTGCAAAGGGCGTCATAAGAGACGTGGCAAGAGTACTGGACCTTCCCTATCAGAGAGCGGACCAGATTGCCAAAATGATTCCCAATGAACTGAATATTACTCTGGACAAGGCTCTGGAGATGAATCATGAGCTCAAGACCCTCTACGACGAGGACGAAGAAGTTCACTACCTTATAGACATGTGCAAACGTCTGGAGGGACTGCCCCGGCACACCTCCATGCATGCGGCAGGTGTACTCATCTGCCCCAAGGCAGCAGATGAGTACGTGCCGTTGCAGAGGGGTGCCGACGGCTCCATCACCACCCAGTACATCATGACGACCCTGGAGGAGCTGGGCCTTCTCAAGATGGACTTTCTGGGACTTCGTACCCTGACGGTTATAAGGGATGCCATAAAGCTTATTGAAAAGACCCACGGCGTCCATATCGATATAGACAATATAGACTTTAACGATAAAGGCGTTCTTGGGCTTATGGGCTCAGGACGAACGGAGGGCGTGTTCCAGCTTGAATCTGCGGGTATGAAGAGCTTCATGAAGGAACTAAAACCCCAGTCACTTGAAGACATTACCGCCGGTATAGCATTGTACCGCCCGGGTCCCATGGACTTTATTCCGAAATATATCGCAGGTAAGGCAAACCAGGATAACATTACCTACAGAACTCCGGAACTTCAAAGCATTCTGGAGCCTACATACGGCTGTATCGTGTACCAGGAACAGGTTATGCAGATAGTGCGTGACCTGGGCGGCTACACAATGGGTCGAAGCGACCTTGTGCGCCGAGCCATGAGTAAGAAAAAGCAGCACGTAATGGAGGTTGAACGTAACAACTTCGTTTACGGAAATCCTGAGGAAAACGTGCCCGGCTGTATCTCAAAGGGCATAAGCGAAGATGCTGCCAACAAGATTTACGACGACATGATGGACTTTGCAAAGTACGCCTTCAATAAGTCTCATGCAGCCTGCTATGCAGTGGTATCCTACCAGACGGCGTTCCTTAAGTATTATTACCCTGCTGAATTTATGGCAGCTTTGATGACAAGCTTTCTTGAAAACTCCGGAAAGGTTGCCGAATATATAAACGTATGCCGTACCATGAACCTTGAAATCGTTGCACCGGACGTTAATACCGGTGATGTATCATTCTCTGTAGTAGACGGGAAAATAGGCTATGCCCTCACGGCCATCAAAAACGTGGGCAGACCCGTCATCGAAGGTCTGGTGGAAGAAAGAAACCTTAACGGTCCTTACCAAAGCCTTACGGATTTCATAAACCGTATGACCAGCAGAGACCTTAACAAACGTGCTGTCGAGAACTTTATTAAGGCCGGCGCCTTTGACTCCCTTGGCGGCACCAGAAAGCAGTACATGAGCGTCTACGTACGCATCATGGACTCTGCCAGTGCCGACAAGAAAAACGTGGTCGCCGGCCAGATGTCCCTTTTCGACTTCGCCACCGAAGACGATAAAGAAGAGTTCAAGGAAAGCCTTCCCAACGTGGGCGAGTACAGCAAGGAATCCATGCTGGCATTTGAAAAGGAAGTTCTTGGAATATACGTTTCCGGACATCCTCTGGAAGACTACCGCAGCATGTGGCAGAAAAACGTAACCAACACAGCCGCTGATTTTATGCTTGACCCTGATACCGATTCGGTTAAAATAGGTGATGGAGTCAGGGCTACAATCGGAGGCATGGTAGCCGCAAAGACTATCAAATACACGAAAAACAACAAAGCCATGGCTTTCATAACACTTGAAGACCTTTTGGGAACGGTTGAAGTCATTGTGTTCCCTAAGGACTACGAGAAATACGCCACTCTTCTTAACGAAGACAGTAAGATTTTCGTGGAAGGCCGCACAAGCGCAGAGGAAGACAAGGACGCAAAGCTTATCTGCGAACGTGTGAAGAGCTTTGATGACGTACCCAGAAAGCTCTGGATACAGTTTAAGAATAAAGAAGACTACAAAGAACACTACGGGGAACTTACAGGCATCCTCGATACGTCAGACGGACGTGACCATGTAATTATTTACCTTTGCGAGGAGAAGCTTCGCAAGGATTTAGCGCCGCAGTATACGGTGAAGGCGGATGCTGCACTTATAGAAGCTTTGGGGAGAGCGTTTGGGGGAGAAAACGTAAAGCTTACTTAACCAGGAGGTATCAAATGTCCGACAAAATCAAAACAATAGGTGTGCTTACAAGCGGCGGAGATGCGCCCGGAATGAACGCAGCCATCAGAGCGGTTGTACGTAAATCTCTTAATAGCGGTGTAGCTGTAAAGGGTATCAAGAAAGGATACATGGGTCTTCTTAATGAGGAAATCGTGGACATGACCGCAAAGTCAGTATCCGATACCATCCAGCGTGGCGGTACCATTTTGGGAACAGCAAGATGTACCGAGTTCAAAGAAGAACCGGTTCAGGCTGAAGCAGCCAAGATATGTAAAAAGCACGGAATTGACGGACTTGTGGTAATCGGAGGAGACGGCTCCTACAGAGGCGCCCAGGCTCTTGCGGCCCACGGAATAAACACAATCGGAATACCCGGAACCATCGACCTTGACATTGCTTGTACCGATTACACCATCGGTTTCGATACAGCCGTAAACACAGCCATGGAAGCAATCGATAAGGTTAGAGATACATCCTCCTCGCACGAGAGATGTTCCATCATCGAAGTTATGGGACGTAATGCCGGCTATATAGCACTCTGGTGCGGCGTAGCCTGCGGAGCCGAGGACATACTGATTCCCGAGAAATATGACTTCAACGAACAGGCACTCATAAACAGCATCATCGATAACCGTAAGATTGGTAAGACCCATCACCTTATTATTAATGCAGAAGGTATCGGTCACTCCACTTCAATGGCCCGCCGAATCGAAGCAGCCACAGGTATTGAAACAAGAGCCACAATCTTAGGTTACATGCAGCGAGGCGGAAGCCCTTCATGTAAGGACCGTTATTTTGCCTCCATTATGGGAGCCTATGCAGCCGACATTTTGTCAGAGGGCAAATCAAACCGCTGCGTATGCTACAGGGAAGGCCACTTCCTTGACATGGACATTGATGAAGCACTGGCTATGCAGAAGACCATCGACCAGTATGAGTTTGAAACCAGCCGTTTCCTTAGCCGCAACGAAAACACAGACATTAAGAAGAAATGATTACATCAACAGACAACAAACGAATTAAAAACGTAACAGCGCTTTTGGAAAAAGCCAAAGCACGCAAAGAACAGGATGCCTTCGTTATCGAAGGCATCAAACTTTTTGAGGAGGCTCCCGAGGATTCCATACTGGAGGTTTTCGTCTCCGAAAGCTACAAGGGCCCCCGCGGAAAACTTGACAAAATGCCTTTTGAAGTGGTAAAAGATGAAGTGTTCAGAAAGATGACCGACACCCTTACACCCCAAGGCATTCTTTGTGTTGTAAAGAAGCGTCATTACAGCCTTTTGGACATACTTAAGAGCCAAAAGAACGCGCCCTGCTTTCTGGTGCTTGAAACTCTTCAGGACCCGGGAAACCTGGGAACCATTATGAGAACCGCCGAAGGTGCAGGCATTACAGCCGTTGTAATGTCAGCGGATACCGTGGATATATATAATCCCAAAACCGTCCGTTCCACCATGGGTTCCATTTTCAGAGTCCCCTTTGTGTACACTGAGGACCTTGAAGGCGCCATAAAGACCCTTAAGAACGCCGGTGTGCAGTGCTACGCAGCTCACTTAAAAGGTGAGAAGTCCTGCTTCCGGCACGACTACACAAAGCCCACCGCCTTCTTTATAGGTAACGAAGGAAACGGTCTTACTGACAAAACCGCAGCACTTGCGGACACTTACATTAAAATCCCAATGGAGGGAAAACTTGAATCGCTTAATGCGGGAGTTTCCGCAGCGATTCTTATGTACGAGACGAAACGTCAACGAGGTTAGATATTTGAAAAGCAAGCTCTTAAAAAGCCTAACTTCATATGCAATAATGATGGGAAGTGTACTCATCCTTCCCATTTTCTTTGGCCTTGAAGCAAAAGCGGACACTGCAGGCGCATGCTTAAGCAGTGAGAACGAAGGTGCAGCCCTTGTTCTGAGCCCCAACGTCTACAACAAGGCCGAAACCGAAAACCTTGGCATCGAAGTACCTGTGGAAGAAGAAATCGACTCCATCAACCTTGTAATGGTAGCAATTTCCTCCACCCTTAACGTACGTGCTGAAGGAAATCCCGAGGCGGAAATCGTAGGAAAGATTTATCGCGATTGCGGAGGCCTTCTTTTGGAGCGTGGCGAGGAATGGAGCAAAATTGAGTCCGGCGACCTTGTGGGCTGGTGCAGTAATGACTACCTTCTTTTTGACGAAGAAGCCGTAGCAATGGCCAAGGATGTGGGCACCACAAACGCAGTTGTGAAGTCCGGAGCCACACCTATTTACGAAGCTGCTGAGGACAGCGCCCGCATAGTGGGCTTCGCCGCAGAAAAGGCTCTTTTAGAAGTGGTCTACGAAGAAGGCGAAGACTGGATTTACGTAGCTTACGATACAGTTGAAGGTTTTGTGAAGTCCGAATTTGTACAGCTTCAGTTCGAAATCGACCATGGCGAGACCATGGAAGCCATCAAGGAACGTAAAAGAAAAGAAGCCGAAGAAAAGAAGAAGCTTATCCGCCGTAACGAAGCAATTGCGGCTGATGACGATACATTAAAGGTTCTTGCTACCATTATCTGGTGCGAGGCCCGCGGAGAAAGCTACGAGGGACAGCTTGCGGTTGGTTCGGTTGTTATGAACCGAGTCCGCTCGGGAGCATATCCTTCAACGGTTTACGATGTGGTATTTGCATCAGGCCAGTTCTCACCCGTAAAGACCGGAAGCTTCCAGAGAGCTTACGAGAACGGCTCCGCAAACGCAACAGCCTACAAGGCTGCCGAGGAAGTGCTTAACGGCTACACGAATGTAGGCGATATGACCCACTTCAGACGTAAAGGAAACCGTGACGGCTACATCATCGGAAACCATGTTTTCTACTAAAAAGTGAAAGGCTTTATGTCTTGACACTATGTTCTTTTTATGAGTATAATACGTAAGTTGATGTATGGCATTTAAGCTGTACATGGGGAAAGGATTTAACAGATGGAATCAAAGAAAAACATCCTTACATACGAAGGCCTTACCAAGTATGAAGAAGAATTACAGGATTTAAAAGTTAGAAGACGTCAGGAAGTTGCTCAGAAGATTAAAGAAGCAAGAGAATTAGGCGACCTTTCCGAGAACGCTGAATATGATGCAGCCAAGGACGAGCAGAGAGACATCGAAGCACGTATCGAAGAGCTTGAGAAGATTCTTAAAAACGTTGAAGTAGTAGTAGAAGACGAAGTAGATTCCTCCAAGATTAACATCGGTTGCGTAGTTAAGCTTAAAGACCTTGAATTTGATGAGGAACTTGAATATAAAATCGTAGGCTCCAGCGAAGCTGACAGCCTTAAGGGTAAAATTTCCAATGAATCTCCCGTAGGTAAAGCACTTATCGGCCACAAGAAGGGCGACAAAGTTGTAGTAGAGACCCAGGCCGGCAGCTGCGAGTACAAGATTCTTGGAATCGAAAGACCTTAATTTTAGGGATACTTACTAACGATTTTATAGGGAGGGCAAAAGCCCTCCCTATGTATATATTAATGCACGCATAGAAAGGAGTTACCATGGGTAACGAGAACAACAACAATCAGGCCCCCGAGCAGGACATTCATCAGCTTTTAAAGGTAAGAAGAGAAAAGCTTGCCGCACTTCAGGAAGCAGGCAAGGATCCCTTCAAGATTACAAAGTATGATCAGACACATCATACAGACGACTGCAAATCACTTTACGAAGCTCATGAAGCCAAACTTCTTGCGGGTCGTGTAGCACCTTCTTTGGACGGGCTGGATGAAGCTGCAGCAAGAGAAGTTACTAACAACGATTACAACGAGAGAAGAGCCATCATGGACGCAGATCCCATCCATGTTTCTATCGCAGGCCGTATGATGTTCAAACGTGTTATGGGTAAGGCTTCTTTCTGTAACATACAGGATTTAAAGGGCAACATTCAGGTATACGTTGCCAGAGACGCTATCGGTGAAGATTCCTACGCAGACTTCAAAAAATCCGACATCGGTGACATTTACGGTATCACAGGTTTTGTGTTCCGCACAAAGACCGGAGAAATCTCCGTTCACGCAGAGACCATGACCCTTCTTAGCAAGAGCTTACAGATTCTTCCCGAGAAGTTCCACGGCCTTACCGATACCGATACCCGTTATCGTCAGCGTTACGTTGACCTTATTATGAACGAGGAGTCCAAGGACACCTTTATCAAGCGTTCCAAAATCATCAGCGCCATCCGTCGTTACCTTGACGGTGAAGGCTTTATGGAAGTTGAAACTCCCATGCTTGTGGCAAATGCAGGCGGTGCAGCAGCACGTCCCTTCGAGACCCACTTCAATGCTCTCGACGAGGACCTTCGCCTTCGTATTTCCCTTGAGCTTTACTTAAAGAGACTTATCGTGGGCGGTCTTGAGCGTGTCTTCGAAATCGGACGTGTTTTCCGTAACGAAGGCCACGACACCCGTCACAACCCCGAGTTCACCCTTATGGAACTCTACCAGGCATACACAGACTATCACGGCATGATGGACTTAACCGAGAACATGTTCCGCTACGTAGCCAAAGAAGTATTAGGCACCACAACCTTCAAGTACGGCGACATCGAGCTTGACTTCGGCAAGCCCTTCGAGCGTATTACCATGGTTGACGCCGTTAAAAAGTACTCAGGCGTAGACTTTGATACAGTAAACTCCGACGAGGAGGCAAAAGCCCTCGCCAAAGAACATCACGTAGAATTCGAAGACCACCACAAGAAGGGCGACATCATCAACCTCTTCTTCGAGGAGTTCTGCGAAGACAAGCTTCTCCAGCCTACCTTTGTAATGGATCATCCCGTTGAGATTTCTCCCCTTACAAAGCGTAAACCCGACAAGCCCGACTACGTAGAGCGTTTCGAGCTCTTCATCAACGGCTGGGAAATGTGTAACGCCTACTCCGAACTCAACGACCCCATCGACCAGCGTGAACGTTTCAAGGCCCAGGATGCCCTTGCAGACCTTGGCGACGAAGAAGCCAACCACACCGACGAGGACTTCCTTAACGCCCTCGAAATCGGCATGGCTCCCACCGGTGGCATCGGCTACGGCATCGACCGTCTCACAATGCTGTTGACGGACAGCCCGGCGATTAGGGATGTATTGCTGTTCCCGACGATGAAGAGCCTTGATAAATAGTATAATTAATACATTAAGGACATGCTACGTGGCATGTCCTTTTCTGTTTCTTTTATACAATTTATCTGATATATTGGGTTACTGTGGCAAAAAGCCCAGAATGATATCAGATAGGAGACAAACTATGGAAAACAAGACTACAACAAAAAGAAAACTGGAGGATATTATTGATTTAAAGAAGTACTATGTATCTCATGGAACAAAAAGGTTATATGAAAAGAAACTTGTTGTAAAGCAAAATGGTCAGTTGAGTATGAATAGCACATTTATGAAAGCGACAGATGAGCGTACTTTTACAATTGCTCTTTCTATGGATTTAAATGAATTACTTATGATACCTAATTGCACAGAAGAAGTACGATTTGCAAAAAATGGACGGACAAAAGATGTAGAACTTGTCAAAGAAATATGGAAGAAAAAATTGCCGGAACAAATAGAATACATAATGAAATGGAATGGCGAAAATGACATGTGGGTAGGTAAGCTAAACCAAAAGACAAAAGAGTGAAGGTCTATTAGAGAAAAAGAGAAAAAACTGAAAGCGAGACTGAGGCAAAGAGAATACTACGAAAAGAATAGATATGTGTTATGTAAAAGAAAGATGGAAATATATATTCCTAGAAGCATAGACAGAGTCTTTTCAGCTATGCCGGAAATAGTATCAGAATACAAAGCACAATACATATATGATGAACGACTCGTATCATATACGAAATATGTATTAAAAAGAATGGGTGTCAGTGCAAGCAGGGATTATTATGATGATTGTATCAGTAATTCTTTCCAGGGATACATATACAGCATATGTATGTGTGCTATGTATGGGTATAGCGGAACTCATGTTAGAAACTATATAAAGAAGATGATTAGGGTTACAGTAATCTGTGGAATCAATACTTCAGACGAAGTGCGACATATATGCAAAGAAAACCATTTATCAGTGAAGTATCTTGATGATGACAGAAAGTAAAACGGTAAGCAAACGTCGCATCCCAGACTATTATCTGCCTATTCTATACGGCATTGCTGTGCAGACACTTTTGCGATATACTATTATAGATATTATTTGTCACAGGAGAAAAAAGGCAAATGAACTCTGAGGGCGAACATATTAAGATATTGAGAAAATCAATCGGTATGAGTCAACGGGAATTTGCTGACCATCTTGGGATATCTGTTCGTACTATTCAAGACTGGGAAGTCGGAAGGCGCGTTCCACCAAGTTATGTGCCGCGATTACTGGCTTATCGAGCCGAGTATGAAAGAGTGTGTAAGTCTCAAAAAGTGTTGATTGCATATTTTGCAAATACTTCGGCTGAAATGCTGGTTTCGGGACTTGCATTTGATTCTGTTTCTTTGCCGAGTGATAAAGAAAAAGATATTGAAATCCTTCTTTCTGAAATGCAAAAGAAAGAATATGAATATATTATTTGTGTCGGTCAGAAACCTGGATTAGTCGATTCTGTCAGAATTGAGACTGAGGCACATGGGGAGAGAACTCTACACTCCAAATTTGACTGCAAACATTTTTCGGAGATACTTAGAGAGAATGGAGTTCAAGCGGCTTTATCATCGAAACCCGGAAATTCATTTTGCAATAATATTTTTTATGCCAGTCTTGAATATATAGCAGAACATAATAAAACTTCAAAAATGTGCTTTTTACATGTACCATATTCAGATAAAATATCAGATGTTGATATGTTTCATGAAAGGCTGGAAGCATCAATTAGGCAAGTGATTTTTGCGAATATATGATAGAGTGAAATACAGAAGGAGATTTCTAAATGTCCAAAAAGAATGAAATATCAATTCGATCAAGTGCTGCAGAATATCTTACCTATGTTGCCACTGTTGGTGACAGGAACGACAGTATTGAAATGCGCTATGAAGATGAGAATATATGGCTTACTCAAAAAATGATGGCGACACTCTACGATGTGGAGTTATCTACAATTAACGAGCATATAAAGAAAGTATTCAATGACAGCGAATTAGAAGAGAAGGCAACTATTCGGAAATTCCGAATAGTTCAAACTGAGGGTTCACGTCAGGTTGAACGAGAGATAAACCACTATAACCTTCAGATGATTATAGCCGTTGGATTTAAGGTAAATAATGAGCGGGCCGTGCAATTTCGTAAGTGGGCAAACGGTATAGTCAAGAATTATACGATCAAAGGTT
>JAZLJG010000213.1:0-1886 GCA_045617745.1 Lachnospiraceae bacterium | reverse complement strand
ACTATTGAATGCCAAGTTGCCGGAGAAGCAATCGGAGCAGGAAAATCAGCAATTGATTATTATTGTAATAATGGAACTCTTGAAGGCGCAATGGGTTATATAGCCTATGGAGCCAATAAAGGTGGAGCGTATGGTGGCTTTGTAGGAGAAATCTTTGGAACTGCGCGCGAAGCATATCAATTGTTCAAAGCAATAGATATAGCAGAAGCAACGGGGATGTCAGTTTCTGCGATGATGTATAACAACGAAACTACGAATTCTGTCGTGTTAAGGCAAAATATGATAAATGCAGGAATTGAAGAACCTTCTTTTAAAAACGCTGCTCATCATATTGTTGCGGGTACTGCAGAACTGGCAGAGGAAGCAAGAAGAATATTGGCAAGGCTCGGAATAGGAATAAACGATGCGATAAATGGTGTCTTTTTGCCGACGGAAAAGGGCGTTTCTGAGGCAGCATATCATCCGTCGCTACATACGGATGCTTACTATAGTGCTGTTAATGAATTGTTACGTGGTGCAGAATCAGTTGAAGACGTAGCTCGTATTTTGAAGGATATTGCGTCTCAACTGTTAAATGGAACCTTCCCTTAAGAAAGAGTATGTGATATGAAAGTATGGATTTTAGATTGTGATGTAAATAATTATAATTGTTTGAAATTTAAGAATGGGTTTGATTTGGACTTAATTCAATCCTTTCAAGGTGAATCAAAGAAGGATACATGGAGGTCACCCAAATTCGAGCGAATGAATAACCGACCATTTAGTAACTCACTGGGGCTGTCATCTCATATACCGGTTATGGATGAAGAAGCGGTTAATGTGTTAAATCGCATGATAGAAGAAAATGCGGAGTTTTTGCCATTAGATTGTCCGTATGGTACGTTTTTTGCGGTTAATGTTGTTAGAGTGTTGGATTGCTTGGATTTGAACAAATCAGAGTTTAAATCATTTTCAGATGGAAGAATCATGAGGATGATTAAATATTCCTTTTTCGAGGAAAAGATTAATGAAATTAATCTTTTTAAAGTAAAGGGACTTGAATTGAAAAGGCCTTTTGTTTCTGATCGATTCAAGAAAACGGTTGAAGACAATCATTTGAAAGGCTTTGTTTTTACTCTTGCTTGGGATAGTGAAAAAGAGGATTCGGCGGAACAATTTCTTAGCCAGGAGACAGTAACGCCAAAGGAAGATTTCAAATCTCAAAAAGAAAAGATTAAAATTGCAACGTTTGAATACGTTGAAAATGTATCATCGGATTGGGAGAAGAAGATAGTAAAAACCATAAGAAAAATCGAGCACAACTTTTCTGTTAAGGATTCAAAAGAAGGGAGAAAACTAGCGGAGAATATTACGTGTATAATGGATAATATTCTTGTGACAGGGAATTATCCAAAGAAATATGACGGTATGTATGAAGTTGCAAAAGCACTCGGTCTTCTTTATGGCTATGCAATTTCTTTGGAATATGGCTGGAAGTTCGAAAAACTGGGAAGCTTCAAAGGGAATACCAAGCTTAGCGTGGTTTCGCCAAAAGAAGGCTACAGCATTCAACTTACAGATTATATCTATAAGATTTTGTCCAAGAAGAATATTGGACCGGATGGAAATAACGATAATACCGTTTTGCTCCTTTTTAATATGATTGCTAATTTAAATGAGGAGAAGTCAGAATGTAAGTATTCCTCTTTGTCATAAACATGGTCCGTCCCTTTTTCGCCAAAAGGCGAATAGGAACCCGTCCCTGATTCGCCACGAAAGAGTCTCGGTGGAACACAGTCGGCCGGCGGTTCAGGAAACCAGGGTTCAGGTTCATATGGTCAGGGCTCAGTACGTGGCGGAGGCGGTGGCCTCTACGGTGGCGGTGCTTCCTACTCAATCGGTGGAGG
>JAZLJG010000212.1:0-2008 GCA_045617745.1 Lachnospiraceae bacterium | reverse complement strand
CAACATCGGATTCACTCCTAAGAAGAGTCTGTGGGGTGCTCATAAATGCTTAAGGATGGTTATTGTTTTTCAAAAGTATATATCGCTACCGGTTATTCCGATTTGCGAAAAGGAATCGACGGCCTTGCCTGTATGGTAAAGATGCAGTTTGACCTTGATCCTTATCAGAAAGATGTACTGTTTCTGTTTTGCGGTAAACGAACGAACCGCATCAAAGGTCTTCTATGGGAAGGCGAAGGCTTTCTGCTTATGTATAAACGTCTCGAGCTTGGTGCCTTCTCGTGGCCGAGAACAGAAGCAGAACTTAAGCAGATTTCAAAGGAGCAGTTTAAAATGCTTATGCAGGGCTTCGAAATAGTTCCAAAGAATCCGGTACGGGAGATTGAGCCCCCTAAAATGGCTATCTGATTTGTGCAAAACATAGAAAATATTTGATGTATTTTCGCTCGGATTCGCACAAATAAGTCAGTTATCCACAGCCGTTTGTTACTGCTTTGTGTTTTGCACTCAATACGTTTCGTCATACAAAAGAAATGTGAATAACTGCATTACTTTCATAGTAAACAGCGAATTGTACGCAGCAAAAAACCAACTTTCTGTATGGTAAAAATGACGGAAGTCAAAACCACGCAAAGTGGCTTAAATACATCGTTTCTGCTATAATCATAAAGGATTAAGGAGCAGAAACAGTGGAACATAAATACAGTGAAAAAGAATTAAACAGCATAAGCAAAGCCGAGCTTATTGAACTATGTATGCTACTTCAGGATTCAGTCAGCAAAAGTGAGAAAGCTCTTGCCGAAATGAGTAAGCAGGTAAGTGACATGACAAATTCAGTCGAAAAGCTTACCGAGCAGCTTGCTCTTATGAACCAGCGTATGTATGGTCGTTCAAGTGAAAAGCTTTCCAACATTAAGTATGACGGACAGCTTACTCTGGCTGATTTGTATGATTCCGCGTTTAATGAAGCAGAAGCCCTTACATCTACTCTTTATGTTCCGGAACCTGATTTTGAAAAGGTTGTTGTAAAGGAACATACCCGTAAGCAGAAGGGAAAGCGCGAAAGCGACCTTGAAGGCTTCCCTGTCGAAGTAATCAATCATGAATTACCCGAAGAAAAACTTCATGAAATCTTCGGTGATTCATGGAAAACACTTCCTGATGAAGTGTACAAAAGACTCCGTTACCAGCCTGCATCATACACGGTTGAAGAACATCACGTTTTCGTATATGCAGGTAAAGATAATGAAACTATCGTACGTGCCGACAGGCCGGCGGATCTCTTACGAAACAGCATTGTAACTCCGTCACTGGAGGCTGCTGTATTAAACGGTAAATATGTCAATGCACCTCCCCTGTATCGTATTGAACAGGTATTCAAGCGTAATGATGTAAATATAGCGAGACAGGTAATGGCAAACTGGACAATCCAGTGCAGCGAAAGATACCTAAGTCTCCTTTATGACCGTCTTCATGAAGAACTCTTTAAATATGATGTTCTTCAGGCGGACGAAACAACCGTCGAGGTTTCAAAAGACGGTCGGCCGGCAAACTCCAAAAGTTATATGTGGGTTTACCGGAACAGTAAGTTTTACAAAGATACACCAATCATCCTTTATGATTATCAGCGGACCCGTAAGGCAGACCATCCAAGGGAATTTTTGAAAGGATTTTCCGGATACGTTCTTACCGACGGATACTCAGCGTATGAAAAGCTGGATCGGGAGGAAGAAACGTTAAAGTTTGCCGGGTGCTGGGCACATGCAAGGCGGCGGTTTGCGGAAGCATGTAAGGTCTGTAAAGACCCGTCTTCCCTAAAGGGAACCATCGCAGCGGAGGCTCTTGAGCGTATCGCTGAAATCTATAAGCGTGAAAATGAGTATTCGCAGCTTTCACCGGATGAAAGGCTTCGTAAACGAAAGGTTCATTTGAAACTTGTCGTCGAGGCTTTCTTTGAGTGGGCTGAAAAAATAAAAGCAGAAAATCTGCTTTCTCCGTCAAGCAAAAC